>NZ_AP025144.1:2756402-3445503 GCF_019977755.1 Vibrio penaeicida | reverse complement strand
GCCAGACCAGAGGCTTTAATGCGATAAAGAAGATTAAGGCTGGTATACACATCATTCCCCAAGCCAAGCTGCCAGAGATGACACTTTGCCCGTGGTTTTGATTGTTGTTCACCTTGGTTGCGAGGATTTCAGCAAACTTATGCCAAAGCGTCGCAGGGTGCACTGATTTGGGGATAGGCAAGATAAAATGGAACAGTAAAGCGCCCCATAAGACCAATAGGGCGCCGTTGGAATACAGCTTAGTAAACAGCTCTTCCATGAGTAATGTTACTTCAGTAAGTCAGCCATTTTGAGCACCATTTCCGAGGAGCTTTGTGCCGCCAAAGGAAGGAATTCGTCAAAACTCATTGGAGACTCTTTATCCGCAACGTCAGAGATGGCGCGAACAACCACAAACGGAACATTAAATTGGTAACAGGTTTGAGCGATGGCTGCGGCTTCCATTTCAACTGCAATCACAGATGGGAAATTCGTGCGGATAAAAGCCTGGCGTTCTGCGCTGCATACAAAGGCATCACCCGTGCAAATGAGTCCGCGAACTGCGTGCTTGCCATCCATTTTTTCAAGAGCTTGCTCTGCAACTGCCATCAGCTTTTCATCGGCAGCAAAACCTGCCGGCTGGCCTGCCATCTGCCCAATTTCATAACCAAAAGCGGTAACATCCGCATCGTGATGACGAACTTCGGTTGAAATAACAACATCACCCAAGTTCAGAGAAGAATCAAAACCACCAGCAGAACCGGTATTTATCACGACTTCAGGCTGATAGATTTCGAGTAACAAGGTGGTACCAACAGAAGCCGCCACTTTGCCAATACCAGACTGCAACAAAACAGCATCCACACCATTGATTTGACCTGTGTAGAAAACACAACCTGCGCGTGTTTCTTCTTTACAGTGAGTCATTGCTTCTTTCAGGATAGCCACTTCCTGCTGCATGGCACCGATAATACCGATTTTCATTGGACGTCTCTAAGTTAGTATTCAATTACAGCGGATTGTAGCAGGAAAGTTTTGCAGTCTCTAACCCCGTCTAGGCAATATTTTTTGGTAGCGATGGAGCGATAACCTCAAGATCATAATTTCAGTAATGGCTGAATTATTAGTGCTCTCGAGGTTTTTGGTCTCCACAGCGCACGAGCTATGGCTGCTTGCTGAATGCTCTTATTGCGCTAGTTTTTTCTGATTGAAGTTGATGGGATGGTGAGCTGTAAGGTATCGACTAGCTCGTTTAACTGCGTGCCGAGTTCGCTGTTATCAAACTTCATATTTTGATGTGGTTTTAGGTCTGGCAAATAAATGGTGGTCACGGGGTTTTCTGAGTCGTAGGAAGAAACGATTTGCGCAGCATTATCACCTCTTAAGGATTCAATCATTGCGATCAGGAGTTGTGAATTATTGTCTTTAGAGACTTCAGAGAAATCAAAGGTGACGGTAGCAGCATCACTCAGCTGTTGAAGAGCGTTCTCTGTTTGCTTTTGAATATCGCTAGAGGGAGTTGTGTCCGTCGTGCCGTATTGTATTACGCCGTTTGAACCGGTTAGCTCAGTCGAAATAACCGATACGGGGATTTGTATTGTTTTTTGAATTGACTGGGTTTGTTGCTTTTGAGTGGTTTGGTTTGAGTGGTGTCTAATACCAGCAGAAGCCGAAGCACCAGCATTTGCGGCATTAAGTATGAGCCGAACAGTATCGATGTTACTGCGAGCGCCACTGTCCCTGACATACAGCTGGAACTCATAGGTACCTGCCAATGTCGGATTGATAATGGACGCCTTCAACTTATCGGCATTGAGAATACTTAACTGTTGCGGACCAGAGCGCTGAGTCCAAGAGATGGTTTCAATATCATAGACACTAGGTGATGTTGATGCCGTACCGTTTAGTGCAATACTACTGACAGGAAGCGTGTGCACTTGATCATTGCCAGCGTTGACGGTTGGCTTTGTGAGTTTTTTTGCCTCATCGGTGTCAACACTGCATCCTACTAACGCAACCATCAAAGCTGGAGCGGCAAGCTTTAACCATTTAAACATAATTCATTCCCTTTACTATTCAATGTTTTGATATTGAATGTACCGCTATTGGATTGAATTATCGTTGGTTGAAATGAGACGGTTTGTGTCTAAGTTGGACACAAACCAATTTAGGCACAAGTGAAGTGCTGATTACGGGGTAATTAAACCTTGCTCTAACAAGCTACTGCGAAGTTCGTCCGCGCGCTCTCTGTTTACGCCAAAGTCGGAGTGACCCGTGCGGGATTCGGAGCGTACGATCAGTTTGTCTCCCTCAATTTTGATTTCTAAATCGTCGACAAACCCGAAGAAATCACTGGTGTATTCTATTCGAATGTAAGAGCCATCTTTTACTGCCGTTAGCGAGCCCGGCATTGATAGCGCCACGGTTTCAATTTGCTCAATGGTGATATCGCTTGATGCTAAAGTGAAAGGCTGCAGAATAAAGTCTTCACGGTGTTCAAGGGTGGACACGCAGTTAGGGCTATCGCCACAAGGATGAGAAGTTCTGTCTGGAATGGAAACAGGTTCTTGGCTGCAAGCCGAAAGGAAAACTAAAGAGCCTAAGACGACGCTGATGGTTTTCATTGGTGAACTCTCCTATGAATGAAAAAAGCAAAGAATAACGGCATTCTTTGCTTTTAGAGTATGTGTTAAGCGTAATGTTGGCGAGTTAAACTTCTAAGAAATCGAGTATTCCTTCCGCAGCTTTTCTGCCTTCATCAATGGCCGTTACTACTAAATCGGATCCTCTTACGGCATCACCGCCTGCGAAGATCTTCTTATTGGATGTTTGGTGTTGAAATTCTTGGTCGGAAGGTGCTTTGATGCGACCCCATTGATCCAAGTCCACACCAAACGGTTCTAACCAGCTCATTTTGTGTGGTTGGAATCCAAAGGCCATGATCACCGCATCGGCATCCAGAATGTGTTCGCTTCCCGCAACAGGTTCTGGTCGGCGACGCCCAGCGCTATCGGGTTCACCCAGCGCGGTTTTCACCACTTTCACGCCCACGACTTTGCCTTCTTTGTTCACCTCAATACCAAGCGGCTGGAGGTTGAACATGAAGTTTACGCCTTCTTCTTTAGCATTTTTTACTTCACGGCGAGAGCCGGGCATGTTGGCTTCATCGCGTCGGTATGCACAAACAACGTTGCTTGCACCTTGACGAATGGACGTGCGAACACAGTCCATCGCGGTGTCTCCACCGCCGAGAACCACTACGCGCTTGCCTGACATATCGATGTATGGATCGGTTGTATCCAGTTCCATCACTTTATACGTGTTAGAAATGAGGAATGGCAACGCATCATATACGCCAGGCGCTTCTTCGTTTTCTAAGCCTGCACGCATATTTTTATAGGTGCCCACGCCTAAGAAGACCGCATCGTAATCATCAATGAGTTCTTGAAGTTGTACATCTTTGCCAACTTCCACGTTCATTTTAAATTCGACGCCCATATCACTGAAGATACGACGGCGATTTTCCATTACCCCTTTTTCCAATTTGAAAGAAGGAATACCAAACGTCAGTAAGCCACCGATTTCTGGGTAGCGATCAAATACGACTGGCTTCACACCATTTCGAACTAAAATGTCGGCGGCAGCAAGACCGGCTGGCCCCGCACCAATAATGGCGACTTTTTTGTCTGTCCATTCCACGGCAGACATGTCGGGTTTCCAGCCCATTTCGAAGGCTTTATCGGTGATGTATTTTTCAACGTTACCTATGGTGACAGCGCCGAAATCGTCGTTAAGTGTACAAGAACCTTCACACAGGCGATCTTGTGGGCACACACGCCCGCACACTTCGGGTAGGCTATTGGTTTGGTGAGACAGCTCAACCGCTTCTATGATTCTTCCTTCATTGGCAAGTTTTAGCCATTGAGGAATGTAGTTGTGAACAGGGCATTTCCACTCACAATAAGGGTTTCCGCAGTCAAGGCAGCGATCAGCTTGTGCAGTTGCTTGCTGATTGGTAAAGGGCTCGTAGATTTCTACAAACTCAATTTTACGTATCTTAAGCGGCTTTTTAGCCGGATCAACACGTTGAACATCGATAAATTGGTATACGTTCTGGCTCATGAATCTCTCCTACTTACTGTGCCTGAACACGCAACTCAGCTGCGCTGCGACTTTGGTGACCGAGTAAGGTTCTCAAGTCAGAGGCTTGCGGTTTCACAAGGTAGAACTTAGGAATCCATTCGTCGAAATTTGCAAGAATTTCCTCAGCATGCGCTGAGTTGGTTTCGTCCAAATGTTCTGATATCAACCCTCTCAAATGCTCTTGATGGATGTAGAGATCCGAGAGTGATAGAGCTTCAACCGATTCTGTGTTCACACGCCCTTTAAAGTCGTCGTTCGCATCCAGTACATAGGCAAATCCGCCTGTCATACCCGCTCCAAAGTTCACGCCTGTTGCGCCAAGAATGGCAACAACACCTCCCGTCATGTACTCACATGCGTTGTCGCCTGCGCCTTCGATGACAGCAATGGTGCCTGAGTTTCGAACGCCAAAACGTTCACCAGCTTTCCCAGCAGCAAACAGCTTACCGCCTGTCGCACCGTACAAGCAGGTGTTGCCTATAATCGTTGCTTCATTGCAGCGGAATGCGGTACCTAAGTGTGGCTTGATGGAGATTTTTCCGCCTGCCATGCCTTTACCGACATAGTCGTTCGCATCACCAGTCAGGTAGAGCTCAACACCACCAGCATTCCAAACACCGAAGGATTGCCCAGCAGTGCCATTTAAGTACAACTTAATGGGTTGGGTAGCCATTCCCTGATTACCATATCGCTTGGCGATTTCGCCAGACAAACGTGCGCCTACCGAGCGATCGGTATTAATCACATCATAGTAAAAGTTAGCGCTTTGCTTGGCTTCGACAGCCGCCATGGCATCGGAGATGATTTTTTGGTTTAACGCAGCGTTATCAAATGGAGTATTGGGCTCAGTCCAGCTGACAGGGTGCCCTTGTGGCGAGATTGGCTTTTCCAAAATTCCCGAAAGATCGAGCTTACTTTGTTTTGCCGTCATACCTTGAACGGCTTCAAGCAAGTCGGTGCGCCCTATTAAGTCTGTGAGTTTTTCAACGCCCAGCTCAGCCATGATTCCACGTACTTCTTCGGCAAGCCCTGTGAAGTAGTTGACAACCATATCTGGCAACCCTTTGAAATACTGCTTACGCAGGGTTTCATCCTGAGTTGCAACGCCCGTTGCACAGTTATTTAGGTGACAGATTCGGAGGAACTTACAGCCCATCGCAACCATTGGTGCGGTACCAAAGCCGAAGCTTTCTGCCCCTAAAATGGCGGCTTTTACGACGTCTAAGCCCGTTTTTAGCCCACCATCCACTTGCAAACGGATCTTATGACGTAAGCTATTGGCCACTAATGCTTGCTGAGTTTCTGCAAGCCCCAGCTCCCAAGGACAGCCAGCATATTTCACAGACGTTAATGGACTGGCAGCGGTGCCGCCGTCGTATCCGGAAATGGTGATCAAATCGGCATACGCTTTAGCAACACCTGTGGCAATGGTGCCTACACCCGGTTCAGACACCAGTTTGACAGACACCAAAGCATTTGGGTTAACCTGCTTCAGGTCGAAAATCAGCTGGGCCAAATCTTCTATCGAATAAATGTCGTGATGAGGTGGCGGTGAAATCAGGGTGACACCCTGAACGGAATATCGCAGTTTGGCAATTTCAGCCGTCACTTTGTGACCTGGAAGCTGACCACCTTCACCGGGTTTCGCCCCTTGTGCAACTTTGATTTGCAATACATCGGCATTGGTCAGATAGTGCGGGGTAACGCCAAATCGACCCGATGCCACTTGTTTGATACGTGAATTACGGTCCGTACCAAAGCGACGCGGATCCTCACCGCCTTCACCGGAGTTTGAGTAGCCACCTAAGCGATTCATCGCCATGGCTAATGCTTCGTGTGCTTCAGGGCTAAGTGCACCAATCGACATTGCCGCTGAATCAAATCGCTTAAAGAGTTCGGTGTTTGGCTCAATTTTTTCTAGTGGCAGCGCTTTGTCTGCTTTCTTTAGTTTCAATAAGTCACGCAACATGGCGGCAGGACGTTCATTAACCTGCTTAGAAAAGGACTTATAGTCATTGGTTTCACCCGAATTAACCGCCGTTTGCAATGTGCTGACGACATCTGGGTTGTAGGCGTGAAATTCTCCACCGTGGACAAATTTCAGCAATCCACCGTGGTCGATGGGCTTGCGTTTTGCCCATGCTTTACGAGAAAGATTGAACACATCTTGTTGGAAATCACTGAATGAAGCGCCTTGGATTCGGCTCGTCACCCCTTTGAAACAAAGATCGACAACATCTTGGTGTAATCCAACGGCTTCAAACAACTGAGAGCAGCGATAGGAAGCGATGGTCGAAATGCCCATTTTGGACATGATCTTGTATAGCCCTTTATTGATGCCGTTGCGATAGTTCAGCATCGCTTCTCCGTAGGAGCGTTCCAGTGCACCATCATCAATGGCTTTACCTAAGGCTTCGTAAGCAAGATATGGATAAACCGCGGTCGCACCAAAGCCCAATAGCACTGCGAATTGATGAGGATCGCGTGCCGTAGCCGTTTCCACAATAATATTGGCATCACAGCGTAAATTGGCATTGATAAGATGAGTTTGTACCGCACCCACTGCCATTGCAGCCGGAATCGGTAGTTTCCCTTTCTGAATATCACGATCGGATAAGACAACCAGTACCGTGCCTTGTCGGACAACGGTTTCAGCTTGCTCGCACAAGTCATGGATGGCTTGCTCTAGCGACTTTTCTTTAGGATCAAAGTTGATGTCCAGAATGGTATTTCGGTAGTGTTCGTCATTCAGTTCGAGCAACTGCAACATATCGGAATACAGCAAAACCGGTGACTCAAAGGCAACTCGATGTGCGTGACCGTCGGTTTCGCAGAACACATTCATTTCCTGACCCACGCTGGTGGCCAGTGACATGACGTGTTTTTCACGAAGTGGATCAATCGGTGGATTGGTGACCTGTGCAAACTTTTGACGGAAGTAATCCGTTACCAAGCGCTCTTTGGAAGATAAAACAGCCATTGGGGTATCGTCGCCCATTGAGCCAACGGCTTCTTGCCCCATATCGCCCAGTACTCGAAGGACTTGATCGACTTCTTCATTGCTCATCGCAAATTGCTTTTGATAAGTTTTGAGCTCATCGTTATCAAAATTGCGTTGACCCACTTCATCGTCCTTTAACTCTGCAAAGGGAGTTAAGCGATGAACGTTGTTTTCCATCCATTCACGATAAGGGTGACGGCTCTTTAGGTCGCTGTCGATCTCAGACGATTGCCAAAGTTTTCCTTTTCGAGTGTCGATAACCAGAAGTTCACCGGGACCAACACGTCCTTTTTCAGAGACTTCATCTGGCGTGTAATCCCATATACCGACCTCTGAAGCGAGTGTAATCAGGTTATCTTTAGTGATGACATATCGAGCTGGGCGCAGCCCATTTCTATCTAAGTTACAGGCAGCGTATCGACCGTCCGATAAAACGATCCCTGCCGGCCCATCCCAAGGCTCCATATGCTTTGAGTTAAAGTCATAAAACGCACGCAGATCGGGGTCCATGTCTGGGTGATTTTGCCACGCTGGTGGAACCAGCATCCGCATGGCACGGAACACATCCATACCTCCGGCTAAGAACAAATCCAACATGTTGTCTAAGCTGGATGAATCAGAACCTGTTTCATTCACAAATGGCGCGGCACTTTGTAAGTCTGGTAGCAGTGGCGACGAGAACTTGTAAGCACGTGCTCTAGCCCATTGGCGGTTACCTTCAATCGTATTGATTTCACCGTTGTGTGCTAAATAGCGGAATGGTTGAGCCAGTGGCCAGCGCGGTTGCGTGTTGGTGGAGAAACGTTGGTGGAACAAGCAAATCGCCGATTCCATGCGTAGATCCGCCAAGTCCAAATAGAATCGTGGTAGATCCGCAGGCATGCACAGCCCTTTGTACACGATGACCTGAGTCGACAGGCTACAGATATAAAAATCGTCATCGTCTTGAATTTGTTTTTCAATACGGCGACGAGCAATATACAGGCGACGTTCAATATCGCGTTCCCGCCAACCAGCAGGAGCTGAAATAAACACTTGCTCGATGTTAGGAACGGACTCATTGGCGATCGGACCTAAAACATCGGTGTTGATGGGAACATCACGCCAACCAACGACAGTGAGTGTTTCTCTTGCTAACTCTTCGTTAATTACGCGTTTGGCTTCTTTTGCTTTTTCAGGATCTTGGCTAAAGAAGACCATGCCAACCGCATACTGTTTGCCTAGGTTCCAACCTTGTTCTTGGGCGATAATGCGCAGATAAGTATCTGGCTTTTGAAGTAGTAATCCGCAGCCATCACCCGTTTTACCGTCGGCGGCAATACCACCACGGTGAGTCATTCTGTCGAGTGCTGAAATAGCAGTGCGGACGAGTTTGTGACTCGGCTGACCTTCCATATGGGCGATCAAACCGAATCCACAGTTGTCTTTTTCAAGACGTGGATCGTATAGAGCCATTGCAATTCTCCCTTTGCTTCCTACCTTCCTGGTAAGGGAATTGTGTAACTTATATTTTTATAGTTATGTGGAGTGGCGTAGTAATTATAGTTGCCAAACTCTCTGTTTTCTTAACATTGCGGTGTCATTTTGTTATCACCAGCTTCACAACCTATAGCTAATGATAGAAAACGTCAAGTTATTGGATATTTGTCGGTATAACTAAGGAAATTTGGTGATTTGCCTCGTTTATTTGTCATGTAAACAATGAGTTAGAATGATGTTTTTAACATCTTATTCACAATTGAAGGCAAAAAAATGCCAGCAACAAATGTTGCTGGCAAAGTTCAGGAAGGAGTTGGCAAAGCAACGTATTGCTTTGCCTATTTTTATACTGAAAGCATCAGCGAATCGGCTTTTGCTTCTAAATTGGTGTTGCCCATTAAATGTGCATCAATAGCGCGAGCAGATTCGCGCCCTTCATTGATGCAACGAACCACTAGTGATTGCCCAGTACGCATATCACCTGCAGCAAATACACCTTTTTGATTCGTTTGGAAATCTTGAGTTGCAACGTTACCGCGCTCATCAAGCTTGATATCCAATTGCGCAAGAATACCGGTTGGTTCTGGGTGCAAGAAACCCATGGCCAAGAAAGCCAAGTCACATGGAATCACGCGCTCACTGCCAGCAACTTCATCAAATGATGGGCGCTCACCAGGTTTGGCGTCCTGCCATACGATATCGGCAATGCGTAAACCCGTTACTTGACCTTCATCGTTACCGACAAATTCTTTGGTCAGAATATTCCAGTGGCGGTCACACCCTTCTTCGTGCGAAGTAGAGGTGCGCATGATCATTGGGTATTGAGGCCATGGCATGTTAGCAGGTCGTTTCTCTGGTGGAATCGGCATGATTTCAACCTGAGTGATGCTCGCCGCTTTGTGGCGGTTAGAAGTACCCACACAGTCAGAGCCTGTGTCACCACCACCAATCACGACAACATTTTTGCCTTTGGCGTGAATTTCTTTGGTTTTAAGATCCATTTCGTTTGCACGACGGTTGTTCTGACCTAAGAACTCCATTGCAAAGTGCACGCCGTTCAGTTCACGACCCGGTACTGGCAAATCGCGTGGTACCGTAGAACCACCCGTTAGCAGAACCACATCAAAGTCTTGACGAAGTTGCACTGCGTTGATGTCGACACCGATGTGCGCGTTTACAACAAACTTGATTCCCGCTTTCTCCATTAAATCGATTTTACGATCAATAACAGACATGCTGAGTTTGAAGTCAGGGATACCAAAGCGCAGTAAGCCACCCACTTTTTCATCACGTTCGAAAACCGTAACTAAGTGACCCGCACTATTAAGTTGTTCTGCAGCAGATAGACCAGCAGGACCACTGCCGATGATAGCGACAGTTTTACCTGTGCGTGAACGCGGTGTTTTCGGTTTGGCATAACCTTCGCGATACGCCGTTTCAACGATGGTTTTCTCGATGTTACAGATGGTGATTGGATCTTGGTTAATACCCAATACACACGAACTCTCACAAGGAGCAGGGCATACGCGACCGGTAAATTCTGGGAAGTTATTGGTGGAACTTAGAATGTTCCACGCCTCTTCCCAGCTGTCGCGAAAGACCGCATCATTAAATTCAGGAATGATGTTGCCGATAGGGCAGCCGTTATGACAAAACGGCACACCACAATCCATACAGCGAGAAGCTTGAGTATTGATTTTGGTGCCGAACTCTTCGTTCAGCACAAATTCTTTGTTGTTTTCAATCCGAACGCTAGGGTCAAGCTTTCTTGGAAGCTCACGACCATGCTCTAAAAATCCAGTAGGCTTACCCATTATACTGCCTCCACTTCTTCTTTCTGTTCTGCTTCCGCTTTACGCTTTTGAAGTACCGCTTTGTAATCACGCGGCATAACTTTCACCATAGTGGTTAAGCTTGCTTCAAAGTTATCAAGGAAAGACTGAGCAACTTCACTTCCTGTGAATTCAACGTGCTTGGTCAGCATGTCGAGTAGCAGGTCTTTATCTTCTTGTTCAATAGGGTCTAAATCGACCAGCTCAGCATTCAGCTTGGTTTCGAAATCACCTGCTGTATCCCAAACGTAAGCGACACCGCCGCTCATGCCTGCCGCGAAGTTACGACCTGTAGAGCCAAGAATAACGGCTGTACCACCTGTCATGTATTCACAACCGTGGTCACCTACACCTTCAACAACTACCTTGGCACCAGAGTTACGAACACAGAAACGCTCGCCAGCTAGACCACGAATGTAGGATTCACCGGAGGTTGCACCGTAGAAACATACGTTACCTACAACGATGTTGTCTTCCGCGACAATGCTGGATTTGGCGTCTGGATATAGCACCAAAGTACCGCCAGATAAGCCTTTACCCCAGTAATCGTTCGCATCACCTTCCACTTCGAATTTCACACCTTTCGCAAGGAATGCGCCAAACGACTGACCAGCACTACCGTGGAACTTAACGTTCATTGGTTGAGGTAATCCTTGGTCTTTGTAGACTTTGGATATTTCGTTGGAAAGCATGGTACCTGCACTGCGGTCGGTGTTGATGATAGGCAGTGTTGCACTGACGGGTTCACCGAATTCTAGAGCTGGCTGTGCCAGTTGAATCAGCTGGCGATCCAGTACTTCTTCCAAGTTGTGGTTCTGCTCTTTCTGGTTGTAAACGCCGTCTTCTTCACGCGCTTGCTCGATGTGCAAGACAGGTGAAAGGTCTAGGTTTTTGTACTTCCAGTGAGCGATGTTTTCACGCACTTTCAACTTGTGAGACTGACCAACCATTTCAGCGATAGAGCGGAAACCAAGTTCAGCCATAATTTCACGTAAGCCTTCTGCCATGTATTGGAAGAAAGTCACGACATCTTCTACGCGACCATCGAATCGCTCACGTAGCGTTTTGTTTTGTGTTGCGATACCAACTGGGCAAGTGTTCTTATGACACTTACGCATCATGATACAACCTTCAACGACAAGAGCGGCTGTTGCCACGCCCCATTCTTCTGCACCGAGAAGTGTCGCCATGGCCAAATCACGAGGGGTTTTCATCTGACCATCAGACTGAACCACGATGCGATTACGCAAACCATTCTTAAGAAGGGTCTGGTGCGTTTCTGCCAAGCCCAATTCCCACGGTAATCCCGTGTGACGGATTGAAGACATTGGTGAAGCACCTGTACCACCATCGAATCCGGCAATGAGAACGACATCAGCTTTGGCTTTAGCAACACCCGAGGCAATCGTGCCCACGCCAGCTTCAGAAACCAGCTTCACGTTCACACGACCTTTTCGGTTGGCGTTTTTCAGATCGTAAATGAGCTGTGCCAAATCTTCGATAGAGTAGATATCGTGGTGTGGTGGTGGTGAAATCAGACCAACTCCTGGAGTTGAGTGGCGAGTAGCACCAATCCAATCATCGACTTTGTCGCCAGGCAGTTGTCCACCTTCACCAGGTTTCGCACCCTGCGCCATCTTGATTTGGATTTCGTCAGCGTTAGTTAAGTAGTATGACGTTACACCGAAACGACCCGATGCCACCTGCTTGATAGCAGAGCGTTCCCAGTCGCCATTTTTCTTACGCTCGAAACGCGCAGGGTCTTCACCACCTTCACCGGAGTTCGATTTCGCACCAATGCGGTTCATCGCAACGGCTAGTGTGGAGTGCGCTTCGTATGAGATAGAACCGAAAGACATCGCACCTGTCGCAAAGCGTTTTAGGATACTTTCGATAGGCTCTACTTCTTCAAGAGGAATCGATCCTGCTGGGTTCTTAATGAAGTCCAACTGGCTACGCAGTGTTGCAGCATCATCACCTTGGTCATCGACCGCTTTCGCGTATTGCTTGAACTGACCAAAATCTTTGTTTCGCGTCGATTGCTGAAGCAAAGAGATAGTTTCAGGGTTGAACAGGTGCTTTTCACCACGCTGTTTCCACTGATAAACCCCACCTACATCCAGTACTTGTACTGGGATTTCACGTGTTGGGTAACCGACGCGGTGACGAACCAATACTTCTTTGGCAATGTCATCAATGGTTAAACCTTCGATACGTGTTACCGTACCTGTGAAGTATTTTTCTACGACAGATTTGCTAATACCCAGCGCTTCGAAGATCTGTGCGCCGTGGTACGACTGCAATGTTGAGATACCCATCTTAGAGAAGATCTTGAGCAAGCCACCATTGACGCCCTTACGGTAGTTTTCGAATAGAACATCCGATGGCGTTTCAGGATCGAGCTTACGCTTCTTCTGAAGATCGATAATGGTTTCTGTTACCAAGTATGGGTTTACGGCATTTGCACCGTAGCCACATAGCGTTGCAAAGTGGTGCGTTTCGCGCGCATCACCTGTTTCTACAACGATGTCACACTTCGCACGTAATCCTTTACGGATCAAGTGGTGGTGAACAGCGCCAACAGCCAGCATGGCAGGGATAGCGGCGTGGTTAGAGTTAACGGCACGGTCAGTCAGCAGGATGATGGAGTAGCCATCAATCACGGCATCTTCTGCGTATTGGCAAATACGCTTCAATGCTCGCTCAAGCTTGCCTTCTTCTTCGCTTGCTCGGAATACGATGTCGAGTGTTTTAGCTTGTAAGTGCTCGTTGTCGATAGCACGCAGTTTTTCTAGCTCGGCATTCGAAAGAACAGGGGATTCCAGCTCTACTTTCTGACAGTGTTCAGGGGTTTCGGCTAGCAGGTTTTGGTCTTTACCTAGGTAGGTATTCAAAGACATCACCATACGCTCACGGATTGGATCGATTGGTGGGTTTGTAACCTGAGCAAAAAGCTGCTTAAAGTAGTTAGATAAGTGCTGAGATTGATGTGACAGCACAGCCAGCGGCCAGTCGGCACCCATAGCACTCAACGGCTCTTTACCATCTTTTGCCATTGGTACGATGATTTCGTTGACTTCTTCCGAGCTCACACCAAAAGCTTGCTGATGATGCATCAAGCGCTCTGAACTTGGCTGGTGGTGTTTGTTCCCCGCTTCTGGTAGCCCTTTCAGGCTTAGAAGGTTGTCTTCCACCCACTGCTCATAAGGCTGTGCATTGGCAATGCCATCTTTCACTTCTTCATCAGAAATGATGCGACCTTGTTCTAGATCGGCAACGAAGATACGACCAGGCTGTAAGCGACCACGGAATTCGACGTTCTCTGGCTCGATTTCAACCACACCAGATTCTGATGCCATGACAAGGAAGTCGTCTTTGGTTACTGTGTAGCGTGATGGACGTAAACCGTTACGGTCAAGTGTTGCCCCTACTTGAACACCGTCGGTGAAACAAACAGAAGCCGGACCATCCCAAGGTTCCATGATATTGGCATGGTACTGGTAAAACGCACGGCGCGTTGGGTCCATATTTTTGTTTTCTTGCCAAGCTTCAGGGATCATCATCATAAGAGCATGAGGCAAGCTACGACCAGAAAGGACTAGGAGCTCAAGCGCCATATCAAAGTTAGATGAATCTGAGCTACCTTCCTGACAGATAGGCAGCAGCATGTCGATTTCAGCCTGAGTAAACAGGTCAGATTCCAAAATGGCTTCACGCGCTTTCATCCAGTTAAGGTTGCCGCGAACAGTGTTGATTTCACCGTTGTGTGCAATGTAACGGAAAGGCTGAGCTAAGCGCCATCTTGGGAATGTATTGGTAGAGAAGCGAGAGTGAACCAATGCCAGCGCAGTAACCATTGTAGGGTTTTGCAGATCCAAGAAGTACTGAGGTACTTGTTCTGTGGTTAGCTGTCCTTTGTAGACAATGGTTTTGTACGACATGGAGTTGATGTAGAAATCATCCCCAATGTTCGACACGCTTTCTAGGCAGACACGGACGGTGTAGTTTCGCAGAACATAAAGTTTACGCTCCAGTTCTTCTGGTGTCGTACCCGGACCGCCTGTGATAAACACGTGCTCAAACTGAGGTTCAGTGCTAAGAGGATCAGCACCAATCATGGAGTTATCGACAGGGAGAACACGATAGCCTAGAACTTCAAGATCTAAGCGCTTTGCATTACGTTCAAGGATATCTCGGCATTGTGCACGTTTGTGCTCATCTTTAGGGAAGAGGACAACACCCGCACCGTATTTTTCAAAAGAAGGCAATTTAATGCCAAGCTTAACCGTTTCTTCCAACAGGAATTCGTGTGGCTTCTGCAGTAAAATACCAGCACCGTCACCCGAACACGGATCACAACCCTGACCGCCGCGGTGTTCCATGCGAGCAAGCATATCAAGCGCCTGCGTCACTACATCATGAGATTTACGGTTTTTTAGGTGAGCAACAAAACCGATACCACAAGCGTCATGCTCCAATTCGGGAGTGTATAGACCTTGTGTCTTTTGCTCTCTATCTACCATAGATACTTCCTTCCAGTTTATTACGGGCACGGGTTACTCGCGTAAACGCACCTGTTCCTTTTAATTATGAAATCGAAACCATCTATGTTGATGGTCTGAATCCTTTCTGTTCTTCGCGGAAATATAATTAGCGAAGATAACTAATCCTTGGTGATATCCATTATGATTCGCCTGATTTGTAGGCATTTATATTGGAGGGAATGGATATCTTCCGATTTATTCGCGCTCTTTTATTGGCCGACATTGCTCAAAAAAACGTGATTTATGTAACTATCCTACATTTTTGTAATAGTAAATTCCATCCAAACTTAACGCAGAATGTGTGTTTTTTCAGCTGATTTATGCAGTTTTAGCTTAACAAAACGATAACATTTGCAAAAAATCCTGTATTTTCTGCATCTTTATTGATTTTTGTTCGTAATTCATCTTTTTCGTGCTTCTACAATTTGGTGATAATTTTCGGTGATATGTAATTAAATTACACGAATGAGAATGATTCTCGTTTGGTGTTTTTTCGTTCATATGACACCAGTTTTTCGATCTTAAAGAAGATTCTTTTGTAGAGGTGTTAATTAATAGCCATGAAACAATTGCACGAGTCAGTCAATACGCTGGGGCAAGATCTACATCGGAGGTACGGTGAGAAAGTTCATAAATTGACGTTGCATGGTGGATTTAACTGCCCAAACCGAGACGGAACGATTGGTCGAGGAGGCTGCACTTTTTGCAATGTGGCTTCGTTTGCTGATGAGCAAGCTCAAGTGAAGAGCATTAAAGAGCAACTCGCAGATAGAGCGGGTGAGATAAGTCGAGCAAAAAAATACTTAGCCTATTTCCAGGCCTACACCAGTACGTACGCTGAAGTGCAAGTACTACGCAGTATGTATGAAGAAGCGCTGGAACAAGCGGATATTGTGGGTTTGTGTGTTGGCACTCGACCGGACTGCGTGCCAGATGCTGTGCTGGAATTACTAACTGAATACTTGAGTAAAGGGTATGAGATCTGGCTGGAATTGGGGTTGCAGACAGCAAACAACAATACGCTGAAACGGATAAACCGAGGGCATGATTTTGAGTGCTACTCGCGCATTACCCAAAAAGCGCGACAGTTGGGTATAAAAGTGTGTACTCATCTTATTGTCGGTCTGCCAGGAGAGGGTAAGCCGGATTGTATAGAGACTATAGACAAAGTTGTCGATGCGGGCACAGACGGTATTAAGCTTCACCCTCTTCATATTGTAGATGGAAGCATCATGGCTAAAAGTTGGCAGGCAGGAAGGCTCGTAGCGCCAGAACTTGAATGGTACGTGGATATTGCGTCTGAGATGATTCGCCGGACACCGCCTGAGGTTGTTTATCACCGAGTTTCAGCGACTGCGAGAAGGCCAACGTTACTGGCTCCGATGTGGTGTGAACAGCGCTGGCTGGCGATGACTGAAATTGGGCACAATCTGGATAATCTAGGTGCACAAGGAAGTTTACTTAACCAACCTTATGAATTTGTTGATCCCAAACGGTTAGTTGAATAATTCATTTAAGCGCTCATTCCCCTATTTGTGTACAATCTGGACGGGCAATCAAGAGCGACGATCACGATGGAAGAATTTGTTCACTGGCTTTGGGATAACACCCACGGGTTTGGTATCGATATTTTTGCGATATTGGTGGGATCCAGCCTGGCAATTGGTGCGAAGTTGTATTTTCAAAGACAACTCAACGAGCTGATTCAAAGTACCCCAACGGCCATGATTGCCATCGATGCTCATAGTGGCAAGCTACTTGATGCGAATACAGAAGCTCTTCAACTTTTGGCCATTAGGCGAGTAGGGGAGCAATACCTTTTCCCTAATTCGGTTTCTTCAACCGATTTGCTCCATCTATTGAATGACGCGTTTGATGACCAGCGCAAGAATCTATCCTATCGATTTTCTGTTTCACAGCATCATGAAGTAAACACCACCTTATCGGGACGAAAAACAGCTTACTTAGGGAAGAAAGCTTGGATTTTGTACTTAACACCTTATCAATCGACAGAAAGTGAGCTTGATGAAAAGCAGCGAGATTTGCTGATTTCAAAGCGGGTCTTGGACTCCATTTCGCAGCCAGTTTTTTATACAGATAAAAATGGGGAGCTGATCGGGAGCAATAGAGCGTTCGATCTTTTTTGGAAAGGAAGGTCAAGTGAAGGCACTAAAAGTGCGAAACAGCTGAGCCAGCAAAAGCACGGTCAGCAGCGCTGGACTACGTCTTCAGATGGTCATGCTTGCTTGTTAGAGACTCACATTAAAATGCTAACCGATGAAAATGGCGATGTGATAGGCAGTATCGGTATTAGTCTTGATGTGACTGACTGGCATAACAGCCAGCAAATATTGCGCGATGAAATGGAGCGCAGTAAAGACACTGAAATTGCCCTCGCACAGCGTGACACGATATTGCAATCAATATTAGAAGCTAGCCCCGATCCGATTGGTTTATTCAACCAAAATCGAATTTATGAAGCCTGTAATCAGCCTTATGTTGAAGCTCTTGGGGTCGCAACACCTAATGATTTGATTGGCAAGCGAGTGGAAGAGGTTGTTTCTCGCAAAGCTTACATGCGCTACAAAGACAGCGACGACAGAGTAATGCAGGAAGGCACATCACTACGCTATATCGATCGTATCGAACACAGTAATGGTGATGTTACTTGGTACGACGTAGTAAAAGCACCCTATCGGAACCCTGCATCAGGTACAAACGGTGTTTTGGTCATGGCGCGAGATGTTTCTGAACGATTCATCGTGGAAGAGCAACTCGAAAAAGCAAATCGAGAGCTGGAGAAACTGAGCTTCATTGATGGCTTAACAAAAGTTGCGAATCGCCGACGCTTCGATGAGCAGCTAGAGTTGCTATGGCGTTTGCACGTTCGTCAGCACAAGCCCTTGACCGTCATGCTGTGCGACGTAGACCATTTTAAAGACTACAACGACAACTATGGTCACCAAAAAGGGGATTCTGCTCTTATTGCCCTAGCGTCCACTTTTGAGAAGGTCCTCTCTCGATCTTCTGATTGTGTTGCGCGATATGGTGGAGAAGAGTTTGCCTTTATTTTGCCTGATACTACATCGGAAGGGGCGAAGCGGGTTGCAGAAAACATCCATCAATACGTTCATGAATTGAATATTGTTCATGAACACTCCGGTGTCGCTGATCGCATTACTCTAAGCATCGGTATTGTGTCATACATTCCGGCGATATCAGAAGTGCCTAGCCAACTGGTGGCTATGGCAGACCAAGCGTTATACAAAGCCAAACAGAAGGGACGAAATCAGTCTCAATTTGTTTGAATTCATTGTTTTAACGTGGATGTGAAGCATCAATAAGAATCTTTTTTTGGCTACCGTTACAATACGGACTTCCGTCACACTGCCATTCTCATTTTATACGGAGCTTTCATGAAGCCGATGAAAAACTTGGCGCAATACTATGTCGACTTGTTGGTCAAATTAGGGATTGTGCGTTTCTCCATTCTTTTGGCATTAGCCTTAGTTGCTCTCGCAGTATTTGTTCAGGTAGGAATTACGCTTGCCTTGCAAGGTACTGTCGACAATATCGATATTGTTCGCTCGGTTTTCTTTGGCTTGGTGATTACACCATGGGCGGTCTACTTCCTTTCTGTGGTTGTGGATCAACTGGAAGAGTCACGTCAGCGCCTTTCCAAGTTGGTATCCAAACTGAAAGATATGCGATCGCGCGATCAGGAACTGAATCAACAGCTGCAAGAAAACATATTGCAACTCAACCTAGAAATAGAAGAAAGACAAAAAGTCGAAGTCGCGCGTGAGCAATTGCTCACTGATATGGAAAACGAAGTATTCCAAAGGGAAAAAGCGCAAGTGGAATTGGCGGAAAGAACGGCGTTACTTCGTTCCTTTATTGATGCGTCTCCCGACTTGATTTATTACCGCAACGCCAAAGGGGAGTTCTCTGGCTGTAACCGCGCAATGGAAGACTTAACAGGCAAGCGCGAACACGATCTGGTGGGCTTGACGCCATGGGACGTATACAGCAAGGAAGTCGCGCAGCAAGTTGTGGAAACTGACGAGCAAGTTTTTTCGCACAACAACTCACTCACTTACGAGCAGTGGTTGGAATACCCCGATGGCAAAAAAGCGTATTTTGAATTGCGAAAGGTGCCGTTTTACAGCAAAGAGGGCAAGCACCTCGGTTTGGTTGGGTTTGGTCGTGATATCACTGAGCGGAAAAAATACCAAGATGCGTTAGAAAAAGCGAGTCAGGACAAAACCACGTTTATTTCGACAATAAGCCATGAACTGCGTACCCCGTTGAACGGTATTGTTGGTTTAAGTCGAATGTTACTGGATACCAAGCTATCTCAAGAGCAGCGCCAATACATGCAAACCATCAACGTGTCTGCGGTCAGCTTGGGCAACATATTCAATGACATCATTGATATGGATAAGTTTGATCGCCGCAAATTGGAGCTGTTCCCCAAACCTTTGGACTTTACCGAGTTCGTTTTAGAAATTGAAAGCCTGTCGAGCTTGATGGCAGAACAGAAAGGGCTCCGTTTCGATTTAGAAAGGCTAACGGATTTACCGTCGGGCATCGATGTGGATGCCACTCGCCTTCGCCAAGTACTGTGGAACTTAATCAGCAACGCCATGAAATTCACGAAAGAAGGCGGCGTGGTGATGAGTGTGAGTGCAGAAATATTCACCGATCAGGCTGAGATTGTTATCGAAATCGAAGATACCGGCATAGGTATTCCTGAAGCGGAACTAGAGAAAATCTTTGCGATGTATTATCAAGTGAAATCGGGCAAAGACAACTTACACGCCGTTGGAACAGGCATTGGTTTAGCGGTTTCTCATCAACTAATTAACATGATGGGAGGCGATATTGTTGCATCAAGTGAAGAAGGGTTTGGAAGCACCTTTACCGTTACGTTAAAAGCACCGCTAGTCGAGATAGACCCTCAAGAGTCAGTTGTTGCACCAAGTTCCGATCGCCATTTACGAATCTTCATGGTCGAAGATATCGAGCTGAATGTTACCGTTGCACGTTCATTACTTGAAAGCCTTGGGCACAGCGTAGAAGTCGCAATGACGGGTGAAGAAGCGATCGCCTTATTTAAGCCCAGCGACTTTGATTTGGTTTTGTTGGATATTCAATTACCGGACATGACTGGGTTTGATGTAGCTGCATACTTCAGAGATCACTATGAACACCTTCCTCCACTCGTTGCTCTTACTGCCAACGTGTTGAAGGATAAAGATGAGTACTTCCAGAACGGAATGGATGAAGTGATCAGCAAGCCGTTATCAGTGAAAGGTATCAAAAAAGCGCTATCACTTTCTGATTTTTCTTCCAGTAATGTTGAAAATGAATGTAAAGAAGAACAAGAAGTTAGTACCCCTGCTGAAACACAGATAACGAATCAAATCTTAGATCTGGAAATGCTAGAATCCTACGTTGGAATAGTGGGGACAGGTCCAGTATTTGACAGCATTAAATTGTTTGAAGATATGATGCCGAGCTACATGGATGTATTGGATTCCAATATGACGGCGAAGGATCAGGCTGGCATTGTATCTGAAGCACATAAAATCAAAGGAGCAGCGGGCTCCATTGGCTTAAAACACATTCAAAGTGTGGCACAAAAAGCGCAATCACCAGAGCTGGCAGCATGGTGGGAAAATATACACGATTGGGTCGAAGAGATTCGCAATGGTTATCAACCCGATATCGATATTCTTAAAGCGTGGTTAGAAAACGAAAAAGGAAAATAAAATGAAAAAGCTTGCCTTAATGGCAGTATTGGCTGTGGCTGGGTGTGCACAACAAGATAGAGATGCTAATCAAGTGCCTTGGGAAAAAAGTACTGCGCAAGAGACCATTGCTGGCGCAACCGTGCGAATGACGGTGAATCTATGGTTAAACAAAATGCCGGGTATTGATGGTGAACAAGGTTTATTGCTTCACGGATCTCTTTATCTAGAAGGGCGTGAAGATTTACCTGCAGATTTGGATGCGAGTGCTCTGATCATAAAGCAGGGCGATTTAGTGCAATGGGTCGCGTTGGAGAGCATTGACGTACGCAACCATAGTGGCAACCGTTGGGAAGTCGCATTTAGCACGGATATGCCATTGAGTGAAATTGAGGATGTGGATGTTGGATTGCAGCTGGTTGATGTAGAAAACACTTACTGGTTGACGCAAGAAAAAGTGAAAGTGGACAGCGTTTACTAAAAGATAGAACGTGCATACAAAAAAAGCCGATGGATTCATCGGCTTTTTACTATGAGCACGTTGGCTTACTCGTCTAAATCACCACAAAAGCGGTAACCTTCACCGTGGATGGTGGCGATGATTTCCGGTGTGTCTGCAACCGATTCAAAATGCTTACGAATACGGCGAATGGTGACATCCACTGTACGATCGTGTGGCTTAAGTTCGCGTCCAGTCATCTTCTTCAGAAGGTCGGCACGTGTTTGAATCTTGCCTGGGTTTTCACAGAAGTGAAGCAATGCTCGGAATTCAGAACGAGGAAGCTTATAGCTGTCACCAGAAGGGCTAACAAGAGAGCGGCTGTTGATGTCCAATTCCCAACCATTAAATTCATACTTTTCAACGCTGCGTTTTTCTTCTTGAACAACGCCATTCGTCATAGAACGATTAAGAAGATTACGAGCACGAATAGTTAATTCAC
Source organism: Vibrio penaeicida (assembly GCF_019977755.1). NCBI lineage: Bacteria > Pseudomonadati > Pseudomonadota > Gammaproteobacteria > Vibrionales > Vibrionaceae > Vibrio > Vibrio penaeicida. The sequence continues at coordinate 3,423,831 of NZ_AP025144.1, read as the reverse complement.
GAGGGTTGAACGGCTTGGTGATGTAGTCATCCGCACCAATTTCTAGACCTAGGATTTTGTCTACTTCGTTATCACGACCAGTCAGGAACATGAGTGCTACATTTGCTTGCTCGCGGAGTTCGCGCGCCAGCAACAGACCATTTTTACCTGGTAGGTTGATATCCATGATAACCAAGTTAACTTGGTTATCAGCAAGTACACGATGCATTTCTTCACCATCACTTGCTTCGTAGACAGCATATCCCTCTGCTTCGAAAATGCTTTTCAGCGTATTGCGGGTTACTTGCTCATCTTCAACGATGAGAATCTGCGGGGTTTGCATTGGCGGTACCTAAATTGTAACTAAAACTGTGCTAATAGAATAAATTCTAGGCAGAAAAATAACATACAGGTAAAGTGTTCTTGATAATAAACGATACTACGCAAAAAAACACCACCTTCACACGGTACGCCGTCCTTGGAAGTCTGATTTTGTAAGACTAAATCCTATGTCATGCTTGCTTTCTGCCATTTGCTGAACTGGATTTTATATTGTTAACAGCTTGCTAACAACGCCCAAATTCCAATTCCATTCACTTTGTTGATTTATATCAATAGAAGAAAACTAACAAGAATAGATAGTAAATGTATATAAAAAGTTGAAATTTTTATGCAGATTGATAGCACTCTCAAACAAGCCTATGTAGAAACATTCTTTTACATAGACCAAACAATCGGTTTTTCCAGTTTTTGCGTAATAACTGCTTGTAATCCAAGAAGTATAATACTGAGTGATGAGGAAAATCTGCGAAGAAATTCACAGTTAGAGTCGCTGTTACAACTCAATAAAACGTTACGTTTGTTGGCTGGCGACATCAATTTGGAGTGGAGCGAAGCCAGCTATGCTGTAGAAATATCACTACAAAATGGCTTGGATTTAGCAAAAGCGTTTGACCAAAATGCCATCTATTACGTGGAATCCGGTGAGCTGTATTTAGCATTTGTTACCGGAGAGATAGAAAAGATAGGTAAATTTGAAAGCAAGGTAAAACCGATGCTTTAGCGGTTGTATACCTTAGGGAAATGGATAAGTAGCTTGTGGCGAACTTTATCTACCTATGGATTTTAATGCTTCAGGTGGCATAAGGGGAACCACAGTTTATAGTTAAATAAGCAGGAATATTTCAAGGAGGATTCATGAAAGACTTACTGCCTGATCTATGTGATCAGTATGAAGACCAATTAACCTTACTCGACTTACCTTTACAAAACTTTGGGCAAAGAGCTGCGTTTTGGGGGGAGATAGTCACTGTGCGTTGCTTTCACGATAATTCCAAAGTGAAAGAAATGCTAAAAGAGAATGGAAAAGGAAAAGTATTGGTTGTCGATGGCAATGGTTCAAGTGAGCGAGCTTTAATGGGTGACCAGGTTGCATTAACCGCTCTAAACAATCAGTGGGAGGGAGTCGTGATTTGGGGGGCGGTTCGAGATGTTGGAGCGTTATCCGAAATAGACTTAGGCGTGAAAGCGTTAACTTCCTGCCCTTTCAAAACAGAGAAAAGAGACATAGGTGAAACTCAAGTAGGTCTAACGATTCAAGGACAAATGATTCAACCTGGGGATTACCTGTATTCCGATTGGAACGGGATCGTCATTTCTAAAGAAGAGTTGAAAGTGAGCTAACAGGCTCAGAACGGTTGGAGTTGGATTTAGAAGCGGAAGCCTAAGCCAACTTCAACACCACCTTTTTGAAGCTCTTCATAATCTAAGGTCGCGTGGATATCTAAATTTTCAGATAATTTTAATCGACTAGACAGTTCAGCCGAAATCAGCTTTTCTTGTGGGTTGCTGCTGTTGTCTTCGTAGGATTTTGAAGCTCTGAGGCTACTGTTTACTGAAAAAGATTCATTAAACGTGTAGTTCACTCCACTTAAGAAACCGTTATAACGAGGTGATTCTGAATTCGTGATACTTGCACCAACATACAAGTCAACAGAATCAAATAGATTGTAGGAATAGCCACTGTCTATTTGCCAACTATCAAACTGGGTGTTTGGTTGGGATTGACTCGATATAAACCAGCTGTGTGAAGATGGCTTATCTGGGTTTAATAGCGGTAGGCTTTCAGCAAAAGAAGTTGCAGGAATAGCGAGCAGGCTCATAACGAGAAATAGTTTCTTCATATTTTGCCTCCTTGCTGAATAATCTACTTAGTGAATATAGCGTATCTGTAAAGCTACAACGATCTTTTTTTCGGGATTGATCATACTCTGGGATCATACTCACCTATACACAGTATTTTGTCAAAGAATGATGATTCGCTTATATATGCACAATTTTTATTATAACTGAGCGAGGATTCAGGGTTGGCTCAAATAATAAGTTGATTATTAATATCTTTGTCGCGCAATGTTCTAAGTCTCATCTTTCACTGAGTCGAGTAAAAAGCAAAAAAAATAATCTTTTCATTGACTCTGATACAGAAAATCGGTAAACGTAAATGTAAGCAAACACACGTACACAATAAGATAAAATATATTCATGCTTAATCACCGCTCAATAGTGACTACCACCATTATTATTACCGACATTCGAATTGTTGGGGCGGGCTGGTAAGCGAAAGAAATTTCAAAAAAAGGCCTGTATCCCACGAGATACAGGCCTTTTTTTATGCAGGTTTAAAATATACCGGAGGAAGGGATGCGAGTTTTAAAATTTGGTGGATCGTCGCTAGCAGACGCAGATCGCTTTTTAAGAGCGGCGGACATCATTGCAAACAACGCAAAGCAAGAGCAAGTCGCTGTAGTACTTTCAGCGCCAGGGAAGACAACCAACAAATTGGTGTCTGTTATTGAAGGGGCATTGCGCAACGGTGAGGCAGATTTGCAAATCGCAGAGCTGGAGTCATCTCTGCAAGCTTTGTTCGATGACGTTAAAAAACACGTGCCCGATCTCGCCAGCGCAGGTTTTTCTAACCAATTAAAAACCTCTTTAAGTCAGTTGAAGCAGTTTGTTCACGGAATCAACCTTTTGGGCATGTGTCCGAACAACGTGAATGCTCGTATCATCAGTAAAGGTGAACGAATTTCAATTCAGCTAATGAAAGCGGTATTGGAAGCCAAAGGGCACCCATCTTTTCTCATCGATCCTGTCGAATACCTCGTCGCTAAGGGTGACCATCTAGAAGCGATGGTCGATGTGGAAGCGTCTACACAAAATTTCCGAAACAATCCTCTTCCAAAAGATCATGTCTACATCATGCCTGGTTTTACTGCTGGTAATGATAAAGGTGAGTTAGTGACGCTTGGGCGTAACGGCTCCGATTATTCCGCTGCTGTGTTAGCTGCTTGCTTGCGTGCTGAGTGTTGCGAAATTTGGACTGATGTTGATGGGGTATACAACTGCGACCCTCGCTTGGTTGATGATGCTCGTTTACTTAAATCTCTTAGTTATCAAGAAGCGATGGAGCTTTCATACTTTGGTGCTTCCGTTCTGCATCCAAAGACTATTGCGCCAATCGCTCAATTCCACATTCCTTGTCTGATCAAAAACAGCTTTAACCCGCAAGGCGCGGGTACGCTCATAGGGCAAGACACAGGTGAAGACAACCTTGCAATCAAAGGTATCACGACCCTTAGTAAACTGACTATGGTGAACGTATCTGGCCCTGGTATGAAGGGCATGGTTGGTATGGCAAGCCGAGTGTTCGGAGCGATGTCATCAGCCGGTATTTCCATTGTTTTGATTACGCAGTCTTCATCTGAATACAGCATCAGTTTCTGTATTGAACAAGCCGATAAAGCCAACGCAGAGCAAGTACTGAGTGACGCATTCGAACTTGAACTAAAAGATGGCTTGTTAGAGCCTGTTGAGTTCATCAATGATGTCGCCATCGTAACGCTTGTGGGTGATGGCATGCGTACATCTCGTGGTGTTGCATCTCGTTTCTTTGCGTCTCTGACGGAAGTAAATGTAAACGTTGTTGCGATTGCTCAGGGGTCTTCTGAACGCGCGATTTCCGCTGTGATTCCTGAAGACAAAGTATCTGAAGCTATCAAAGCGTGTCATGAAAACCTGTTCAATTCGAAACACTTCCTTGATGTATTTGTGGTTGGTGTCGGCGGTGTAGGTGGTGAGCTGGTCGATCAGATAGAGCGTCAACAAGCCAAACTGGCAGACAAAGGCATCGTTATTCGAGTTTGCGGATTAGCAAACAGCAAGGGCTTACTTCTAGACAGTAAAGGTTTACCTTTGGAGCACTGGCGTGATCGCATGACACACGCGACAGAAGAATTGAGCCTTGCTCGCCTAATTGCATTAGTTCAGCGTAACCACATCATCAACCCTGTGCTGGTTGACTGCACATCGAGTGAAGATATTGCGAATCAATACGCGGATTTTCTTGCCGCTGGATTCCACGTGGTAACACCAAACAAAAAAGCGAACACAGCAAGCATGGCTTACTACCATCAATTACGCGATGTTGCTCGCTCTTCTCGCCGTAAGCTTATGTACGAAACAACGGTAGGGGCTGGGCTTCCGGTTATTGAAAACTTACAAAACTTGATTTCAGCTGGCGATGAATTAGAGAAATTTAACGGCATCCTTTCCGGTTCTTTGTCTTATATCTTTGGCAAGTTGGATGAAGGCATGACGCTGAGCCAAGCGACTAACATTGCAAAAGATAATGGATTCACCGAACCGGATCCGCGCGATGATTTGTCTGGTATGGATGTGGCTCGAAAACTTCTTATATTGGCACGTGAAGCGGGTTTTGAACTGGAGTTGGATGATGTTGTAGTTGAAGCGGCATTACCTCCAGGTTTCGATGATAGCGGCAGCGTGGAAGAGTTTATGGAAAGGCTGCCAGAAGCTGATGCACACTTCAGTGAACTTTCTAAGAATGCTGCAGAAGAAGGCAAAGTGCTTCGTTATGTCGGCGAAATTTTGGATGGAAACTGTAAAGTGAGCATTGCTGCTGTGGATGAAAACGATCCGATGTTCAAGATTAAAGACGGTGAAAATGCCTTGGCATTCTACAGCCGCTACTATCAACCGATTCCGTTAGTGCTTCGTGGTTATGGTGCAGGTACAGAGGTTACGGCAGCAGGTGTATTTGCTGATGTTATGCGTACGTTAGGCTGGAAATTAGGAGTATAAGAATGAGTGTAGTGGTTTATGCTCCTGCCTCTATAGGCAATGTGAGTGTTGGCTTTGATGTGCTTGGTGCTGCGGTTTCTCCAGTTGATGGCACGCTATTAGGTGACCGTGTATTGGTAAAAGAAGGCGCAGAGTCGTTTACTCTTGATACTGCGGGCGATTTTGTCAGCAAGCTACCAACCAACCCAAAAGAAAATATTGTTTACGATTGCTGGCGTGTTTTTGCACGCGAGCTTGATAAAAAAAGTGTACCGCTAAAACCAGTACACATGGTGCTAGAGAAGAACATGCCGATAGGGTCGGGGCTTGGCTCTAGTGCGTGTTCTATTGTTGCGGCGCTGGACGCACTAAATCAATTCCACCAAAACCCACTCAACAAAATGGAACTTCTGGCGTTGATGGGAGAAATGGAAGGTCAAATTTCTGGTGGCATTCATTATGACAACGTTGCGCCTTGTTACCTTGGCGGGCTGCAACTGATGCTAGAAGAGCTGGGTATCATTTCACAAGAAGTACCGTGCTTCGATGAATGGTATTGGGTTATGGCTTATCCTGGGATTAAAGTTTCTACGGCTGAAGCGCGTGAGATTCTGCCTTCTCAATATCGACGTCAGGACATCATTGCACATGGTCGTCACCTTGGGGGCTTTATACATGCATGTCATTCAGGTCAACCAGAGCTTGCAGCTAAGATGATCAAAGACGTGATCGCAGAACCATATCGTGAGAGACTGCTACCTGGCTTCGCCGATGCTCGTAAATACGCTGCAACCGCGGGTGCCCTAGCTACAGGTATTTCTGGTAGCGGTCCGACGCTGTTCAGTATTTGCAAAGAAAAAGATGTCGCCGAGCGCGTAGCGCGTTGGTTAGAACAGAATTACGTACAAAATGAGGAAGGGTTTGTTCATGTTTGCCGTTTAGACAAGCAGGGATCAACCGTAACAGGAAGTGAGCTATGAAGCTTTACAACATCAAAGAAAATGACGAACAAGTATCCTTTGGCCAAGCCGTGCGCCAAGGATTAGGCCGTAACCAAGGCTTATTTTTTCCTTCAGAACTGCCCAAGTTTGAAGATATCGATGCGCTGCTTGATGAAGATTTCGTCACACGCAGTAGCAAAATTCTTTCTGCTTTTATTGGTGAAGAATTATCAGCGGAGCAAGTAAACCAACTGGTTGATGCTGCGTTCCAATTCCCTGCGCCAATCAAGCAAGTAAAAGATGGCGTTTATGCGCTGGAGCTTTTCCACGGACCGACTCTTGCGTTTAAAGATTTCGGTGGTCGCTTTATGGCGCAATCACTGGCTGCGGTATCAGATGGTGGCAAAATTACCATCCTCACCGCGACATCTGGTGATACGGGTGCCGCTGTAGCGCATGCTTTCTATGGTATGGAAAACATCAATGTTGTGATTCTTTACCCGAAAGGTAAGATCAGCCCTATGCAAGAAAAGCTGTTCTGTACATTGGGTAAAAATATCCACACAGTGGCGATCAACGCCGATTTTGACGCGTGTCAGTCACTAGTGAAAAACGCATTTGATGATTCTGCGTTACGAGAAGAGATTGGTCTAAACTCTGCGAACTCCATTAACATCAGCCGTTTGATGGCGCAAATCTGCTACTACTTTGAAGCAGCAGCTCAAATGAGCAAAGCAGAGCGTGAGAACCTTGTTATTTCAGTACCAAGTGGCAACTTTGGTAACTTAACAGCAGGTTTATTAGCGAAAGCAATTGGTTTGCCTATTAAGCGCTTCATTGCAGCAACAAATGCAAATGATACGGTACCTCGCTACCTATATACAGGGAAGTGGGATCCAAAACCAACAGTCGCAACCACATCAAATGCCATGGATGTCAGTCAGCCAAACAACTGGCCACGTATTGAAGAGCTTTGCCAGTTAAAAGGCTGGGGTTTGGATACGTTGGGCAAAGGTGCAGTGACAGACGAGCAAAGTGCTGATTCAGTTCGAGAGCTGAATGATAAGGGCTACTTATGCGAGCCGCACGGCGCGATAGCGTATCGCGTTCTAGATGAGCAACTTCAAGAAGGCGAAACAGGGCTTTTCTTGTGTACTGCTCACCCAGCTAAATTCAAGGAAGTGGTCGATGACGTTCTAGGTGCGGATATCGATGTCCCAGCACCACTTGCGAAGCACGCTGCGATGGAGTTGTTGTCGGAAGAGTTGGATAACGATTTTGACGCATTAAAAGAAGTACTTCGTCGAGTTCAAAAATAACAAGCAGCGAAGTTTCCATAGCTTGTAACCTATAAAAAAACAGCGCTCAATGAGCGCTGTTTTTGTATCTAATAAACCCCGAAAGGTTATTCAATCAGCTTTTCTTATAGAGACTCTGTAAACGTACGAGCAATAACGTCGCGTTGCTGTTCTTGAGTCAGAGAGTTAAAACGTACCGCGTAGCCAGAAACACGAATTGTTAGCTGAGGGTAGTTCTCTGGGTTGTTTACCGCATCTTCTAACGTTTCACGCTTAAGAACGTTCACGTTTAGGTGTTGACCACCTTCGATGCGTGGTGCGGTTTCAATCGCCACTTCACGGCTTTCGAATTCACCTAGGTCAGATGCAGGAATAACTTGATCAGCTTCGTAGCCTGCGTTAGCTGCTACACAACGCGCTTCATTTTTATCGTTATCCAATAGCCAGATTGAGTTAAGTAGATCGTCGTTTGCCGCTTTAGTAATTTGTATACCTTGGATCATTCCTGTCTCCTAGTCCACGTACGTGGTGATGAATTTTGATGTAAATTTCGATTTTTTGTCGAGCTAGCTATTATATAACCAATAACCTTTAAAATAATATTGATTTATGTCAAAAAACAACGAAACTTATTGAAAATTGACCAGTAAATTTATTGAGTTAAATCAATTAATCTTTATAAAACAAAGTATTTACAATTTATTTTAATTTATCAAAAATATTTTATATCTGTATTTGTTGTAATTTTACTACAAAATGAAGCGTAATATTCATCAATAGTGACTCGAGGTCAATGGTTGGGTAGCATTGGTGAAAGACTTTCAGTCACAATTACAAGAGAGCATATGAAATACATTGGCGCACATGTTTCTGCTGCTGGTGGGGTCGATAAAGCCCCTCTGAGAGCGAAAGAAATCGGAGCAAATGCTTTTGCTCTTTTTACAAAAAACCAAAGGCAATGGGTAGCGAAGCCTTTGGAAGAAGACACCATTACTGCCTTTAAAAAACAGTGTGAAGTACATGGGTTCAGTGCTGACACCATTCTTCCTCACGATTCGTACCTGATTAATCTTGGTGCACCCGAACAAGAGAAGTTAGAGAAATCTAGGGCGGCCTTTATTGATGAAATGGTACGTTGCGAACAACTGGGATTGAAGTTGTTGAATTTTCATCCGGGGAGCCACCTAAAGAAGATATCCGAGCAGGAGTGTTTATCTCTAATAGCAGAATCGATCAATATCGCTCATCAGGCCGTTCCCAATGTAATTGCGGTGATAGAGAACACAGCAGGGCAAGGAACAAACCTAGGGTGGCGATTTGAACATCTTGCCGAGATCATTAGCCAAGTCGAAGATAAATCTCGTGTCGGTGTATGCATCGATACTTGTCACGCTTTTACAGCAGGTTATGACCTTAGAACGTTTGAAGCTTGTGAGCAGACTTTTAACGCGTTCGAAAACATTGTGGGAATGCACTATTTACGTGCGATGCATCTTAATGACTCCAAAGTGGAATTTGCTAGCCGTGTCGATAGACACCATTCATTGGGTAAGGGAGAAATTGGCTGGGATTGTTTTCAATACATTGCACAAGATACACGATTTGATGGTATCCCTTTGATTCTAGAGACCATAGAGCCGGAGATATGGAAAGATGAGATACAAGCACTCCGCATGTACTACCAAAACTCACAGGAAAAATAGATAAGTTGGCACTGATCTTTCATAAGAAATACTGAGATGAGAAAACAGAATTTGTACTCTTATGTGAGGAGTGACTTATGAATAGTCAAGCACCTGTCGGTTCTACGACAAACAGCTCTGCGCCAAAGCCGTTACCTTTGCCTAACCGATACCATAGAGGTACTGGGCATTGGAGAACGCCACAGCAAAGCAGACCTGCCAAGCGATAAGGTAATACGCTCCCAACCAGTGTGTTTGGAGTGACTAAAACCCAAGCCGAACCAAGGCTTGGGTTCTTTTTTGTTCTCCCATTCCACACATCTTCGTAAAAAACATCTCGAAAGGCTAACAGGCCCTAGCTACCCAAAAACGAACTCGGTATCCTTTCTTAAGATCAATCCCCCTAGTTTGGGAATCTCTATTGGAATGAATGTGAGGGTATTATGAGCGAGTCGCTAACTTGGCACGACGTTATTGGTGAAGAGAAAAAAAACGCCTATTTTTCAGAGACAATGGAATTTGTTCGGCAAGAGCGTGCTAATGGAAAAGTCATCTACCCACCGGAAAGCGATGTTTTTAATGCGTTTAGGTTCACTGAGTTTCATGATGTGAGAGTGGTTTTGCTTGGCCAAGATCCTTATCACGGACCCAATCAGGCTCATGGCTTGTGTTTCTCGGTTTTACCTGGCATCAAATCGCCGCCTTCACTCGTTAATATGTATAAAGAATTGGCGCAAGACATTCCTAATTTCACCATTCCTGACCACGGGTATCTGAAAAGTTGGGCACAGCAAGGCGTTTTGATGCTCAATACCGTGTTAACGGTCGAACAAGGGCAAGCGCATTCCCATGCAAAAACAGGTTGGGAAACCTTTACTGATAAGGTAATAGAAGCAGTTAATCAGCATAGAGAAGGCGTGGTGTTTTTACTTTGGGGGGCGCATGCTCAGAAAAAAGGACGCATGATTGATAGAAATAAACATCATGTACTTGCGGCACCTCATCCGTCTCCGCTTTCCGCTCATCGAGGTTTTTTTGGGTGCGGTCATTTTTCGCAAACCAATCATATTTTGCAGAAGCAAGGTCACACTCCTGTAAATTGGCAACCTGAAATTGATTAATTTTTAATCGATATCAAGGAAGGCTTCTTTTCTCATTCTTAAACTCAAATTGAGGATAAAAAGAGGAATGAAGCCATGATTATAGAAAAAATAAGGCGAGAACATGGTTATATGGTTCGTTTGTTGGCGATTTTGAGTTCCAAGCTGGAGCAGCTAAGAAACGAGAAAACCATTAACTACAGCTTAGTTAAAGAGATCATTGATTATTTAGCTATTCACTCACAGAAAACACATCACCCGAAAGAAGACATTCTTTACCTTCACTTTGCTAACCACTATGGAAACCAGCAAAAAATCGATGATCTTGAGAAGGAGCACGTAGCCTTATCTAAAGTGACAGAAGCGTTTCAAAATACGGTAGAAATGATATTGCACGATGCAGTGATCCCATCAGACATATTTGCATTGCAGCTGGAAGAGTTCATTTCGCGGCAGAAGGGACATTTGGAAATGGAAGAGAGAGAGGTTCTTCCTAAAATAGCCAAAGCTTTTACTGCCGCAGATTGGCGGGCGGTCGAAAGCCAATGGCTTCATGATGATGAAGACCCAGTGTTCGGCAACACAATAGCAGATCAATATCGTCAGCTAGCGGCAAGAGTCAGGCAAACCGAGTTTGAAAGCACTTAACCTGTTTTGACACGAGAAAGATTCAAACGAGCAGATTTTCAAGCGAGAAAGCTGACAAGCTGCCGCTAAGTAAAGACTCGGAAAACGGTAAGCTCTCGACGGTAATGACAAAAAGAGGCACCCAAAGGTGCCTCTTTATTTATAAGTCGATGTCATCTAGGTCGTACTCGTTACAAACATCCATTTCCATTAGTTCGCGTTGCAAGCGTTGTCGATCTTTAATCGCTTCTATCTCACGCCATTTCCGTTTAGCCGGTTTCGAACGTGTTGAGCGAGTCTGCTGGCCATTCATAGCCATAATATCTTCGAGTTGAAAGCCATCCATATGCGACCTCTCTTTTTTGTTATAAAGACTCCGATTGGAGCCTTTTAAGTAACATAATTGCTTGCAGAATAACCTTGATGTGTTTCTCATTTGTTTCTCTTTTATGAAGGTTTTATGAGAAACCCTGCGGAATTTCACAATTTACAGCGAAAATATTTGAATGAAAAATGAGCGATCAGTATCAAATAAAGAAAAATTCTGACATTTAATTATGTTAAAGAAGCAACCCTGAAAAGGGCTGAGATGAATATCAAAGAGGTATTTTCTTCAAAGTTGCAAATTATTGTTAAGGGTTGAACGAACAATCACTCATAAAAATTCGGTAAAGCTCGCTAGGCAAAGGGTTACGCTGCATTTGTAGCACACAAAAAATGACCGAAGGTTGATACGCTTTTTTGTAAAGAAATTTTAGGATTTTTGTTTGGCTGTTGTGCGGTTAGTGTTGTTTGTTGTGTTAATAAATCGTGCAAAAATAGTGAAATATAACAAATAAATGCATGTGTGTGCATATTGATTTTTGCCGTTTAGGTCTGCATTATCCCCGCGGTCGAAATAATCACTCCGACATTTCTCCTACCGAACACGGTGAAAAAAACGGAGAGCCAGTGCAATGCTAAAAACTACAACAAAGAGGGGACTCCTCTAATCCTGCACTGAACAAGGGAGCATAGCGTGAAGCTGTGTTGTTGTCATAACTCGATGCGAGGCTATCGTGGCAGATTTAATTCATTTAATGAACGACCTTCTTTGGGGATCGATTCTAGTTTACTTACTTGTTGGCGTGGGCGTGTATTTTACCCTTCGTCTTGGGTTCATTCAGTTCAGACATTTTGGTCACATGTTTTCCGTTCTTCGGAACAGCCGTAAATCCGATGCGGCGGGCATTTCTTCTTTCCAAGCACTTTGTACTTCGCTCGCAGCACGTGTCGGTACGGGTAACATGGCTGGTGTCGCCGTTGCACTTACGGCTGGTGGCCCTGGTGCAATCTTCTGGATGTGGATGATTGCTATGCTGGGCATGGCGACATCTTTTGCTGAAAGCACACTGGCGCAGCTATACAAAACACGTGATGCCGATGGCAACTACCGAGGTGGGCCTGCCTACTACATGGAGAAAGGGTTGGGGATGCGCTGGATGGGCGTGTTGTTCTCTATTTTCCTGATCATAGCGTTTGGATTGGTATTCAACGCTGTACAAGCCAATTCCATTGCTGGTGCAATGCAAACGGCTTTCGGTACAGAGCCTAAATTTGTTGGCGGCGCGCTAGTCCTTATCTCGGCATTCATTATTTTTGGCGGTATGAGAAAGATTGCTCGTACAGCCGAGTTGATCGTACCGGTTATGGCGCTAGCGTACCTTTTGCTTGCCATGTTTGTGATGCTGACCAACCTAGAGAAAGTACCGGCGGTATTTAGCCTGATTTTCAAAAGCGCGTTTGGCTTACAAGAAGCAGCAGCCGGTGGCTTAGGTTACGCAATCGCACAGGCTATGATTCAAGGTATTAAGCGTGGTTTGTTCTCGAATGAAGCGGGTATGGGCTCTGCGCCAAATGCCGCTGCATCGGCGACTCCATACCCACCGCACCCAGCTTCACAAGGTTACGTACAAATGCTTGGTGTGTTTATGGACACTATGGTTATCTGTTCAGCGACTGTTGCCATTATCCTAATGTCTGGTGAATACGTTCCACACGGTGAAATTACTGGTATTGAACTGACTCAACGTGCATTGAGTGCACAAGTTGGTGAGTGGGGTGGTATTTTTGTCGCAGTGGCGATTTTCTTCTTCGCCTTCACATCCATTATTGCCAACTACTCGTATGCAGAAACCAACCTTATCTTCTTAGAACACAACCGCAAGAAAGGTTTGATTCTTTTTCGCATCATTGTTCTAGGTATGGTTATGTTTGGCTCGTTAGCGACATTGCCGACCGTTTGGGGCCTAGCAGACGTATCAATGGGTTTGATGGCAATCGTCAACCTTGTCGCTATCTTGCTTCTTTCTGGCATCGTGGTGAAGCTGGCAAAGGATTACAACAAGCAATTGAAAGCGGGCAAAGTGCCGACGTTTGATGTGAAAGATTACCCAGAACTGCAATCTCAACTAGAAGAAGGCATCTGGGACAATACTAAGTCTAAGCAGAATATTGAGCCCGAGAAAAACTGATCTCTTGAACAGAGATAATAGACTTCACTAATCAATACAATTGAAAAAGCCATGCTGACTTAGCGTGGCTTTTTTTATATGCTTACAATACAAAATCAGCCCAACAGAGTAAAAGTCATGCTTATCGTTGTATCACCTGCAAAAACACTCGATTACGAATCTCCACTAGCGACAGAGCGCTTTACCCAGCCCACGTTGGTTAAACACAGTGCCGAGCTGATCAAGGAATGCCGTAAACTGACTCCTGCCGATATTTCAGGCTTGATGAAAGTGAGTGATAAAATTGCAGGGCTTAACGCCGCGCGTTTTGAGCAATGGAGTGAGACATTTACGGTCGAGAATGCGCGCCAAGCTGTTTTGGCATTTAAAGGTGATGTATACACGGGGTTGGAAGCGGAAACATTTTCCGAAGACGAGTTCGATTACGCGCAATCGCATTTGAGAATGTTATCTGGTTTGTATGGTTTGCTTAAGCCGTTGGATCTGATGCAGCCATATCGACTAGAGATGGGCACTAAGCTTGCCAATGAGCGCGGTACTAACCTCTATCAGTTTTGGGGCAATATCATCACTGATGAAGTGAACCAAGCGCTTAAAGAGCAGGGCGACAACGTGCTTATCAACCTAGCATCAAATGAATACTTTAAAGCTGTGAAGCCAAAGAATGTAGACGGCACGGTTATTACCCCTGTCTTCAAAGATTGTAAAAATGGCAATTACAAAGTGATCAGCTTCTTTGCTAAAAAAGCGCGTGGAATGATGGCTCGCTACATCATTCAGAATAAAGTGGATTCGGTTGAAGCGTTAACTCAATTTGATACAGCGGGTTACTATTTTGTTGAAGCGGAATCCACAGCAACAGAGTTAGTGTTCAAGCGTGAAGAGCAAAACTAGGCTACACACCTTGCGCCGCGATAAAAAGGCATAGAGATCGAACAAAATCAAACGCCAGCACAGAAATGTGCTGGCGTTTTTAGTTTGAGTTATTGAGCGGGGTATATTGGGTGTTGTTAGCGTGAAAGTAATTGTCGCAGATATTGCAGGCGAGACATGCTTTGCTTACAACCACCAAGGCGATATTTCTCTTGCCACAAGATGGCATACTCACTTTCAATTTCAGCAACTTGAAGAACCAATTGCCTTTTCAGTGAGGCAGGGAAGTCTTCCACTTCTCGGCATTGGTTTTGAATGTAACCGATGGCGATATGGCTTGCCAATTTCATTGTTTTTATCGTCCAGAGGATCTCTCGTTTCAGCACCGATTCGTTGGCTGACTTCACTTGCTTTTCAGTGCTTTCTAATTGGGCGATGCTCTGCCTGATCTTTTGCTCATCTTTCAGTTCTGCTCTTCGTATATGGCGACGTGATTTCTGGTCAAACACAAATGGTCCATAAAATGCGCAGTTTGGTGTCGATACACCAGAATCACTGTATGCGTCTTGAAGTTGCAGTAACGTGTCTGTTAAATCGGAATACTCTTTTCCCCAAAAAGTGGTGAGCACATAACGAATATCTACATCGATGTTTTGTTTCTCTCCCCAAGCAACTGCAGCGCCAAACGCATAGGCTGGTAACGAGGTGGAAAACTGTTGAGCATGTCCCATATCCCCCCATTCTGATATCTGATAACCATGTCCGCCAAACTTTTTGGCAGAAATAGCGGCACGGCGCATATGAATCTTCGCTGCCTGCCAGCGACCCGCGACGGATGCAAAGGTATTCGTTGAAACCACCACCTGAAACGGGTAGCCAAATTCAGCTAGCTTTGCGTGTTCTTCATCGTAGGGGTGATTTTCTTCATAGCCCCAATTGAGCAGCTCCAATTCTTTGGGTAGGTGAGGAAGGATTTCTGGGTATCGAAACAGCATGTCACTGAATATCTGGCAGTACATTCCCCGTTCACTGGCAATCGTCAACACTTTGGTTAGGTAGTTCAAATAAACTTGCCCTTCCCCTAAGGTCTCACACGCTTGTTTACTGCCATCGACCCCTAAGTCCATGGTTTCATCAAAATTGATGTTCAGCGTTTTACTGGAAAAGTTAGGCAATAACTCGTCAAATAATTCGGCAATGAATTTTGGAACATCCGGGTTTTCGGGATTCAATCCAAAGGATTCCGGGCGAAAGTCACCACGTTGGTCATAAAAGCCTGAAGTTTGTTCTGCCAAATGCGTGTATTCCGGATGGCAGAGCCATTTTTCCATGTGCCCAAACGTTGCTTGATTTGGAATTAACTCGATGCCTTTGGTTTTACAATAGTAATCCAACGCGCGTATTTGTTCGGGGGTGAGAGGGTCATAGTCTTGCCAAACTTTGTGGTGCAGCTGGTACGAAAAAGCATGTTCAGTATAGAACTGCAGTTGGTTGATTCTGAGTGATGACCAGTAATCGATAAGCTCGAATAAGGTGTCCATCGTTGGGATCTTATCTCGACTTACATCTAGAATCACACCGCGTTGCGAGAAATCGGGTTTATCGAAAAGGACCAGTTGTGGCAATGACGAAGAGCACTGGCAAACCAATTGAGCCATGATGTGGTGAGCATACAGAATGCCCAGTTCATCGCAGTGCTTGATCAACAAAACATCCTTTCGGATCTCAATGCCAAAAGATTGTTCGGTAAACTCACTATGATATTGGTATTCAACTTGTGGCGATGAGATTCGCTCACCTTGAACGCGAGGTATCATGCCTCGTGTTAATCCAGGTATAAATAATGGATCGCCATTAAGAAACTGAATCGACTTTGGTTCAGGAAACAGTGTTGGGCAAAATTCTGCCATATGGACCTCAGTTAAATACGACTATCAGAAGGCAGCACACTAAACAGCGCGATATCCTGAGTGATAAGTTTCTGCCACGCCATTGCGGCGGCTCCAGCCGAGACAGCTTGAGTACCTAAGGTGGAAAAACTAATGCAGGGATCCCACGTTTTAGGACCGTCCGTGTTAGCAAGTTTCTGATCAATATTGGCTACAAGATTGGCTCCATAGCGTTGGGCTTCGCCACCAATAATGACGTTATGGATGTTCATCAAGCGCCCCATGATGACAAGTGAAGATGCAAACTCTTGAAGGATCAGGGACAAATCGGCAGATTCTGTTCCATGTACCAGTTCACTTTTGTATTGACCCGCTGAAAAATCATCGCCATAAAAGAGCTTGTCGTTCAACACGAATCCCAAACCGATTCCTAAATGCTCAGAGTCGGTGTGGCGATGGTGAGAGGTAAACAGAACATAGATAAAATTGGTCGTGGGCTCACGACGTGTTTGCATCATTTCCCCCCAAGCAGCGCAGTTGGCATCGTTGTCAATGAAGATCGGATACGCAAATATTTGGCGGAGTTTATCCACCAACGCAAGTGGCTTATATATTTCGAGCGCATTAGATAGCGACACCTGCCCGCTCTCCGGATCCACCAAGCCAGGTAACCCGATACCAATGGCGAGAATTTTATGGAACTTATCTTCTATTTCTCGAAGTACAGGCGTTAGCACATGGGCGATTTCGGAAATGACACCTCGCTTGGGCTGGAACGGGATAATGGTGCGATAAACAATTAGGCAATCCACATTCACTACCGAAACGTTAATCACACTATCGGTGAGCTCAATACCAACCAAAACACCAATATCTGAATTGAGAGAAAGTGATACCTTCGGTCGTCCACCTTTGCTATTGGAAGGTTTAGCTGTGACTTCTGAAATCAGATTCTTTTCCGTCAGCAACCCTACAATTTTAGTAATGGTGGATTTATCCAGCCCGAGCTGTTCTGCGACTTCTACCCGTGAAATTCGGTTATGACGCCAGATGCTATCGATGACTCTGGATAAGTTGACAATCTTACTGTTTTGGCTTGGCTTCATGGTTAAGTTGATTGTGGAAACTAATTAATAATATCCTTTATAGCGACTTCAATATGACTATTCAAGAACAAAAATTAAGCGTTCCAATCTATTCATTTGAAGTATGATCGATGTAACTTTTCTTATTTTTCATTGATAATTTTGTTACTTATTTGTGATCATGATCGTTGTATCGAGCAAAAAATAGCCTAGATTATATAGTTAGTTTCCCCTGTAAACTAACTAGAGGATAAAACAATGAAGTTTAAGAAAGGAGTTAAAGCACTGGTCGCATTAACCGCGTTTACCGTCGCTTTACCTATCTCTGCAATTGCAGAAGAAACCCTAACCATATGGACATGGCGCAAACAGGAGCGTCCTCTATGGGAAGCTGTATCTAAGAATATGAAAGACATCAACGTTAAGGTTGAGGTCTTTAAAGGCGTAGATTACAACTCCCGTCTTCGTCTTGGTTTACAAAGTGATGGTGGTCCGGATTTATTCCAAGGTCGCCCTGGTGCTTCCTTTATTGATCAATACGCAAAGGCGGATGTGATTAAGCCGGTTAGTGGCGATGTGGATCTATCTGGAATTTCTCCAGCAACACTGGGTGCAGCGACAGGCTCGGATGGTAAGGTTTACGGTGTGCCATTTGCCGTTCAAACTGTACAAATCATCTATAACAAAGATATTTTTGATAAGCACAATATCAAAGAACCTCAATCACTCGACGAATTTGAGCAAGTCATGAAAACGCTGAAAGCGGCAGGTGTTACACCGCTTGAAGTACCGGGACGAGCTGGTTGGGCTCTGGCCATGATGAGTGCAGGTCTTGAAGCGGGATTGTCTGGCGACGGTATGGCAAAAGTTGCAACGCGTGATGAACCGTTTACCGCTAGCGGCTATCAAAAAGTTGTAGATACCTTCGCAACGTGGAAGCCGTACATTAACCCTTCAGCAGCAGCGCAAGACTACAATGGTATGCGTGCGAATGTGGCTTTAGGCGATTCAGCCATGATTATTGATGGCTTATGGTCAACATCTCCACTATCAACCATTGCTCAGACCAATCCAGATGCGAATTTGGGTCTTATGCCAGTCCCAGGGGCTGGAGGTAAAGTCTATGCTTTTGCTGATGGCGCGTATTTAGTTAATGCTAATAGTGCTAAGAAAGCTGCAGCAGACAAATTGTTAGCTTACACAGCAACTAAAGAGTTCGCGCAGTTGTTTGCCGATCACGTAGGTGAACTTTCTACCTATGCATCTGGCATTCAATATGAAGGAGCGCATCAGGCTGAAGCCGCGACTTTTGTATCCAACCAAGCGCAAGCGCACTTGACTTGGAAAGGTCCATTCAATGTTCAGTATGAAGAAGTTGTCGGTCCTGCGTTCCAGAAGTTCTTAGCTGGTAAAGTTGACAGTAAAGGGTTGTCTGAAGAAATTGAAAAAGGCTTCAAAGCCAAAAACCTGTAATGACCTTTCTGTCATAGCAAAAAGAAAAACGTAAAAACAAAAAGAAAGACGGCGACCTGAATATACAGGTCGCCCATATACCCATACCGCTGGAGTCAGTATGACCGAGTTTTCCCGCCCCAAAGGATTGAGCTTCAAGCAGAAAGAAAAGATTCAGTACATGTTGCTACTGATTCCAGGCTGCTTGTTGTATGGGGTATTTAACCTTTTGCCCCTGTTCGGCACATTAGTGCTGTCCTTTTTTGATTGGCCAGGCATAGGACCGGCCACTTTTGTTGGATTTGATAATTTTACCAAGCTGTTAACTGATGACTACATGAGTACCCAGCTTTGGAATGCGTTTTACCAAACCGTATTGTTCTTCGCTATTTGTATCTCTGTGTTTCTTTTATTGGGAACGGCTTTTGCGCTGGTATTGAGTTGGAATACGGCAGGAAAATCTGGCTATAAACTTCTGTTCTTTATGCCTTATCCATTGGCTGCTGTCGCTGTCGCCTTCTTAGGGCAACTCGTGGTAGACGTGCGCGGACCGCTGAACCAGTTATTAATGAATTGGGATTTGATTTCTGCACCACTGATGTTTTTAGGGGATGAAAGTGCAGCGCTTCCAACCATTGCACTATTTCAATCTTGGCAGAAGCTAGGGTTCTCAATCATGTTGATTCTCTCTGCGATTCTTGGCGTTCGCTCCGACTTGCTAGAAGCGGCAGTATTGGATGGTGCAAGCCGCTGGCAGTGCATTCGACATGTTGTGTTTCCTGTTTTGGCGCCTGCGTTTGTCCTTATTACGATTTTGACCATGGTTGATGTGTTCAATAACGCTGAGTATGTCTTGATTCTCATGGGGCCCGATGCTGGACCTTATTACTCAACAGACATCATGGGCACATTCCAGTATCGAACCGCATTTGGAACCAGTGGTGGTTCGGGAACGGCTGATCTTGGTATGGCTGCCGCCATCGGCATGGTGATTTCTGTTTTGATTTTGCCAGCAACGATCTATTTGGCACTTAGAAACATGCGTAATCGATAGGGAAAGTCATGGAACGTATATTCAAACTCAAACCCTTAGAGCAGGTGGTGGTTCAGTTCTTATTACTGACATGGGCTCTGATTGTCGCACTTCCTTTTGGCTTAGCTTTTATTAACTCGGTGAAAGGGAATCTAGGGCAGGTGATCCGCTCGCCATTTGGCATGCCACAAGAATGGCATTTTGAAAATTACCTAAGTGCTTGGGAGCAAGCGAATTTCAGCAGCTACTTTTTAAATTCACTGATTATCAGCCTAGGCACAGTCGTACTTGCTGTTGCATTCAGCACTATGGTGGCGTTTGTACTTGCACGGGTGCATTTTAAAGGCAACAGGCTGATTTTTATATTATTTATGCTAGGTGTTATTGTCCCTTTGCGTTTGGCTATGGCGCCGTTGTTTGTCGTAGTTCAGAGCTTGGATCTTTTAAACTCTTTACTCGGCATTATTTTGGTTCAAGCAGCAAGTATGATGCCTGTCGCGGTTTTCATACTCAGTACTTTCTTCAAAAATCTGTCGCCTGAAATAGAACAGGCAGCGCGGGTGGATGGCGCTTTGCCTTTCCAAATCTACTGGCGCATTGTGTTGCCATTGGTTAAGCCTGCGATTGCAACGGTAGCATTGTTGTCGTTTGTGAGTGCGTGGAATGAATACATCTTCCCTCTATTGTTCTTACAAGATAGGGACTTGTATCCGTTAACGCTTGGCTTACAAGAGTTTCAAAATGAATTTGCCATTCAGTGGCATATGATGTTCGCAGGTTTGATCATCATGATGGCACCTACACTTATCGCATTTTTGCTGGCATCCAAAGCCTTTATTCAAGGTCTGACTCAAGGTGGAATTAAGGAATAACCATGGCTCACGTAGTACTAAAAAACATCAAGAAATCTTATGGCAAAGTGGATGTTCTTAAAGGCATCGACCTTGAAATCAATGACAAAGAATTTGTGACTTTTGTTGGACCTTCTGGCTGTGGTAAATCGACCTTGCTTCGTATGATCTCGGGGTTGGAAGAACCGACTTCCGGCGAGATATTCATCGATGACAGGGACGTTACCGATGAAGCACCTGCGGATCGTGAAATTGCTATGGTGTTCCAATCCTATGCGCTGTATCCGCAAATGACGGTACGGGAGAATATGTCCTTTGCCCTCTCGATAGATAAACGCCCTAAGGAAGAGATCACCAAGAAAGTGAATCATGCAGGGAAGATGCTAAAGCTCGACCAACTGTTTGACCGCTTACCTAAAGAGCTATCGGGCGGTCAGCGTCAAAGGGTAGCGATTGGGCGTGCGATTGTACGCAACCCTAAGTTATTTTTGTTTGATGAGCCTCTTTCTAACCTAGATGCTGAACTTCGGGTAGATATGCGGATTCAAATTGCCGAGCTGCACCGAACTCTGGCAACCAGCATGGTTTACGTGACTCACGATCAGGTCGAAGCAATGACACTAGCCGACAAGATTGTGGTGCTTCGTGATGGCAGCGTAGAGCAAGTAGGGCCGCCGCTTGAGCTTTATTATCACCCTAAAAACCAGTTTGTTGCTGGGTTCATCGGTTCTCCGAAAATGAACTTCATCCCTGTTACTGTGCTGGAATCCAGTGAGACGCAAACGACAGTCAGCATTGCAGATCGTTATCGCCTGACTTTACCAAGAAATGGTGCTCATTTAGCGTCTGGCGATAAAATCACCTTGGGTATTCGTCCAGAGCATTTGGTTGTAAAAGAGGCGGTAGAAGAAGGGCGTTGTATTGTGCCAATGACGATTAATGTGGCTGAATATTTAGGGGCGGTTTCTTACGTTCATTGCTATTCAGGTGATATAGAAAAGCTGAGTTTGATGTTGGATGGTGAAGAGGCGGTATCGCATAAACTGGATAATGGGCAGATTCTGCATATCGAACTTAGAGAGCAGTATTGCCATCTTTTCGATATTGACCAGCAAGCACTGCCTTTGGTCAAATAGCCAGATTATTTGGAATTAAGCAAAAACAAAGCCGCTCATTGATAGCGGCTTTGTTGTTTTTTATCTCAAAGTGATAGCTTTACCAGCTTCTTTTAGCGCACGCTACTGGCTTAAAATCGCCTTCATGCGTTCAATCACTTCCGGTGAATTCACCACAGGTGAGCGTAACATCAGCAGCGCAAAATTATCTGCCAAGATTTCTTCAGGGTGAATAATGTAGTTGGTGTTGGTGCCGACTTGTTCAAAAAAGCCTGTTAGCTTTGCGCGATCAACGATCACGGGTTCATCGTCGTCGTATGTCCATTCACCGTTTTTATCTGCCACCACCAAAAATTTGAATTGCAGATAATTGAAGAACTCGCCGCCTTTTTTCAGATCGTATTTTTCAGAAACCGAATACAAGATTGGCATTGCCCATACTTGCTCGTTGTTCAATCCTACTTTAATGGCATAGTCGTTTACGGGCGCATCAGGATTAGTGATTTTTCTGTCTTCCAAGTCATCGGGAAATTCAATTTCGCCGACATGTTGAAATCCGATGCTTTGGTAAAGTTCGTCCTTTTTCGCAGAATTTAGGCGGGTATAGATATGGAAAATTTCATGAGCCATGATGCGCTTTAGCTCGATACCAAGTTCGAGTTTGTTGCGCTGCAAAATAATGGCTTTCCCACGGGTATACGCCGCTGTGCCTTCTTCTTTTCCCGTCGTTAAAATCATTTTGATTTCTTTTGGCAAATCCAAGGGGTATTTCGATAACTCCTTTTGTAAATTGGTGTAGACGTCTTGTACCTTGGCTTTGTCCTCCGCTGTCCAATCGAGCGTATTTGCTCGCACGAAACGGCGAAACTCTGGCTTAATGATGTGGTCTTCGGTTTTCATGCGCGCTTCCATATCAAACTGGCTCAGACGGCGCATGAATGCATCATTTTTTCCGAGTTCTTTTGCTGACTGTTTGGCGCTGAGAAATGTCAATTCTGGTGTGGCTAGGCTGGAAAAGCTTACGCTGACCAGCGCGGTGATAAGTAGGGCTTTCAATGTTTTCAAAAATTACCTCCAACAGCTTTGGTTTTAAAATCTTTTGATTATTGCCATTGTGAGGATACTGAGACGACTTCACAGTAAATTACTGGAAGTGGTAAAAAGAAATGCGATCAATATAAAATCAAGTGCATATTAAGCGTTGATAGAAACTTAATATGCACAGGTTAGATTACTGAAGGTAAGCCGATTGGTTAGCAGAATCCACTTCTTTTAAGAAGAGGTTCAGCAATTCTTCTCCTTTCTTGCCATGTGTCTCTTTAATGTATGCTTTGATGGTTGGTTGAGTAACATCGCGCATTTTTTGGCGTTGTTCATCGGTTAAAGAGTTCACTTTCATTTTTTTCTTCAGACCTTCCAAACCACGATCTTCTGATGCTTCTATTAAACGAGACAATCCTCGGTTAGCACTTAATGCAATTTGCACGGCATCGCGCACGATTTTTTGTTCATTGGCAGACAAGCCATCAAAGAAATCGCGATTGATCATAAAGGTGTATGGTGCGAATAGGTGATTCGTTAAGGTTAGGTACTTTTGTACTTCATTGAATTTTGCGAATGACACGGTTGGAATGGGGTTCATTTGCCCGTCTATTACGCCAGTTTGTAAAGAGGAATACACTTCCCCCCAAGAAAGAGGGTAGGCTTGTGCCCCTAAAGATTGAATGATTTTTTGGTGAGTCGGCAACGTCATTGTTCGAATGCGCAGCCCTTTAAAATCATCCAAAGAGGTCAAGGCACGTTTCGAGTTGGTGACAGAGAAAAAGCCACCTGTGTCTGGAAAACCAAGTACACGTACATCTTTTATTTCTGATTCAATATCAGACGCGAGTGCCTTGCCAAAAGGACCATCAAGCACGTCATACGTTGCGGCATTGTTGTTAAAAGCAAATGGCACATCCAAAACCCCAATACGTGGATAATACCCTGCAAGTGCACCAACGGATGAGAGTGTTCCTTGAAGCTGCCCATCCTTAACCATTTGTATGTGCTCTTTCGCGCTACCCAATTGGTTGCTTGGAAATACTTGAACTTTTATTTCGCCATTTGATGCAGTTTCGACAATGTTTTTAAACACTCCCGTAAAAGCGTGCGCTGGGTTTTCCATAATGTCAGCTTTATTATCGTGACCAATTCTTAACACCTTGGTAGCCATGGCGTAAGGTGCAGCAACCATACTGACGGCCAGCGTTGCAGCAAGGAAAGTTTTCGACAAATTTTTCATCATTACTCCTTTAATGTGTTGTTTTTGTAGCAGGTTGTTTTTGTTTCGGGTTGTTCGTGTAGCGGATCAATACCCAAGCAGCCTTGGTATAAACAGCACCAAGTCTGGGAAGTAAGCGATAGTGAACAGCAATAGCAGTTGTCCAATTAAGAAAGGCATTAGCTCTTTGGCTATTCCTTCAATGCGTGCACCGGTAACGGAAGAGAGCACGAATAGACATGCCCCTATTGGCGGTGTCATCAGCGATATATTGAGAGCCAACACAAACACGATGCCAGCATGAAGAGGATGCATCCCTATTTCCGCGGTGAGTGGTACCAAAATAGGCGCGAGGATGATCAACATAACGTTAATATCCATCAGCATTCCCACCACCAATAGCAAGCTGATGATCAAGAACAGGATGATGTGAGGGTTATCAGACAGCGAGATAAAGAAATCGGCAATCATCTGGGGTATTTGATTGAAACTCAGCCACCAACCAAGAATGGATGCCGACCCAATGATGAGGTAAATCACCGCTGAAATCTGTGCAGTGCGGATCACCATTTGAAACAGAGCAGGAAACGTCAGATTTCGATAGACAAAGAAACCGATGATCATCGCATAAGCCACGGCTATGGATGCCGCTTCTGTTGGCGTGACAATACCAAATACGATACCACCTAAAATGATCAGCGGCATAAGCAGCGCTAGAGAAGACTGTCTAAAGTGAACAAGCACTTCTTTTAGCGATGCCTTCTCGCTCATTTTTGGTAAATTTTTGCGTTTTCCCATGGCGGCAATAATGGCCATGCAAACCAAGCACACCAATAATCCTGGCAATATGCCTGTAGCAAAAAGGCCTCCAATGGAAACCCCCATAAGTGATCCATACACCACCATTAAACCGGAGGGGGGGATAGTTGGCCCGATAATGGAACCTGCCGCGGTAACCGCGCAGGCATACGACCGGCTATAACCTTGTTTTTCCATAGCAGGCACAAGAGTTCGACCAAATGCCGCGGCATCGGCAGTGGCACTCCCGGTGATGCCAGAAAAGAAAACCGATGCAACCATATTGGAGTGAGCAAGCCCACCACGAAAATGTCCAACAAGGGCTTCTGCCAAATACACCAGTCGATTTGTGATACCGGTGAAATTCATAATTTCACCAGCAAGAATGAAAAACGGCATCGCAAGGAAAGGGAAAATGTTTAAGCCGTTAAAAATTTTGCTTGGTGCCAAAGAAGCAAAGTGTGCACCGCCAACATCAAACATTCCCGTGATACCCGCCACTCCAAGAGCGATGGCGATGGGAGCACCAAGTAACATCAATAAGAGAAACAGCCCACCAATCAACATGCTTCTTCCTCCTGAGCGGATGTGCCATTCGGCGTATTGTCAGTACCTAAGCAATCCTCTAGCCACACGAGTAACGCCTGGAATCCAGAGAGGAAAAAGGTGACGGGGACCGCAGCATAGGCATAGGACATGGGGAGAGAGAAAACAGTAGAGAGTTGATTGGCTCCTTTCATAGCAAAGAAGTAGCCGAGATAAGCGATATAGAAAAAGAATGCGCAGGTTAAAAGCCCCAATACTCGATGAATAAGAATTCTCACATGTTCAGGGAATTGACGAACCACAAATTCCAAGCCCATATGTTCTCGCCCTGCAGTACAGCAAGGAACTGCCATTAAGATTGCCCAAATCATGATGTAACGTGCCAGTTCCTCAACCCACACCAATTGCCATTGGAAAACGTAGCGATCAAGCACCCCAATCCACACGTCCAATATGAGCAATAGGGTAAGTATGCCTACAGCGAATTGGTTGGCTTTATTGAGCTTATGTTTGATGCTTGAAATGACGGACTTCTGCATGACGACTCCTTTCGATCTGCAAGTAGAGTTCTTGATTTGCTCGAAAGTTAATGTAGCGACGATGATTGTTTATAACTGATAAAAAGATCACATTTATGATAGTTTCTAACATTGATGATTGTTATAGGTTAAGTGTTTGAAAATAAATAATTTACAATCAATTCTTTGATCTGTGGTGTTGAAACTATCATGTTGTAATTCGTTGTTTTTTGGTTGATAAATAACGACGGGTTGCCATGATTTCAAAAAAGTAACAGGGCATACATTAAGTCTGATTATTTGATTAACATCACAAATTAAAATTTGACGAGTTTGTGGCGAGTATTTTTAATTTATTAATTATTATGAATAAAATTGGATTTAACGTGTGAATTTTGCTTTTTTGAAATGTAACAATTCTGATGGTCCGAGTAAGGCTATTTAGTGACCCAGCGCTCATTGAGCATCGGTAGAGTATGGCAAGATGTTCAATTCTGTTAGAAAATATCTAACTAATAAAATGTCAGGATCAACGATCCTGAGCAATCAATAAAAGTGAGAACGTTACGTGTCTGTGGATATCGATATTCTTTCTAAAATCAGCGAACGGTATTCCAGCCTACGAGACGCTGAAAAGAAAGTCGCCAATTACATTGCTGATGATCTATCGTCGGCGGCGAATGCCAGTATTACCGAGATGGCACAACAAGCCAACGTGAGTGAAGCGACCATTACACGGTTTGCCAAAGCCGTCGAATGTCGTAATGTGCGTGATTTGAAAATTAAACTGGCGCAGTCTTTAGCTGTTGGGCAACGTTTTATTGATGAGCCTATTGATCAGACCGGTATGCAAGGTGTTTATGAATCCATAAAGCATACAATGGATATGAACCGCAAAGTGATCAATGAAGAGGATATCCGCCAATGTGCTGAGTGGATCCATGGAGCCCGTCAGACATTAGCAATAGGGATGGGGGGCGGTTCTACTATGGTCGCACAAGAGTTCCAACATCGGCTGTTTCGCTTGGGATATCCTGTGACTGCTTATAATGATGGGTTGCTCGCACGGATGGTTGCCGCGACTGCTGATAGTAATGATCTGTTGATAGTGATGTCGGTGACAGGGTATACGCCAGCGATTATTGAGGTGGCTGAGACGGCCAAGCAATATGGAGTGAAGGTTATTGGAATCACGAGCAGTGGAAGCCCACTCGCGAAAGTCTGCGATATCGTTCTGCCTATTGTGACGCAAGAAACCGACTTTATATACAAACCCTCAGCTTCTCGCTACGCCATGTTGGCACTGGTGGATGTGCTTTCTATGGAGTTAGCCGTCAGCCATAAACGCCGTTCTCGTGATCGCCTTCGTCGATTAAAAGTTGCGTTGGATTCGCATCGCGGTGGTGGTGATAGGCAGCCTTTAGGCGATTAGACGGGCATTTCTTTCTATTCGAAAACAAAAAGAGGTCGCTCATCGCGACCTCTTTCAAAAATAATGTCGATCGTTGACAGTATTACTTTTTCTTTTTAACACCTGATTTTTTCTTTTCTGCTTTTTTTGCCGCTTTCTTTTTGTTCTTCTTCTTAAAAGTTGGCTTCTTATGCTGAGGTCTCAAGCCTTCAACAAAGCGTTCTTTTATGTCTTCTTTTGTATAGCGAGCAACGCGATCTAACATTGGTTGATCGTGTGCTTCAACAATAGAGAGCGCATTTCCTTTTTTACCAGCACGAGCGGTTCGCCCAATGCGGTGAAGGTATACGTCAGCAGTTCGCGGCATGTCGAAGTTAATTACATGAGAAACATCGGGTAAATCGATACCGCGGGCCGCAACGTCGGTGGCTAGAAGCACATTAACTTCACCGTCACGGAAACGGCGAATGGCATTGTTGCGGCGATCTTGTGGCATTTCACCTTGGATCCAAGCGCAATTTATCTGCGCGCTTTCTAAGTGCGCACGTAACTCCGCAAGGCGATCGCGTGTTTTAAGAAAGACAATGGAGCGCTCTGCTTGCTCAGTTATGATGTGCTTAAGGAGAGCTAATTTGTGATCCATGGTATCGGCACGGTGATACCACTGAGTAATCTTTTTGCGCTCGCGACGTGAAGGTTCGGCATCCAGTTCTGCAGGCTCTTTGAGTAGATCGGCAGTAAAACCTTCAACTCCACGCCCCTCTAAGGTCGCGGAAAACAGCATGGATTGTTTACGCCAGCGACACTCTGAAGACAAACGATCAACGGTCGGGCCAAAACCCATGTCCAGCATGCGGTCGGCTTCATCCAATACCAACCATTCAATAGCACGACAGTCAAAACGTTCCGCTTCAATGTATTCCATTAAACGACCTGGTGTCGCAACCACAATATCTTGAGTAGTGGAAAGGATGTCGGCATGTTCTTGGTACTGAACACCACCCGTGATGGTGAAGATCTTTAAATTCGTATTTTTCGCCAATGCTCTCGCTTGATCCGCAACCTGCATTGCCAATTCGCGAGTAGGAGTCAGGATCAAAATTCGCGCTGGGCCGGCTTTACGACGCGGAAAGTCTTGCAGGTATTGCAGCGCAGGAATGACAAATGCGGCTGTTTTACCTGTACCAGTAGGCGCAGAAGCTAAAATGTCGCGACCGTCTAGTGCTTGTGGAATGGCTTCAGCCTGAATTTGAGTTGGGCGTTCATACCCCATCTCTTCAATGGCCTCCAGCAAATTTGGATCTAAATCGAGTTCAGCAAAAGTTCTGATCACAGTGGGTCTCCACAAGCGTGCGAATAAATATTTGGGCGCGAATTATATACTCATCGGCGTTTAGATAAAATGTATTTTCTGATGAGCTTTTTACATCTTCAAGTAAAAGTCCTGAGTTAGCGCAACAAAATCAGAGCTGTATTGACCATTTTGATTGATGATTAACGTTGAACGCACCGTCTTGCATGGCAGCTTAGACAAACTCAACATAAGCCGTGTGGGGGCTTTGCGTTCTGTGGTTTGAATATCGCAGCGAGAATGCAAATACCAGCCTGATTTCAAAGCAAGGTCGATGAACGCTTCTCCTTCAACTGACGGCAAGATAAAACTTGCGTTGCCATGAGTAGCGAGCAAGGAGTGGCATTTGTTAAGTAAGCTTTCATGATCCAGAGTATTCGTATGACGAGCATCAGCCCTAGAGCGATCGTCCGCTTGTTGTCCATTATTGAAATAGGGAGGGTTACAGATGATCGCATCAAACTGGTGTGAAAAGGTGTGATTGAGTACATCATCATGGATGAGCGTTAAACGCGAGTGCCAAGGGCTCTCACTGAAGTTATATGCAGCAGCTTTGGATGCATTTTCTTCAAGCTCGATAGCCACAATTTCTAGGCGGCTTGCAGAGCGCTGCGCGCACATTAGGGAAAGCAAGCCAGTGCCAGTACCGATGTCCAATATACATCCATTTTTCGGAAGCGCGGTCCATGCTCCAAGCATGACGCCATCAGTGCTCACTGGCATACCGCTGTGACCACCGGAAATAGAGAATTGTTTAAATTGAAAATCTTTGGTTTTGGTACGCATACTTTGCTTTTCACTTAACGGGTTAACGCGATTAAGAGGTGTATCAAAAAGGGATTATATTAAATTCTTGTTAATAGAAGGATAATTAATTTGAATGGTTATATGGTCTGATTAATTAAGATTTAATAGTGTTTATATCTGCAAAAGGATATGAAAGTCGAATTATTATTGTGTTTTTTATCACACTCTTGTTTCTGACCTCTCTTTTGTTCATTATTCGCCCCTTATTTATAGAATAAAATTTCATAATATTTGCAAACACAAGATTATTATAAGGGTTTTCAGTGAGTCAGAAACTAAAATCAACTGATGTGATCGCTTTGGGTTTCATGCTCTTTGCGTTCTTTTTAGGAGCGGGTAACATTATTTTCCCTCCTCTAGCGGGTCAATTGGCCGGCGAAAACTTAATTCCAGCGATGTCTGGATTCCTGTTTACTGCGGTAGGTCTACCTTTGATCACCATTATTGCTATTGCAGTTGCTGGTGGGTCTTGGGAACACTTGTCCAAGCATTTGCCTAAACAAGCAGCAACACTCATTGTGGTGCTTATCTTTATCATCATTGGCCCTGCATTTGCAGCCCCACGTACTGGTTTGGTTGCTTATGAGATGGCAGTGAAGCCATTTTTTGCTGACGCACAACAGCTTCATTTAACGACTTTCTCTGTATTGTTTTTTGCCGTAGCGATGTTTTTCGCTTGGTCTCAAGGCAAACTGATCGATACGATCGGAAAGGTACTGACGCCTGTTCTGTTTATTGGTCTGATTACACTTGCAGTGTCAGTTTTTGTTGACCCTCAAGGTGTACAGTCTGCTGCTCAAGGTGACTATGTGAGTCAGCCGTTGATCACGGGTTTCCTTGAAGGCTACAACACCATGGATACGTTTGGCGCGTTGATGTTCGGAATTCTGATTGTCGATGCACTTCGTAGCAAGGGGATTACTGAATCGCGTCCAACAACGAAGTACTTGATCAGCGCAGCAGTGATTGCTGCTGTTGGTTTAGCGTTTGTTTACGTGTCTCTATTCTATTTAGGATCGACCAGCGGTACCGTTGCTGCGGGTTCTGATAACGGTGGCGTTATCTTGAGTCTGTATGTCCAAGCTCTGTTTGGTGCTTCGGGTCAAACGGTTCTATCGGTTATCGTATTATTGGCGTGTTTGACGACAGCGATTGGCTTGATTTCAGCCTGTTCAGATTACTTTAGTTCGGTTACACCTGTGAGCTATAAGGCGTGGGTTGTGATCATTGGCGTTGCATGTGCTGTCGTGGCTAACGTAGGTTTGAGCCAGCTGATTGCATTGTCGGTTCCTGTATTGTTTGCACTCTACCCTGTCGCCATTGCATTAGTGGCACTTGCGTTTGTTCGTAACCATCTGCCAAACCCAGAAGTGGCGTATCGCATTGTAGTCTTGGTTGCGTTTGTATTCGCACTGTTGGATGCAGCAAAAGTGGCGGGTATCAATGTGAATGCGTTTAATATGCTGCCGCTATTTGAGGTGGGAATGGCGTGGTTAATGCCGACGTTTGCAGCCATTATCTGTATGTTCTTTATTGGAACATCTCGCAAGTCACTGACGGAAGAAACAGCGTAAATTATCGTTGGGTTGTTCGTAAAAATGATAAGGGGCTGATATTCATCAGCCCCTTTTTGATTCATTACCCGACCGATACATGTTTAGTGTCGATTTGGCACTGAAGTTTGGAATTCAGATACCGAAAGTTTTATAACGCGTCGTGGTATTCCACTAGGATCTGTTCGCACCACGCTTCAATTCGAGAATCACTCAGTTCGTATTGAGAGTCTTCATCCAAAGCCAACCCTACAAAATGTGACTTGTCTTCTGTCAATGCTTTCGATGCTTCGAACTCATAGCCTTCATTTTTCCAGTAACCGATGAACTGAGCGCCCGTTTTTTTCAATTCGTCATGAAGAAGTCCCATCGCATCGAGAAACCACTCGCCATAACCTTCTTGATCGCCTAAGCCGAATAACGCGACGTGTTTGCCTTTTAGCGACACGCCATCGATGTGCTCCCATACAGCACTCCAATCCTCTTGAATTTCACCGAAATCCCACGTGGAAATTCCAAGCACTAACAGATCATAGTCGTTCATTAATGATAGTGGTGTGTCTTTTACATTAAATATATCCACTAAGTCTTCACCAATGATGGCGCGAATCTTCTCTGCTGCCATTTCAGTGTAAAAAGTTGTAGAGCCGTAAAAAAGTCCGATTTTCATGATCTGTGATTGTTGATTGTAGAGATGGCAGATTCTAACGGGAAATGAGAAGGAATTGCAGGATTTATACTTATTGAGAGGAATTTAATAGTATTATTTTCGCGTGTCACATAGTCTGTGACTGATATAAGTAGAAAGAGAGATAAGAATGACGCAAGTAAGTCATCCCGATAGCTATTTAATAGAGCAGTTCTTAGATGCAATGTGGATGGAAAGAGGGCTATCTGAGAACACGCTCGCTTCCTACCGAAACGATCTTTTTAAATTATTGAATTGGATGGCTGAATCTAATTTCCGTTTGGATTTTATCAGCGTTTCAGGGTTACAAGATTACCAATCTTGGTTAATGGACCAAGGCTTTAAGCAAACCTCTCGAGCGAGAATGCTTTCGGCTATACGCCGTTTGTTTCAATATCTTCATAGAGAGAAAGTAAGGGCAGATGACCCTAGTGCCTTGTTAGTTAGCCCTAAATTGCCACAACGTCTCCCGAAAGACTTGAGTGAAGAGCAGGTTGAAGCGTTACTCAACGCACCAGATCCAAATGACCCGATAGAACTACGCGATAAAGCCATGCTTGAACTCTTGTATGCGACTGGGCTACGAGTAACTGAACTGGTGAGCCTGACGATGGAAAATGTCAGCTTACGTCAGGGTGTCGTTCGTGTAATGGGTAAGGGTGGAAAAGAGCGATTAGTTCCAATGGGAGAAAATGCCATCGATTGGATTGAAACCTTTTTAGAGCAAGGGCGTCCAAGCATATTAGGCGAAAAATCGTCTGACGTTGTGTTCCCGAGTAAACGTGCACGACAGATGACAAGGCAAACCTTTTGGCATCGAATAAAGTTTTACGCAGCGCTGGCAGATATTGACTCTGACGCATTGTCACCACACGTACTTCGCCATGCTTTTGCAACGCATTTACTGAATTACGGTGCAGATTTGAGAGTGGTGCAAATGTTGTTAGGACATAGTGACTTATCAACCACGCAAATTTATACTCACGTCGCAACCGAGCGACTGAAACAGATTCACGAACAACACCACCCAAGGGCGTAGTTCGTATATGACTATTTTTTTAAGGTGAAATCATGCAATTTTTGCGCAAACTTGGTGTAGTAGCAGCTGGCGCGCTGGCTTCTTTTTCTCTTTTCGCGGCCGATGCAGATGTCAGCACCATTACAGAGCAATTCGGTAAATTGGGCTTGGCAGTAAGCAGCGTAACAGACAGCGATATCGCGGGTCTTTACGAAGTAGAAACCAATCAAGGGCTATTTTTGTCTACACAGAAAGGCGACTACTTTATCCAAGGTAAAATTTACGCTCTAGACGACAAAGGCAACTTTACTGATGTAATTGCTAAGCGTTATGCCGACAAAATTGGCGACTTCTCTTCTAGCTGGATCGAATACAAAGCCAAAGAAGAGAAACACGTTGTAACCGTATTTACCGATATTGATTGCGGTTACTGCCTGAAATTGCACCGTCAGATGCAAGAGTACAACGAGAAAGGGATTACGGTTCGTTACATGGCGTACCCTAGAGCAGGCGTACAAAGCCAAGTCGGTCAGCAGATGTCACAAATCTGGTGTTCTGTCGATCAGAAAGCGGCTATGGATGAAATGAAACTTCAGCGCAGCTTCAGCCAAAAAGTCAGAGAAAAGGAAGAGTGTTTAAGCACTATCGCCGCACATCGTGATTTAGGCTCTAAAATGGGTGTCCGTGGCACACCTGCAA
Organism: Vibrio penaeicida; assembly: GCF_019977755.1. Taxonomy (NCBI): domain Bacteria; kingdom Pseudomonadati; phylum Pseudomonadota; class Gammaproteobacteria; order Vibrionales; family Vibrionaceae; genus Vibrio; species Vibrio penaeicida. The sequence goes on along the minus strand of NZ_AP025144.1, from coordinate 3,390,602 downwards.
TCGTGACTAGCAACGGCAGTGTGATTGGTGGTTACTTATCACCAGATGACCTTACTGCTCAGCTGGAAAGACTGAACTAATACTAAACGGATGCCTGAGGGAAACCTCAGGCAAACGTATTCTCTCTGATTGAAATTCTAATATATGATCGAAATTCAAAGACGCCCTCAAGATACACCTCACTCTCTTCCCGACTCTATTTCGCCTCTGCTTCAGCGAATTTACGCAGCACGAGGAGTTCAATCACTCGCTCAGCTTGATACCACAGCCAAGGCATTACACTCCTATCAGTTGTTGGGTGGGATTTCGCAAGCCGTTGAACTTTTGTTTGAATCAATTCAACAGAAAAAACGGATTATTGTTGTTGGCGATTTTGATGCCGATGGCGCGACTAGCTCTGCCTTGTCTGTGTTGGCGTTGAGAATGCTAGGTAGCCATAACGTTGATTATCTGGTTCCTAACCGGTTTGAAGATGGATACGGGCTAAGCCCCGAAGTGGTTGATCAAGCGATTGAACTTGGCGTAGAAGTGATCATGACTGTGGATAATGGTGTTTCGTCAATTGATGGCGTTCGTTATGCCAAAGAAAAAGGGATCACAGTCATTGTTACCGATCACCATTTGCCGGGTCATGAATTGCCAAATGCTGATGCCATAGTGAACCCTAATCTTGAAAGCTGCGAATTCCCATCAAAATCATTGGCAGGTGTGGGTGTCGCATTTTATATGATGATGGCGCTGTGCGTGCATATGCGAAAGATCAATTGGTTTGCCTCACAAGGTATGCAAGAACCAAAGTTGATGGAACTGATTGATTTGGTTGCGTTGGGTACCGTTGCAGATGTAGTTCCTCTGGATGAAAACAACCGAATTTTGGTTCACCAAGGATTACAGCGTATTCGTGCTGGTAAAGCACGCCCTGGCATTCAAGCGTTGATTGAAGTGGCAAAGCGTGATGCGCGACGTTTAGTTGCGTCCGATTTTGGCTTTGCGTTAGGCCCTCGAATTAACGCAGCGGGTCGGCTTGATGACATGTCATTCGGTGTCGAGCTATTGATGAGTAACAATATCCATGCGGCTAGACGCATGGCCAGTGAACTCGATGGCTTGAATCAAACTCGAAAAGAGATTGAAGAGGGCATGAAGCAAGAAGCCATGGCATTTTGTGAGCGGCTGCAGTTTGGTGAAAATGCAGAACTGCCTTACGGTTTGGTTTTGTTTCAACGAGACTGGCACCAAGGTGTGATTGGCATTTTGGCGTCGCGTATTAAAGAAAAGTTTCATCGTCCAGTCATCGCGTTTGCCGATGGTGGCGAAGGAAATATTAAAGGCTCTTGTCGCTCCATTCCGGGGCTACATATGCGTGATACACTGGATAAAATCGATACTCAAAACCCGGGATTGATCGCTAAGTTTGGTGGGCATGCCATGGCGGCAGGTCTGACAATCAAAGAATCTGATTTTGAAAAGTTCAGTCAGTTATTTGATGAAGCCGTTCGTAATGACTTAGATGAAGCCTCTCTAAAGGGCATTTTGTTATCGGATGGCGAATTACAGCCGGAAGAGTTTTCCATGCACGTTGCGGAAACATTGCGCTCAGCAGGGCCATGGGGACAAGCCTTTCCAGAGCCGTTGTTTGATGGTGAATTCAAAGTAATGCATCAAAAGCTGGTGGGTGAAAAACACTTAAAGTTGATGTTAGAGCCTTTACACAAAGGGCACCCGACCAACATTATGATTGATGGTATTGCCTTTAACGTGGATTTACGTCGGTGGCCAGATGCATCGGTAAAAACGGTACGTTTGGCGTACAAGCTTGATATTAATGAGTTCCGTGGCAACCAGTCACTTCAATTGATGATCGACCATATCGAAGCTAAGTAACCTGATCTCGGGATAATAGCTTGCTTTCTAATGGCTCTTTTCACTGAATACTGCGTTGAACCCTCTCCCAATAACCCGTTATTGGTTCGTGGTTTCGCCTTGTCTTAAGTGAAAATTTCTCATTAGAATGTCTCGATATAAAATTTTTATTTGTTTTATTGGGTTAGCTAACCTCTTATCCCGAGTTCAGTTTAAGTAACCTAAACGACCTTTCAACCCTGTCCCGCTGCTGATTGAGAGTAGCGGGCATCTTCATTTTCTAAGCTCAAATTACGCAAATTTTTCCTGTATCTCTGTCACATTTTTCAGTAGAATTCCTCGGTTAAATTATACAGAAATTGAGCAGACATGTTTGAAATCAATCCCATTAAAAACCGCCTACAGGACGTGACAGAGCGCACGAATGTCCTGAGGGGGTACCTTTGACTATGACGCTAAGAAAGAGCGTCTAGAAGAGGTTAACGCAGAACTAGAACAACCTGATGTATGGAATGAACCTGAGCGTGCACAAGCTCTAGGTAAAGAGCGAGCTTCTCTTGAAGCAGTCGTTGAAACTATCGATTTGCTTGATCAAGGCGTAGAAGACGTAGATGGTCTTCTAGAGCTAGCGATCGAAGAAGAAGATCAAGAAACGTTCGATGAAATCGACCCTGAGTTGGTTGAACTTGAACTGAAACTTGGGAAACTCGAATTCCGCCGCATGTTTGCAGGCGATCACGACTCTTCCGATTGCTACATCGATTTGCAAGCGGGCTCTGGTGGTACAGAAGCACAAGACTGGACCAACATGATGTTACGCATGTATTTGCGCTGGGCCGAATCAAAAGGCTTTAAAGCAGAAGTCATTGAAGTGTCTGAAGGTGATGTCGCGGGCTTGAAATCGGCCACGGTTCGTATTTCTGGTGAATACGCTTACGGCTGGCTTCGCACAGAAACGGGTGTTCATCGTTTGGTTCGAAAATCGCCATTTGACTCAGGTGGTCGTCGCCATACATCTTTTGCGTCTGCGTTTATTTACCCAGAGATTGATGAAAACATCGACATTGATGTGAACCCTTCGGACCTTCGTATCGATGTTTATCGTGCGTCGGGTGCGGGTGGACAGCACGTTAACACCACGGAATCAGCGGTGCGTATTACTCACCTTCCAACCAATACTGTGGTGCAGTGCCAGAACGATCGTTCTCAGCATAAGAACAAAGATCAGGCGATGAAACAGCTTCGCGCGAAGCTATTCGAGCTTGAATTACAAAAGCAAAATGCGGAAAAGCAAGCCAATGAAGACGCGAAATCGGACATCGGCTGGGGAAGCCAAATCCGTTCTTACGTTTTGGATGATTCACGCATTAAAGATTTACGCACCGGCGTCGAGAATCGCAATACACAAGCGGTTCTAGACGGCGATCTAGACAAATTTATCGAAGCCAGCCTGAAATCAGGTTTGTAAGCTTTCACCGACAATCGACAGGATACATCGAAAATGACTGATGCTGTTCAAAACGAAACCCAACAAGAAGCCCATTCGCAAGAAGAGAACAAGCTGATCGCAGAGCGTCGCGCGAAATTGGATGAAATTCGCAAGAACTGTGATGCAAACGGTCACCCAAACGACTTCCGTCGTGACAGCTTGGCTGGCGACCTTCAGAAGGAGTTCGGTGAAAAGAGCAAAGAAGAACTGGAAGCGCTGAATCATACGGTTTCTATTGCTGGCCGAATCATGGCTAAGCGTGGTCCTTTCCTTGTGATTCAGGAAACATCTGGTCGCATTCAGGCTTACGCAGCAAAGCCGGTTCAAAAAGAACTCAAAGAGAAATACCAAGGCTTAGACATCGGTGACATCATCGGTGTAACAGGTGCACTGCACAAGTCTGGTAAAGGTGACTTATACGTAAATATGGAAGAGTACGAATTGCTGACCAAAGCATTGCGACCTCTTCCTGAGAAATTCCATGGTTTGACGGACCAAGAAATGCGTTACCGTCAGCGCTATGTTGATCTCATCGTAAATGAAGATTCTCGCCAAGCATTTATCGTTCGTTCTAAGTTGGTGTCATCAATCCGTAACTTCATGAGTGGCAAAGGCTACCTAGAAGTTGAAACACCAATGATGCACGTGATCCCAGGCGGTGCTACAGCTCGCCCGTTCATTACTCACCACAATGCGCTAGACATTGACATGTACTTGCGTGTTGCACCTGAGCTTTACCTAAAGCGTTTGGTTGTTGGAGGGTTTGACCGCGTATTCGAAATCAACCGTAACTTCCGTAACGAAGGTTTATCACCTCGTCACAACCCAGAATTCACCATGATGGAATTCTACCAAGCGTACTCTGACTACAAAGATTTAATGGATCTAACGGAAGAGATGCTCAGCACGGTTGCACTGGATGTTCTTGGTTCAACGTCTATGCCTTATGGTGATGAGACAGTCGAATTTGGTGGTCAATATGCTCGAATGAGTATGTTTGAAGCGATCAAGCACTACAACCCAGAGCACGCAGACATTCAAGCGCTAACAGAAGAAGACCTTCAAGACCGTGAAAAGATGGTTGCGATTGCAAAATCCGTTCATGTTGAAGTGGAAACGTTCTGGACTTGTGGTCAGTTGCTTGAAGAAATCTTTGGTGAAACGGCTGAGCCTCAACTCATCCAGCCTACATTCATTACAGGCTACCCAGCGGACATTTCTCCATTGGCTCGTCGTAGTGATGACAACCCGTTCTTTACAGACCGTTTCGAGTTCTTTATCGGCGGCCGTGAAGTGGCGAATGGCTTCTCGGAATTGAATGATGCAGAAGATCAAGACGCTCGCTTTAAAGCTCAGGTTGACGCAAAAGATGCGGGTGATGATGAAGCAATGTATTACGATGCGGATTACATCACTGCACTTGAACACGGCTTGCCACCGACAGCAGGTCAGGGAATTGGTATAGACCGATTGGCGATGCTATTCACAAACACGCATACCATTCGTGATGTAATTTTATTCCCAGCGATGCGACCACAGCAGTAAAAATTTTATGTCTCAAAATTAAAGCCACCTTCGGGTGGCTTTTTTGATCTTAATTTGAGCGCTGAAATTTTATAAATATGTGATTTTGCTCTGCAAAATGAGCGATCTTTTCACTTTATCTTTATGTGTCTCACTATTGACAACGGTTATTGGTTAGTCTGTTCCTGCTTGACTGTTTAACAAATTATACTATGTCTTAACTATGAGACGTTTTATTGTCGCAAGATTAATTCATATGTAAATCGTTTTTAAATCGTCACGCACCTTAAAACCACGATGAAGATCGTAACAACAATATAGATTGATTAAGGAAGTATTAATGGGTACTCAATTCCGAATGGATTCTGTACCGGGTTCACTTGTTGTTGTTGGAGGCACATACGAACCTTGGCTTGCAGTATTAGAGCAGGTAGGTTGGCGTTGCCAGCGATGTGATGACCTTCGTGAAGCACAAACATTGTTCTCAGAGATTGGTCCTTGCATTGGGATTGTTGATTTAAGCCAGGATGAGTTCAGTCTCAACGGTCTGGCAAATTTAGTCAGCAGCCACAAGCAGGTTCGTTGGCTGGCATTTATCAGGGAGTCTCAATTGAGCTCTGATACCATATGTCAGTTCATAGTAAACTTTTGTATTGATTTTTTTACTGCGCCCATACCAGACGCACAACTTCTCAATACAATTGGCCACCAACTTGGAATGCTGAAACTGGAGAAGAAAGTTTGGCCGAGCTATGGTCAAACTAGTGATATGGGTATGATTGGGGAGTCAATGCCTATAAAACGTCTGCGAGATCAGGTTCGAAGAATCGGACCTACCGATGTCAGCATTTTGATTTTTGGGGAATCAGGATCGGGTAAAGAAAAAGTCGCTCAAGCGATACATACCACATCGGCACGTTCTAAAGGTCCATTTTTTAGTGTGAACTGCGGAGCGATATCAGAGCAGAGAATGGAGATGGACATATTCGGCATCGACAGAGGCGACGACTGGGGAGAGTCACCACTGTTGGAACAAGCCGATGGAGGAACCATCTTATTCAACGACATTTTGAACATGCCATTATCTCAGCAACAGCATTTGCTGTTCTATTTACAGGAAGGAAAAGTCGAAACAAAAGAAGGGGCGAAAGAAGTGGATGTCAGAATTTTGGTTGCTAACCATTCTGATATGGAAAAAGCCCTGTTAGATGATGACTTCAACGAAGAACTTTATCATCGCCTTAACGTGTTAAGGATTAATGTTCCTAGTTTGAAAGAGCGCTCAGGTGACATTGCTGTACTAGCAAATCACTACTTGAACGTATACTCACGTGAGTACAACGCACAAGCGAGAAGCTTCTCTGATCAAGCATTAAGAGCATTGACTCAGCACCATTGGCCTGGAAATGTTCGAGAGTTAATGAATCAAATAAAACGCGTTGTGTTGATGTCAGATTCAGTCGTTATTGAAGAGTCTCAACTGGATTTACCAAAACGTGCCGATAACCAGAGAAGTTTGCGAAGTATTCGTGAACGTTCAGAACGCGATGCGCTAGTACTTGTACTGGAATCGCATGATGGTCAAGTGACTCCCGCAGCTAAAGAGTTGGGTGTTTCTCGCGCTACCATGTACCGTCTTTTGAATAAGCACAATCTCATATCGGAAACCAGAGCATAATTCTGACATCAATCAGTATGACTGCTTTACAAAACGCTCACTTATTTTAAGTGGGCGTTTTTTTATTGGCTAGTGAGAACTAGAAAATAGGTGAGTAATAGCAGGTAAAAACAATACTTAAGTGGTGAACCGTATTCTTATCGTCTTTTAATTTAGGAGTTATATGAATTTTTGTTCTGATATATAACTCATAATTTGCGATATATTCTGCTATTCAGTCTCCGGTTAAGTTGCATACAGATGAATTGGCTTTTTTTATAAACTGCGTGAATATGCGCTTGAAATATATCCTCTTGGGGTTAGAATTTAACCGTGACAGCAAGTCACCATTTATCATTTCAATTTTGGATTAGTTAACAGTAGGAGGCACAAAATGCTAAACATTTTTATCGCACAGCATGATTGTGTCGCCAATGATCTAGGTCTTGCCATGGATACCCGTGGTACCTCTACACCTAAGCAACGTTAATTAATCCGTGACCATTTGGGCCGCGGAGAAGCGGTCTAACTTGGACAGTCTATAAAAATCTATCCTGTTTTTTTGACCGCTTTTTCCAGCCTATATATTTATTTTCTGGAGAAAAAGTTATGCGTCACTCTATTTACATCCAACTGGCCACATTTTTAGTAAAAGCAGATATTAACCGTGAAGATCGTGCGTGGAAGCGCAGAGTGAAAAGGGCTCAGCACAACATTCCATGGCACAACGCACATTTGCTTCAAGATATTGGTCTTGACCCTGAAGGTCGCCAAATTGGTACAAATGAGCAACCTTCAGCCACCGCGGAACGTCGTGTTCGTCACCTTAGACGATTGTTACGAACGCGAATTCCAACGTAACAAAAGGGGCTAAGTACTTATTCGATTAGTACTTAGCCCCTAAAATCTAAACGTTACCTGTTAATCAGGGGCAAGGATTGGAGTATTGCACTCCAATCTCTTGCAGAGACGCTAGCAACTCTTCTGATAGATCCACTTCTAAACTGTCGATATTACTCTTCAACTGTTCCATTGTGGTTGCACCAATGATGTTGGATGCAACGAATGGACGCTGATTCACAAACGCCAATGCCATTTGAGCAGGATCTACCCCATGCTCTTGCGCTAATTTCACGTACGCTTCCGTCGCTTTCACTCCGTTTGGAGTAAAGTAGCGAACGAATCGTTCGTAAAGCGTGCAGCGCGCACCTTCCGGTTTCGCATCATTCAAGTATTTTCCACTGAGTGCGCCAAACGCAAGCGGTGAGTACGCAAGTAATTCAACACCTTCATTGTGAGCGATTTCAGAGAGCCCTACTTCAAACGTACGATTCAATAGGTTGTATGGATTCTGGATTGTGATAGCTCTTGGTAAGTCGTGCTTCTCCGCCAATCTTAAATAACTCATCACTCCCCAAGGTGTTTCATTGGATAACCCGATGTAACGAACCTTTCCTTGTTTAACAACATCAGCCAAGGCTTCCAAGGTTTCTAGAATTGGAGTGTCATTTTGGTCATCAGGATAAGGGTAATTCAGTTGTCCAAAACAATTCGTTTTTCGTTGCGGCCAATGGATCTGGTAGAGGTCGACATATTCGGTTTGTAGGCGATTTAGACTCTCGTCGATGGCTAGGTGGATATTACGCCAGTCGAGTGCCATGTCTTCACGGATATAAGGGACACCGCTTGGACCTGCAACTTTAGTCGCGAGTACCACTTTTTCTCGCTTACCCGACTTTTTGATCCAATTTCCTATGTATTCTTCTGTTCGACCTTGCGTATCCGAGTTAGGAGGAACGGGGTACATTTCTGCGGTATCGATAAAGTTAATGCCTCTTTCTAAGGCGTAATCAAGTTGAGAAAAAGCCTCTGATTCGGTGTTTTGCTCACCGAATGTCATGGTACCTAAACACAACGGACTGATCTCAAGAGTTGAATGCGGTAACTTCTTTAATTGCATATACATTCCTCATTTTTTCTTCACTATAAACTGATTGTTATGGATGCGGTCAAGTAAAAACTGTTAATGATTTGTTCAACATTAAGTCGATTCTTGTCTATGCTTTAGAGATGACCTGCAAAGAGTGCATGGTTAATTGACGATCCAGGGAAGAGAATTATGCAAAGAGAACAGCTTAATCATTGGTTGCATGCAAAGCATATTGAGCAGGGAAAAGAGCCTAAAATTTATGTAATTAGCTGTGCCAATCTATCCAGCTATTTGCTGGCGGTAGAATATAAGCACAAGTTGGAGCCTATCCGAGGCAAAGAAGAACCATTGCATTTTGATTCTTTGGAGTTGGTAAAAAGCGCGTTGCACAAAATGGGGGTTCATACCGCGTATTTAAGGCTACACAACGTCTATGACGAATGTGGAGAGAGTGGCATGGCGCTTTACCATGACATTGAGATGTCTATTCACTAGGGCGGCGAATTGAACCGCCTCCAAATACTCAAAGGCTCATTGATCAAAAAACTGTTCTAAGATCCTTTGCGTGAATCCTTTCTTTAAATAAAAGCCTCTTGGGAGTGTCATGATTGGCGTGCCATTTGCTCCATAGGCTTCAGTGAGTGCTCGACTGTTGGCTGCTTTGGGACGAAGTTGTAGAGCTTCTCCATGACGAGCTGTAATCTGTTCTACTTGCCCTAGAACGATTTGTTCCATCAGCTCTTCCCAATCTTGCTTTAAGATTTGCGCTTCTTTTTCATTGGGCGACCATAGAACAGGAAAGCCAACTTTACGTTCAGCGACAGGCAATTCTCTTTCGCCTTCAACAGGAACCCAGAGTACCCGCGATAGTTTTTGCCGTATGTGGCTATTTTCCCACGTTAGTCCTTGTACACCGATTAAGGGAGCGACAGCAACAAATGTGGTTTCTAGTGGGGTCCCTTTATGGCTGATAGGAATGCTTTTGAGTTCGATCCCAAGATCAATAAAATCCTGCTGCGGCTTACTGCCTGCACTTGCCCCTAAATGCCACTCAAGTAATTGGCCCACCCAACCTTTATCTCTTCTCAGGTTTTCAGGCACGGAGATTCCAGCTTCTTCTGCTAGCTCACTTAACGTATAGCCTGCAATATTAATGGCGCGAGTATGAAGTTCTTGCTCGGATGTTGGTGTGGGTTTCATGGAATGTGAATACAGCAATAAAAGAGTCACTTTATCATAACTATGGAACGAATGACTTAACATCGAAATTGGATCTGACATTTTTATAAATGTACGCCAAAGATCTTTTCCCAACTTATCCACAGAACTTAGTTTAATGCTCAAGTAAATAAAAGAACTGGATCTATAATCAGGGTTTTATTGATTGTTTTTCTGCCTGTATTTTAACTTTGAGCTAAAATTTAACCACTTTGTGTGGATAAGGAAACCTGTGGTTGATCTTTAACCGATCTGAGGAGTGGATTAAATTCATTGAAAATTCCAGCTTATAGTCAAAAGTAATAATTGCTTATATTATTGTATTTCAATAGTTTTTGTTATTTTTGGTGATTCTTACCTAAGGTGCTTTTAAAGATCTTAGATCACGTCAATTGTCTTGTAATCGGTTTCTTCACACACTTATTCACAGAAAAGGTGAATAAATGTGGAGTTGGTCTCATTCCTGTGTTGATAACTTCCTCTTTGATGAAAACTTATCCAGTGCGGTGCTTGTCTGACAGAAAAAAACGCATTATGCGACATGTAAGTTTGCCCCTATTGGGGATATGTGGAAAAATCACACTTAACAGAGATTTATATTAGAGGTTAGCCAGTGATCGATGGCGATGGTTACCGCTTAAATGTGGGAATTGTAATTTGTAACAACCATGGTCAGGTATTCTGGGCGAAACGATACGGACAGCATTCATGGCAATTCCCTCAAGGAGGAATTGATGAAGGCGAAACACCAGAAGAAGCAATGTTTCGTGAGCTGTATGAAGAAGTGGGTTTAACTCAAAAAGACGTTAAAGTCGTCGCGACCAGTCGTCATTGGCTACGCTATAAGCTACCCAAACGATTGGTACGATGGGATTCAAAACCCGTTTGTATCGGACAAAAACAGAAATGGTTCTTGCTACGATTAGACTGTGATGAGTCTAGAATCAATATGCAGCGTGGCAGTACCCCTGAATTTGATGGTTGGAGATGGGTCAGTTATTGGTACCCAGTAAGACAGGTTGTTTCGTTTAAGCGTGACGTTTATCGGCGTGCGATGAAAGAGTTTGCTACGCTTGCAATGCCGTTCAGAGAACGAAAAGTAAAAGGTAAGCGAAAGAATCGGAGAGGATAACTAAATGCTCACTCAGTTGAGGGATATCGTAGAACAGGTTTCTAGAGTTGAACACATCCATGAGGCTTTGGATGTTTTGGTTAAAGAAACGTGTCACGCTATGCAAACTGAGTGTTGCACATTTTATTTTGCTAATGATGAGTTATCCCGACTGGAGCTGATGGCCACTAAAGGCTTAAAGTTTGAAGGCGACAAAATTCATATTGGTTATCATGAGGGCTTGGTGGGTTTGGTTCGCAGAACTGCCGAGCCACTTAACTTAGCAGAAGTATCTTCTCATCCTAATTTTAAATTCTTTCCTCAACTTGGGGAGGGAATTTACCATTCCTTTCTAGGCACCCCGATTATTCACCGCAAGCAAGTACTTGGGGTACTTGTTATTCAGCAAAAATCCCCTCGACTTTTTTCAGAGATGGAAGAGTCGTTTCTCGTCACTCTCTCTGCGCAGCTTGCCGTTATTATTGCTCACGCACAGGCGCAAGGGCATTGGTTACTGAATGACGCTAACAGTCAGAAGATGGCAGGAATAGCTGCCTCACCTGGTGTCGCTGTTGGCGATTTTTGGTGGGATGATACGCAGCCTAAACTTTCGGATATCTACCCTGCCAGTACGTTAAATGTAGAGCAAGAACAAGAATGGTTAGCGCTTGCCATAGAAAGTGCAAAGGCGGATTTCAGGCGACTTAGAAAGAAGCTAGACAACGATATAAACAAAGATACATTGGCCATTTTTGATTTGTTTACTCACCTTCTCAACGATCCTATGTTGAGGAATGATCTTAAAGAGCAGATTCAAAAAGGAGACCGAGCCGATTGGGCGTTGCGCCAAGTGGTGGAGACGTATTCTAACCGTTTTGCTCAAATGTCTGACGTTTACTTACGTGAGCGTGCGCAGGATATTCGAGAGCTTGGTCAAAGGTTGCTGTATTTTCTTCACTCTAACGAAGTGGGAGAGCTTGAGCTCCACCAGCCAGTGATTCTTGTCGTGAATGAGCTTACCGCCTCTACGTTAGCAAGCTTGCCCAAAGATAAGCTTTTGGGGGTTGTTTCAATAGAAGGGGCGGCAAACTCGCATGCAGCGATTTTGTCTCGTGCTTTAGGTATTCCCGCTATTATGGGCGCAAGTGTTACACCGCAAAAGCTTACGGGGAAGCCAGGTATTGTTGATGGGTATAGCGGTGAGATCTTTGTTGACCCACCGGTCCAACTTCTTAATGAATACCGATCGTTACGAGATGAAGAGTTTGAGCTTTCTAAAATGGTTGAAGGAGAGCTCAAAGAAGAGGCAAAAACGAAAGATGGCTGTCATGTAAATGTTTTGCTCAACGCGGGTTTGAGTGCCGACACTAACATTTCAGTGAACCAAGGTGTTAATGGTGTTGGTTTATATCGTACCGAGATATCTTTTCTGCTTCAGCATCGTTTTCCATCAGAAGAAGAACAGTATCAACAGTATCGACGGGTTTTGGAAACCTACCCAAACAAACAAGTAGTTATGCGAACCCTAGATGTAGGGGGAGATAAACCACTTCCTTATTTGCCGATTGAAGAAGACAATCCATTTTTAGGTTGGCGAGGCATTCGTTTTACACTCGACCACCCTGATATCTTCCTAATGCAACTGCGTGCCATGTTGAAAGCCAGTGATGGCTTGAGTAACTTGAGTATTCTTCTTCCTATGTTGTCAGGAAACCAAGAATTAGACGATGCGCTGGCACTCATCCAGCAAGCTTATGATGAGGTATCGCAAACCCATCATAACGTGGTAAAACCACAAATTGGTGTCATGTTGGAAGTCCCTTCCATGCTCTATTTACTGTCATTTATGGCTGATAAAATTGATTTTGTATCGGTTGGTACCAACGACTTGACCCAATATTTGCTGGCAGTGGACAGAAACAATGCCCGAGTATCGGGAGTTTATGAGTCTGTTCACCCTGCCGTGATTCAAGCTCTGGCACAAATCGAGGCAACATGTCGAACGCATAACTTATCTGTTAGCATTTGTGGGGAATTGGCTGGAGATCCTATTGGCGCTTTATTACTTGTTGGGTTAGGGTATCGCTCGCTGAGTATGAATACCGCTAACGTAGCTCGTGTTAAATATCTACTTAGACAATCTAAGGTGACCGATTTACAGATGTTGGCTAAAAGTGCGTTGTCTCAGCCTTACGGAAAAAATATTCATGACCAAGTTATTGAATACTTGGAAGCACAAGACTTAGCTGGTTTCGTTCGCGCCGGTAAAAAATAGAGGTTCACTTGAACATAGAGCTAATCTTTCAGTTCCTATTGCTGGGGAGTGTTGTCGGTGTCTTAGCGGGATTGTTAGGGATTGGAGGAGGCTTAATTGTTGTGCCTGCGCTGCTTTGGCTTCTTCCCGCAGCGAATATCTCTACCGATCTTATTATGCACATCGCTTTAGCGACTTCTTTAGCAACCATCATACTTACGTCTGGGTCATCAGCTCTTAATCACCTTCGGTTAGGAAACGTAGACATGTTTGTTATTAAATGGTTGATGCCGGGAGTGGTTATCGGGGGGCTCGCAGGTTCGTTTATTGCTGAAGCCATCCCCACTCAGCACCTTATTAAAATATTTGGGGCTATCGTGTTGGCGCTGGCAATTCAAATGTTGATGTCTTTACGCTCAGCTACCACTTCTCCAATGCCATCTGCTGGAACCACTTTAGGGTGCGGTGGTCTTATTGGCGTTGTATCAAGTTTAGCTGGAATTGGTGGCGGCTCATTGACCGTACCATTTTTAAGCCGGCATGGTGTTGAAATGCGCAAAGCGATAGGTTCCTCGTCGGTTTGCGGATGTGTTATTGCCTTAGCAGGAATGGCGGGATTTGTTGTACATGGATTAGAAGCACAAGGATTGCCTAAATACAGCTTAGGCTATGTTTACTTGCCGGCATTATTTGGTATTGTGGCGACATCTGTATTAACGACTCGTATAGGCGCCAAATGGGCGACTAAGCTTCCAACGGCAGTATTAAAGAAAATATTCGCTGTTTTCCTTCTTTTTATCGCTGGAAAAATGTTATTACCAATTTAGATGCTGTTGAATTTTTTGCCGTGATTATCCCCAACCATTGCGGATTCAGATGTCAGTTTTATACATCAACAGCCCTTAGAAACAGTAAAGAGAACTAAATATGAATCAGGGGTTTATCACCTTTCCTCAAATTGATCCTGTTATTTTTTCTATCGGACCACTGGCACTTCGCTGGTACGGTCTGATGTACCTTGTTGGTTTTGTATTTGCGTTATGGTTAGCAAATCGTCGTGCTGATATGCCAAACAGTGGCTGGACGCGTGAGCAAGTTTCAGACCTGTTGTTCGCAGGCTTTCTTGGAGTTGTATTGGGAGGGCGTATAGGCTACGTATTCTTTTATAACTTTGATGTTTTTCTGGATGACCCTCTTTACTTGTTTAAGATCTGGACAGGAGGGATGTCTTTCCACGGTGGTCTTCTTGGTGTGATCGCAGCCATGGCGTGGTATGCACGTAGAAATGGTAGAGCCGTTTTCGCTGTTACCGACTTTATTGCACCATTGGTACCGTTTGGGCTTGGAATGGGACGCATCGGTAACTTTATGAATGATGAGCTTTGGGGGCGTGTAACTGACGTGCCTTGGGCTGTATTATTCCCGAGCGGTGGCTACCTTCCTCGACACCCTTCGCAGCTGTATGAGTTTGTCCTCGAAGGTGTCGTTCTTTTCTTTATCATCAACTGGTTCATTAAGAAGCCTCGCCCTGCTGGTAGTGTCTCAGGGGTATTTTTGCTCGGCTACGGTAGCTTCCGTTTTATTATAGAATACTTCCGTGAACCGGATGCGCATCTTGGTCTTTATGGAGACTGGATCTCCATGGGGCAAATCTTATCACTACCAATGGTGATTGGTGGTATAGCATTGATTGGTTGGGCATTTAGCGCCAACAAGCAACCTGTTAAATCTAAAGTTTAAGGTCTACAGTGAAACAGTATTTAGAGTTATGTCAGCGTATCGTCGATGAGGGTACGTGGATTGAAAATGAGCGCACGGGAAAGCGATGCCTAACCGTAATCAACGCAGATTTGACCTACGATGTCGCATCGGGAGAGTTTCCCTTAGACACAACACGTAAGAGTTTCTGGAAAGCTGCGGTAGCTGAACTACTTGGCTATATTCGCGGTTACGATAATGCGGAAGATTTTCGCAAATTGGGCACCAAAACATGGGACGCGAACGCAAACTTAAACGACGCATGGCTTAATAACCCTTATCGTAAAGGTGATGATGATATGGGGCGTGTGTACGGCGTGCAAGGGCGTGCTTGGGCGAAGCCTGATGGCGGGCACATTGACCAGCTCAGAAAGATTGTTGATGACTTAACAAACGGTGTAGATGACCGTGGCGAAATCTTGAATTTCTACAACCCAGGTGAATTTCATATGGGTTGTTTACGTCCATGTATGTATAGCCATCACTTTTCCTTGCTTGGTGATACGTTGTATTTAAATAGTACACAGCGCTCCTGTGACGTTCCTCTGGGCTTAAATTTCAATATGGTTCAAGTGTACGTTTTCTTAGCATTGATGGCGCAAATAACGGGTAAGAAGCCAGGAAAGGCGTATCACAAGCTTGTCAACGCGCACATATACGAAGATCAGCTAGAGTTGATGCGTGATGTTCAGTTGAAGCGTGAGCCTTTCCCTGAGCCTGAATTCAGAATTAACCCTAAGATACAATCTCTCGAAGATTTGGAAACATGGGTGACCATGGATGATTTTGAAGTAGTGGGGTATCAATGCCACGATGCGATTAAATATCCATTTTCGGTCTAGTTGTTAAAAGAAACTCAACGACGCCACTTGTCTTCAAGTGGCGTTTTTTTTGGATAAATTCTGTAGCGTGCAGCATTTGATTGAACAAGTTAGCCTATTTGATTTGGTTAAACCTATCTGACTTCGGGTGCTTCATTATGTACGCAGGCTAGCACCTAGAGATAAACAAGCTTGATTAAAGAAACAAAAAAGCCCCTGCACTCAATAAGTGCAGGGGCTTATACGTTCTGTATCAGATTTTATGCGGTAAGCGCTAAGATAGTTCCTGGCATAACAATGAATACAGCCAGTAGATACCCAACAACGACAGCCTTGTTCTTCATTGCCATATCTGAAATCAGATCCGCTCCTTTGATTGGTAGCTCTCTTAGGAATGGAATGCCGTAGATAAATGCCGTTGCCATCACGTTAAACACTAAATGAACAAGTGCAATCTGCAAAGCAAACACGGCAAATTCACCTGAAACGGCAGTTGCAGCTAGCAGTGCAGTAATACATGTGCCGATGTTCGCACCCAGAGTAAACGGGTAAACATCACGCACTTTCAGTACACCTGAACCTACTAGTGGAACCATCAAGCTTGTTGTTGTTGACGAAGACTGAACCAGTACAGTAACCACGGAACCTGACGCGATACCGTGAAGAGGACCACGACCAATAGCATTTTTAAGGATGTCACGAGCTCGACCAACCATCAGGCTCTTCATCAGCTTACCCATAACGGTGATAGCAACAAAGATAGTTGCGATACCCAATATAATTAGCGTGATACCGCCACCCACATCACCAAACGAAGCAAGAGGCTCTTTAATAGCACTAACCACAGGTTTAGTGATTGGCTTAATAAAGTTAAAACCCTTAATACTCATGTCACCAGTTGCAAGCATAGGTGAAATAAGCCAATGAGAGATTTTCTCTAGAATACCGAACATCATTTCCAATGGTAGGAAGATAATAACGGCAAGAAGGTTGAAGAAGTCATGAATAGTGGCACTTGCGAATGCACGTTTAAATTCGTCTTTGCAACGAACGTGACCCAAGCTGACCAACGTATTGGTAACCGTTGTACCAATGTTGGCACCCATGATCATAGGGATGGCTGTCGCTACGGGAAGACCGCCAGCAACAAGTCCCACAATGATAGAAGTAACAGTACTAGACGACTGAATTAATGCAGTTGCAACGAGACCAATCATTAGGCCAGCAACTGGGTGAGAAGCAAATTCGAAAAGCGTTTTAGCGTGTTCTCCTGAAGCCCACTTAAAACCACTTCCTACCATTGAAACTGCAAGTAATAGTAGGTAAAGCATGAAAGCCAAGTTAGCCCAGCGTAGCCAGCGAGCTGAACCCGAATGTGGCGCTGCTGTTGAAGTAGCTTGGTTTATCATATTTTTCTCCGTGACCGTTCTCAATTAGGTCGGTTAGTGAATCTGAAAGCGATACTAGAGATGAAATATTTCAGTTATATGACATTTAGGTTTAAGAAGGGCTTTTTTGCTATTTTTTCTGCGCAATCGATAAGTTGAAATGATGGTTGATTTAACTCATTGTATTTATTGATTTAAATTGGGTTACTTACTGGTGTGTTAGTAGTGATGTTGGGCGCTTTTGATTGGATATTTGCAATTTGTCACACTTTCTTATTGTCACATTGTCATAAAAGTCTCGGGTATGTTCGGTTTTATTCGAAATATTTACACTAATATATCGAAAATTCCGAAGATATAGTGTCTCTCGCAGGATGCGTTGTATCATATGGCTTCTTCACATTTTGAGTAAGAAAAATCGATGTCGCACTTAAATTACAATCATCTTTATTATTTCTGGATGGTATGCAAGCAGGGTTCGGTTACGAAAGCTGCAGATGCGCTTTTTTTAACGCCTCAGACGGTTACGGGACAAATAAAAGCTCTAGAAGAAAGAATGGATGGCAAATTAACCAAGCGAAATGGACGCAGTGTTGAACCAACTGAGTTAGGGCAACTTGTCTTTAAGTATGCAGACCGAATGTTTGGTTTAAGTTATGAGATGTTAGACATCGTAAATTATAGCCAGAGATCCAATATCTTATTCGATGTAGGCGTTGCGGATGCACTTTCAAAACGTTTCGTTAGTCGAATATTGATGACAACAGTGCCGACCGACAATAGCATCCATCTACGCTGTTTTGAGTCTACCCACGAATTGCTTCTTGAGCAGCTCTCACAACATAAACTGGATATGATTTTATCTGATTGTGCGGTCGATTCGAGCCAAAGCCCGGGGTTATATAGCAAAAAGCTTGGTGAGTGTAGAATGAGCTTTTTTAGCTCAAAACCATTGGATAATGAGCTGTTTCCTTCAGTACTAGAGAATCGAAAACTGCTATTGCCAGGAAGTCGAACATCAATGGGAAGAAAGGTCATGCAATGGTTTGATCGCCAAGGAATTCAGCCCAATATTCTCGGTGAGTTTGATGACGTTGCTTTGATGAAAGCATTCGCTCAAGATCATAAAGATGTGATTTTTCTTGCGCCAAGTTTGTATCAATCCGAAGTAGCGGACGACGTGTCTCTGCACTTGGTTGGAGAGATAAATGAGCTCAAGGAAGAATATTTTGTTATATTTGCAGAAAGGATGATTCAGCATCCAACAGTTAAGAATCTTTGTGATGCTGATTTCATTCAGCTGTTCGATTAACAGAATTCATTGTATTACTTCACATTGTTGTAATAACATTTATATGAATAAGGACTTCAACTGACATAACACAAATAACAAGTTGAAGATGCAGTAACTTAGTTTTAGCCCATGGAGGCTGCTGAATGAACTTACAGGAAATGGAGCAGAAGTCTGCTCAAGCTGTCGTACTCTTGAAAGCGATGGCGAACGAAAGACGCTTGCAAATATTATGTATGCTACACAACAATGAACTTTCTGTTGGGGAACTTTGTTCTCACCTTGAATTGAGCCAATCGGCGCTTTCCCAGCATTTAGCTTGGTTGAGAAGAGATGGTTTAGTGCAAACTCGAAAAGAAGCTCAAACAGTCTATTACTCTCTTAGCAGTTCGGAAGTACAACAAGTGATCAAATTGCTTCATGCACTGTATTGTGAAGACTAATTACTAGAAGATTAGTGACTAATAGGAAAGTGGTTGAGCTGATCCTGATTGGCCAACCATGCCTAAGAGATATAAATAGGTGCGGAAGAAACGTGTTCTGAACGATTCGAAGTGAAGATAAGATGCATTTTGTTTTATCTAGATATAAAAAAACCGGCAAAAGCCGGTTTTTTTGCAAATCTAAACTCGGATTAAAGAGCTTTGATTGCCGCTGCGAAACGAGACTTATGACGAGCAGCTTTATTCTTATGAATAAGACCTTTAGTCGCCATACGATCTAGGATCGGTGTAACTGCAGTGTATGCAGCTGTTGCAGCTTCTTTATCGCCAGCTTCGATAGCTGCGATAGTTTTCTTCATGTAAGTGCGCATCATAGAACGACGGCTAGCGTTGTGCTGACGACGTTTTTCAGCTTGGATAGCGCGCTTCTTAGCAGATTTACTGTTTGCCAAGGGTCTAACTCCCAAAAACTTAGTTCGGTGACAATTTAAGGGCGAGGAATATCCCTCATTTGCGCTTAATTGTCAAATGATTTGTGCAAAAACCAGCCTCATCCAAACAATCTTTGGAATAGAAGGTCATCGCGGTTAAGATGGCGTGGATTCTAACAGCATTTTTATACCATTGCTAATAATTATCTCTGCTGAGCAAATGAAAGCGCTCTAGCAGATTTTTGAGTGTATTTTTTAGGGGATGTTCGTGAGTAAAAAGCTACTCAAGTCTGGCTTGATCGTCAGTATGATGACTTTTATTTCCAGAATACTGGGACTTGTAAGGGATGTAGTCGTCGCCAATTTAATGGGGGCAGGTGCCAGTGCAGATGTTTTCTTCTTTGCCAATAAAATCCCTAACTTTTTGCGCCGCCTTTTTGCTGAGGGCGCGTTTTCCCAAGCTTTTGTACCTGTTCTAACGGAATATCACGCCAGTGGCGATCAAGACAAAACCCGAGAATTGATTGCAAAAGCATCGGGTACATTAGGTGTCATTGTGACTGTGGTGACATTAATAGGGGTACTTGGCTCTGGTGTTATCACAGCACTATTCGGTTTTGGGTGGTTTCTTGATTGGCTAAATGGTGGTCCTTCTTCTGAAAAGTTTGTGCTTGCCAGCTTTCTACTGAAAATTACGTTCCCTTATTTATGGTTTATTACGTTTGTTGCGCTATCAGGCGCCATTTTAAACACGATAGGTAAGTTTGCGGTCTCCTCTTTTACACCAGTGTTTCTCAATATTATGATCATCGGGTCGGCGCTTTTAATATCACCACAATTAGAACAACCGGAAATTGGCTTAGCTATAGGCGTATTTTTAGGTGGTTTGGTTCAGTTTCTTTTCCAAATCCCTTTCTTAATAAAAGAGGGGATGTTGGTGAAACCTAAATGGGGATGGCACGATCCCGGCGTCGTAAAAATCCGAACCTTAATGATTCCTGCGCTGTTTGGTGTGTCTGTGAGTCAAATTAACCTTTTGTTCGACACGTTTATTGCCAGCTTTTTGGCGACAGGTTCGATCAGCTGGCTCTATTACTCTGATCGTTTATTAGAATTTCCGTTAGGTTTGTTTGGAATTGCCATTGCCACTGTCATTCTTCCAGCGCTTTCTCGAAAACATGTAGACTCCCAAAATGATGGCTTTGCGCACACTATGGACTGGGGAGTCCGAATGGTTTTGTTGCTTGGTGTTCCTGCCATGTTAGGGTTAATTATACTTTCCAAACCAATGCTAATGGTGCTCTTCATGCGGGGAGAGTTCACGCCTCAAGATGTTGAGTTTGCGTCCTTATCTTTAATGGCTTACGCATCGGGCTTGCTTAACTTCATGTTAATTAAAGTATTGGCGCCAGGCTATTACTCTCGACAAGATACAAAAACTCCCGTGAAGTACGGAATCATTGCCATGGCTTCTAACATGGTTTTTAACGCTATTTTTGCTTGGTTTTATGGGTACGTTGGGCTGGCTATTGCAACGGCATTGTCTGCCTTTGTGAATATGGCGTTGCTGTATCGTGGACTACATAGACAAAAAGTGTATCAAATCACCAAAGAAACACTTGTTTTTGCACTGAAACTTGTCATTGCTGGAGTGGCGATGGTGGCGGCGGTTTTATGGTTAAAGCCGACAATGGATATATGGTTGTCTTGGAGCTTTGGTTCTCGTTGCTTGCAATTAGCTATTTTGATTGGTGCAGGTGTTCTGGTTTACTTGATGTCAGTCTTGGTGATGGGGATTCGAATTCGCCACCTCAAAGCCGCCTCTTAATGAGTGGAATATTTTCAGAGTGAAACTCGCATCTTATTGCGGTTTGGGTATATAATCCGTCGGTTTCGTGCACAATAAAATGATTGAACAACGGCAAGTAAGCCTAAGCTAGAGATTTCATGGAGTTAATCCGAGGTATACACAATATAAAGCCCCGCCATAAAGGGTGCGTATTGACGATAGGTAATTTTGATGGTGTCCACTTAGGTCATCAACAAGTGCTGAAACAAGTGTCACAGCAAGCTCAAAAGATGGGGTTGCCCACCATGGTCATGACGTTTGAACCTCAACCCATGGAATTTTTTGCGCGGAATAAAGCTCCCGCGCGGCTGACTCGCTTGCGCGACAAAATTGTTCAATTAGAAAAGCTCGACATCCAGCGGTTACTTTGCGTTAACTTCAATGCAAATTTTTCAAGTATGAGCGCAGAAGGGTTCATCAGAGATCTATTGGTTGCCCAGTTGGATGTGAAATTTCTCGTCGTTGGCGACGACTTTTGTTTCGGTAAAGGTCGGAAAGGCAACTTTGAGATGTTGAAAAGTGCTGGCGAAGAACTCGGTTTCGAGGTTGTCAGTACCCAGAGCTTTAAAATGGATCAACTGCGTGTTAGCAGTACCGCTATCCGTGAAGCGTTAGCGACCGATGACTTTTCTCACGCAGAGAAAATGCTAGGGCGCCCGTACAGCATAAATGGTCGGGTTTCTCATGGTAGAAAGCTCGGTCGAACCATTGGTTTCCCCACCGCTAATATTCCATTAAAACGCTGTGTATCGCCTGTTTCAGGCGTGTATGTCGTTGAGGTGATTGGAATAGACGGCTCAGTATACGGTGGGGTGGCTAATATAGGTCAACGTCCAACTGTTGATGGTATTCGTCAACAACTGGAAGTGCATTTGTTTGATTTCAATTCAAACTTGTACGGTAAACAACTTGAAGTGTCATTACTTCACAAACTAAGAGATGAAATAAAATTTGACTCTCTAGATGCGCTAACAGCGCAAATTGAATTGGATGCTGAGGCAGCAAGGGTGTGGCTGCGTCGGCTTTAAAAGTTAAACGGTTTATTCCACCGTTCAGCACAATGTCTAACTTTCGCCCAATATAACGGAATTAAGAATCAATGAGTGAGTATAAAGATACCCTGAATTTACCTGAAACAGGGTTTCCAATGCGTGGCAATCTGGCCAATCGAGAGCCAGAAATGCTTAAGCGTTGGTACAAAGAAGACCTTTATGGCGAGATCCGTAAAGCAAAGAAAGGCAAAAAGTCTTTCGTATTACATGATGGCCCTCCCTATGCCAATGGTGATATTCACATTGGTCACGCACTGAATAAGATTCTTAAAGACATTATTATTAAATCCAAAACCCTTTCCGGTTTTGATGCACCTTATATCCCAGGTTGGGACTGCCACGGTCTGCCAATCGAATTAATGGTGGAAAAGAAAGTAGGCAAGCCAGGTAAAAAAGTGACGGCAGCGGAGTTTCGTGAGAAATGCCGTCAGTACGCTGCGGGTCAAGTTGAAGGTCAGAAAGAAAGCTTCAAACGTCTAGGTATTCTTGGTGAGTGGGACAAACCATACCGCACCATGGATTTTACGACTGAAGCTAACATCATCCGTGCTCTAGGTAAGATTGCCGATAACGGTCACCTACTAAAAGGTTTCAAACCTGTTCACTGGTGTACAGATTGTGGTTCTGCCTTGGCTGAAGCTGAGGTGGAGTACAAAGATAAAGTTTCTCCTTCAATTGATGTTCGTTTTAAAGCGGCAGATGAAGCTGCGTTGTTGTCTAAATTCAACTTAAACGAAGGTCATGAAGGTCAAGGTGATATCTCCGTTATTATTTGGACGACGACGCCTTGGACGCTTCCTGCAAACCGTGCTGTGTGTATGCGTGATGATCTGGAATATGTACTTATCCAAGTTGAAGCGAGTGATTCGTCGGAGCCTGAACGTATTATCGTTGCTTCCGAGCTTGCCAAAGATGTGATGGATCGTGCAGGTGTTGAACACTTCCACAACCTAGGCTTTGCGAAAGGTGCGGATCTTGAATTGTCTCAGTTCAACCACCCGTTCTATGACTTCACTGTTCCTGTGGTTCTTGGAGAGCATGTTACGACTGATTCTGGTACGGGTGTGGTTCATACTGCTCCTGGACATGGTCAAGAGGATTTCGTGGTTGGCAAACAATACAACCTTGAAGTGGCTAACCCAGTAGGCTCAAACGGCGTTTACCTTCCTGATACAGAATTATTTGCTGGTCAGCATGTCTTTAAAGCAAACGATTCTGTTTTAGATGTTCTAAAAGAGAAAGGTGCACTTCTGCATCACCACTCCTACGAACACAGCTACCCGCATTGCTGGAGACACAAAACCCCAATCATTTTCCGTGCAACACCACAGTGGTTCATTTCTATGGATCAAGCGGGTCTGCGTGCAAAAGCACTTGAGTCAATTAAAGGTGTTGAATGGATGCCTGAATGGGGTCAGAGCCGTATCGAGGGTATGATCGAAGGTCGTCCAGAATGGTGTGTTTCTCGACAACGTACTTGGGGTGTGCCAATTGCATTATTTGTGCACAAAGAGACGGCTGAACTGCATCCGAACTCATTAGAACTTATTGAAAAAGTCGCGAAGCTAGTAGAAGAGAAAGGCATTCAAGCTTGGTGGGATGTCGACGCAGCAGAGCTTATGGGCGCTGAAGATGCAGACAAGTACGAAAAAGTACTGGATACACTAGACGTATGGTTCGATTCGGGTGTCACTCACTATTCGGTGGTGGATTCTCGTGAAGAGTACAATGGCAACTCTGCTGACCTGTACCTCGAAGGTTCTGACCAACACCGTGGTTGGTTCCAGTCTTCGCTGATTTCATCCATCGCGATGAAAGACGAAGCCCCATACAAGCAAGTGCTCACGCACGGCTTTGTAGTGGATGGCAATGGCCGTAAGATGTCTAAGTCTATCGGTAACGTGGTTGCTCCTAAAGACGTTACTAACAAGCTAGGTGCGGACATCCTACGCCTATGGGTTGCTTCTACTGATTATACTGGCGAAGTTGCGGTATCTGATGAAATCCTTAAGCGCTCTGCAGACGCATACCGTCGTATTCGTAATACCGCGCGTTTCTTCCTTGCTAACTTAAGCGGTTTCAATCCAGAAACGGATCTTGTACCAGCAGAAGAAATGGTGGCGCTTGATCGTTGGGCTGTTGGTCGCGCTCAAGCAGCACAAGAAGAGATTGTTAAAGCGTACGGAGAGTACAATACACACGCTGTAACCCAACGCTTAATGCAGTTCTGTTCGATCGAAATGGGTTCTTTCTACCTGGATGTAATTAAAGATCGCCAGTACACAGCGAAGCCGGGCGGTCACGCTCAACGCAGCTGTCAGACGGCACTTTACTACATTGTTGAAGCGCTGGTTCGTTGGATGGCACCTATCATGTCATTCACTGCAGACGAGATTTGGAACGAAATGCCGGGCGCACGTGATAAGTTTGTCTTCACGGGTGAGTGGTTTGAAGGCTTGTTCGGTCTTGTTGAAGGCGAAGAGCTAAACAACGAATTCTGGACTGACATTCAATCTGTACGTGGCGCTGTAAACAAGCTTCTTGAAGACGCTCGTAAAGAGAAAGCGATTGGTGGTTCGTTACAAGCCGAAGTGACACTTTATGCAGATGATGCTCTCGCAGCAACGATCAGCAAGCTTGAAGATGAGCTTCGTTTTGTTCTTCTAACTTCAGCGGCACAAGTTAAACCGTTGAGCGACAAGCCTGGCTCGGCTCAAGAGACAGATATAGAAGGTTTGTTCGTTGAAGTTGCGGCGACGGATGCTGAGAAATGTGAACGCTGTTGGCACCATACACCAGACGTAGGCACTATCGAAGGTCACGAAAAAGTATGTGGTCGTTGTGTGTCAAACGTCGATGGTGAAGGCGAAGAGCGTAAGTTCGCTTAATATTGGGATTCGATATGAGTGATAATGCGTTATCGATGAAACAATCGGGTGTTCGCTGGCTCTGGCTGGCGGTACTGATTTTCATCGCAGATATTGGTATTAAGTTCATCGTTATGGACAACATGGGGTATGGCTGGACGAATCGCATTGAGATTACGTCTTTCTTCAACCTATTATATGTTCATAACTATGGTGCAGCATTTAGCTTTTTAAGTGATCAAAGTGGATGGCAACGTTGGTTGTTCTTCAGCATCGCACTGGTTGTTTGTGGTGTATTGATCCGCTGGATGAGAGCCTTACCAGCATCAGATAAATGGCTAAATATTTCTTACGCCATGGTGATCGGCGGTGCGGCAGCCAATAACTTCTATGACCGATTGGTTCATGGTTATGTTGTTGATTACCTCGATTTCTATTGGGGAAGTTACCATTGGCCGGCATTCAATTTAGCAGATGCTGCGATTGTGCTTGGCGCTGCTCTCATTTTGCTTGATGGATTCCGTAAAAAACCGGAAGAATCACCTCAATAATGAGTACATAATTTGAATAACCCTAAGCGCTGTCCGTTGATTCGGATGGCGCTTTTTAATATAAAGGCTAAAAATTGGAAGACACTGGCATAAGCTGAGTTGTGTTCCCGTATAAAAAGCCAAAGCCCAATAATGAAAATAAGGACATAACTCTGTGACTACGATTACTGCAAATTCTGCTGTGACATTGCACTTTACGATCAAACTCAAGGACGGTTCTGTCGCGGATAGCACGCACAGCATGGGTAAGCCTGCAAAATTCGCAATGGGTGATGGAAGTCTGAGTGAAAACTTTGAAAAATCTCTATTAGGTTTGGTTCAAGGTGAGCAAAGAAACATTGAACTCGGTGCTGAAGATGCATTTGGTCAACCGAACCCAGACAATATCCACCACATGGACAGAGCACGATTTATTGGTGAGGAAAAGGTAGAGGTAGGAACCATTATGGCCTTTTCGGGTAAAGATGGCATGGAGATTCCAGGCATCATTACAGAAATTTCTGGCGAATCTGTCACTGTGGATTTTAACCACCCACTCGCAGGGCAAGACGTGATTTTTGAAGTTGAAATCCTAGAAGTGGAATAAGCGGTAACCAATCCGTATCCCTGTAGATAGCTGCCTGCTTGAGCGGTAATAGGGATGACGGTAAACTACGTGCCATAAAAACGAAAGTACGATGAGCAATGAAATGAAAATACTGTTAGCGAACCCACGCGGTTTTTGTGCTGGGGTCGATCGCGCCATCAGCATTGTAGAAAGGGCATTGGAGATGTACCAGCCTCCTATCTATGTGCGTCACGAGGTGGTTCACAATCGCTTTGTGGTTGAAGGCTTGAAACAGCGTGGTGCCATCTTTGTGGAAGAGCTGCACGAAGTGCCAGACGACAATATTGTTATTTTTTCTGCTCATGGTGTTTCTCAGGCTGTTAGGCAAGAAGCCAAGCGCCGAAAATTAACAGTGTTCGATGCTACCTGTCCGCTTGTAACAAAAGTGCATATGGAAGTTGCTCGTGCAAGTCGAAGAAACATGGAAGTTGTACTGATTGGCCATGCTGGTCATCCAGAGGTCGAAGGTACCATGGGGCAGTACGACAGCGGTACAGGTGGAATGTATCTTGTTGAAAGACCTGAAGACGTTGCTTCTTTGGTGGTAAACGATCCATCTAACTTTCACTACGTTAGCCAAACCACACTGTCTGTGGACGAAACTGCCGACGTCATTGAAGAGCTTCGACGTGTGTTTCCTGAAATCCAGGGACCACGCAAAGACGACATTTGTTACGCGACTCAAAACCGCCAAGATGCAGTACGTATTTTAGCTACACAAGTTGATGCAGTTGTTGTTGTAGGTTCAACGAATTCATCTAACTCTACGCGTTTAAAAGAGCTGGCTGAAAAGCTTGGTACTCCGGGGTATCTGATTGATTGCCCAGAAGCGATTGAAGCCAAATGGTTTGATGGCGCGAGCAAAGTTGGTGTTACCGCGGGTGCGTCGGCTCCTGAAGAGCTGGTTAACCAGATATTAGATCGAATTAAAGAACTTGGTGCCGACGAAGTAGAAGAAGTCCTTGGTCGGGAAGAAAATATGTTTTTCGAAGTTCCACGAGAGCTCCAAGTGAGAGAAATTTAAAAAAATCTCGAACATATCAATAAAATAAAGCCCCGAACTGCTCGGGGCTTTACTATTTTTAAATTAGGGTGAAAGAAGTACTTTATCTATTTCATTGTGTTAGAGCGTTCAAGTAGAGAGGTAGGGCAGCGAATGGATTTCAATTCGTGGTTTTCAAGTAATGTTTCAATCAAGAGAAAACTTTTGCTAATCACCGTTTTTATTTTAGTGATTGTCTCCGTCTTTACTTGGATTTCAATATCTTCGCTTTCTGCTTACAAACAAGCTAACTCTGATTATCGTAATGAAGTTGCTGCTCGCATTGGTTTATTAAACAATCTTCGGTACCAACTAGGGTATAACGGTGCGATTCACCAGTTCAAAAACTATGTCCTCAGAGGCAAGCTCAAAGATAAAGATGCGGCGAGTGAGCACTTTAAAGAAGCCAAAATCGTTATCGCACAATACAAATCTTTAAATCTAACTATCGCAGAGAAACACGCGCTAAATGCGGTAGACCGAGTGATTACTGAATACCAAAGCAAACTGTTTCAAATGCCGGTTGAGTACCACAGGCGTTTGAGTGTTACTCAGATTGATGATCAGGTCAAAGTTAATGATGAGCCCGCAATACATGCTTTGAACAATCTTGAACACACCGCGAAAGAGCGTGAGTCCGATCAACTCCATCGCGTGAATGCACTTTTTTCGGAAATGCGTTGGAAAGTGCTTACCGCCACCATTACTATTTTTTTAGCATCAATAGTGTGCCTTACTTGGCTCTACTTAACTTTAACGCGTCGGCTTAAGCAGTTTGCTCGTTACAGTGAAAAGATGCGTGACGGCGTATACAACCATGATGAAGGGTTGAATGAAACGCTATCGTGGGAGGGGGACGAATTGAATGAGATCGCCACTAACCTTGAAAGTATCATTGAACTGTTGAAATGCGAAAAGGAGAGGGCGGAGGATTCAAGTAAAGCGAAAACTGAATTTTTAGCGGTGGTTTCCCATGAAATTAGAACACCAATGAATGGTGTACTTGGTATCGCTCAGTTATTGCAGAAAACAGATTTGAGTGACAGCCAAAGAAATCACTTGGTTAATTTGCATGAATCTGGTGAGCATATGATGACTTTGCTTAACGAGATTCTTGATTATTCCAAAATTGAGCAAGGCAAGTTTGACTTAGACTGCCAGCCATTTGCCTTTACTCACTTGATGGGTTCGGTGAGTAGTATTTACCAATCTTTAGCTGAAGAGAAAGGCATCGATTTATACATCGATAATAAAGTCGATCACGAAAGGTGGGTGTTTGGCGACAAGGCTCGTGTTAGACAAGTTATGTTTAACTTACTCAATAACGCGATCAAATTTACAGAGAAAGGGTTCATAGAACTTCAAACTTCTGAGCAGATCAAAGGCGATCGTATTGATTTGATTATTCAACTCAAAGATACCGGAATTGGGATGAGCCCAGATACGCTGACCAAGCTTTTTAATCCATTTGAACAAGCCGACAGCTCTACAACTCGAAAGTTTGGCGGCACGGGGTTAGGGCTCTCAATCGTGTCTAGGCTTATCAATCAAATGGGAGGTGAAATTAAGGTTGCCAGTGAGTTAGATATGGGCAGTTGTTTTACCGTGATACTACCTTTGCCCCTTGCCAAGCCTCAGCTAACCGTAGTGCAAGATTGCAGACCGCTTAATTACAATGGACTGAAAGCACTCATTGTTGAGGATAATCGCTTAAATGGCATGGTGCTTCAATCCATGCTTAAGCAATGCGGCTTTATCACCGAATGCATTGAAAATGGCGCATTAGCGCATAAGTTAGCACAGGAAAAAGTCTTCAACCTTATTCTAATGGATAACCATATGCCGGTGATGGATGGTGTTGAAGCCACCTATATGATCCGCCAAGATTCCCTAAATAAAAATGCATTGATAATAGGCTGTACCGCAGATTTATTTAAAGAAACTCGCGATAAAATGAAGCAAGCCGGTGTCGATGATCTTATCTCAAAACCAGTTGTTGAAAGGGAACTACATGAAACGCTGAGCAATTATGCGAATAAGCTATTTCCTAATGGGATTTTGTACAAACCCAGCTTAGACACGGAAAAGCACATCGATACAGATTCAGTGGATGTGAATCTCATTATGCGTAAAAACGCAGTGGCTTTTGATGTGATGCCAGTATTCATTAACAGTGTTATTGAAGAAGCTCTGTCCGCTGTTACGGAATTAAACATCGCCCAACAGAACCAAGAACTCGATGCAATTGTGCGCTCCGCTAACATATTAAGCGTGCTGTTTGAAAAGGTAGCGTTACCCGGAATGGTTGTATTAGCCGATTTGGTAGCAAAGCAGGTAAAAATTGACGATCAGCAGATCCATCAGTTGTTTGAGCTCACTCATCAATGGTTGGACGAACTCTGTTTGATTGCCGAGGAATGTGGATAAGCATTCAGAAAACAAAAAGGCTCGAATGAGCCTTTTTTCATATTCTACGCAGACATATTCTACTTCTAGCGGTTATACCGTTTTGGGAGTGGACGATGGTGTTTCTTCGTCTGCGAGTTCAGATTCACCTTTGCCTTTCGAAGTTTTAATCACGTAAGTCGTTATAAGTAGCGCAACGATAATCCCCGCTACTGTCGAAATATTAATTGGAAGACCAAAGCCAAGCTGATTGTTGCTTAAGATGAAGCTCACACACACCGTGGTCATGAAAATAGCGGGTACGGTGGTTATCCAGTGGAGTTTGTTGTGGCGAAGTAGATAAGCAGATGCCGTCCACAGCATCATAACCGCAGTGGATTGGTTTGCGAATCCGAAGTAACGCCAAATGATGCCAAAATCAACCTGAGTCAAGATGCCACCCAACACAAACAAAGGGATAGCCATCATAAGACGGTTACGCAGTGTTTTTTGTTCCATGTTGAAGTATTCAGCCAGAATCAAGCGGCTAGAACGAAAGGCTGTATCACCAGAAGTGATTGGAAGAATAACGACCCCTAAGAACGCAAGAACACCGCCGAATACACCTAGTAGCCCAAATGAAGCACTGTACACGACATTTCCTGGTCCACCATTAGCCACGGCATCAGACAGAGACTCTACCGAGCCGAAGAACGACAGCGCTAATGCACACCAAATAAGAGCGATAACACCTTCACCAATCATCGCGCCATAAAAGATAAAGCGACCATTCTTTTCATTTTCCATACAACGAGCCATAAGAGGCGACTGAGTGGCATGGAAACCAGAAATAGCACCGCATGCAATAGTAATGAATAACGCAGGCCACAACGGTAAGTCATTAGGGTTCATGTTAGTGAACATATCGCTGACTTCGTACCCTCCTAGAATGGTATGTTCATCGGACACGCCAATCGCGGTAATAAGTCCAACAGACATAAAGATGAGTAGCGCGCCAAACAACGGGTAGAAGCGACCAATGATTTTGTCGACAGGAACAACGGTAGCAATGATGTAGTAAGCAAAGATAAACACCACCATGGATGTCATGGTGACGGTGAAATCTGTTTGATCATTGATGAGGTTGGTTATCATACCAGCAGGTGCTGAAACAAAGACCACCCCGACCAATAGCAGTAGAACAATGGCAAAAATGTTCATAAAGTGTTTTGCGCCATTGCCTAAGTAGCGACCAGTAATGGTAGGCACGGATGCCCCGCCATTTCTTACGGAAAGCATACCAGAGAAATAATCATGGACCGCGCCAGCGAATATACAGCCAAGTACAATCCAAAGCATGGCAGCAGGACCATACAAAGCACCCATAATCGGACCGAAAATAGGGCCTACACCAGCAATATTTAGTAATTGCACCAAATACACTTTCTTGTTCGACATTGGCACAAAATCAACACCATCTTGCTTTGTATAAGCGGGTGTTTGACGATGCTCTTTAACGCCAAATATACGCTCAACGAACGTACCATATATAAAGTATCCGCCGATAAGTGCAGCGACACACATGAGGAACCACAACATATTCACATCCCGTGTAATTATTTAAACTCTTCACCTTGGATACTAAAACAGGGAAAAATCGACTTCATTGGCTACAGAGTTGAGTGGTGATATGGGAGGTTAAGTGGTTGCTATTAGGAATAAGTGGTTTTACTCACTAAAGGATGGGATCTTACGTTTGAGCATGGGCGTTTTGGGGTTTCGATGCTAATCAATACCCTTCGCAAAGTTGAGAATTATAGCGGAATATAAAAGTCATTTTAAACAGTGTGGTTATTAACTGTTTGATCGAATGGATATTTAATCTTCTTTCCTGTCTTATTTGTAAGAATTATTTTGCTATTGATGACATTGCACTTCTTGTGTTTTCTCTCTGGCTCCATTAGTTATGAGCAATAAAAAGAATGAATTGAGCTAAATATAAAAGCTAATACCCGCAAGGCAGGTTCGTACTCATAGTAAATTCAGTTCATTCGAATATGTCACTCTACTTTTAGACAGGACGTTCAAGAGGAATTTCGATGAAGACCATTCCCATCGGTGTACTTTATTCAAGTCAAAGCCAATACCGAAAAGTAAGCTATCAAACTTTGATAGGTACACAGTTTGGTATTTCACAAGTGAACGCCAATCCTCGATTCAATTTTAAGTTAGGCGCTATCCATAAAGACCCGTTTGGCGATTTATCTCGTTATGCAAAACAGACCGAGCGTCTTTTTAACCAAGGGGTAGAGCATATCTTTGGCACGACGACCCTAGATTCTAGAATGTTAGCCTTGGATGTTGTTCAGCGTCATTCGGGGCTGCTTTGGACCTCGTCTCTGTCTGGGGCTCAGCCTAAACATTCAAATTTGTTGGAATTCGGCTCCTCTCCGGATCAGCACCTTCTTCCATTGCTTGAATATTCCTTTGCGAAATATGGTACTCATGCTGCGGTTGTTAGCCCTAACGATCAGCTCGGCTGGGATTTAAGTGCGCTGACATCTTCTTTCTTCGATACAGGAGGCGGTGCCTTGAGTTTTAATAATTTTTATCGAGAAGGTTGCCAAGCTTTTGAATACACATTGAAGTCTTTGCTGATTGCGCGCCCTAAATTTGTCGTAAACCATCTGATGGGGAATGCGAGCTACGCTTTTTTAAAAGCGCTTAACCAACGTTGGAAAGGTAAACCGATTCCAGTCATTTGCACGCACCTAAGCCGCAGTGAGTCAGTTGCTTTGGGGGCTCTGCCTAACTTAGTTTTGCTGTGTGGAAGTAATTTCTTTGAGCAAGTTAACCCAATGTTTTCTCAGCGTGTATACCGAGATTTTGCGAAAGTGTACGTTTCTGGTGGCTTTGTTTCAGCTTATTTATCTGTGCTGGCATTGGCGTACTCAATCAAACGAGCTGAAAGCTCAGATCCGAAAGACGTCAAGCGAGCACTCACCTCGATTACTTTGCCTGCTCCATTTGGCGGAAAAGCGCTTTTTACCAATCATTACTTAAAGCAGCCCAGTTTCGTTGCCCAGCTCAATGAGGAGGACGTTACCTTATTGGAAACGGAAAACGTGTGCTCGGAAAGAAGAACAATCAACACTTCGCAACTTGCTGCCTTGGAATAAAATCAGGCAGAGCTTGTGCTTTCATCGTAAACTGATAGTTCTAGGTAAATATCAGGTATAACAATGAAACAACGTTTAGTGGCTTTAGTAATGGGAACATTGCTTGTTGGGTGTTCACCCAGCGAGTTTTTGACCGATGACAGTGACTGGTATTCAGTTGGCTACCGAGATGGCGTGAAAGGTCAGACCCAGCGTTCTTTTCAAGATTTGGCGGAATATGGTCAAGTAAATCATGCGGATTATGATCAAGGCTATCTCGCTGGTGTCAAAGAGTATTGCAATCCCGCCTTTGCCTATCAGATAGGGTTGTCCGGCAGTTTTTACGAAGGCGTTTGTGAGGGCATGCCAGAAGCACAAAAGTTTCGGATGGAATGGCAACGAGGCTGGAATCAAGGTTCTGGGCGAAGCGAGTAACTTCGCCAGATTCATGGTTAGAAACTTTTGGAAAGAGAGTCCTTGAAAGGAATTTATTGAGGGGCTATTTTGTTCTGCTTTTCGATCTCTGACTCATCTGCTTGGGATTCTTCGACTGCACGGCGTAAAAAACCTTGTTGGTTTGATAACTGTTTTTGGGCTGTGTTGAGATCATTGCCAGTCAGCAACATCAATATCGCTAGCTTCACATCATAGTGAGTTTGTTCTAGCTTCTCTCTGGCTTCCTCCTTTGAACAATCCGTTGCCTGAACAACAATTCTAACGGCACGGGCAATGAGCTTTTCGTTACTGGCTTTTACATCCACCATGAGGTTTTGGTAGCTTTTCCCTATTCGGATCATGCTCGCTGTAGAAAGCATGTTCAGTACGAGTTTCTGAGCCGTACCCGACTTCAAACGCGTCGACCCGGTTAACGCTTCGGGACCAACAACTGGGCTAATGGCGAGTTGGGCACATTTCGCAATGGGAGAGCTAGGGTTGCAAGACAATGCGATAGAGTATGCTCCAACTTCATTGGCGTACTCCAAACCACCTATCACATAAGGGGTTCTGCCACTGGCAGCAATGCCAACCACAACGTCTTTTTCGGTCAAGGTAATGCCCGATAAATCCTCTTTACCTAAGAGTTTATTGTCTTCTGCGCCTTCTTGAGCTTTAAACATAGCTTCTTTCCCACCCGCAATAAGCCCGATGACCATTTGATCTGACACGCCGAACGTGGGAGGGCATTCAGAAGCATCCAAAACACCTAAACGACCGCTAGTTCCCGCGCCTAAATAGATAAGTCTGCCACCCTTCAAGAAAGCGTTGGAAATCTTGTCTACCGCGGAGGCGATATTGGGGAGCTCTTTTGCTATGGCTGTCGGGACTTGCTGATCTTGCTGATTGAGTTTTTCAACGATTTCAAGCGAAGACAAAAGATCGATATCCATGGTGTCAGGGTTTCGTCCTTCCGACACAAGGTGTGCAAGAGCAGAGAGTAGTGCGTCATTAGCCATGATGTTGTCCGTATTAGTATTTGCGACGTTTCGTATTCGTGACGAGTTTAATTTGCGAGGTATATTACACCTAATGAAGCGAGTTGACGTGCTCCAGTTACCTCAGGCGCATTACTAGGAAGGCCATGAACACGTCGTTGGGCTAGCCAAGCAAACGCCATTGCTTCCATGAATTCACTGTCAACGCCCGTATTTTTGGTATCTTTTACATGCCAAGTAGGGAGCAATTCATTGAGCCTACTCATCAGTACTGGGTTCATAGCGCCTCCTCCACAAACCAACAAAGTAGGCTCTTCGCCGAAACTTTGTTTATCTACTTCTAAGGCAATGCTGGATGCGGTGAGTTCCAAGAGCGTAGCTTGTATATCCTCTGGTTTTAGATGAGTAATACCATCAAACTGATCCAACCAACTCAGGTTAAAAAGCTCTCTCCCTGTACTTTTCGGGGAGGCAAGAGAAAAGTAAGGATCCGACATAAACTGCGCGAGTAGAGCAGGGTTAACTTTGCCAGAATTGGCGAACGCACCGCCTTTATCGAAGGGCTGACCGGTATGCTTTTGGCACCAAGCGTCCATTAGCATGTTGCCTGGCCCTGTATCGTAACCAATTAGTGGGGAAGTAGGGTGTAGTACGGAAATGTTAGCAATTCCACCGATATTCAAAATAACTGTGGTGGACTCTTGGGATTCATACAACCACTGATGAAAAGCGGGGACTAACGGCGCGCCTTGCCCCCCTAACGCCATATCTTTTCGGCGAAAGTCAGCAATAGTATCAATACCTGTTTGGGAGGCTATTATGTTTGCATCCCCTAATTGCATAGTAAAACGAGTATCTCCAGTAGGCTGGTGGAAAACGGTTTGCCCATGGCAACCAATTGCTGCGATGTTTTGCTTCTCTATCGACGTGGTTTCCAGTAATGCATTGACACTGTCAGCAAAGAGAGCGCCAAGGTCATGATCGAGCTCACCGATGGTTTTCACGCTTGTCGGTTGCCCTTCACATAGGGCTAGAATTCTCTGTTTGAGTTCTATAGGCATTGGATGAACATAGCTTTTGATAAGTGAAATATTGCTTTCAGATATTTCCGTCAAGGCAACATCAACACCATCCAAACTCGTTCCGGACATCACGCCAATGTAATACTGATTTTGATTCACCCTGCGACTCCCAGACATTAAATTAACTGACTACGTTAAAAGATTTTTGTAATAATAAAGCGAATATTCTTAATTGGTTATACCCAAGCAACCTCAATATACGAGTTTCAGCGACTTCTCTACTAAAAGATAGGGAACTGGATATCAGGCAAGGCACTGATATGAAGATCTAGTTATTCTAAATCAAATATCAGTAACGTAGCATGAAATCCAGTTAAACTCGCCCTTGGGAGCCCATATTCTGTCCAATTTCATCGTCAAAGAACTTGGAAAGGACCGGTCATTCCGCTACGTTCTTCTCCTTGAACTGGAACAGAATATGAGGCTCTGAGACCTGTATCTTGAGGTTACTTGGGTATAATTAAACTACGAGGCTTTGAACATAATGGGACCACTTTGGATTGATGTTGCCGGATACGAGCTGGATGCAGAAGACAAAGAAATACTGCAACACCCAACTGTAGGTGGGGTAATCCTGTTTTCGCGCAATTATTACGATAATGAGCAATTACTTGCGTTGAACAAAAGCATCCGACAAGCCGCCAATCGCCCAATATTGATTGGGGTGGATCAAGAAGGTGGACGTGTACAGCGCTTTAAAGAAGGGTTTAGCTTGATTCCACCAGCACAAAGCTTTGCCTTACAACCCAATGGCAAAGAGGCGGCAAAGCAAGCTGGGTTTTTGATGGCTGCCGAATTAATTGCCCATGATATCGACCTAAGTTTTGCCCCAGTTTTAGACAAAGGACATGAATGTAAAGCGATAGGAAATCGTGCCTTTGGTGACGATATTGAAAGTATCGTGACGTACAGTTCGGCATTTATGGAAGGAATGAAAACAGTTGGCATGGCGACAACAGGAAAGCACTTTCCTGGTCATGGCGGTGTAATAACCGATACTCACTATGAAACAGCCAAAGACGAAAGAGACTTCATTTTCGAACAAGATATGGCTGTGTTTAAGGCACATATAGAATCGGGTGTGTTGGATGCCATGATGCCAGCGCATGTTATTTACCCTGAATACGATTCACAGCCAGCCAGTGGCAGCCCTTATTGGTTGAAACAAGTATTAAGAGAGCAGTTAGGATTCACAGGCATCGTTTTCTCTGATGATCTTAGTATGGAAGGAGCGGGAATCATGGGATCACCAGCAGAACGTGCAATGCAATCGCTTGAAGCTGGGTGTGACATGTTACTGATGTGCAACAACCGAGATTATACCGTTAGTGCGTTGGACAAACTGCCGATAAGTACCGTACCAAATGCAACTAGCTTGCTGAAAACGCAAAGCTTCTCTATGAGCGAGCTACGTATCAGTGATGAATGGAAATCGGCATCGGAAGCCATGAAGCGAATGCTGGATTGTTAAATTCAACAAACCCTAATCATTCGAGCTAACGGCTTAACGGCTTAACGGCATAACGGTTTTTACTGAATACCCAGTGTCTCTTTTAAACTCTTCAAAAATCTTCGGCTAACGGGCACTGGGTGCCCGCTTTGCGTAATAATTTCAGCTAGACCGTGTTCCAACAATTTAATTTCCCGAATCGCTTGGGTGTTAACCAGATACTGGCGATGACACCGCAATAACGATGTTTTCTGTTCGAGTACTTTTAGCGTTAGCTGACTCGTAGCGGTTTGCTCAGCGGTTTTCACTTGCACCCCTGAAATGTCAGTGTAAGCAAACTCAACATCTTGGATTGGGATAATGACAATGCGATTTAGCCCGATACAAGGGACTTGCTCCAATTTATCTTGCGTGAGTGCAGATATGTTTTGAGGTTCTTTTAACCGAGCGGTTTTAACTAGGCGAGAAACACACTTTTGAAGTCGGGATGGTTCGACGGGTTTTAAGAGGTAGTCGAATGCATTGTCCTCAAAAGCTTGAATCGCATATTGGTCGTAAGCAGTAACAAACACCACATTGGGCATGGTATCTGGATCGAGCATAGAGAGCAGTTCAATACCACTAACCTGAGGCATATGAATATCCAAAAAAACCACGTCCGGTTTACAGGCGTTGATTTTCTTTAACCCTTCAATGGCATTACTGGCTTGGTCGATGACATCGATCTCCTGGGTTTCTGCCAGTAATTCGCACAGTTCTTCTCGAGCAAATTGTTCATCATCAATGATCAAAGCGGTCAGCATTCCTTTGCCTCTGTCGTCGGGAGTTTAAAGCTCATTCTTGTGTATTTCTGTGGCTGGCAGTCTATATGTAATGTTGATGATCGCCCCAGTAGGTTAGCGAGGCGCTTATTCACAATATCCAGCCCTAATCCAGAGTGGTTCTGTGCAGGCGCTTGATAGAGCCCCGCATTGTCTTCAACCACTATGGTGTGTTCGCCATTTTCGGTATGGCTATATATTCGAACTTTACCATTTTCTAGAAGCTGAGAAATACCATGCTTGATAGCATTTTCGACCAGAGGCTGTAGGGTAAAGCTGGGAATAATTTTTTCTAGCAAGGCATCATCTATCGCCCATTCAACTTCCAGACGATCGCTAAAACGCGCTTTTTCAATGGTGAGGTACGCGTTCACGTGATCCAATTCTTCTTTCAGCCGAACCGTTTCTATATTTTGCTTAAGATTACTCCGGAAGAATTGAGATAAATGTTGAATTAGATCCCTAGCCTTATCTGGGTCTCGTCTTGTAATGGCACTGATGGTGTTCAAAGCATTGAACAGGAAATGCGGGTTAACTTGAGCGTGAAGTAGCTTAATTTCAGCCTGAGTGAGAAGCGTTTGTTGTTCTTGATAATCGCCATACAAAATCTGGCTGGAAAGCAGTTGGGCTATGCCCTCCGCCATCGACATATTGATAGTGGAAAACAGCTTTCGTTTGGGTTCATAAAGCTTGATGGTACCTATTACATCTTCTCCGGCTTTCAACGGAATAATCAGCGCCGAGCCTAGCTTACAATTCTCAGATAAGGAGCACTGGTAAGGCTGTTCTCTGCCGTCAAGGTAAATGATTTTGTTGTTGGAAATCGCATCTAGAGTGCTTTTCGATGATATGGGGGTATTGGGTTTATGGTGATCATCACCTATTCCCACAAAGGCAAGAATCTTATCTTTGTCGGTAATGGATACAGCACCCACTTTGGTTTCTTCATAGATAATACGCGCTATTTTGTTTGCGTTACTGGCATTAAATCCAGAGCTCAGAATACCAACTGAACGTTCTGCTATCGTGAGTGCTCGCCGAGAAAATGCGGCGGAGTACTTTTCGAAAATGGTTTTTCTATCTTGTAAGATGCTCATGAACAGGGCTGCACCAACAGAGTTAGCGATGATCATTGGTGCTGCAATGGCGGAGACCAACTGATAAGACTGAGCAAAAGGCTTTGCAACGATCAATATAATCAACATCTGAACAACTTCTGCAAAGAGTGTGACGGAGAAGACCACCAAGGGGTTGAAGAGCTGGCTCGACCTGTTTTTTCTTACGTAGTAACTATGCAGTACGCCCCCAATGAGTCCTTCAGCTGTTGTTGATATCGCGCAGGCAACATCGGTAAAACCACCAAGAGAGTAACGATGCATTCCCCCTGTAAGACCGACGGCAAAGCCAACAACCGGTCCACCAAATAAACCTCCCATGACTGCGCCAATGGCTCGCGTGTTGGCGATTGCATCATTAATCTGTAAGCCAAAGTACGTCCCCATAATGCAAAACAAAGAAAAAAGGACGTAACAGCTAAGTTTGTGGCTTAAACGCGTAGAAATACTAAGTAGTGGCAAAAAAATAGGGGTTTTACTCAGCATATAAGCCAGTACGAGGTATACGCACATCTGCTGAAGTAAAGATAGTATGAGATCCATAGCCACTTTCCGTAATTATTTAAGGCTATTTTAATCGATAATGTTCGCTGTAAGTTGTTAAGGAGCTCGTAATTCTTATTGTAAATATAAATTTACACTAAATGTTTTTTTATGTTTACACTTGAAATCTATTTTTTTGCTGTTATTTTGTTCTTTATTGGATTTGAGGCTCGCTGGTTGTGGTGGGTGTAATTTAAAGTTTACAGGTAATAAAAATGCAAAAGAGCGAATTGAGCAACATACACATCAGTGACGAGCAGGTTCTAATTACACCTAATCAGTTGAAAGACAAAATCCCACTGAGCGATGAAGCGCGTCAGTTTATTCAGCAATCTCGTCAGGAGATAGCAGACATTATCGATAAGAAAGATCATCGTTTGTTGGTTGTCTGTGGACCTTGCTCAATTCATGATCTGGATGCCGCTAAAGAATACGCAAAGCGTCTGAAGGCATTGTCTGAAAAATTGGATGACCAGATTTACATCGTCATGCGTGTTTACTTTGAGAAGCCACGTACCACTGTTGGTTGGAAAGGGTTGATTAACGACCCTCACTTGAATGGCACATTCGACATTGAGCACGGGCTTCATGTGGCTCGCCAGCTGCTTGTCGATCTAGCTGAAATGAAAATCCCGCTAGCGACGGAAGCTCTAGACCCAATCAGCCCTCAGTACCTAGCTGATACGTTCAGTTGGGCGGCGATCGGTGCTAGAACAACGGAATCACAAACTCACCGTGAAATGGCCAGTGGTTTGTCTATGCCTGTTGGTTTCAAAAACGGTACGGATGGCAGCCTTGCGACCGCAATCAATGCAATGCAGGCAGCATCTTCTGGTCACCGCTTCATGGGGATTAACCGTGAAGGTCAGGTTGCTTTATTGACGACGCAAGGTAACCCTAATGGTCATGTTATTTTGCGTGGCGGTAAACAAACCAACTACGATTCCGTTTCTGTCGCAGAATGTGAAGAGGAAATGTCGAAGTCTGGACTGGATGCTGCTTTGATGGTGGATTGCAGTCACGCGAACTCGCGCAAAGATTTTCGTCGTCAGCCGCTTGTGGCCGAAGATGTTATTCATCAAATCCGCGAAGGAAACAAGTCGATTATCGGTCTGATGATTGAAAGCCATATTAACGAAGGTAATCAGCCTTCAGACATTCCAGTAAATGAGATGGCTTACGGGGTTTCCATCACCGATGCGTGTATCAATTGGGATTCAACTGAGGCACTATTAACGCATGCACACCAAGAGCTTGTGCCGTTTTTACAAGACAGAATAAAAAATCAATAAGGTAATACTGGATGGCAGTTGAACTGAATGAATTGAGAGATCAAATTGACCTAGTAGATAAGCAAATGGTCGATCTGCTGGCGCAAAGGCTAGCACTGGTAGAGAAAGTCGGGGAAGTAAAAAGTCAGCACGGTTTGCCTATTTACGTCCCTGAGCGCGAAGCCACTATGTTGGCTTCTCGTAGAGAAGAAGCTGAAAAACAAGGTGTTCCACCTCAGCTTATTGAAGACATTTTGCGTAGAACCATGCGCGAATCGTATGCCAGCGAAAAAGATTCAGGATTCAAATGCCTCAACCCAGAACTGGGTTCGGTTGTCATTGTTGGTGGACATGGCCAACTTGGGGGATTGTTTGGGCGTATGTTCCGCTTGTCTGGGTATGACGTAAAAGTACTCGGTAGCCAAGATTGGGAACGTGCCGATGAAATCCTCGATGGAGCAGGGCTCGTTGTTGTAACGGTTCCTATCCATTTGACGGAAAGTGTGATTACTAAGTTGAACAACCTCCCTGAAAATTGCATTTTGTGTGATTTGACGTCGATAAAGTCAAAACCACTCAACGCGATGTTGCGATCGCACTCTGGACCGGTTGTTGGGTTGCATCCTATGTTTGGTCCCGATGTGCCAAGCTTAGCAAAGCAGGTTGTTGTTTACTGCGATGGTCGTGGTGAGGAAACTTACCAATGGTTATTGAAACAAATTGAGATTTGGGGCGCGAGCCTGTGTAAGTGTGAAGCCCAAGAACACGATCATGGTATGACCCTGATCCAGGCTCTGCGCCACTTTACTTCTTTTGCATATGGTTTGCATTTAAGTGGAGAGAACCCCAATATCGAAAATCTATTGCAGCTAAGCTCCCCAATTTATAGGCTTGAACTTGCTATGGTTGGTCGTCTGTTTGCACAGGATCCGAATTTGTATGCTGATATCATTTTATCTTCCGATGAAAACATCGAAATGATTAAACGCTTCCACCAGAGCTTTGGTAATGCATTGGCCATGCTTGAGGGCGATAACAAACAAGAGTTTGTAGAAAGCTTTGAAAAGGTTGGAGAGTGGTTTGGTGGGTATTCCCAGCAGTTTATGGAAGAAAGTCAGAAGCTACTAAAACAAGCAAATGATGCCATTCATCGTTAACCCTTTATCTACCAATTAAATTAAAAACGGCTCCTGAAGGAGCCGTTTCTATATAACCAGATTGGGATTAAAGAATTCCAAGCTTATTGCAGTCAGTTAACTACGGTCAGTTTACTGCTGGCGTCGATGAGGTATTTTTCACGGTATCAACCGAGCTAGGTGCCGAGCTTGGGTTTTGTGTCAACAAGACCTGCAGCTTCACAACGTTGCTCATGACATCGACCAGAGATGCCCATTTAATACTGCGTTCTTTTTCGAACAAAGTATCAAAGTTTTCGGGAGTCCAGTCCATAAAGTGTTTAGGGTTTAATGTTCTACCTAAAAATCGTACTTCATAATGTAGGTGAGGACCGGTAGAGTTGCCCGAGTTTCCACATGTTGCAACGACATCACCCTTCTTTACAAACTGACCGCTACGGACGTTAAAACCCTGCAAGTGTGCGTATGACGTCATGAATCCAAAAGCATGGCGTAACTTCAATAAATTGCCATACCCTTTCTTACTTGGGCGTCTTAGCTCAACTACGCCATCTGCGGGAGCCAGTACTTGCTCTCCACGTTGGCACGTGAGGTCTATACCCAAATGTCGGTGGCGTCTGCCTGTAATTGGGTTTTTTCGATAGCCGTAGTTGGATGAAATTCGTTGATAAAGAACAGGGCTGTCATTAGGAAGTAATCGAAACATAGTGGCACGCACAGCGGAGTTGATCGCGGCAGCATCAATTCTCTGCTCTAAAGACAATTCTGCATAGTCTACGACGGATGTTTCTTGCGTAATCCCAAGCACTGATTCCACATCATTCACACGCTTGCCTAGAGTTAGGATTTCTCCTTTCTTCTCTTCCAGTTCTTGAGTCAGAGAATGGTTCGTGCTGATTTGAGCTTCATACAGAGCTTTAAATTGATCGCTCTTTTGGTCGAGATAGTCGATTTGAGATTGGGCATGACTGAAGTTTTGCTCTGATCTTGCCAGTGTATTCTCTGCACTGGATTGGGCAGAGAAATACTGATAAACAGAGGTGCCAAGTAAGCTAGGGAGGGCAAAAAGAGAAAGAACAACCAATGCAGTTGCTTTTCTTCCCACAAAAAAGTGCTGAACCCCAGACGAAGTCGGGATTGATATTTGTATTTGTCGTGACATTTATTGCTTTTTTAAGCACCTAAATCAGATAGCTGCTCAATTTCTCTGTGCAAAAGGGCTTCATCGCCAACATTCAGCTCGACCAGTCGCTTCAAGTGGCTGATGCTGTCGATATCAATATGATGAATGCTAAGACGCATAAAATTATCGTTTAGCTCCACTATTTCAGCTTCCAATGATATCACAATGTCACTATCAGGTAACTCGATGTCGACATACAGCATGTTACTTGTATCGAAATCATGATTATCAGGTGAGCCAGAAAGCAAAAGACCATGCAGAGAAAGATCTCGAATGTCACTGTTTACAGTTAAGTCGCCTTGCACCAATTTTGCGGGGGCTTGGTAGATTACGCGAGAAAATCGACGGCGTTCAATCATAGTGTGCTCTCTTTCGGTTCATGCTTAAATTTTGCCTTATGGTAACTGTTGTACAAGGCTAATGGGTAAAGAGTCGGCTTTTTTGTGACGCTTAAGCGCCTCGTTTCAACGTTCGATGAATTAACTCGAATATATAAGAAAAAAGACCGCATAGGCGGTCTTTTTTACACAATACAAATAATGTTACTTCGCAATGCGCTTATATTTGATTCGATGAGGTTCAGCTGCCTGTGCCCCGATCGTCTGTTTCAACCACTCTGTGTACTCAGTATAGTTGCCTTCATAGAAATTCACCTGACCTTCGTCACGGTAATCTAGAATATGGGTGGCAATTCTATCTAGGAACCAACGGTCGTGCGAGATAACCATTGCACAGCCCGGGAATTCCAATAGAGCCTCCTCAAGTGCACGTAGTGTTTCAACATCAAGGTCGTTGGTTGGCTCATCGAGTAGCAATACGTTGCCGCCCGCTTTCAGAAGTTTTGCTAAGTGAACACGGTTGCGTTCACCACCAGAAAGCTCACCAATGATCTTTTGTTGGTCGTTGCCTTTAAAGTTGAAGCGAGAACAGTATGCACGAGCAGGGATTTCGAAGTTGTTGATCTTAATAATATCAGCGCCTTCAGAGATCTCTTGGAATACCGTTTTCTTGTCGTCCATGCTGTCACGGAACTGATCAACAGAAGCTAATTTCACTGTTTCACCAAGTTCAACGGTTCCTGAATCAGGCTGCTCTGCGCCACTCAACATTTTAAATAGTGTTGATTTACCTGCGCCGTTAGCACCGACGATACCGACAATAGCCCCTTTAGGCATACTGAAAGAAAGATCATCGATAAGAACGCGATCACCGAACGATTTAGTTAGGTTCTTAACTTCAAGGACTTTGTCGCCCAAGCGCTCACCTGGTGGGATGAACAATTCATTGGTTTCGTTACGTTTCTGGTATTGACCTGTCGTCAGTTCTTCAAAGCGAGCCATACGCGCTTTAGACTTGGCTTGACGACCTTTCGGGTTTTGGCGAACCCACTCTAGCTCTTTCTCAATTGTTTTTTGACGTGCGCTTTCGCCAGCCTTCTCTTGCTTCAGACGCTCATCTTTTTGCTCAAGCCAAGAAGTGTAGTTACCCTGCCATGGAATACCTTCACCACGGTCAAGTTCTAGGATCCAGCCAGCTGCGTTGTCTAGGAAGTAACGGTCGTGCGTGATAGCTACAACGGTACCGTTATAATCCACTAGGAAATGCTCAAGCCATGCAACGGATTCTGCATCCAAGTGGTTGGTTGGCTCATCAAGAAGGAGCATGTCTGGCTTTTCTAGAAGTAGGCGACAGATCGCCACACGGCGGCGTTCACCACCCGATAGGTGCTCAATTTTTGCATCCCATTCTGGAAGACGAAGTGCGTCAGCCGCACGCTCTAATGCTGTTTCTAGGTTGTGCCCATCTTTTGCTTGGATAAGTGCTTCGAGTTCACCTTGCTCTTTAGCCAGTGCATCGAAATCTGCATCTGGTTCTGCATACGCCGCGTATACAGCGTCAATGCGTTTAAGTGCGTCAGCGACGTCAGAAACAGCTTCTTCAACAATTTCTCGAACAGTTTTTGACTCATCAAGTACTGGTTCTTGAGGAAGATAACCGACATTAAGACCTTGCTGTGCACGGGCTTCACCATCAATATCAGTATCAATGCCAGCCATGATACGTAATAAGGTCGA
The DNA here is from genome assembly GCF_019977755.1 of Vibrio penaeicida. NCBI lineage: Bacteria > Pseudomonadati > Pseudomonadota > Gammaproteobacteria > Vibrionales > Vibrionaceae > Vibrio > Vibrio penaeicida. The sequence goes on along the minus strand of NZ_AP025144.1, from coordinate 3,345,804 downwards.
TTTACCAGAACCATTTAAACCTAAGACACCGATTTTAGCGCCTGGAAAAAAGCTAAGCGAAATGTCTTTAAGAATTTGACGTTTAGGTGGCACCGTTTTGCTCACCCGCGACATGGTGTATACGTATTCAGCCATTACCGACCTTTCCTGTTATTCGAAAAATTAGGGCTGTATTTTATACCCAAGTCACTCAAAGATGCTAGGTTCAGCGCGTTTAGAGTTGGGAAAGAGCCATTTTTTGCATTTTACTCAGTGCAATCAAGATACTTCTGTTTTTTCATGGCAGGCGCGATAGAAAAGGATACGTAGAATTGAGCGTTAGATTGCGGTTTTCGATAACAAACCGTCTACTAACTGGGATGGGAAAAGAAATTTTACAGAATAGATGAGACTTTTCTGGAACTGCTTGATTAGATAAGAGTCTAGCTTTATGTCCTTGTTTATCCATGCTCCCGCGATAATCAATTGGATGAGTTACCTTAAGGGCGAAATCGAATCTAGAATTATTCTTGGCAGTCAGGTTGTCTCTAGCCTGAATTTAAAGTATCACTATAAAACGTTGTTCATAAAATTGTGCTCTTATACTCAAGCTCCCAAGGGCGAGTTTGCTTGGCTTTCATACTGCGTTACCGATTCTTGATTTAGAACCACTAGATCTTCTAATCGGTGCCTTGCCTGAAAACCAAGCAATTCTCGCTGAACCTAACACCTTGAGGCAGCTTGAGTATATAGCTGAATTAAAATTGCCATGGATAAGCATTCATAAAGGCAAAGCTTTCAAAAGGACAGGTATTCATGCGAAACATTTCCCAGCGGATTTGTATGGCAACTTTCGGTTTACTATCTACGTTCTCGACCGTAGCAGAAGAAGGAAGTGCACTCGTACAACAAAGGCTGAAATACGAACTAGCTCAGAACTTACTCGATGCAAGAAAAGTGGATGACTATCATGCCATGCGCTCGGATATTGCCGACTATGTGTTAACTCCGTATACCGATTATCGAGCGTTTCTTGTCAATATTGGTGAACGCAGTATTGATGAAGTCAGCTATTTTCAAAAGCAGTTCTACACTCTTCCATTTTCAAAAAGAATCCGCGCGGCGTATTTGGATGGTTTGGCTAAGGAAAACGATTGGAAAACCATTTACCGTTATCAACTTACCGAGCCTCGTGGTGAAACATATCGATGCTACTACTATTATTCTCAGTTAAAGCACGGCGATAAAGCGGCAGCATTCGCTGGGGCTGAAAAATTATGGCTGAGTGGAAAGAGTGTTGTCTCAGCGTGTGATGATTTATTTGATGCTTGGGAAAAAGCGGGTAACAGAACTGACGACAAAATCCTCGATCGTATGGTGCTTGCCTATGAAGCTAGGCAGGGTCGAATGGTCACATACCTGAAAAAACTTCCGGATGATAAGAAAGCGCAGGCTGAAGCTGAGAAAATTGCCAAGCTTTATCAAAGTCCTGATGGTATTGGGAAGTTCGCCAAAAGATCCTACGTTACACCAAGGAATCGCAAGTTGTCTTGGCATGGCTATAGAAAGCTTGTTCGGACGGATACAGAAGAGGCGGTTAAGCAGTTAGATCTTGTCGTATCTGGTCAGAAACTAACGTCAGATCAAAGACAGCAACTGTCAGATTATACGGCGTTTCGCCTCATCAATACCGATTCTAGCGAGTTGATTGCGTGGCGTGACAAAGCTATCTCAACAACGAAAAACAGTGACTTGTTGGAAAGAAGGATTCGCTTAGCGCTCCAACACGCCGATTGGAAAGGCGTTGAAAAGTGGATTGAAAAGCTCCCATCAACAAAGAAAGAAGATCTTCGCTGGCAGTATTGGTTAGCAAGAGCAGAATTGGCGCAGGGACGAAATCAAGCTGGTGAACAACGATTAGAGTCGATATTAGGTCAACGCCATTTTTATAGTGTTGTAGCGGCTCAAACGTTAGGCACACCTATCAATTACGAAGTAAGTAAAAGCGAACCGGATGCCAACTTAACTAAGAAGTATCAAAAGACGCTGGATCGTGTCCATGAATTGATTGTGCTCGATAAAATTTCAGCGGCCAAAAGCGAATGGCAATGGCTGTTACAACGAAGCTCTAAGGAAGAAAAGCAAGCACTTGCACATTATGCTGCGATGCAGAAATGGTCACATTTAACAGTGAAAGCATCTATTGCCGCTAAAGCATGGGACGAAATACATTTGCGTTTCCCAATTGCTCACCGATGGTGGTTCGAATTTTATGGGGACAAATACAATATCGAGCCAATAACGTTAATGTCTCTTGCTCGTCAGGAAAGTGCCCTGGATGTTCAAGCTCGTTCTCCTGTCGGCGCGCGCGGTATCATGCAAATTATGCCAGCAACTGCAAAATATACAGCTCGAAAATTCGGTATCCCTTATAAAGTGCCAAGTGAACTCCATGATGTGAAAAAGAACATTGAAATTGGTAGTCAGTATCTTAGCTACCTTCTCGATCAATACGATGGAAACCGCATTTACGCACTAGCGGCATACAATGCTGGTCCTCATAGAGTGAAAAGGTGGCGTAAGAACAGCGATCAAAAGTTGGATGTGTTCGCGTTTATCGAAGCTATTCCATTTAGAGAAACTCGCGGTTATGTACAAAATATTTTGATGTTTGAATCTTATTACCGTTTCTTGAGTGGAACGAAAGGGGATTTTTTGACGAAAAATGAGCAGGAAGAGAAATACTAATTTGTCCGATAATTAAATCGCTTATATTAGAGTTATGCCCTCAGTACTTCATCTTTGAGGGTACTTGGGTATAAGCGATGTAGGGTATACAATATCTGGGATTGAGTAACAGAGAGAGTCTTATGTCACCAAAGCCAGAGTTTCAAAAGTGGCAAGATGTTATGGACTTGGTCGCCGAAGCTGCCGAACATGATAAGCATGGCATGCTTTTAACCATGTTAATGACGCCGGATGAAAGAGATGCGATTCAAGCCCGAGTGAACATTTTTAATGAATTGCTCAAAGGTAACTTATCCCAGCGCCAAATCAGCCAGATGTTGGGCGTAGGGATAGCGACAATTACGCGCGGTTCTAATGAGCTAAAAAACAAGTCAGATAACGATAAAGCCGTGCTAGAACAGTTACTCAAGAATACCCGCGAGTAAGGGGGACTCTAGAATGTGAAAAAGCAGCAACCTAGATTGCTGCTTTTTTATAGGTTGTCGGGAAACAGGTCTGGGTTGATAAACGGGATAAGAGCCAGAATTAATGCTTGGTGATATACCGAGCTCCTGGTGAGTGTATTTCCCGTAAGCAGGGCGATAGCGCCACCTTTTTGTTTGATGTTGTCCGTACCGAATGTTTTATCCATAACGTCACCTAATTCGATACCTTGATGTAACTGCCTCACAACCGTAGGGGGGAGAGGCAAGCTTGATGAGCGAGACTCGCCTCTTTTGTTTCCCGATTCTATGATCATCCACGCGAATGTGTCATTGCCTTCGTTACCTGCTTCTAAGCCGACATAAAATTCAGCCTGTGGCTTTTCAGCACGCGCATTTTTTACACGGTTGATAGCGCCAGATTTCGTTTCGCTATTGGACATGGGCTGGTCTGCTACTTCACTTGGAACTGAGATGCCTTCATATTCAAAACCTTCATTTGGAAGCGCTTCTTTGAAAGCACTCTTAACCGCATTAATTTTGGCAGGGTTTAATGACGCGATTATTACTTTTTTCATTGGGCTGCATTCCTTTAAATAGGTACCCAAGCTCTGATCTCGGGCGCTTGTATTCTACTTCATTTTATCGACATAGAGTTATAGAGCTTGAAAAGGGCTGGGTGTTTCGCTGCGCTAGTGCATCTTAAATACACTGAATCGAGCGGAAATCAAATGTGACGCTTTGAATCCTACATTTGAGGCAGCTTGGGGGGCTTGTGCGTGATTTTCGCGCTAATTCTAAGTTGGCGTTCGTGTAATTCAGTCCTTTACCAAAATAGTAACTATCGAGAGTTTAGCGCCGCTGTCCAGTCTTTAAGTCGCTCAATGGACATCGGCTGCCCAAAGTAAAAGCCCTGCATGTAATCGCAACCGCTTGAGTGCAACCATTGGTGCATATCACGATTTTCAACGCCTTCGGCTGTTACTGAAATGTCTTGCGAATGGCACAGTTCTATCAGTGGTTTAATGATGTGTTGCTTATTAGACTTCAGCATGGCGAGTAAAAACTCACGATCAAACTTTATTTTTTGAACCGGGTACTGAACCAATTGAGTGAACGACGTGTATCCCGAACCAAAATCGTCTATGGCTAATTGAAAACCTTGTGAAGACAGTTCGTGCAGCAAAGGATACCCCTGACTTCCTGCTGCAAATGTTTCTGTAATTTCAAAATCGACTTGTTCATAAGGGACGCGATATTGTTGCGCTTTTTGTTCTATAAATGTAGCTAGCTGACAGGAGTCGAGCTCAGCCGAAGAAAGGTTAATAGACAGTTGAACTTGGTTTTCAAACAAACTCTGCATTTGATGATAGCCAGAAAATGCTTTTTCAATTACCCATCTATCGATTACTTCAAACAAGCCAGTCTGTTCTGCCAAGGGTATAAATTCAGATGGGGAGACTTCACCAAGCGCACTGGAATGCCACCTTAGTAGTGCTTCGACTCCAACTACGTCTGTCCCTTCAGCATTCATATAGGGCATGTACACCAAAGAAAACTCATCTTGATAATCGGCACGACGTAATGCTCGCTCTATGCTGCTAATACGCTGGACTTCTTTATCCAGTGCTTTTGAGTAAAACGTATATTGGTTTTTTCCTGCTCGCTTAGCCTGATACATTGCTGTATCAGCGTTTGAGAGTAAATGTTCTATATTGTCACCGTCTGTAGGGTAGGTCGCAACACCAATACTGACTGTAATGGGGAGTGTACCAACTGGGGAGACAAAACCTGCCTGTAAGGGCTGAAGAATATTTTGGCAGAAATGATGAATTAAAGTGACGTCCAAATCAGCCCCACAAAGATACACAGCAAACTCATCTCCAGATAGTCGCGAAGACATGACTTTCACGCTGTGTTTCAACGACAAGCGCTCTTCTATCTGGGTAAGGTTTTTTGCAAACTGGACTAAAAGAGCATCTCCAATCTTATGTCCATACTTATCGTTTACAAACTTAAAGTTATCGAGATCGATGTAAAGGATACAGTGCTGTTCTTTCTGGTCTGTTGTATGGGCTAGAGTGAGTGCTTTCGCCACATGAGATTGAAAATAGCGACGGTTGGCCAATTTGGTTAATTGATCCATCTCAGCCAGTTGCTTTGTTTTTTGGTAGTTGTCCGCCAAGCTCTGGTACATTTCGTAAAATTTATGCGAGAGGTGACCGATTTCATCGTCGCTGTCTAGGCGTTGAATATTCGTCCGTTTGTGGCTTTCGACCTCTCGTAATTGCTTCGCTAGTCGGGTGATTGGGAATATAACGTATCGATAGAAAAGCAAAATAAGCAAAGATACGGTTATCAATGACGATAATCCAAAAGAAATTAGTAACTTAAATAAAATTTCACTGAGTTTGTTTTCAACCACGAAGCTAGAAGGGTCTAGCGTTGCCCAGCGGGTAGGAGAGAGCTGTACACTATGAGTCAACTCGCGAGTTTGCGTTGGTGGCTCTAATGCGTACGTGAGAACAGTTAAGTGCTCTCGCTCCAAAATGTGCCTTAAGTTGTCGTATTCCGTTGTTTCAATCATCGCGACAACAATGAAGTAATCTTCCGGAAGAATGCTTTGCTGTGGCGACGAGAATGTCACCTTATTGTATACATCATACTTTACTAATACGCCGCCAGCTTCCTTATTAAATAAGTATTCTGTTTGTGACCAGCGACCTGCAGTGACGCCTTCTTTCACAAATAGTGTGATTTTCTTATCTAGCCAAGAATAGGGATCAACCTGATTTTCTACATAAAAGAGCGTATTGAATTGCTTATCGAGTAACCCCAGAGCAGCAAAGTCACGATTGTGGACGGTGAGATCGGTTAATGTTTGGTGGAGGCTGCGGCTGAGTTCAAATTCTCGATAAGGGTTATTGGTGTCATTGAAAAAGCGTTCGAGTACGTTACTGTGGCTTAAGGTATAAGTGTAACTATTAAGGAAGTTCGCGGCTTGTCCGTAATGGCTGGCGAGCTTTTCCATATTGAGTTGTATCGAGCTTTTTTCTAATTTGATTAGAGCGTTATGTTGCCCTAAGTAAATGATGTAACTTGAAATAGCGGCACTGAGTACAACGACTGGGATTATGAGAAGTAGGGTTCGTTTGCTGAGCTTCATTCTATATACATACGTTCCATCAATGAATACGACTTACCCAAACTGAGGGAAAACAAGGATCTGGAGATTGGGTTTTCACGCAACGCGAATAGGTGAAAGTTACCTTAAAATAGGATCGTTGTAGTGTGAGAAATGACTTAACTTTAAGAATTGAGCGCTCTTCTGCGCTGAATAGGGTGGAAAATGGGAGTAAGCTCACCCTTTGTGTGGGAGTGAGCCACGTATAACCTGAGAGAGATTACCTGTTAACCCAAGGAGACTTGTGTTGCTTCTACATTTTCGATCGGGTAGCAGCCAAGCACTTTTAAATGAGTGGTCAGCTTTATAACTTCTGAAATAGCATTATTCATTTCTTCCGAGTCGAGATGCGCTTCTAGATCGATATAGAACATTTCTTCCCAAGGGTTACCCATTATAGGGCGCGACTCCAATTTGGTCATATTGATGCCATATCGCTGCAAGACTAAGAGAGTCTCGACAAGCGAACCTGCTTGCTGCGATGTCGACATGATCAACGTTGTCTTTGCAGGGATCTGGGTAGACACTTCAACCGGTTTGCGCGCAACCACAATAAAACGCGTGTGGTTTTCGGTTTGATTGGCAATATTGCCTTGAATGGACTGCAAGCCATACAGTTTCCCACTAGAAGCATTACCAATAGCCGCGACATCTTTTCTGTCTAAATCTTTCACTTTCTGCATTGCATCCGCAGTGCTGACACAAGACTCCAAGGTGACACCATTTAAGTGAGAGAGAAACTCACTGCATTGCTGATGAGGTTGTGGATGTGAGTAAAGCGTTTTTATATCTTCGATTCGAACGTCAGAAGTAGCGACAAGGCAATGCTCAATTGGAAGAGTCAGTTCACCGACGATATACAGCGTAGTATGCTGCAGGAGATCGTAGACTTCGTTTATTGAACCTGAGCTTGTGTTTTCAATTGGGAGAACACCGTAGTCAGCATGACCAGACTCAACGGTAGAAGCGATTTCTTTGAAATGTTCGCAATTCAGCTCAATGAGTTCAGTATTTTTACGGCTAAAATACTGGTGGCTTGCTAAATGCGAATATGAGCCTCTTGCACCAAGAAACGCTACGCGAGCTAATGGTTTCCTGCTCTCACCTGGATTTACTAGGTTTTGTAAGTATGCCTGTTGCAGCAATACTGAGTCTTCAATAATGGTATGAAAAATCTTAGTGATGTATGGGGCATCTAATTGATACTTATCTTTACCATTATTAATCAGCTTTACGAGTAGTTGTTGCTCGCGTTTGGCGTCGCGTACAGGCTTTGATGTTTCAACTTTGCTTTTTGCTACTTCGATACTGAGTTCACGCCTTTCCGATAGCAATTTTAGAAGCTGATCATCCAGCTCGTTAAGGCGCGATCTTATACCGTCCAGTCTGTCTGTCATTTTGTTATTATCCTTATAAAAAAAGCCCCCCAATTTTGGGAGGCTTTCTGTTCGTTTTTGACTTTTCTTTTAGTAAACGACTTCTGCCCCCCAATTCAGGAGATAAAAAAGAAGTCAAAAAAGAACAGGGTGATTGTTTGCATATTTACTGTTGTTTGGTGGGTGTTTATACACAATAAGCAATGCAGCTATATATCGTCAAGTAAAAAAATGGCGCCGTTTGGCGCCATTAAGTAAGACTAAAATAAAGATAGTGTTATTCGGTTTCTTCCAACTCAGGTTTGTTGGAATGGCTAGCTCTACGAGCTTCTGGCTTATGACGCAGTTTGTTCAGCTGACGTTCTAGTTTTTGTTCGGCTTCATTGACTGCAATGTATAAGTCTTCATTTGTAGCTGAAGCGATGAGTTGTCCTTTTGGTACTGAGATGATCGCTTCAATCTTCATTTGTTTGTTCGGCTCTTCACTGATGGTTGCTTGGCAACCAATAAACTCAACTTGCCACTTTTCTAGCTTTTTGAATTTACCTTCAATGTGATTGCGGATGGCAGAGGTGATGTCGATGTTTTTACCAGTGATGTTTACTTTCATATTGTTTTTCCTCTGTTTCGTCCCTCATTGGGTTAACTCCAGATTACTTATCCGGCTTGAAAAGAATGTGATCTAAATCAATATTTTTAATGGAGTAATTCGATTTGGATACGAATGTGATCTCAGACAAAACCTAGATGGAATTCTGAAAAAAAGACTTGTTGAACGGGGAAAAATGTTTAAATTGGTAAGGGTAAGCACGCTAGAAATACTCTATTTTTAGGGGGCAAATACGACTCAACAAAGACGACCGTCTAAAGTTTGCTCGCTAAGTATTTGTGATGCTAATCACATCAATATATCCCGTTTCCTCCAATTGATTTATTTGAAAATAAAAAAGCAGCCGAAGCTGCTTTTCTGTCTGCATTTAGGAAAACCTAAACAGGGTTAAGACTGATCAATTTCTCAGTTCGTTCTATCGCATCTTCCAAACCAAGCATTTTGTATGCCTCTAGCTGGATGGCGAGAGATTTACGTGCTGCTTCTGTGTCTGGAAAAGTCTTTTGGAGTTCCTGACATCGATTAATGGCGGCAATCCAAGCTTCGCGTCTTAGATAAAAATCGGCGGTTGCTAAATCATACTCTGCCAAGCGATTCTTAAGGGAGAACATGCGTTGCTGCGCATCTTCAGCGTAAGGGCTACCTGGGTATCGTTGAAGTAGACGTTTGAAATCATTGAATGCTGATTTCACTGGCTCTGGGTCTCTATCTGAACGATCAACATTAAATAAATCGTGCATGTTGTTTCTATCTTGAGCCATGTGCGTCAAACCGCGCATATAGAGGACCCAGTCAGACTTTTCATGCGTCGGGTTGAGTCGAGTGAATCGAGATATCGTGGCTAAGCCAAGTGCCAAATCATTATTCTTATAGTACGCGTAGATCAGATCCAGTTGTACTTGTTCAGAATAGGGACCAAAAGGATAGCGTGAATCTAACGCCTCTAATTTATCAATTGCGGTACGCCAATGACCTACTTGGAGCGATAACTTCGCATCAGAATACAAATTTGCTGGTGGCAAATCAGGCACAACGTCTCTGTTAGAGCATCCAACCAGAAGCCCCAAAGCCAATAAGCCTGATAATGTATGCTTTTTCATGTCCGCACTTTGTTCCTTACATTAAATATTTCTTGGTGTCCGTTACTTTCGTTCGGTTAACGGATACAATGACGCAATTCTATTATTTTATCCATACTAGTGGGTATTAGTCTCACGGTTTTTAAAAAAGTTCGATATGGCTCAGCAGATTGAATTAACAAGTACAGTAAAAGACAGCCAATTGGGTCAACGCCTAGATCAGGCTGTCGCCGAATTATTCACCGATTTTTCTCGCTCACGCTTAAAAGAGTGGCTTTTGGGAGGCAAAATCCAAGTCAATGGTGAGGTTATAACGAAGCCTCGCGTAAAAGTCATGGGGGGCGAAGAAATTGTCCTTCAAGCAGAACTGGAAGATGAGGAGCGTTGGGAAGCTCAAGATATTCCCCTAGACATTATCTATGAGGACGATGACATCATCGTTATCAATAAGCCTAGAGATTTTGTTGTTCACCCTGGTGCAGGTACACCTGACGGAACGGTTTTGAATGCGCTTCTGCATCATTATCCTGATATCGCAGAAGTACCGCGTGCAGGCATTGTTCATCGTCTAGATAAAGATACAACAGGTCTAATGGTCGTTGCGAAAACGGTACCCGCTCAAACGCGTTTGGTCCGTGCTTTGCAGAAAAGAAATATTACTCGTGAATATGAAGCCATTGCAATTGGTCGAATGACGGCGGGTGGTATGATTGAAAAAGGCATTGGTCGTCACTCTACTAAGAGAACATTGATGGCCGTGAGTGAACTAGGAAAACCTGCGGTTACACATTACCGTGTGGCAGAGCATTTCCGTGAACACACTCGTATCCGGCTCCGTTTGGAAACGGGCCGTACACACCAGATTCGTGTTCATATGTCCTACTTACAACATCCTTTGCTAGGAGATATTGCGTACGGTGGTCGGGCTAGAATTCCAAAAGGTGCATCAGATGAGCTGACGGATATGATCCGTGGATTTGATCGACAAGCCCTTCACGCTGTGATGCTTCGATTTGCTCACCCTACAACCAAAGAAGAATTGGAGTTTCATGCTCCTGTTCCAGATGACATGGTTAAAATGGCAGAAGCTCTGCGCTTGGATGCAAAAGAAAACCCGCTAGACGATTATTGATATGAAGTGGATTTATCCGAATTGGGATGCACCCAAAAATGTGAAAGCGATTAGCTCCACGCGCTTGGGAGGTGTATCTCAAGGTTCTTACGCTGGTTTGAATCTTGGGACACACGTGGGTGATGAAAGCGACCTTGTTGCTGAAAATCGTTCTCGCTTAATGACGGCATCCGGTATGCCTTCAGCTCCAATTTGGTTAAATCAAATTCATTCTACCCATGTCGTGTCAATGGTTTCCGCTTCGGAGGAAATCATTAGTGCGGATGGAACATTTACCACTCAGCCTAATATTGTTTGTTCCGCCATGACAGCAGATTGTTTGCCTGTATTACTAACGGACACGAAGGGTACACAGATCGCGGCAGTTCACGCTGGATGGCGTGGTTTGGCTGGTGGGATCTTAGAAAAAGCACTACAAAATTTTTCTGGAGACGTAATGGCTTGGTTAGGGCCTGCTATAGGTCAGGCTGCGTTTGAAGTTGGGGAGGATGTTGTTGAAGCGTTTACTTCTGTAAACGATCGAGCTATCTGCGCTTTCGAACAAGGTCAAAATTCAGGGAAATGGTTTGCAAACATGAGTATGCTTGCCACTCAGCGCCTCAATTCAGAAGGGGTATCACTGGTTTACGATAGTGGGCAGTGTACATTCAGTGACCCTCACTTATTTTATTCTTATCGACGTGATGGCGTTACTGGTCGTCAATCCAGTTTTATTTGGTTGGAATAGTTCTCCTCCTATACAAAACTATGTATACCCAAATGACCTCAAAATGCAGGATTCAGAGCCTCATAGTCTGTTCCAGTTCAAGGAGAAGGACGCAGTGGAATGACGAGTCCTTTCCAAGTTCTTTGACGATGAAATGGAACAGAATATGGGCTCCCAAGGGCGAGTTTAACTGGCTTTCATACTTCGTTACCGATTCTTGATTTAGAATAACTATATCTTCAAATCGATGCCTTGCCTGAAAGCCAGTTAACTCTCGCTGAACCTAGCATCTTGAGGTTACTTGGGTATATATCGTGAATAGGCTCATCTATATCTGTTCTTTTTAGTGAATTCTTTGGGTTCAGTAGGAATATATACTTAGTTCCTCCCCTTGAAATTGTAGTATGGCGTACCTATCTCCTAACCTAGTTAAAGAACATTAAAAAGGTTGGAGGTTGTTATGCGTCTTGATCGATTCACCAGCAAATTTCAGGTTGCTATTTCTGACGCACAATCCTTAGCGCTAGGGCGCGATCATCAATATATAGAGCCAGTTCATCTATTAGTTTCGCTTCTAAATCAAGATGGCAGTGCCATAAGACCTTTGCTGACTATGCTGAATGTCGACGTTGTACAGTTGCGTTCAAAATTAAGCGAGATGATGGATCGTTTGCCAAAAGTCAGTGGTATTGGTGGCGATGTTCAATTGTCTTCTGCCATGGGCACACTATTCAACATGTGTGACAAGGTTGCTCAGAAGCGCCAAGATGCTTATATCTCATCTGAAATCTTCTTATTGGCTGCCATTGAAGATAAAGGTCCACTTGGCATATTACTTAAAGAGTTGGGATTAACAGAAGCTAAGATTTCAGAAGCCATCGAAAAAGTACGTGGCGGGCAGAAAGTGGACGATCCTAATGCTGAAGACAAACGCCAAGCGCTCGAAAAATTTACCATAGATTTAACCGAGCGAGCAGAGCAGGGCAAGTTAGACCCTGTGATTGGTCGTGATGATGAAATCCGTCGTACCATTCAAGTACTGCAGCGCCGCACAAAAAATAACCCTGTCATTATTGGTGAGCCTGGCGTAGGTAAAACAGCCATTGTCGAAGGTTTGGCTCAACGCATTATCAACAATGAAGTACCAGAGGGGCTTAGAGGTCGTCGAGTTTTATCCTTGGATATGGGGTCATTGGTCGCGGGTGCAAAATATCGAGGGGAATTTGAAGAGCGTTTGAAATCCGTTTTGAATGAATTATCGAAAGAAGAAGGTAATGTCATTCTATTTATAGATGAACTTCATACGATGGTTGGAGCGGGTAAAGGTGAAGGCTCTATGGATGCCGGCAATATGCTAAAACCGGCATTGGCGAGAGGAGAGCTTCATTGCGTCGGCGCGACAACTCTAGATGAATACCGCCAATACATCGAAAAAGATCCCGCCTTAGAACGTCGCTTTCAAAAAGTATTGGTAGATGAACCGTCGGTTGAAGATACTGTGGCGATATTACGTGGTCTTAAAGAGCGCTATGAATTACACCATCACGTCGAAATTACAGATCCAGCAATTGTTGCTGCAGCGGGTTTATCACACCGATACGTATCAGACCGCCAATTGCCTGATAAAGCTATTGACTTGATCGATGAAGCAGCTTCAAGCATCAGAATGCAAATAGACTCGAAGCCGGAATCTCTAGATAAACTTGAACGCAAGATCATCCAGCTAAAAATCGAGCAACAAGCTCTAGTGAATGAACATGATGATGCGAGTTCTAAACGCCTAAAAGCACTCAACAGTGAATTGGAAGTAAAAGAGCGTGATTACGCGGAACTAGAAGAAATTTGGAAAGCAGAAAAAGCAGCACTTTCTGGCACACAGCATATTAAAAGCGAACTCGAACAAGCTCGGATGGATATGGATTTTGCAAGAAGGGCTGGCGATTTAAATCGGATGTCTGAACTGCAATATGGGCGAATTCCTGAATTAGAAAAGCAGTTAGATCTCGCGACTCAAGCTGAAATGCAAGAGATGACTTTGCTTAAAAACAAAGTGTCGGATGCTGAAATAGCAGAGGTGCTTTCGAAACAAACGGGTATACCCGTTTCCAAAATGCTTGAAGCAGAAAAAGAAAAGCTGCTCCGCATGGAAGAGGTACTGCATAAGCGCGTTATTGGTCAGCAAGAAGCGGTTGAGGTTGTATCGAATGCCATAAGAAGAAGCCGAGCAGGGCTTTCTGATCCCAATAAACCGATCGGTTCTTTCCTATTCCTAGGACCAACAGGAGTCGGCAAAACTGAACTTTGTAAAACATTGGCGAGCTTTATGTTCGATAGTGAAGATGCCATGGTACGCATCGATATGTCCGAGTTTATGGAGAAGCACTCTCTTGCACGTTTAGTCGGAGCACCTCCTGGTTACGTTGGGTATGAAGAGGGTGGCTATTTAACAGAAGCTGTGCGTCGTAAACCTTACTCGGTCATTCTGCTTGATGAGGTGGAAAAAGCGCACCCTGATGTTTTCAACATCCTCTTGCAAGTTTTAGACGATGGGCGGTTAACAGATGGGCAGGGTCGAACGGTTGATTTTCGTAATACCGTAGTGATCATGACGTCTAATCTTGGCTCATCTCGTATTCAGGAAAACTTTGCCACTCTAGATTATGAAGGAATCAAAAATGAAGTGATGGAGGTTGTAGGCAAACACTTCCGTCCTGAGTTTTTAAATAGAGTGGATGAAAGTGTCGTGTTCCATCCTTTAGGGAAAGCACACATAAAGTCTATCGCATCTATACAGTTATTAAGGCTTGGAAACCGTATGGCTGAAAAAGGTTATGAGTTGGAAGTATCAGATAAAGCGCTAGATCTGATTTCTGAGGTAGGTTTTGATCCAGTCTTTGGTGCAAGGCCACTTAAGCGCGCGATTCAGCAAAGTGTCGAAAACCCATTAGCAAAAGCCATTCTTGCAGGGAAAGTGAATCCCGATAAGAAGGTACAGTTACTTGTAAACAAAGATAGAATCATTGCTCATCAAGCTTAAGATAAAATTGGTGAGTTAATAAAAGAGGGGTTTTCCCCTCTTTTTGCTTACATATAGCCCACTATGGTGTGATTCTGAGCAATCAAACGGTTAACATCATTTTTTTTTGATTTTGTACTTGCGCGTTGAAACGAAGTCCCTATAATGCCGCCTCGTTGTCACGGATTAATCGAGATATTAAGAGTGACAGCAAGACGGAATAACTGAGTTGAAAAAAGTGTTTGACACAACAACTTAAGTAGCTAAAATGTCCGTCCGCTTTGAGAAGAACATTCGAAAAAGCAACGCTCTTTAACAATATAGACCTATCAATCTGTGTGGGCACTCGTTGATGATAATCCAAATAGATACTTCGGTATCAATTTAGGTTTCAATGAACTGAGTGACCAATCGATGATAGCTTTCTTTAGAAAGCAATCATTGGCACAGTCAATTCATTATCGTTCTGTTGGAACGATAATAGCTTTAAATTACATACGTAGTTTGAAGTCAGTATTCATTGAGCCGAACAAAATCTTAAATTGAAGAGTTTGATCATGGCTCAGATTGAACGCTGGCGGCAGGCCTAACACATGCAAGTCGAGCGGAAACGAGAATAGCTTGCTATTCGGCGTCGAGCGGCGGACGGGTGAGTAATGCCTGGGAAATTGCCCTGATGTGGGGGATAACCATTGGAAACGATGGCTAATACCGCATAACGCCTTCGGGCCAAAGAGGGGGACCTTCGGGCCTCTCGCGTCAGGATATGCCCAGGTGGGATTAGCTAGTTGGTGAGGTAAAGGCTCACCAAGGCGACGATCCCTAGCTGGTCTGAGAGGATGATCAGCCACACTGGAACTGAGACACGGTCCAGACTCCTACGGGAGGCAGCAGTGGGGAATATTGCACAATGGGCGCAAGCCTGATGCAGCCATGCCGCGTGTATGAAGAAGGCCTTCGGGTTGTAAAGTACTTTCAGCAGTGAGGAAGGGTGTGAAGTTAATAGCTTCCTATCTTGACGTTAGCTGCAGAAGAAGCACCGGCTAACTCCGTGCCAGCAGCCGCGGTAATACGGAGGGTGCGAGCGTTAATCGGAATTACTGGGCGTAAAGCGCATGCAGGTGGTTTGTTAAGTCAGATGTGAAAGCCTGGGCTCAACCTCGGAACCGCATTTGAAACTGGCAGGCTAGAGTACTGTAGAGGGGGTAGAATTTCAGGTGTAGCGGTGAAATGCGTAGAGATCTGAAGGAATACCAGTGGCGAAGGCGTACCCTGGACAGATACTGACACTCAGATGCGAAAGCGTGGGGAGCAAACAGGATTAGATACCCTGGTAGTCCACGCCGTAAACGATGTCTACTTGGAGGTTGTGGTACTTGAGCCGTGGCTTTCGGAGCTAACGCGTTAAGTAGACCGCCTGGGGAGTACGGTCGCAAGATTAAAACTCAAATGAATTGACGGGTATCGCACAAGCGGTGGAGCATGTGGTTTAATTCGATGCAACGCGAAGAACCTTACCTACTCTTGACATCCATAGAACTTAGCAGAGATGCTTTGGTGCCTTCGGGAACTATGAGACAGGTGCTGCATGGCTGTCGTCAGCTCGTGTTGTGAAATGTTGGGTTAAGTCCCGCAACGAGCGCAACCCTTATCCTTGTTTGCCAGCACGTAATGGTGGGAACTCCAGGGAGACTGCCGGTGATAAACCGGAGGAAGGTGGGGACGACGTCAAGTCATCATACTCTTACGAGTAGGGGCTACACACGTGCTACAATGGCGCATACAGAGGGCGGCCAACCAGCGATGGTGAGCGAATCCCAAAAAGTGCGTCGTAGTCCGGATTGGAGTCTGCAACTCGACTCCATGAAGTCGGAATCGCTAGTAATCGTGGATCAGAATGCCACGGTGAATACGTTCCTATACACACCGCCCGTCACACCATGGGAGTGGGCTGCAAAAGAAGTAGGTAGTTTAACCTTCGGGGGGACGCTTACCACTTTGTGGTTCATGACTGGGGTGAAGTCGTAACAAGGTAGCCCTAGGGGAACCTGGGGCTGGATCACCTCCTTATACGATGATTATCGTGATGAGTACCCACACAGATTGATACGGTTTATAACAGTTAAGAGTAATGTTGGGTCTGTAGCTCAGCTGGTTAGAGCGCTCGCCTGATAAGCGGGAGGTCGGTGGTTCAAGTCCACTCAGACCCACCAATCTTGCCAAAAGCAAGATTCCAGCAACATTATTGATGGGGCTATAGCTCAGCTGGGAGAGCGCCTGCCTTGCACGCAGGAGGTCAGCAGTTCGATCCTGCTTAGCTCCACCATCTTTAAGTATTTTCTTAATACAGAATATTTAGAAATGGTTCTTAACGAATCACGCTCTTTAACAATTTGGAAAGCTGACGAATAACAACAATCCCCTTATCTTCGGATAAGCGTTGTTATTCAAATTAAAAGTTCTCAAATCCTAGATGACTTGTTCATTTAGGTACCAACACACATTCAAGTGTTCTTGGGTTTTCACGAAAGTGAAAACATATTTGAGTCCGGCAAAATCGAAGTGTTGTCTCGCTCATAATAAAGAGACAACGATAAACCTTGGTTGTTTGCCATACAGAAACCTTTTGGGGTTGTATGGTTAAGTGACTAAGCGTACACGGTGGATGCCTTGGCAGTCAGAGGCGACGAAGGACGTATTAACTTGCGATAAGCGTAGATTAGGCAGTAAAAGCCACTTGAGTCTACGATTTCCGAATGGGGAAACCCACTTACATAAGTAAGTATCCTGTTGTGAATACATAGCAGCAGGAGGCAAACTGGGGGAACTGAAACATCTAAGTACCCCGAGGAAGAGAAATCAACCGAGATCCCGAAAGTAGCGGCGAGCGAAATTGGGTTAGCCCTTAAGCTTTTTGTGCGTCAGGTGAAGTCTCTGGAAAGGGACGCGATACAGGGTGATAGCCCCGTAACCGACAACGCACATTGAGTGAAATCGAGTAAGGCGGGACACGTGATATCCTGTCTGAATATGGGGGGACCATCCTCCAAGGCTAAATACTACTGACTGACCGATAGTGAACCAGTACCGTGAGGGAAAGGCGAAAAGAACCCCTGTGAGGGGAGTGAAATAGAACCTGAAACCGTGTACGTACAAGCAGTAGGAGCACCTTTGTGGTGTGACTGCGTACCTTTTGTATAATGGGTCAGCGACTTATATTCAGTGGCAAGGTTAACCGTTTAGGGGAGCCGTAGGGAAACCGAGTCTTAACTGGGCGTTCAGTCTCTGGATATAGACCCGAAACCAGGTGATCTAGCCATGGGCAGGTTGAAGGTTGAGTAACATCAACTGGAGGACCGAACCGACTAATGTTGAAAAATTAGCGGATGACTTGTGGCTAGGGGTGAAAGGCTACCAATCAAACCTGGAGATAGCTGGTTCTCCCCGAAAGCTATTTAGGTAGCGCCTCGGACGAATACTACTGGGGGTAGAGCACTGTTAAGGCTAGGGGGTCATCCCGACTTACCAACCCTTTGCAAACTCCGAATACCAGTAAGTACTATCCGGGAGACACACGGCGGGTGCTAACGTCCGTCGTGGAGAGGGAAACAACCCAGACCGCCAGCTAAGGTCCCAAATTACTACTAAGTGGGAAACGATGTGGGAAGGCTCAGACAGCCAGGATGTTGGCTTAGAAGCAGCCATCATTTAAAGAAAGCGTAATAGCTCACTGGTCGAGTCGGTGCGCGGAAGATGTAACGGGGCTAAGTAGTAAACCGAAGCTGCGGCTGCAATCTTTTGATTGCGGGGTAGGGGAGCGTTCTGTAAGCCGTTGAAGGTGGTCTGTAAGGGCTGCTGGAGGTATCAGAAGTGCGAATGCTGACATGAGTAACGATAAAGGGAGTGAAAAACTCCCTCGCCGGAAGACCAAGGGTTCCTGTCCAACGTTAATCGGGGCAGGGTAAGTCGACCCCTAAGGCGAGGCTGAAAAGCGTAGTCGATGGGAAACGGGTTAATATTCCCGTACTTCTTACAATTGCGATGGGGGGACGGAGAAGGCTAAGTGGCCGCGATGGTTGTCCAGGTTCAAGTGCGTAGGCTGATGGTTTAGGTAAATCCGGACCGTCATTAAGGCTGAGACACGACGTCGAGCTGCTACGGCAGTGAAGTCATTGATGCCATGCTTCCAGGAAAAGCCTCTAAGCTTCAGATTGTAAGGAATCGTACCCCAAACCGACACAGGTGGTCGGGTAGAGAATACCAAGGCGCTTGAGAGAACTCGGGTGAAGGAACTAGGCAAAATGGTACCGTAACTTCGGGAGAAGGTACGCTCTTGACGGTGAAGTCCCTCGCGGATGGAGCTATTAGGAGTCGCAGATACCAGGTGGCTGCAACTGTTTATTAAAAACACAGCACTGTGCAAAATCGTAAGATGACGTATACGGTGTGACGCCTGCCCGGTGCCGGAAGGTTAATTGATGGGGTTAGTCTTCGGACGAAGCTCTTGATCGAAGCCCCGGTAAACGGCGGCCGTAACTATAACGGTCCTAAGGTAGCGAAATTCCTTGTCGGGTAAGTTCCGACCTGCACGAATGGCGTAATGATGCCACGCTGTCTCCACCCGAGACTCAGTGAAATTGAAATCGCTGTGAAGATGCAGTGTACCCGCGGCTAGACGGAAAGACCCCGTGAACCTTTACTACAGCTTGGCACTGAACATTGAACCTACATGTGTAGGATAGGTGGGAGGCTTTGAAACCATGTCGCTAGATATGGTGGAGCCGTCCTTGAAATACCACCCTTGTAGCTTTGATGTTCTAACTTACCCCATTATCTGGGGTGAGGACAGTGCCTGGTGGGTAGTTTGACTGGGGCGGTCTCCTCCCAAAGAGTAACGGAGGAGCACGAAGGTGGGCTAAACACGGTTGGACATCGTGTGGTTAGTGCAATGGCATAAGCCCGCTTGACTGCGAGAATGACAATTCGAGCAGGTGCGAAAGCAGGTCATAGTGATCCGGTGGTTCTGAATGGAAGGTACATCGCTCAACGGATAAAAGGTACTCCGGGGATAACAGGCTGATACCGCCCAAGAGTTCATATCGACGGCGGTGTTTGGCACCTCGATGTCGGCTCATCACATCCTGGGGCTGAAGTCGGTCCCAAGGGTATGGCTGTTCGCCATTTAAAGTGGTACGCGAGCTGGGTTTAGAACGTCGTGAGACAGTTCGGTCCCTATCTGCCGTGGGCGTTGGAAGATTGAAGGGGGCTGCTCCTAGTACGAGAGGACCGGAGTGGACGAACCTCTGGTGTTCGGGTTGTCATGCCAATGGCATTGCCCGGTAGCTAAGTTCGGAATCGATAACCGCTGAAAGCATCTAAGCGGGAAGCGAGCCCTGAGATGAGTCTTCCCTGATACTTTAAGTATCCTAAAGGGTTGTTCGAGACCAGAACGTTGATAGGCAGGGTGTGTAAGCGTTGTGAGGCGTTGAGCTAACCTGTACTAATTGCCCGTGAGGCTTAACCATACAACACCCAAGGGGTTTTGCGCAGAAATTGTTCCAGACAATTTCCTGCACTTCCTACATCCATGTAGGTCGTGGACTCAGATAAGAACAGATTGAATGTGTAAGAACCAGAACTTAAAAACAGCTTTCCAGATTAAGAATTTGCTTGGCGACCATAGCGTTGTGGACCCACCTGACTCCATGCCGAACTCAGAAGTGAAACGCAATAGCGCCGATGGTAGTGTGGGGTTTCCCCATGTGAGAGTAGGACATCGCCGTTTCCTTGTTTTCAGATTTTGAAAAATCTGAAGGCAAAACTAAATAAAGCAATCTAACCATAAGACTTTATTTAGTAAGAGATACCACTGCGGAGTGGTAGTTCAGTTGGTTAGAATACCGGCCTGTCACGCCGGGGGTCGCGGGTTCGAGTCCCGTCCACTCCGCCACTTATTCGAGTGTCGACTCATAAAATACGAATTACAGGGGTGTAGCTCCAATTGGCAGAGCAGCGGATTCCAAATCCGCGTGTTGGGAGTTCGAATCTCTCCACCCCTGCCATATTTGAAAGCCTCGTCGAAAGACGAGGCTTTTTTGTACCTATTGATTTCTCAATTTTGGAAACTGCTAGCTAAGGTACTGTTCGATCCAATCAGCCTTCTCGCATACCTACTTCGTTCTCTTTGCTATATACATAAACATGAGTCGATAGCAGAGTTTTTTTGTCTACTGCTTTATTTATCTGAATTACCAACCGAGTTAAACCCATACACTAAAGGTTTCTTGCCCATTAGACGATTATGCTGTTAAGTCGTAATCGGCTTGAACTAAAAATGTTAAGAATCTCGATAATTTACATTTAGAATCTTATCAAATGTAAAAGATAAGAAAGTTAATGAAAATTATTCCCATCTTTGATTTAATATTCGCCTTAATTGCTATACATCGATTTTGAAACTAGGCGACCTTATTAGGTAGTATCTTAAGTTTCAAAACGTTGTTCATTCATACCACATGTGCTTGGCGATACGGATTCGCCTGAGAATTACTAATGAAAGAGATAGTTTCTAAAGGGGCAAAAACTCTAGTTGTGATAGTCGCAGCTATGGGAATACCTAATACTTTGTATGCTGATGACTTGGATAAAGCCAGAGCAATTGAAAAGAAAACCAATAAGGTTATTCAAAAAGCTCAATCGAACGTAGATGCTAACGTCGAGGCGTCATTTACTCTTCAATCCGAGATAGAGCAATTAGAAACTCAAATAGATAACCTAACTCTTTATAGAGATCATTTGACTAAATTGGTCTCTAGTCAAACTTCAGAATTAGTTAGCTTGGAACAACAGCTAAATGATATTGAAGATACTCGCCAAGGTATTGTTCCTCTCATGTATCGAATGATTGATGGGTTAGATTCCATTATTAGTCAGGATGTTCCTTTGCGAAAAGTAACACGTCAGAAGCGATTGGAAGATATTAGACTCTTGATGGGGCGAGCTGATATAGCTGAAGCAGAGAAGTACAGAAGAATTCTTGAAGCCTACCAAATAGAAATAGATTATGGGACCAAGTTAGGGGCCTATCCTGCCGAAATTCAATTCGAAGGCACCACTCGTCAAGTTGAGCAATTGTATTTCGGTCGAGTAAGTCTTGTTGCGAGAAGTCTAGATCATAAGCAATTTTGGGTATGGCGCCAAGAAAGCAAAACTTGGAATGAGCTATCTAAAGACAAAGGGTTGGAAGTAAACAAAGCTTTTGCTATGGCTGCAAAACAGCAGGCTCCTTCAGTAGTTACATTACCTCTTTCAATTAGTTCTATAGAGAAGGGGCTGTAGTATGAAATATGTTCTGAATACATTAGGCCTTATTGCAGCCATTGTTACTTTCTCTTCATTCGCTGAACAAAGCCTTTCCCAAATCGACAATAGTGCAAATAAGGTTTACCAAGCTGAACGCGCACACAATGCTACGCGTGTTCAGCTAACAAAAGAGCAAAAAATAGAATTGGCGAACAAGAAAGCGCAATTAGAAAAAGCGTTAGCCGAACTAGAAAAAGAAAATACCCAACTTAGTGAGCAGTTTAGTGTCAATGAACGACTGCTGTCAGAAAAAGAAAAACAGCTGCAAATTGAAACAGGTAGCTTAGGTGAATTATTTGGTGTTGTAAGGCAGTCTGCTAAAGAAGTAAAACAAGACTACCAAAATTCACTTATTACAGATGCTGACGAACAGTTGATTCTTGTGGAAAGAGTGATCAGTACAGATGCGCTACCTTCGTTAAAAATGCTGGAAGATTTTTGGTTATCAGCATCATTTAAAATTCAAGAGAGCGGACAATTAAGCAAAGTTACGGTTCCTTTTGTTAACGGAGACGGTACGCATTCAGATCAAGCCGCTATTAGGTTAGGTGATATGGCTTTGATTTCAAGCCTGGGCTACTTGAAATGGGATTCAAAAAACAAGTTTTCAACGGCGTATCAGGCGCTTCCTAAAGATGCTTCAACGAGTTCAGATGTTACTGCTGGTGCCGATATTCTTTTAGATCCCACTCGCGGTCTGTTGCTTGAACAATATGCAAACCAACCAAATTTGAAACAACGAATTGAGCAAGGTGGGGTGGTAGGTAAGATAATCATTGCGCTTTTGGCTTCTGGTTTATTGATTGCCTTGTTCAGAGGAACTGTTTTACTGATAACTCAAGCTCGAATTTCTCAACAGCTTAAAAAACCAGAACAGCCAGGAAACAACCCAATGGGGAGAATTCTCCAGGCATTTGATAATGACAAGCAGCAGTCAATCGATGCTATAGAGCTTCGATTACTAGAAAGAATACTTGATGAACAGCATGGACTAGAGAAAGGGCTTTCAATGCTTAAGTTGATGGCCGCACTAGCTCCAATGCTAGGTTTACTCGGTACCGTAACGGGCATGATTGAAACTTTCCAAGTGATAACGCAGTTTGGCAATAGTGATCCGAAAGTGATGGCTGGCGGGATCTCTATGGCACTGGTTACCACTGTGATGGGACTTGTTGCTGCGATGCCTCTACTACTTGCTCATAATTTCCTTTCAAGTAGAGCGGAAGCAATCAAAGATACTCTTGAAAAGCAAGGCGTGAGTATAGTCGCTCAACGAGCAGAGTCTGAGCAAATGGCTGAGGCTGCTTAAAATGATCGAAAACTTAGCACTGGTTTACCAGCAAACAGAAGTCAATACATTGGCTGAGTTTATGGCGAAAGGTGGACAAGTACTCTGGTGGTTGGCTGGTGTGGTTTTTTTATGTTGGTTATTGATTGTTGAACGTATTATTTTCTTTAGCTTTAGTTTTGGGAAGCAAAAGAGAAGCTGGATCGAAGCATGGCAAAAGCGTGAAGACCATCAGTCGTGGTATGCATTAGCGCAAAAAAATGGCGTGATGCAGAAAGCCAATTTACAGCTGAATCAGCATTTAGATTTTATCAAGGCTCTTGTTAGTTTATGTCCTATGTTGGGATTACTTGGCACAGTAACAGGAATGATAGCTGTCTTTGATTTAATGGCACTGGCTGGTAGTAGCGAACCAAAATTGATGGCATCTGGTATATCGATGGCTACCCTTCCAACTATGGCTGGTATGGTCGCAGCATTAGCGGGTATGTTTGCCCACTCAAGGCTTGTAAAAATGGCAAATAAAAAAGCACTGAAACTCGAACAACAATTAAGGAGTGGCGAATGAGGTTAGTTCGTCCAACAAAAGCAAAGGAAGATGCAACGGTCGATTTGACTTCCATGCTGGATATCGTATTTATCATGCTTATATTTTTCATCGTGACTAGTTCGTTTGTGAAAGAGTCTGGTGTTGAAGTTAATCGCCCGCAAGCGGCTCACGCAAGTAGCCAGAAAGACGCTGGGATATTTATCGCTATTACGGCTTCTAATGACGTCTACATCGATAAGCGAAGAGTGGACGTTGAACGAGTTCAGGCTGTTTTGGAAACAGTTCTACTTGATAAGCCAGATGCCAGCTTAGTTATTCAGGCAGATAAGCATTCATACAATGGCACAGTTGTTGAGGTGATGGATGCTGCGAAGGGGGCTGGTGTCGATAAGATCGCGCTGGCTACCGAAGACAAAAGGTAAGTATGTTTCATGAAAAGATTGTTACTTGCCTTACCGTTAGCGTTTGTTATTGCTTCTTCGTTATTCTATTTTATGGCTTGGATGGTAAGTAGCCAAAAAGGGAAGCTCGAAGAATCGAAACCAGCGGTAATGTTTGATTTGGTAATGCAAGAACCTGAAGCAAATGTTCAGCGCCGACAGAGGCAATTACCTGATCCACCAAAGTTGCCGGATCAACCGAAACCATTGCCAACTTCAACCCCTAATGTAACTCAAACGCAGATGCCTCAAATGTTGTCGGCACCTAAATTGGCTTTGGCTAACTTAGGCGTAGCGATTTCTATGCCTTCTCTCGATGGGATTGGTCAAGACCAACAAGCTTTACCTCTCTATCGTGTCGAACCTAGATACCCGCCTAGAGCTCAAAAACGTCGCATGGAAGGGTATGTCATATTGAGCTTCACAATTGATGAACAGGGGCGTCCAGAAGATATTAATTTATTAGAAGTTCATCCAAACAAAATTTTTGTTCGTGAAGCTATGAATGCACTTAAGCGATGGAAGTATCAGCCAAAACTTGAGGGTGGCAAAGCGGTTAAGCAGTTGAACCAAAGAGTGAAGATAGAATTTAAAATGAGCAAATAACCATGAAGCGAATTTTTTCAATACTGTTAGGTGTTTTGCTAATTGTTACGAACATGAATGTTCACGCGGACAAGTTATCTAGCTACGCGGGTAAAAAACTTCATAAAGCCAGTCAGTTACAGCAGGAAGATAAGCTAGATGAAGCCATCTCTCTGATGGAAAACATGGATTTGAAGTCTGATTATGACAAAGCATTCGCCAATAGAATTTTAGGTGTTTATTACTGGCAGTCTGAAAAGGCAAGCAAGGCCATCGTAGCGCTGAATAAGTCCGTTGATGTAAAAGCACTGCAACCTAAAGAACAATGGAAAACAAGGCAAATGCTCGCCGACATACAGTTCTCCGAGCAGAAATTTAATGATGCTAATAGAAACTACTTAACACTTTTAAAAAATGATTATCCTACTTCTGACAGTAGCGAGAAAAATCAATTAGCTAAAGATAAAAATGATATTCAGCTTCGTATGTCCATGGCTTATTATCAGCAGCAAAATTGGAAGTCGTCATTAAGCCGTATAAAACGCTATCAACCTCGTGATACTAAGGAAACGCTACAAGCACTTAAAATTCGAGTTGTATCTGAACTTCAGCTAGAAAAATGGAAAGATGCTGAAAAAACCGTTGGTAGGATAATTCGATTCGAACCCAATCAAAAGTCGTGGTGGCAGCAACTTATTTCTACTCAGCTTCAGCAAGGAAAACAACGCAGTGCTTTGGAAAGTTATGCGTTAAGTAAACTTCAAGGAATACGACTAACGCAGAGCGAGTACGTTGTTTTGGCACAGCTTTATGGGCAACATAGAATGCCAGAGAAAGCTGCACGCATACTTAAAGAGATGTTTAACGAGTACCCTAAATCCCAAAGCGAAAAACATTTGAAGCTACAGGCAAATTATTGGCAAATAGCGAAAGAATGGAATAAAGCTATCAATGGATGGCAACGAGTAGCCAGTATGAATCCCAAATACCATTGGCGCCTTGCACAACTTTTGATCCAACAGTCTCGCTACAAACAAGCGTTGGGAATAATTGATAAAGCTAAACCCTACGCAAATCGAAATGATTTCTCGATGGCAAAGATACGGCTGTTGTACAAACTGAATCGATATCAAGATGCGTTAGCTGAAGCTAAAAGGCTGGATGAAAAGGTTCCATCCAGCGCTGCTAAGGGGTGGGTAAGCTACCTAAGCAATAAGGTTTCTTCCTAACAAACTTTACCAAGCGTGATATGCTTTCGCTCAAATTACAAAAGGAAGCATGTCATGCCACATCTACGTTATAGAGCTGTAGAGCCTCAAACAGTCCAATCTTTATCAGAAACACTGATAGAAGATCTTCAGCCTTTAATGGATTGCCCAAAAGAAGACTTCACATTTGAGTACATCTATACCACATTTTTCCACAGTGGAAATGTCGACCCAGCCTACCCATTTGTGGAGGTATTGTGGTTTGACCGAGGCCAGGACATTCAAGATAAAGTGGCTATGGTATTAACAGATGAAGTCCGTAAGGTTGTAGGGAAGGACGTGGACGTTGCTGTAATATTTACAGCACTGACTGCGACTCAATACTATGACAATGGTAAGCATTATTAATGCTCGAACGAATTGAAAAAGTCCTGGGAATTCCCAGGACTTTTTATGCTAGACCTTGAATAATGACAAACTTTTCTAACAGCTGTTCATCAGTCTCAATATTATTGGGATCCGTGATGATACATTTTGTTATTGGACATACCGACTGACAAGTCGGCTTCTCATAATGACCTTTGCACTCAGTACATAAATTTGGGTCAATTTCGTAAATGCTGTCTCCCATTGTAATTGCCCCATTTGGGCACTCGGGATCGCACATGTCGCAATTGATGCAGCTGTCTTTAATCAGCAGTGCCATTTCTTACTTACCCGTAGCGTTACGTGTATCCTGCCCTGGGTTGAGGTTACGCATAAGTAGACCATAACTAAGATCCATATCTTCAGGCACTGGGATAAATACAAAGTGACCGTTGCCTTTTGCATCGTCTACTGGCTGAGATTTTCTATTCTCCATCGCTTCAAGCGTAAATATCACATTGCCATTTGGCGTCATAAGTTCAAGGCTATCACCTAAAAGAAACTTATTTTTCACCTCAACTTCAGCAAGATCTCCACGTCTCTTACCCGTAAATTCACCGACAAACTGCTGCGAATCGGATATAGAATAGCCATAATCGTAGTTTTGGTAAGCGTCATGAGTATGACGGCGAAGGAACCCTTCGGTGTAACCTCTGTGCGCGAGGCTCTCTAATGTCCCCATCAAAGACTCATCGAATGGCTTGCCTGCAACGGCATCATCGATGGCTTTACGATACACCTGCGCTGTACGAGCGCAGTAGTAAAATGATTTGGTACGCCCTTCAATTTTAAGAGAGTGAACCCCCATTTTCGTGAGGCGTTCAACGTGCTGAATGGCCCGAAGATCTTTCGAGTTCATGATGTAAGTACCGTGCTCATCTTCAAACGCAGCCATTTTTTCTTCTGGACGGTGGCTCTCAGATAGTAAAACAACTTCATCGGTCGGTTTACCAAGTCCAAGCGTGTTGTCTGGTCGCTCGTCTTTGACTTCGATGGATTGAGCTTCAGCAGGGTCGAATTTCTCTACAATCTGACCTGATTCGTCTTCTTTGCCTTTTTCTACATTGTATTCCCAGCGGCATGCGTTTGTGCACGTACCTTGGTTTGGGTCGCGTTTATTCATGTACCCAGAGAGAAGGCAGCGACCAGAATATGCCATACATAAGGCACCATGTACGAATACTTCTAATTCTGTTTCCGGGCAATGTTCACGAATCTCTTCAATCTCTTCTAACGACAACTCACGGGATACGATCACGCGTTCAATGCCGTTGGCAGCCCAAAACTTCACTGTCGCCCAGTTAACAGCATTAGCCTGAACAGATAGGTGGATTGGCATATCTGGGAACGCTTCACGAACCATCATGATAAGACCTGGATCAGACATAATCAGCGCATCTGGACCCATTTCTACAACAGGTTTGAGATCGCGGATAAAGGTTTTTAGCTTTGAGTTATGCGGTTGAATATTACAAACCACGTAAAGCTTTTTACCTTGAGCATGAGCTTCATCGATGCCTATTTTTAGGTTTTCATGATTGAATTCGTTATTGCGAACGCGAAGGCTATAGCGAGGTTGACCTGCGTAGACCGCATCGGCGCCATAGGCAAATGCGTAGCGCATATTTTTAAGGCTTCCCGCCGGCGACAGTAATTCTGGTTTGAACATTGCTTCTTCTCTATTTCTGATTTCAAGTCAGACCGATGCCACCCAGTGGCATCGGAGGGCGCAAATTTTACGCTTTCTGGAAGCTTCTTACCAGTAAATTTGTAAGGGTTATTATGAACAGCATCGGTTTAGAGCGCTTTCTATCTCTACCACTTATTCTTAACAACAATTAGAAATGACACGGAGAATGGTTAGTACTTTTTAAGTTACCTTGTTTAGTTACATAAAGGCTAAAAGAACCAATTGGTGGCAAAGATTGAAAACATTTCCCATCCTCTAACTCTAGCTCAACACGAGTATTTTCTTTATCACCAACGAAAAATTTAATGGTAGAGTACTTATTAGTCAGACTGGAAAGGATATATTGCTTGTTACTTATTATCTTACCATCCGAGCTGTTTTCTATTTTACTCAATGTTCCATTGGTGTAAGAAAAGCTACGTTTTCTGTTTGAACCTTGGCTATTTAAACGCGGGGTATAGTTGATGGAGGACACCCTAGAGTTATTGTCCCATTCTACTGTCTGTTCACCGAAATCATTTGTAAGCAACGCTAGGCGCCCATCATTCCGATATTGTCTGAACTCTTCAGAATCAACTTGGTTTGTGTTGGATTTGAAACTTCTTACCTCTTTTAGCTGGTTATCTTCGTATTGGAATAAAAAATATTTATCTGAGTCACTGTTAGTATAATAGAGATCTACTCGTACTAACTGTCCATTTTCATATTGATACTTCTCGATATATTCAGATTTATCTTCATATAGCTTCTCTACCTCGATAATGCGATTAGTAGAGTCATACTCATATCTCATAGTCATAGAGGCATGGCCATTCAGAGAGCTTATTTGGTTTGACTTGCTTTGAGGATTTTTGAATCCATACTCTTTGATTATGTAGCCATCATCATTGTATGTTGAGGTGTAGCTAACGTCGTAAATCTCATCATCGTCAAAGTAAAGAATTTCTTTTGATATTCGATATGAAGTTTTAGCTGGTTCTTGGAGCGTACTTACAGGTGTATCAGAACCAGCATTACAGCCCAGTAGAAGGATGGATGTAATGAAAGGGAATAGTGAACAGTTAAGTTTCATGATGCGATATTGAATATAAAATAGATGATTGACTGTAAACTCTTAGTGTCTCTAAATCCCTAAAATATTAAATATTTATGATATCAATCATAATATCGGGCGTCTAAATTTAAGAAGGTACTTGCTAGTACCTTCTTATTAGAAAATCACTCGCTATGCGGCAATCCACCCAGCGCTTCGAATAGCGAAGGGAGAAAGGCGCTGAATTCGCCGCACATCAGGGAGAAATCGGCATCAAATCTTGCGGCTTGATCATCTCGAGGAATGTCTTCATTTTGATCTTTTAGCTCATCACTGAACTTTAAGCGCTTAATGCTACTGTCTTCTGCGAGAACAAATTCAATTCGGTCTTCCCAGTTTAGCGCGAGTTTGGTAACAAGTTTGTCTGCTTCAATGTGGGATAAGATCTCATCAGCAGAAAGCTCCTGTTTTTTGCAGCGGATAACACCGCCATCTTCTAAAACAGATTTCAATTCAGCCTCATCCAAAATAGTAAAGCCTGATGCCGCATTGGATGATTTCACCCAATCAGTCATTGTCGATTCAACCGCTTGTTCTGGAATGGCTGGAACAACAGGTAGGCTACCCATGGTTTTACGCAAAAGCGCCAATACGTCTTCTGCTTTTTTGTAGCTGCTGGCATCAACCAGAATGAAGCCTTCTTTCGGCAAGATAAGGACATAGGTAACATTGCTTTTACTGAAAGCACGCGGTAGTAAATCAATAATGATGTCTTCTTTTAGCGTGTCTTTTTCTTTTTTCTTCAGTGGGCGACCTTCTTCTGATTCCATCGCCTCTACTTTTGCGTTTAGAGATTCTTTAATCACGGACGCAGGAAGCATTTTTTCTTCTTTCTTGGCGCAGATAAGAATTTGGTTATCAGAAACATGAGTCATCATGTCTCCATGTCTACCCATTGCAGTCGTCCAGCCAAACTTTTGTTTATCTTGGCTACCACAAGGCGTGAAACGGAATTCTTGCAGCTGTTCTTCCAGTTTGTCGGCGTTAAATTCGATACCACGATTGAAGCGATATACTAGGCAGTTTTTAAACCACATATCTGATCTCATCTCTTTCTATTTAGGGAACTGATGATAGGGGATTTTTTCTCAGTTGTCTTATTAGACCGAGGAAAAATCATAATGAAAGTTATATGAAAATTTGTTTTCAAGGGTCACAAAAGTGTCATAATTAATCATGATAATGCATGACGTTGATTAAATTTAAAGGTAATTCAATTATGTCTAGAAGGATTCTGGTGGTTGAAGATGAAGCGCCGATCAGAGAGATGCTGTGTTTTGTGCTTGAACAAAAAGGTTACCAAGCTGTTGAAGCGGAAGATTACGATACTGCCATCAGCAAATTATGTGAACCATACCCAGACCTGATTTTGTTGGATTGGATGCTACCAGGTGGCTCTGGCATTAATTTTATTAAGCATTTAAAGCGCGAAGAACTGACAAAAAATATTCCTGTCGTCATGCTGACAGCACGCGGTGAGGAAGAGGACAAAGTTCGTGGGCTTGAGGTGGGAGCGGATGATTACATCACCAAACCATTCTCACCTAAAGAACTGATAGCTCGACTCAAAGCTGTTATTCGTCGTGTGACACCTACCGCATTAGAAGACATCATTGACGTTCAAGGGTTAAAACTCGACCCTGTATCTCACCGAGTGACGGCCAATGAAGAAGCTCTGGATATGGGGCCGACTGAATTTAAAATGCTGCATTTCTTCATGACTCACCAAGAGCGTGTATATAGCCGTGAGCAATTGCTTAACAATGTTTGGGGTACCAACGTTTATGTCGAAGATCGTACAGTAGATGTACATATTCGACGCCTTCGAAAAGCACTTGAAGGTGCTGGTCATGATAAGCTGGTTCAAACTGTGCGTGGCGCAGGCTACCGCTTCTCTACACGAGCTTAAGAACAAAGCGGAGAGCGAATGGTAGAAAGGTTAACTTGGAAAAAGCTAGTTTGGTCGCTGGCTTTTTTTTACCTACCCTGGGTTGTAGTAGGTTGGATATTTGGACACATGCCGTGGTTGCTTCTTGCCGCTACGGCTATTCAGCTTGGGTGGCAGTTACATAACCAAGTTCGCCTATCTACATGGCTTTGGGACGACAAGCGCTTAACCCCTCCTGCTGGAACTGGAATGTGGGAATCTCTATTTAATGGGATTTACCGCATTCAGCAAAGACAAAGAAAGAAGCGTAAAGAGCTGACGAACCTTATTCGTCGTTTTCGCAATGGTGCAGAATCCCTTCCTGATGCAGTAGTGGTATTTCGAGGGGAAGGCAATATCGTATGGTGCAACAAGCTTGCTCAGCACCTATTGGGGTTTCGATGGCCAGACGATTCAGGTCAGCCTATTTCCAATCTCATTCGCACTCCCGATTTTATCAAGTACCTAAATAAGCAGGACTTTTCTGAGCCTTTGGAAATGCGTTCACCTTTAAACGTGGAACGTATTCTTGAACTTCGTATCGTGCCTTATACCGAAGGTGAACACTTAATGGTTGTGCGCGATGTATCTCAGGTGAAACAGTTGGAAGGTATGCGACGCAATTTCTTTGCAAATGTCTCTCATGAATTACGCACCCCGATGACAGTACTTCAAGGCTATTTAGAGATGACTCAAGACCCTGAAATGCTAGTTGGTCCCATGTGGGGCAAAGCTCATGGGGTGATGACGGAGCAGCTTAACCGCATGAACAGTTTGGTAAACCAACTTCTCACGCTCTCTAAAATTGAAGCAGCACCAATGCATGAATTGGATGAAGTGGTCAATGTCCCCGCAATGCTGGAGGTACTAGAAAAAGAGGCATCCACATTGAGTGGCGATAACCAACATGTACTGAAATTTAATGTGGATCCAAAACTGAGAGTCTTGGGGGACGAAGATCAGCTTCGCAGCGCCATTTCCAACTTGGTTTACAATGCGGTGAAGTACACGCCTCCAGGCGCAGAAGTTGCTGTCCAATGGCGAGATACCCCAGATGGACCTGAGTTAAAGGTTTCAGATACAGGGGATGGTATTGAGCCTCAACACATTCATCGCCTGACAGAACGTTTTTATCGAATCGATAAGGATCGTTCGAGAGAGACAGGAGGAAGTGGACTAGGATTGGCTATTGTGAAGCATGCACTTAGTCACCATGATTCATATCTCGATATTCAAAGTGAAGTTGGAAAAGGGAGCTGTTTCTCTTTTGTGCTTCCTAAGAAATTGTCGGTAGAGTCACTCCGATGAGAAGTTTTGTCCTTCTATTCACTACATTATTTTTACCTCAGATTATCCATGCTGAAGAGGCTTTGGATCCCTACCAAAAAGTGAATGGGATATCAGGAAACTTATCGTCTGTTGGCTCTGATACGTTAGCAAGCATGATGACTTCTTGGGTAGAAGAGTTTAACGATATTTATCCCAATATAAATGTCCAAGTCCAAGCATCAGGCTCATCGACGGCAACCCCTGCTTTAGTAGAAGAAACCGCTCAATTTGGACCAATGAGCCGACCAATGCGCGCTCGAGAGGTTGAAGCATTTGAGCGTCAACACGGTTACAAGCCGACAGCTTTAAGAGTGGCTATAGACGCCATTGGAATTTTTGTGCACCGTGATAACGCAATACAGGGGCTTAACTTTACCCAGATCGACAGCATTTTCTCGTCAACATTGCGTTGTGGAGCAAAAGAACCCATTCAAAACTGGCAACAATTGGGGATCAAGCAAGAGTGGGCGAAAAGACGTTTGCAGTTGTTTGGTCGTAACTCAGTGTCGGGTACGTACGGCTACTTCAAGAAAAATGCACTGTGTGGTGGGGATTTCAAGCGAAATGTAAACGAGCAGCCAGGAAGCGCTTCTGTCGTCCAATCCGTTGCTTCATCCATTAATTCTATTGGTTATTCTGGGGTTGGCTATTTGGTATCGGGTGTGCGACTTTTGCCTATTGCTAATCAAGGTGATGATTTTATAGAGGCTAGTCGAGATAATATTCTTTCTGGTGATTACCCGCTTTCACGCTTCCTATACGTTTATGTAAATAAACATCCCACAAATCCTTTAGGTGATCTAGAAGCTGAATTTGTTCGGTACATATTTTCTGAGCAGGGGCAGGCTCTTGTATCTAAGGATGGCTACGTGCCAATTTCATATGAAATGGCGCAAGCAGAGCTTGAAAAAGTCGGGCTTTAACGCGTTTAACTTGTAGCGAGTTAGACTTTTAGTATGCTAGGTTTTAGCGTATATAAGCCTGAACAGGACGATGTTTTTAGTATTCCAAAACCCAGTCAGCAGTCTTCCAGATTTCCCTTTCAAGGGCTAAATCGGCTTCCAGAAGCTTGTTGTCTTCTAGCCAGTTTTCATCGGCACACTTCAAGCGCCACGTATGTTCTTCTAGCTCGATTTGAATGTTAGGTGTCGGTGAGTCATTCCGTTGCCCGTTAATCAACACCGCAAGGCGCATAATACGGATTAAAGGAAGGATATGCTTTGTTTTAAATAAGGCAAACTCGGGGAGATCGTGCAGCTTTAGAGCTTTGCGTTGAAAGCGAGCCAGTGTAGCGAGTACAAGTTGCTGCTCCTGATTAAACCCTGGCATATTCGTATTTCTTAGGATGTACTCGGAATGGCGATGAAAGCCCTGGTAGCTGATACTCAGTCCAACTTCATGCAATAAAGCACTCCATCCAAGCAAATCAAACAATTCACTGGATTTTTTGATGCCTATTTGGGGGGCTAATTGTTTAAGAAAACCATTGGCTTGTTTACGAACCTTATCGGCATGTTCTAAATCGACTAAATGCTTTCTCGCGAGGTTTTCCGTTGTCCGCATGCGAATGTCACTTCGTTCAAATCGCTCTTCCATTTCGTAGAGCAAACCTTCACGTAACGCACCCGGAGAAAAATGCAGTTTCTCAATCGAGAGGGCTTTGAATATGCCTTCTAGGATCACCACACCCGCAGCAAATACGGGTTGCCTTTCTTCTGCGAGCCCCGGTAAAGAAATATCATCAATAGAGTCAAACTGCAGCAGTTCATCAATCAAATGTTGAAGCCTTTTAAGGGTGATGATGCCGTCTTCGTACCCCATATTGATGAGGACTTCGCGTACCGCTTTTGTGGTTCCTGATGAACCTATGGCAACATCCCAGCCATGCTTTATGTACTTATTAGCAAGGGACTCTAAACGTTGCTCAACAGCAATTTCAGCATTAGTGAAGTTTTTACGGTTGAGTTTACCGTTCGTAAAATACTTCTCGGTAAAACTGACGCAACCCATGCGCTTACTATTGATCATAGTGGGTTCAAAACCAGTACCAATGATCATTTCCGTACTGCCTCCACCAATATCGATCACCAACTTAGTTTCGGATTCTGGTTGAGTGTGAGCGACACCGGTGTAGATTAATCGACCTTCTTCAAGACCGGATATGATTTCTATGGGAAAAGGTAAAATACTGGCGGCTCGTTGAATAAAGATATGAGCATTATTGGCTTGCCTGAGCGTATGGGTTGCAGCAATACGTACGTTTTCAGGAGCAAAGCCCTGCAAGCGTTCTGCAAATATCGTTAAGCAATCTAATCCACGCTGTATTGCGGCATTGTCGATATTGTTTAAATCATCCAAGCCAGATGCTAACCGGACTCGCTGTTTATGGCGACTTACGATTTGAAGATCTTGTTCGACGACTTTTGCAACGACCATATGGAAGCTATTTGAGCCCAAGTCGATAGCCGCAATCTCTCTCGATTCAATGTTTGTCATGACTTATTGATGATGCCATTTTTTTCTTTTCCTGTTTTTCAATGTGCTTCAAATAGTCATAAATAGCAATTTGTGAACGAACTTTTCTTTTATTTCCGCGTGGTACATATGTATTACTCATTTCTTTATCAATACGACGAGCCTTTACGGTATCGGTAAAATGTATATTGATGATATCAATGATCCTACGCTTGAGTTTTGGGTCACGTATCGGGACGGCAACTTCAATTCGGTGATCAATATTTCTCGTCATCCAATCAGCAGAAGAAATGTACACGAGAGGATCGCCACTATTTTCAGTAATTAACACGCGGGGGTGCTCTAAGAATCGGTCGACAATACTTATTATTTGAATATTTTCGCTGACACCTTCAATACCGGGGACTAATGCGCACATACCCCGGATCACCATCCGAATTTTCACACCTGCATTATTTGCACTGTACAGCCTGTTGACGAGCCCTTTATCCTCCAAGTTGTTGACTTTTAGGGTTATGCTGGCAGGATTTCCTGTTTTAGCATGTGCAATTTCATTATCGATAAGTTGATACAGCGTTTGTCTTGAATTACGTGGCGAGACGATCAGTTCATTAAACTTCACCGGACGGTATGGGTTTTCTATGTAACCAAATACATTGCGTACTTCATTGGTAATTTCTTTTTTGGATGTGAGCAAAGAAAAGTCAGTGTAAATTCGAGCTGTTTTTTCGTGGAAATTTCCGGTCCCTATGTGAGCATATCGTGTAATATCTTCCCCTTCTCTACGGCTGATCAGTAACAACTTGGAGTGAATTTTTAGCCCCGGAGCACCAAAAATAACCTGCACTCCTGCTTCCGTTAATACACGAGACCATTCGATATTCGCTTCTTCATCAAATCTGGCTTGCAGTTCAATAACTACCGTGACTTGCTTACCATTGTGTACCGCGTCAATCAGAGAGTTGAGCAACCGAGAATTTTTTGCCACTCGATAGATATTGATTTTGATTGCCAGTACTTTTGGATCGAACGAAGCTTGCCTTACAAACTCATTGATATGATCGAAAGTATGGTAAGGGTAGTAGAGCAAAATATCTTGCGCGCGCAGCGCTTCAAATGCATTTGTATATCGGTCGAAATCTGTCGAGCGAATTGGCTGCAACGTTTTGTTCTCTAAGTAATCTCGCCCCACGTTTGGGAAGTCAATAAAATCTTTGAAGTTATGATATCGACCGCCGGGAATGAGGCTGTCGAAGTTGGACATTTGCAGTTTTTGGCATAAAAACGTGAGCATTTGCTCTGGCATATCTCGTTGATAAATAAAACGAACAGGCATGGCGGTTAAGCGTTGACTCAAGCCTTCAGACATTTGTTCCAACAAGCTATGCTCGAGCTCATGGCTTAAATCGTATTCGGCATCGCGTGTCATTTTCATTGCGTAGCATTTTAGTTCTTCGTACTCAAAGAAGCCTCGGAAAATGTCGTCTAAACAAAATCGGATAATGTTATCGAGCAAAATAATGGTTTTGCGTCTCTTTCCTTTTTGTTCTGGCACCATGATAAAGCGGGGCAGATTCTCGGTAGGAATCTCCACCAAGGAGTACAAAGGGGCATCATTGCTAAGCATTTCTACACTTAAGTATGAATATTCGTCTTTAAGGAATTGAAGTACGTCGATCTCATCCGTCATGAGAAGTGGCGTTATATGTGGGAGAACTTCTTTCTGGAAGTATTTTCTAACCCACTTTTCCTGATGCTCATTTAACTGAGTTTCATTGACGAGAAATATTCGGTGTCTCGCCATTTCTAGAATCAGTTCGTTGTAGAGCTCGTCAAAATCTTGGTTGAGCTTTAATGCCTTAGATTGCATCTTACTGAGTAAGCGTTTGGAATTATCATTTCCTCCCCGCTCTTGATTAATGAGAATACGGCGTTTTACATCGGCAAATCTTACTTTGTAGAACTCGTCCAAGTTATTGGAGAATATCCCGAGGAAGCGCACTCGCTCTATGAGGGGGACGGATTTGTCTGCTGCTTCCTGCAGCACTCGCTCATTGAATGAAAGCCAACTAAGTTCCTTTTCTACATACAACTTTTCCGCGCTCATAAATGATTCCAGACTGAGAGGTTTGTTGAGAATTCACTCAATGAAATTAGATTGTTTTTGTGACGTTTTTATTTCAGCATACAATTGCATTAGGCAGGAGTACGCAAATTTCAAGGATTTATCGGAAGTCTGTAATATTTTTGTCATCCAATCGACATATTATGACAGTGACTATAAAAAGGTAGACCATAAGAGATGCTCCACACAGAATTTTCATTAAAAGAACGCGATCGTAAGCGGTTGATAAAAGACCGGTTTATGAGGTACGTAGTGAAAGCTGGTGGCATCAGTGTTTTAGTCGCATTGCTATTGATATTTTTCTATTTATTGCTCATGGTGCTGCCCGTCTTTTCTTCAGCGAACATTGAGCGTGTTTCTAGCGTACCTGCCCAATCTTCTAACACCTCAACGTCTCACTCAAATAAGCCTATTGCAGCCGGCGTAGATGATTACGGTCAGCTAGGCTATTTCCTTATGGAATCAGGGGACCTCGCGTTTATTGACCTCACTGATGGTCGTATTGTGCAGTCTCAATCCATTTCTACAAACGCACTTTCATACTCAGGTATGCCCGCAAGTTTGGGGTGGCATGCATTCGTTTCTGGAAATGAGGGCATTAGTGCCGTAAAACCGAGCTTCTCTGTGCAGTTCAATGACCAAGGTCGAATCATTACGCCGAGAGTGGATACTGCAAGTTATGAGATACCCAATGGCATCGTTAATCAATCACAAGTAGTTTCTCATTTTACGTTTGCTATTGATGATGAAAATGCCACCTTTGCCATATTGAATGAAAGCAATCAGTTATTCAGCTGGCGAGAAAATGATGGAGAACCTTCCCAATCGACCTCTTTCGGAACGGTTGAAAATATCATCGATATTAAGATGACACCGGACGGGCAGCAGCTATTCATATTAACACCGCAAGAAATGGTGGTAATGGCGTGGGGGCAGGGACAAGGCTTCTCCGTTCGAGAAGTTGTGGATGTAACACAAGGCGGGGATAAACGTGCTTTATCCATGTCGCTGCTCGCAGGGGCGCAATCGGTACTCATTCAATATACGGATAATACCGTCGCTCAATGGTTTGATGTATTAAAAGACCGAATCCGAACCCTGACCTATATCCGAGATTTTGAGTTGTCCGGTAATGCGGAACTACTATTGCCAGAATTTTACCGTAAAGGTTTTTATGCCTTTGATAATAAAGGTCAAATAGAAAGCTTTTATACCACTAGCGAAGAAAAAACGTTCTCTGCTCCACTATTGCAAGAAGATGTAAAAATTGCAGCGGTATCAAGTAATGAAGATAGCTTGCTGGTGGTGAGTCACAGCCGTATCGATGTTTATTCGGTTGATAATGAATATCCTGAAATTTCACTTTCCGCACTGTGGCAATCAGTTTGGTACGAAGGTTATCCAGAGCCACAATTTGTCTGGCAATCCACTTCGGGAAGTGATGACTTTGAAGCAAAATTTAGCCTAGTGCCGATTGCTTTTGGGACGTTGAAAGCGGCGTTTTTTGCCATGATTTTCGCTGTGCCTATCGCCGTGCTAGGTGCAGTTTATACTGCTTACTTCATGTCTACCCCTATGCGAAAAGTGGTAAAACCAGCCATTGAGATAATGGAGGCTTTGCCAACGGTTATTATCGGCTTTTTGGCTGGGCTGTGGTTGGCTCCCGTTGTCGAGGCGCATTTGCCTTCAACTTTAGCGCTGGTCATCTTATTGCCCTTATCGACCATTATCATTGGGTGGCTGTGGCACCTACTGCCATCGAAGTGGTTGTCTGAAGTTCCGAATGGATTGCATGGTTTGATTCTTGTACCAGCATTGTTGTTGGTGACGTTTGGCATTATTTCGTTTAGTCATGAAGTTGAGCTCTTTCTGTTTGGTGGCGATGTGCGGGTTTATTTGGCTGATATTGGGATCGACTATGACCAAAGAAACGCGCTTGTTGTTGGCTTAGCGATGGGGTTTGCGGTGATTCCAACGATATTTACTATCTCAGAGGATGCGATTTTCTCCGTGCCTAAACATCTATCTGATGGCTCATTAGCGTTAGGTGCGACTAAGTGGCAAACCTTGATATATGTTGTATTACTCACCGCTAGCCCTGGTATATTTTCGGCTGTGATGATGGGGCTTGGTCGAGCGGTGGGGGAAACCATGATTGTTTTGATGGCGACAGGCAATACACCGATCATGGACTGGAATATTTTTGAAGGAATGCGCAGCTTGTCTGCCACCATTGCGATTGAAATGCCAGAGTCTGACGTGGGTAGCTCCCATTATCGTTTGCTGTTTCTCGCTGCCTTGATTCTGTTTGTATTCACCTTTTTTGTTAACTCCTTGGCTGAGTGGGTAAGGCAGCGCTTGAGAGACAAATATCGCGCACTTTGATGGCGTATGTTAAGTGAGAGTTTTTGTGTCGAATTGGTTTAAATCGGGTGCACCTTGGATATGGTTAACGGCTGGCGCGGTAAGTGTTAGTTTGATATCTGTATTAGCGGTGTTGCTTTTGATTGGTTGGAAAGGGCTCAGTTATTTCTGGCCTGCGCCTCTGTATGAATGGCAGTCTCCAAACGGCAGTAAAGTTGTTGGTCAACTGTATCAACGCAAAACAGTGCCGATTGAACGATTGAACCAGCAACCTATCAATACACCTGATCTAGATATTACGGCAGAGAGTGTCGATAGATTGAGTATCAAAATTGCTAACCGAGATAGAAACCAGCTCGATTTTATCACTGTATTCGATTTTGAATTAAGTGAACCGACAAAACCAAGTTCGTGGGCAGTAATAGAAAGGACCCAACAAGGGGATTTTTATGGCAAGCCAGTTGGTTTTCGAAGCAATGTTGCCACACAAGACGTATCCATTGATGAATTCCTAGAGCAAGGGATTGAAAGCGTAGAACAAGCGCGTGAACACATTGCTTCCATCACGCACTCTCAACTCAAACATTACAATGCCTTGCTTGGGAATATACGTCTAGAGCAGAAAAAGCATGAGTTGAACGGTACTCTGGATGAAGAAAAACTCAATGAGTTAACTAAGCGAAAAGAGAGTGTCGAGAATTACCTGTTTCAAATAGAAAGTCGCTTAACCGAACTAAGGCAACTTCACATCGATGAAGCGCTGATCGTTGAAGATATGAATGGTGAGAGAGTGTTTGTTCCTCTTACCAATATTTTAGATATCTGGTACCCCAACGACATGTCTGTTTCTGAAAAATTTTTGCATTGGTTGAAACAAGTTAAAAAGTTTTTGAGCGATGACCCACGCGAAGGTAATTCAGAAGGCGGCGTGTTCCCAGCTATTTTTGGTACGGTATTCTTAGTGATGGTGATGTCGATTGTCGTGATGCCGCTTGGTGTTATCGCCGCTATCTATTTGAACGAATACGCCAAAAATAATGCGCTAACCAGAACCATTCGAATTGCCGTGATAAACTTAGCGGGAGTACCTTCTATTGTTTACGGAGTCTTCGGGCTCGGCTTTTTTGTCTACAGTATTGGCGGCTCAATTGATAGCCTCTTTTACTCAGATAACTTGCCTTCTCCGACGTTTGGAACGCCAGGTTTATTGTGGTCTGCTTTAACATTGGCTCTGCTTACACTTCCTGTAGTGATCGTTGCGACTGAAGAAGGCTTAGCCCGAATCCCAGGTTCTGTG
Source organism: Vibrio penaeicida (assembly GCF_019977755.1). Classification (NCBI taxonomy): domain Bacteria; kingdom Pseudomonadati; phylum Pseudomonadota; class Gammaproteobacteria; order Vibrionales; family Vibrionaceae; genus Vibrio; species Vibrio penaeicida. The sequence goes on along the minus strand of NZ_AP025144.1, from coordinate 3,305,393 downwards.
AGGCAAGGCTCTTTGGCTTTAGGGGCAACTCAATTTGAAACGTTATGGCGCATCGTGTTACCGATGGCCAGCCCAGCCATTATGACCGGGCTGATACTTGCGGTTGCGCGGGCTGCAGGTGAGGTTGCGCCTTTGATGTTGGTTGGGGTAGTTAAGCTTGCGCCTAGTTTGCCAATCGATGGTGATTTTCCGTTTATCCATTTAGATCGAAAATTCATGCATCTCGGATTTCATATTTATGATGTGGGCTTTCAGTCGCCCAATATTGAAGCGGCAAGACCATTGGTTTATGCCACATCATTTTTGCTCGTGACGGTGATTGTTGGGCTTAACCTGACCGCCATTAGTATTCGCAACAACTTACGCGAAAAATATCGCACCTTAGGACAAGACTAACCATGTTTTCAATTAACTCGACTTTTGGTTATGAGAACCTCATAGACGTAAACAATCTGACTCCTGAGCAGATTGCTATTTCGATCGAGTCTCTGAATTTGTTCTATCAAGGCACGCAGCAAGCTTTGCACGACGTTACAATGAATATCCCTAAAGGGCAGGTAACTGCGTTTATAGGACCATCTGGTTGCGGTAAGTCGACATTATTACGCTGTATTAACCGCATGAATGACCTGGTTGAAGGATGTGTGGTTAGTGGCAAAGTGAAATTGCACGGTAAAAATGTGTATCACCCACAAGTTGATGTACCTACGTTACGCCGCCGTGTAGGTATGGTGTTTCAAAGGCCTAATCCGTTTCCAAAATCCATTTATGAAAATGTTGTCTATGGGTTGAGATTACAAGGGATAAGTAATAGTCGAGCGCTGGATGACGCTGCGGAACAAGCGTTAACGGCGGCTGCCTTGTGGGAAGAAGTAAAAGATAGACTGCATGAAAATGCGTTTGGTTTATCCGGAGGACAACAACAAAGATTGGTGATAGCAAGAGCCATTGCCATTGAACCTGAGGTGTTGCTGCTAGATGAGCCTACCTCCGCACTCGACCCTATCTCTACACTTACGATAGAGGAGCTCATTAACGAGCTGAAAACCAAATATACCGTTGTCATTGTGACTCATAACATGCAACAAGCGGCGAGAGTAAGTGATCATACTGCGTTTATCCATCAAGGTAAGTTGGTCGAGTATGGGGATACAGACTCGATTTTCACTTCGCCAAAGAAAAAGCAAACCGAAGATTACATTACAGGTCGCTATGGGTAATTTGTTGGAAGCGTCTCCAATGAATACACTTATTTAATATACGTACAAGGGGTTCTACAGTTTATGCAGTTTGGTCGCCATATCTCTGGTCAGTTTAATGTGGAGCTTGAGTCTATTCGTACCCATGTTTTAACCATGGGGGGGCTTGTAGAACAGCAACTCACGTTTGCCATGCAAGCTTTGCACAAACAAGACATAGAACTCGCAAAGAAAGTGGTCAAAGACGATCATAAGGTCAATTCGATGGAAGTGGCGATTGATGAGGCTTGTACGCGTATTATTGCCAAGCGCCAGCCGACGGCGAAAGATCTTCGGCTGATAATGGCGATCATAAAAACGATCACTGACTTGGAGCGAATTGGAGATGTTGCCACGCGAATTGCACGTGTGGCTATAGAGTCAGAATCGGTAAAAGTACGAACTTGGCAAGTCTCGCTTGAGCCTTTGAGCCGTCAGGCCATCAACATGTTACACCAAGTGTTGGACGCTTTCGCGCGCATGGATGTCGATGCAGCCGCTGAAGTGTACAAACAAGATGACAAGCTGGATGCGGAGTATGAAGCGGTTATCCGTCAGTTAATGACTTATATGATGGAAGATCCGCGCTGTATACCCGCTGTGTTGCAGGTTATGTGGTCAGCAAGGGCGATTGAACGAATAGGCGACCGCTGTCAGAACATTTGTGAGTACATTATCTACTTTGTAAAAGGCAAAGACGTTCGCCATCTTAGTGAGCAGGATATCGACGATATCATCAAGTAATGTCTTACCGAATCGCAATGTTATTAAAAGCAGAGGTACTTGAGTATAAATAAAAAGAACCTCTGGAAGGGCAGAGGCGAGAGCTACCAAAGGTAAATGACTCAAAACATGCAAATTAATCACAGAAAGGTTAATTTGAGAAATTAGAAAGGTTAAGTTCTGATGAATCCCCTAATGATTTTGGTAAAAATCATTAAGTTAAGGTGGATACACATCTTGTCATATGATCAAATGGTTTCGCGAAAAATCAATAATCAGACAACAAGATGTGCGAACTCGATATTTTACACGACTCTCTTTACCAATTCTGCCCCGAATTACACTTAAAACGACTCAACAGCTTAACGTTGGCTTGCCACGCATTACTTGACTGTAAAACTCTCACTCTTACCGAACTTGGCCGTAACCTGCCAACCAAAGCGAGAACAAAACATAACATCAAACGAATCGACCGATTGTTAGGTAATCGTCACCTCCACAAAGAGAGACTCGCTGTATACCGTTGGCATGCTAGCTTTATCTGTTCGGGCAATACGATGCCCATTGTACTTGTTGACTGGTCTGATATTCGTGAGCAAAAACGGCTTATGGTATTGCGAGCTTCAGTCGCACTACACGGTCGTTCTGTTACTCTTTATGAGAAAGCGTTCCCGCTTTCAGAGCAATGTTCAAAGAAAGCTCATGACCAATTTCTAGCCGACCTTGCGAGCATTCTACCGAGTAACACCACACCGCTCATTGTCAGTGATGCTGGCTTTAAAGTGCCATGGTATAAATCCGTTGAGAAGCTGGGTTGGTACTGGTTAAGTCGAGTAAGAGGAAAAGTACAATATGCAGACCTAGGAGCGGAAAACTGGAAACCTATCAGCAACTTACATGATATGTCATCTAGTCACTCAAAGACTTTAGGCTATAAGAGGCTGACTAAAAGCAATCCAATCTCATGCCAAATTCTATTGTATAAATCTCGCTCTAAAGCTACCGAAAAAATCAGCGCTCGACACGGACTCATTGTCACCACCCGTCACCTAAAATCTACTCAGCGTCGGCAAAGGAGCCATGGATTCTAGCAACTAACTTACCTGTTGAAATTCGAACACCCAAACAACTTGTTAATATCTATTCGAAGCGAATGCAGATTGAAGAAACCTTCCGAGACTTGAAAAGTCCTGCCTACGGACTAGGCCTACGCCATAGCCGAACGAGCAGCTCAGAGCGTTTTGATATCATGCTGCTAATCGCCCTGATGCTTCAACTAACATGTTGGCTTGCGGGCGTTCATGCTCAGAAACAAGGTTGGGACAAGCACTTCCAGGCTAACACAGTCAGAAATCGAAACGTACTCTCAACAGTTCGCTTAGGCATGGAAGTTTTGCGGCATTCTGGCTACACAATAACAAGGGAAGACTTACTCGTGGCTGCAACCCTACTAGCTCAAAATTTATTCACACATGGTTACGCTTTGGGGAAATTATGAGGGGATCTCTCAGGGTTAAGTTCTAAAATAAAAGCCTGATCTCCCTTCAAATCAGGCTCCGTTGGACTCGTTATTTAAACTTGAACTGAACGCCAACACCGCCAGCGACTTCAGATGAAGAGTACTTACCAGAAGATTCGTAGTGGAAAGTCCCCGATACGCTTACTCTATCCGATACCCCGTAGGCACCGCCTAAAGCTAACGCTTCTTTGCTTCCCGAGAATCCAACACCAGCACCCATAGCGAATTCACCAGTCGTCACAAATGGACGTGCGTTCGTGACCGCGTGTAATCCAGCTCGGATACCGTGAATTTGTTCAGATTGCTCATCAAATCTTTCATTCATTTCTTGTTCTAATTTATCGAAAGCAATCTCTAAGTCACCCACGCCAGTTGCAGGTACGCCCCAGTCTGGTGTTGAGCCATAATCCGGTGCGTCAATTCCCCAATCTGGAGTATTGTCCATAGGTGGTTGTACAGGGTTAGCTGGAACACCAAAATCTGGGTCGACGTGCCCCCAGTCAGGAGTATCACCAAAATCAGGCTGAATCGGGTTTGTCGGCTCACTTGGCGTTGGTACTCCCCAGTCTGGATTGCCTCCCGGAGCACCAATGTCAGGTTGAGTACTAGCTAAAGCTATCGCAGGAAGAAGTAAAACTGAAAGTGCTAATACCGTCTTTTTCATAATGTAACTCTCTTAAAATTCATGTGAAAAGTAATCAGCATCCTGCTTAATCGGCTTTTTCTTTTGCCGTTGTCTTTCCTATGAGCTGAATATTAAGGAGTTATTTGATTGGGTTCTAAACAGTTCTCGTTATCTTGATTATAAGTAAAGGTTATTATTTGGTTGAATTGTCTCTATCGTAATAAGTTATTTAGCAAGATGTGCAACCAGTTAACTATGGGGTTGTTTCTATTTTTTAGATGGAAGTAACTGTAGAGCGGGTACCCATATTTGTATTCATCTTCGATATCAATCTCTATAGAACGTAAGTAGGGGTAGTCTTCCACTGGAAATGCGGATAAAGATGGGAAAAGCATATCCGTATTACGGACAACGTCTATTACTGTAAATGGAAATTCACTTCTAAAAGCGACCGTGTGTTTCAGCCCTTTTTTATTCAAAATCGATGAAGATTCTGCTTCATTGTCACTAATATCAGGAATGATAAGAGAGGCAATAGGGTAGGTGACGGCTTCTTCTGGTGTGACAAAGTTTGATGTAATGGGGTGTTCTTTTCTGACGAGAATAACTGCTCTCGTATCAACTAGATGCCTTGAGCTAATTGTTTTGGATGTTTTGATGTTATTGTAGTTTACAGCAATCAAAACCTCTCCATTTTCAATCTCTTGGCATGTATTTTTCCCCCAATTCAGAAATTGAATATCGGCATTCGGTGCCTCTTTATGTAACTTTTGATAGAGTTTTCCAGCCAAAGAAAAAAGAACGGGAGATGCCAAAGCAATTTTAACCGTACCTTCAATTTTTTCCGGATCAAATTCATACGACTGGTTTAGCGCATTTGAAAGTGCATCCATATGAGGGGTGATTCGCTTTGCTAATTCTTCAGCAAAATGGGTTGCTCTCATACCATTTCGACTTTTAACAAACAGGTCATCGTCAAAGTGGTTTCTCAATTTCTGAAGCGCTTGGCTTATGGCAGGCTGAGAAACGAATAGGCGTTCAGAAGCTTTACGCATATTCAGTTCTTGAGAAAGAACTAAAAAAGTTCTCAAGAGGTTTAAATCCAGTGTTGCAAACAAATCCTTTGCCATGAGCAGTATAACTTTCCGAAAACGTCTTAAGGGGCAATATTACCAGAGAAGTGAGTTTTCGGAAGTTCAGAGTTATTTCAGTTGCTGAGCGACAGAGCGAATGGTGTCTGTGTTTGTTACTGGAATTGAAAAATCGTCGATATCGGTATTGCCCATTTTTGCTTGTTCAGACACATAAAGCATATGGCTTGAACGAGTTGTTTTACCGGAAAGGTGAACTTCAGTGACCCCTGTTTCTGCCACAATCTGTTTTACGTTTGAAGGTGTTACACCAGCACCGACCATGATATTTAACGAATTCCCAACGTGTTCTTTCATTAGCTTGATCGTGCCGATACCTGATAGTGCATTGCTTGCTTGGCCAGATGTTAATATGCGCTCACATCCCAATTCCTGAATATCCTGAAGCGCTTGAATAACATCGCAGCATTGATCAATGGCTCTGTGAAAAGTTACGCCCATTCGATCTGCGGCAGCAATGAGTTGTTTGCAGATATTTTTATCAATGTATCCATCGGGGGTTAACGCACCGATCACAATGCCATCTAACCCAGCTTCTTTTGCCGCCTCGATGTCTTCAAGCATGGACTCGACATCATTTTCGTTGAAGAGAAAATCCCCCTGTCTTGGTCGGATCATGGCATAGATAGGAATACTGGATAGACGAGAGGCTTGCTTCATTAAGCCTAGGCTGGGAGTTAGCCCACCTAAAGAGAGTGACGAGCATAGCTCTATTCGTGTCGCTCCACCTTCGATGGCATTAAGTAAGGATTCTAGGTTGTCGACACACACTTCAAGTTGATAACTCATTGACTGTTTGGCTTTCCACGTCAGAAATAGTCTATTCAGAATAGACAAGTTAACTATTTCAGTATGTGAGGTAATACTCATGTAAGCAAAAAAGAAAAGCCCGAAGAATCATCTTCGGGCTTTCTAAGGCTAACTACGACTTAATCTTGGCTGCGTGCTATTTGCTATCTAATTCAGCCACACTCACCGTTGAGCTTGATGAGAGTTAAGTGGTTATTACTTGCTTAGGTCGTCAGCGTGCTCAGATAGGAATGCTGCAACACCTTTTGGAGATGCGTCCATACCTGATTTACCTTCTTCCCATTGTGCAGGACAAACTTCACCGTTCTTCTCGTGGAAGTTTAGTGCGTCTACCATGCGTAGCATTTCGTCGATGTTACGACCTAGTGGAAGATCGTTAACTACTTGGTGACGTACAAGACCGTCAGCATCGATTAGGAATGAACCACGGAAAGCAACACCAGCTTCTGGGTGCTCAACGTCGTATGCTTTGCAGATCTCGTGCTTAACGTCAGCAACTAGAGGGTATTTTACTTGACCGATACCGCCATCTTCGATAGCAGTGTTACGCCATGCGTTGTGAGAGAACTGAGAATCGATAGAAACACCGATTACTTCAACGCCTTTCGCTTGGAAATCTTCCAGGCGGTTATCAAAAGCGATTAGCTCAGAAGGACAAACGAATGTGAAGTCTAGAGGGTAGAAGAAAATTACCGCTTTCTTACCTTTAGTGAATTCTGCAAAGTTGAAGTTATCAACGATCTCACCGTTGCCTAGAACTGCTGCAGCAGTAAAGTCAGGGGCTTGACGACCTACTAGTACCATTTTTTGCTCCTAAAATAGAGTTATTGCCAACCATTGTGAATTGGCTTCCTGTTTCAACGAGACAAACTATAGTACATAAAGTAGGATAGAAAAAAGCGAAATTAATAGATTAAGTTAATCGAAAAAAGCGATGAGCTTATTCTGTAATCAAATCACAAAAGTCTCACAAAATTGTAAAAATATCATATGAATAAGTGGCCAAGTTTAAAGCAGCTACATTACCTCATTACTCTATTTGAAACGCGCCATTTCGGCGATGCGGCAGAGAAATGTTTCGTTAGCCAATCAACGCTGAGCAAAGGCATCCAAAATCTAGAAGAATTGATCGGATGCCCTTTGTACGAGAAAAAAGACAAGAAGAGCCCCTTAGTCTTTACCCCAGTCGGAGACAAGGTTGTGCAGCAAGGGCGAGAGCTGTTGGCTAAAGGGCAAGATCTTGTTGAGTTAGGTAGCCTATGCCAAGGGGAGTCCATGCAAGGGCAACTTAGAGTAGGTTGCATCCCGACGATCGCTCCATTTCTACTGAGCGACCTAGTGCAAGAGGTGAATCAGCGTTTTCCAAACCTCAACTTGTTACTAAGAGAAGATACCACCACGAATTTGTTGGCAGCACTTCGCCACGGTGAGTTAGATGTACTGATCCTAGCTTTGCCTGTCGACATTGGCGGTATGGATAGCAAAATTGTTGGGCAGGATCCTTTTAGGATGGTGATTAGCGCGAATCACGCCAGCACGATTCGAGTGCCGATTCGCTACGACGATTTACCCGATGAGTTTGTTTTTCTTTTAGAGAATGAGCACTGCTTAACCGAACACGCTGTTTCTGCTTGTAAGTTAACTAAAAAAGAAAAAATTAACCCATTTACGGCAACTAGCCTTCATACGCTCGTTCAAATGGTGGCAAATGGATTAGGGACGACTTTTATTCCCCAAATGGCGATAGAACATGGGTTGCTGGAAAACCAAAACTTGGTAGTGATTGAACCACCAGGTCAGCATGCATATCGAGATATCGGTTTAGTTTGGCGACCGAGCTCATCACGGCTTGAAAGCTTCCATAAATTAGCCGATTTGGTTTCAGAGCTCTTATGACTGACTGTGCAGCATGGTTTGTTTGCTGCACATATTCTTAAAAGTTACTGGGTATATAGTTTTGTTTATTTTTGGTCAGCCAGTAGACTCATCGCGTTGAATTCTTTTTCTGATAAGCTTGCTAGAAGTGTACAAGCTTCTAGTAAGCGTACTTCATCGAAGTTTTCCCCTGCTTCGTGAATACACTGGGCAACTTGAGTCCAATCTTTCGCTACCCCTTCGAATATCTTCTTTGCTTGATTAAGCTCTGGTGCCCCCAAGCTTGAATAAGCTTCTTCCAAAAAGTCTCGATACATATTGCGGAATAGGGCACCGCCTGTCCCCGCTTTTTCCATAATCATCGCTGTGGTTGTGAATTCATATTCTAGGTTCTTACTCTGTTTGAACCATGATTTTAGTTCTTGGCTGGTTTTGAAAATTCCTTTGTAGCCAAGATTTTTTATGGGTGGGTTTATGTGCTGACGTGCATTGTTTTTGATGGACGTTTTTAAGGCGTGATTCAAATCAAACGGTTTTTTTGGAGGTTGAATGGTGTACATCAAATTTTTGGCGGCCATCGGACCTTTTTCATTTCTAGCCATAGCGAGATTGTTTAGCTTAGATTTGACCAAGCCATGTGAAGGGGAGGTATCAACCAAGTAAGCAAATTCATCGTCATAGCCATACATCGCAGCAAAGTGCCCGGCAAAATGTACCTTCGCACCAAAATATTCTAGATGGTAACAGTCCAGTTGCAAGCCAACGGCGATACCATTGTCTAAGGCTTCTTTTACGTTGCTCCACGCCTTTTTGACTGAACTTGTCTCTTTGAATTCAACCTCTAACGATAAATTTTTTGCGAGGTTACGGGTAATTTCTCCTGGTTTTAGCCGTCCCCCAATAAAGGGGAATCCCATACTTTTCATATTCCAATAAACAAACCCTAGCCCCTCTCCTAAGCCAAAAAGCATGGGTTCAGAAAGTTCTATACCTACTTGTTTGAGTAAACATCCAGTGGTATTTGTTTCGCAGTGTACGCCGTTGAAAGTATCAAAAGGCTGAATTACATGAGTCATAAGCGATCCTTTAACTATCTGCTGATAAATCCTTCAGTACGCTATTTGCAAAGTTGACTTCCATTTGAAGGGCGTCGAATGAATATTGGAACAGCCAGCGCACGTTTTGGGGAAGCCCTTTTCCCCCTTGAGCTATATATGTCGTGTGTTCTAGTTCATGTCTTCGATTTTTGAGTGCGATAGCCCTTTCTTTAAACAGCATCTTTTGTTCTTCCCTGTTAAGAATCGAAAGAGCTGAAATACATAGGCGAAAGCGAGAATCTTTTAACCGGAGTGCCTGAATCCCATTTTCCACTTCTTGTTTAAGGTGGCTTGTTCCCGCAGGAAGCAAAAAATATTTCTTAGGTGTAGGACCTTTCCCTTTCTTTGCTATATCCAGCTCCGCTCTAACGAGTTCTTTTTTGGCGAGTTTGTTTAGGCTGACGTAAATAGATGTCATGCCAATCTCAGCCCATTCACGAAAACCCCGTTGTTCAACCAAGCGATTAATGTCGTAGCCAGACATGTTCCCATCTTGATGGAGGAGATGAAGCAGCATTAATTCAGTATTTGATAGCATTGTATTTCGAACCTTTAAATCATTAATTCAATATAACACTAGTGAAATATTAATATAGAACTGTTAACGCGAATTTGGTGGTTCATCTTAATACTAAGACAAAAAGGGCGCGCACTTCTTTTAAAAGGCAGCGCGCTTATACACTTTCAATTCAACAACGGATCCAACCACGGACCTTGGCTTGTGTTGAAAATGAAATTAAAAATCAGCCTTTGCTGGTTCCGTATCTTCTTCTATTTCAAGTAGGTTAATGGCGATACCAACAAAATCTGTATCCGTAATAATGCCAACCAACTTACCATGCTCAACAACAGGCAGGCATCCAATTTTATGCTTTTGCATATATATCGCGCTTTCTCTTAGCCCTGCCTTTGGTGACACAGCAATGACTTTTGAAACCATTACTTTGTCTATTGGCGTGGCGAGAGTGAAAGAGCCAGCTTGCGCCTCTTTGGTGAGCACCGATTCTTGAGTTGCTAATACATCTCGTTGAGAAATAACACCAAGAAGTTTTGAATCGGTGTCAATGATGGGTACATGACGAATGTCATGCTCGGCCATAAGGTTCTTGGCGTCTTGTAGTGAATGAGACCGCAAAAGAGTATGAGGGTTGCGAGTCATCATATCTTCAATCTTGATCATCTCGACCTCCTGCTTATTGTCATCCTACTTTCAATATAGGTAGTTATCTGCATATTAACTGGGAGGTGAATCTCTATTTTAGGTTAATTTTTCAAAAGAATTGGGGAGGAATAATCGGGATCAGTTTTTTTGGTAAAGCCTTTGAGTGGTTTGATTGTTTTTATAAGTCTAGATTAAGAATCCTTGAAGGAGAAATTCTAGGTTTTTGCGACTCATAAAGCGGTTTTGTGAAATTTTTTCTTTTTATAAACAAAAGATTATATGTCACGTCTCGCATAAGTATTTATTGATGGTTCTTTGCACAAAATGAATCTTTCACACTGTGCCCAGAAAGGTTAGTTCAAGGCATAAACATGAAAAAAATTCTAGCGAGTATGGCTATTTTGGCCGGGATGTGGAGCGTCAATTCTTTTGCAATCGTCGATGGTGAGATAGTTACCGATACTACAGCGAAAAGCCGTGTCGCGATTCGATCAAGTGATATGGCTGAGTTACCTCATTGTACAGGTACGTTGGTGGCTCCAAACTGGGTACTTACTGCTGCTCATTGCCTCGTTTTCCCTCTAGAAAATGGAGATTATAAAGTCTTACACCCATCGGACTTATCAATTTCTGTACGGAGCATAACACTAACAGGTGTGGGTACTGGAGATGTCTATGTTCCTTCTCACGTTATAATTTATCCCAAGTACACTCGGTATTCTGAATCAAAACTCGGTAATGACAACCAAGTAGAGCTTAAAGCTCTGGAGTTAGATCACGATGTTGCTTTAATACGTTTGGAAAACTCTGTGAGAATATCTGGAGTCTCACCTGTGACTTTGGCTTCAAATGATGAGATGAAAGTTATAGAAGAGGAGTTGAATGAAGATTGGAAGACCCACAATCGAAACAACGAACGTAGTGAGAATGTTGTGGGGTACGGGTGGGGGTTCACTGATGCAAACGCATCAGTTGCGACAGACTCGCTACGTAAAGGTAACTTTACTTTTTATCCGACAGCGGATTGCTATGTTCGGCTAACGAGTGACGAAAGTTTCCCTGCTTTAATGGGGGGACCATGGAATACGAGTAAAATTTGTACCTTACCTTCTTCGCCTCGTGACTTAGGCTCTGCGGTTGGAACTTTATATGGTGTACATGTTTGTAACGGAGACAGCGGCGGACCATTAATGTACGAACGCAATGGTAAAAACATACAAATTGGAATTGCAAGTGGAGTACCTTTACTTCAACCGAATTGCGGCTCTTATACTAAGCCTGCGTTCTATGCAAAAGTAAGTACCTATTATGGGTGGATTCAAAGTTACGTAGCGAACGACAAAATACCTAGTGAAAAAGTAGTACTTCCAGACGTTGTTATCGATGCAAGAGAAGAACTTGAACATAAAGAAAACTGCAAGGAAGGAATATCAACAAGAAACTGCAATTTTAAGCAGCCGGATGGGGCTTCTGCTCCAGGGTTGTGGTTCCTGATGGCTATCGGTCTTCTGGGCTGGATTCGCCGAAAGTAACTCGTCATAATGCCACTCTCAGGAGTGGCGCTTTTCACGGCTGAACAACGCTCTGTCAATGACGCGATACGCCCGTTTACAATAAAGCCACCATCAATACTTGCTATTGACTATGTGACGCCTATACTACTTCCCCTGCGTAATTCCCAGTCATTTTTATAAAGACCAATAGCAATGCAAGTATCCGATTTTCATTTTGAGCTTCCTGATGAGCTGATCGCTCGTTACCCACAACCTGAACGTACTGCTAGCAGACTACTTCAACTTGAAGGCGACAGCGGAGCGTTAATCGATGGTACCTTCAAAGATGTTCTAGAACAGGTACAACCTGGCGATCTACTGGTATTTAATAACACACGCGTTATTCCTGCTCGTATGTTTGGGCGCAAAGCTTCTGGTGGCAAGTTAGAAGCGTTAGTTGAGCGAGTGTTAGATGAGCATACTATTTTGGCTCATGTTCGCTGCTCGAAGCCGCCTAAGCCGGGAACAGAGCTTTTCCTCGGTGAAAATGATGAATATCTTGCTGAAATGGTTGCGCGCCACGATGTGCTATTTGAGATTAAATTTAAGTCAGACAAGAACGTCTTAGATATTCTTAACGATATTGGGCACATGCCACTTCCGCCTTATATTGATCGCCCCGATGAAGACACCGACAAAGAGCGCTATCAAACGGTATATAACGAAAAACCAGGAGCGGTAGCGGCGCCTACGGCAGGCTTACATTTTGATGAAGCACTGTTGGAACAAATAAAAGGTAAAGGTGTCGAATTTGCTTACGTTACTTTGCATGTAGGAGCGGGTACTTTTCAGCCTGTGCGGGTTGATAATATCAACGATCATCACATGCATGCAGAATATGTCGAAGTTCCTCAAGATGTGGTTGACGCAATCGCAGCAACTAAAAAACGCGGTGGCCGGGTTATTGCTGTTGGTACGACGTCGGTACGTTCATTAGAGAGCGCGGCTCAAGAGGCAAAAAAGAAAGGTGTTGAGTTTGAACCATTTTTTGGTGACACCGAAATCTTCATCTATCCAGGTTATGAATATCAATTGGTTGATTGCTTGATTACCAACTTCCATCTACCGGAATCAACACTCATCATGTTAGTCAGTGCATTTGCTGGTTACGATAATGTGATGAGAGCATACGAACATGCTGTTCAAGAACAGTACCGCTTCTTTAGTTATGGTGATGCCATGTTTATCACCAAAAAGCGGGGCTAATCAGACAATTAACGGGCGTATTTCGATATACTCCCGTTTGTTTCACTCAAGGAGCCAGTGAAGCTTATCTCAAAGTGATGTCACAATGCTGAATAAAGCATCACGGGGTCACTTAGGGGTTTTAGGAAAGGATAATCCTGTCACACCTCTTAGACAGAGTGTGAAGGAGCGCGATGAGCTAAAGCTGGTTGGCGCAAAGTACGTAAATAGTCAGATTGTTTCTCTGGCGTATTGGAGGCTTCGTGAAACTTACATACGAATTAAAAAAGACAAATGGTAATGCTCGCCGTGGGCAGCTTACTTTTGAACGTGGAACCGTTCAAACCCCTGCATTTATGCCTGTAGGTACTTACGGTACCGTAAAAGGGATGACTCCTGAAGAAGTGAAGGGGACAGGCGCTGAAATTCTGTTAGGCAATACGTTCCACCTGTGGCTACGCCCAGGGCAAGAAGTGATGAAAATGCATGGCGATTTGCACGATTTCATGAATTGGCACGGTCCTATTCTTACGGATTCAGGCGGCTTTCAAGTATTCAGCCTTGGCGATATCCGAAAAATTACTGAAGAGGGCGTGCATTTTCGCAACCCTGTAAACGGTGACAGAATATTCATGGACGCCGAAAAGTCGATGGAAATTCAGAAAGATCTAGGTTCTGATGTTGTTATGATTTTCGACGAATGTACGCCATACCCTGCGACGCACGACGAAGCTAAAAAATCCATGGAAATGTCACTTCGTTGGGCGCAACGCAGCCGTGACCACTTTGACAAGTTAGATAACCAAAACTCTTTGTTTGGTATTGTTCAAGGTGGCGTCTATGAAGATTTGCGAGACGTGTCGGTTAAAGGTCTCACAGACATAGGTTTTGATGGGTATGCTGTTGGTGGTTTAGCGGTTGGTGAACCGAAAGAAGACATGCATAGAGTACTTGAGCATACCTGCCCTCAGTTGCCTGAAGATAAGCCTAGATACCTTATGGGTGTTGGTAAACCAGAGGACTTAGTGGAAGGCGTACGCCGTGGTATCGACATGTTCGATTGTGTGATGCCTACACGAAATGCACGCAACGGACACTTGTTTGTGACTGGTGGTGTGATCAAGATCCGCAATGCGACACATAAAACCGATACAACCCCTTTGGATCCTGAGTGTGACTGTTACACTTGCCAAAACTATTCAAAGGCGTATTTGCATCATCTAGACCGTTGTAATGAAATCCTTGGTTCTAGATTGAATACTATTCACAACCTACGTTATTACCAACGTGTTATGGAAAGTATCCGTACTGCCATCGATGAAGATCGCTTCGACCAATTTGTTGAAGATTTTTACGCACGTCGCAACCGCGAAGTGCCACCGTTGAATAAATAGTTGTGCGTTATTGCTCGGCTCTTGAAAGTCGGGCAATACGTCCCAATTTATTGACTACTAAATAAAATAATATAGAGGATGTTTCTCAATGAGTTTGATTTCTGTTGCACACGCCGCGGGTGAAGGTGCTCCACAAGGTGGTGGTTTTGAAATGATCATCATGTTGGGTATGTTTGCGGTTATTTTTTACTTCATGATTTACCGCCCACAAGCTAAGCGTTCAAAAGAGCACAAAAACCTAATGGCAGGAATGCAGAAAGGTGATGAAGTGCTAACCAATGGTGGTCTAGTTGGTAAGATTGCAAAAATCTCTGAAGACAACGACTACATTGCGATTGCATTGAACGACAACAACGAAGTGACTATTAAGAAAGACTTTGTTACTGCAGTGCTGCCAAAGGGTACACTGAAATCTCTGTAAAACAGCTAAAGGATCCTCGCTGTGTTAAACCGTTATCCTTTGTGGAAGTACCTGATGGTGATGTTACTCATCCTTGTCAGCGCATTGTATGCACTTCCGAATATTTATGGTGAAGATCCGGCTATTCAAGTTACTGGGGCACGTGGTGCCTCAGTAGATATGTCAACGCTGGATGCTGTTACCGAAGTTCTTGAAAAAGAAAACCTCCCTAAAAAGTCCATCGCACTAGAAAATGGCTCCATTCTTGTTCGCTTTTTAGATACCGATACTCAAATCAGTGCGCGTGATGCTATCAACACAGCATTAGGAAAAGAAGCCATTGTTGCTCTTAACCTCGCTCCTGCTACCCCAGAGTGGCTCGATGCCATTGGTGCTACGCCGATGAAGCTGGGGCTGGATCTTCGTGGTGGTGTTCACTTCCTTATGGAAGTAGACATGGACGCTGCGATGGAAAAGCTTGTTGGTCAGCAAGAAGAAGCGTTTCGTAGTGAATTACGTGAGCAACGTATTCGTTATCGTGCTATTCGCAAATCAGGTAAAGATGCCGTTGAAATCGTTCTAAGAGACGCAGAGCAGCTTGAACAAGCTGAAAGCTTGCTTGAAAGAACGCATCAAGACATGATTTTTGTCGACAACAGCACAAGCAGCCGTTTCTCTCTTAGAGCGACATTCACCGAGCAGCGCTTGCAAGAAATTCGTAACTATGCGGTTGAGCAAAATATAACTATTTTGCGTAATCGTGTGAACGAGCTTGGTGTTGCTGAACCATTAGTTCAACGTCAAGGTGCTAGCCGAATCGTTGTTGAGCTTCCTGGTGTTCAAGATACTGCTCGAGCAAAAGAAATCTTAGGTGCAACCGCTACACTTGAATTCCGTGAAGTGGATGATAAAGCTGACTTGGCAGCGGCGGCGCGTGGTCGTGCTCCTGCAGGCAGTGAAATCAAGTTTGATCGTGATGGTCGCCCTGTTGTTCTGAAAAAGCGCATTATTCTTGGTGGCTCAAGCATCACTGATGCAAGTTCGAGTGCCGATGAATACGGTCGTCCGCAAGTTAACATTAACTTAGACAGTGAAGGTGGCAGTAAAATGTCCAGCTTCTCTAAGAAGAATGTTGGCAAGTTGATGGCTACCGTGTTTGCTGAATACAAAGACAGTGGTCGCCGTACACCTGAAGGCAAAGTAATCCTCAACAAGCATGAAGAAGTCATTAACCAAGCGACCATTCAAACGGCACTTGGTCGAAGCTTCCGAATTACTGGTATTGATTCTGCTGCAGAAGCTCACAACCTTGCGTTGCTGCTTCGTGCTGGTGCACTAATCGCGCCAATCTCTATTGTTGAAGAGCGTACAATCGGTCCTTCTATGGGACAGCAAAACATCGATATGGGTATTCAAGCGTGTATCTTTGGTTTGGTTGCTGTGATGTTGTTCTGCCTAGTTTACTACCGTAAGTTTGGTATTTTTGCCAACCTAGCGTTAATCGCTAACATCATCTTGATTATTGGTGTGATGTCGATGATTCCGGGTGCGACAATGACGCTTCCAGGTATTGCAGGTATTGTACTGACCGTTGGTATGGCGGTGGATGCGAATGTCCTCATCTTTGAGCGTATCCGAGAGGAGCTTCGTGATGGTCGAAACCCTCAGCAAGCGATTCATCAAGGTTATGCGAACGCATTCAGTACCATTGCCGATGCCAACATCACCACTCTAATTACTGCAATCATCCTATTTGCAGTAGGTACAGGTGCGATTAAAGGCTTTGCTGTCACACTGTCTATCGGTATTTTAACCTCCATGTTTACTGCCATTATTGGTACACGTTGTGTCGTGAACCTGCTTTATGGCGGCAAGCGCATCAACAAGTTGTCGATCTAAGGAATTATCATGTTTCAGATATTGAAAACAGACAAAATGATCGACTTCATGCGTTGGTCGAAAGGTGCCTTTGTTCTTTCTGTCTTACTTATCGTGGGTGCAATAGGCACACTAGCTGGTAAGGGGTTGAACTGGGGGCTGGACTTCACTGGTGGTACGCTGATTGAAGTCGGTTTTGAGCAACCAGCAAACTTGGAAGATGTACGAGCGGCACTTGAAGCGAAAGGCTTCGGTGACGCGACCGTTCAGAATTTCGGCTCATCTCGCGATGTAATGGTTCGTCTTCGTCCGCGTGATGGAGTAAAAGGTGAAACTCTTGGTAATCAAATTCTTGATGCAATAAAAGAGGGCACTGGCGAAAACCTAGAAATGCGTCGTATTGAGTTTGTTGGTCCCAACGTGGGCGATGAGCTAACAGAAGCAGGTGGTCTGGCGATTCTGACAGCACTTATCTGTATTTTGATTTATGTATCGATTCGCTTCGAATGGCGTTTAGCTGCAGGTGCCGTATTGGCATTGGCGCACGACGTTATCATCACTTTAGGGGTGTTCTCCTTACTGCAAATCGAGGTTGATTTAACCATCGTAGCCGCCTTGCTAACGGTTGTCGGGTACTCACTCAACGATACCATCGTTGTATTTGACCGTATCCGAGAAAACTTCCGTAAGATGCGTAAAGGTGAACCTGCCGAGGTAATGAATAGCTCTGTAACTCAAACCCTAAGCCGTACCTTGATTACATCTGGTACCACTTTGTTTGTAGTTATCGCGTTGTTTACCCAAGGTGGAGCGATGATTCATGGCTTCGCTACTGCGCTACTTCTTGGTATTACAGTGGGTACGTACTCTTCTATTTACGTAGCTTCTGCATTAGCCCTGAAGCTTGGCATTACTCGCGAGCACCTTATGCCTCCTCAGATCGAGAAAGAGGGCGAAGAACTCGAAGAGTTACCTTAGTCCACAGACAACTAAGTCTTATCTTAAAGCCACCTAACTCAGGTGGCTTTTTTGTATTCTGGAGTTGTGGGCTGATATAAGGTTAGACACTTTGCAAGTGACAATAAAAAACACCCAGTAACTTTACTGCTTGAGAGCGTTTAGTTACTGGGTGTTTTAGATATTCAGCTTGTGACAGTGAAGAATTACTTCAGGATAGCTTCATTACCGTTTTCGCGGATGTGTTTTAGAATTGCTTTTACACCGCGTGGGCTAGAGCCAACAATATTACCAGACTGCATGTAGTTTGTGCCGCCTGCAAAGTCAGTTAGGATAGCACCTGCTTCACGAGCAATAAGCTCACCCGCAGCCATGTCCCAAGGTTTTAAGCCAAGCTCAAAGAAACCGTCCACACGACCTGCCGCTAGGTAACACAAATCAAGTGCTGCGCTGCCTGTGCGTCGGAAATCGGCACATTCAGTGAACAGACCGGAAACAATCTTCATGTAAGATTCTGAGTGCTGCTTTTGCTTGAATGGGAAGCCTGTTGCTAAAACAGTACCTTGAAGGTCTTTAAGTGGCGTTACTCGGATGCGAGCATTGTTAAGTTGAGCACCAGAGCCGCGCTGAGCAGTAAACAGCTCATTTTGCATTGGGTCATATACACAAGCTACTTCTGTTTTGCCCTTCATTCGAACAGCAATGGATACAGAGAAGTGAGGAAGACCTTTTAAGAAGTTTGTCGTGCCATCCAGTGGGTCGATGATCCATTGTACGTCCTTATCTTTACCTTCGATAAGACCGTTTTCTTCAGCAACGATACAGTGCTCTGGGTAAGAGGCTTTAATGGTATCGATGATCAGAGCTTCTGCTTCTTTGTCTACGTTAGTAACAAAGTCATTGCTGCCTTTTTGAGTAGATTCAATTTTGTCAGCGTTTTCTAGTGATTTAGCAATATGATTGCCTGCTTTTCGCGCAGCGCGAATAGCAATGTTAAGCATTGGATGCATACAGTTTTTCCCAACGGATGTTAAAGAACGATAAAGCGGCGGGGAGTATATCAGAGTATCGGTAAAAAGGAAGTGGTTATTTTTTGAGCTTAAAACTTGTTTTGAACGATCAACTTCGTTGTCACTTTTTAGCAATGTGAAGGAATCTACTGCTGTCTGAGGGAGAGGGATAACCTTTTTTAGAGTGTTGTGATACTATTTCGCGGTTTTTAAATAGTCGGTAAATTACACCATGTTAGACCAAGTAAAAGTTGTCCTCGTTGGTACGTCACACTCTGGAAATATTGGCAGCGCAGCGCGTGCAATGAAAGTGATGGGGCTGTCCAACATGGTCTTGGTCGATCCTCAATGT
Source organism: Vibrio penaeicida (assembly GCF_019977755.1). NCBI lineage: Bacteria > Pseudomonadati > Pseudomonadota > Gammaproteobacteria > Vibrionales > Vibrionaceae > Vibrio > Vibrio penaeicida. The sequence continues at coordinate 3,286,464 of NZ_AP025144.1, read as the reverse complement.
GAAGTCGACTCCCAATCTGTTGCGTTAGCAGCCGGTGCTAGTGAAATTGCTCTCAATGCGAAAGTAGTGAAGACGCTAGAAGAAGCCGTTGAAGACTGTGGTCTTGTTGTTGGCTCTAGTGCGCGTTCTAGAACATTAGAATGGCCAATGTTAGAGCCCCGAGAGTGCGGAGAGCTATTCGCGTTGGAAGGTAAAAAACATCCCGTTGCCCTTGTATTTGGGCGAGAAAGAACGGGGTTAACCAATGACGAATTACAACGTTGTCATTTTCATGTTTGTATCCCCGCTAACCCAGAATACAGTTCTTTGAATCTTGCTATGGCGGTTCAGACCTTGGCGTATGAGGTGCGAGTAGCCCACCTCAATGACGTCGCAAGTGAACACCCAGCACCGCAAGAAAGCGATTATCCTAGGCACAAAGAGCTTGAAATGTTCTATGAGCATCTTGAAAAAGTCATCACTCAAACCCAGTTTTTAGATGACAGAAACCCAGGTCAGGTGATGAATAAATTACGACGTTTATTTTCTAGAGCACGCCCTGAAGCCCAAGAAATCAATATTCTTAGAGGGATTTTAACGTCCGTACAAAAGAATCTGTCGAATGAAAAATAACCATTAACTTTGCGTGGTTAAATACCTGACTAAAACAGTCAAATAAATACTTGACCAATTTAGTCGGGTATGGAAAAATTCTATCCACAAACTTACTGTGGATACGGTGTGATATGAGACTTACATCTAAAGGAAGGTATGCAGTAACGGCAATGTTAGATGTTGCTCTGCATTCACAAGAAAGCCCAGTGCCACTGGCTGATATTTCAGAGCGTCAGGGCATTTCTTTATCTTACTTAGAACAATTATTTTCTAAGTTACGTAAAGCTGGTTTAGTTGCAAGTGTACGCGGACCTGGTGGTGGCTACCGTCTTGGTACTGATGCGGACGATATTGCTGTCGGTATGGTGATTGCTGCTGTAGATGAATCTGTCGATGCAACGAAATGTAATGGTAAAGCGGACTGTCAAGGTGGTTCCCGCTGCCTCACTCACACGCTTTGGCGCGACTTGAGTGCTAGAATTAGTGAGTTCTTAAACAATATCACTCTAGGTGAGTTGATGTTGGACAACGAAGTATTAGAAATATCTGATCGTCAGGGTATCGACTTGGTGATCAATCATGGGTTTGGACAAAAAAATACAAGCACCGCCCCCATCGGTGTAAATGTACGCTCATAGATAGCGTCTATATAACCGCTTAAGCGGACAATATTACATTGGAGTAACAAATGAAACTGCCCATTTATTTTGATTACTCAGCAACATGCCCTGTTGATGTGCGCGTTGCTGAAAAAATGGTTCAGTACATGACGATGGATGGGACGTTTGGTAACCCTGCATCTCGTTCTCATCGTTATGGCTGGCAGGCAGAAGAAGCAGTAGACACTGCTCGTGAGCAAATCGCTGAACTATTAAACGCTGACCCAAGAGAAATTATTTTTACCTCGGGCGCAACAGAATCTGACAACCTAGCAATTAAAGGTGCGGCGCACTTTTACGGCAAAAAAGGCAAGCACGTTATTACGTGTAAAACCGAACATAAAGCGGTTCTTGATCCGTGCCGCCAGCTAGAGCGTGAAGGTTATGAAGTGACATACATTGAGCCAGAATCCAATGGCATTATTGATCTGAATAAACTTCAAGCAGCAATGCGAGAGGATACTGTTCTAGTATCTATCATGCATGTTAACAACGAAATCGGTGTCATTCAGGACATTTCTGCTATCGGCGAACTTTGCCGTGAGCGCAAGATTATCTTTCATGTTGATGCTGCACAGTCTGCTGGCAAAGTGCCACTAGATGTTCAGGAAATGAAAGTCGATCTTATTTCTATGTCTGCGCATAAAGCATACGGTCCTAAAGGTATTGGTGCATTGTACGTTCGTCGCAAACCACGTATTCGCCTAGAAGCGCAAATTCATGGTGGCGGTCACGAGCGTGGTTTCCGTTCTGGTACCTTGGCGACTCACCAAATTGTTGGTATGGGTGAAGCCTTCCGCATTGCAAAAGAAGAAATGCAAAAAGATTTCGACCATGCAAAGTCATTGCGTGATCGTATGTTGAAAGGTCTTGAGGGAATGGAAGCATTGACGATCAATGGTGATCTAGAGCAACGCGTTCCTCACAATCTCAATATCAGTTTTGCATTTGTTGAGGGTGAATCTCTGCTTATGGCACTGAAAGACCTGGCTGTTTCTTCTGGCTCTGCATGTACATCAGCAAGCCTTGAGCCTTCGTATGTTCTACGTGCTCTAGGGTTGGATGACGAGCTAGCGCATAGCTCCATTCGTTTTTCTTTTGGTCGTTTAACGACAGAAGAAGACATCGATTACGCCGTTGAAAAGATTCGTGTTGCAGTGGATAAACTGCGCGACATGTCTCCTCTATGGGATATGTACAAAGAAGGTGTAGATTTGAGCACAGTTGAATGGGCTCACCACTAGTCTCAAGGATATAGAGGATTCGAGGTAAAAATTATGGCATACAGCGAAAAAGTTATAGACCATTACGAAAACCCACGCAACGTTGGTTCATTCGATAAAGAAGACCCATCCATTGGTAGTGGTATGGTTGGCGCGCCAGCATGTGGCGACGTTATGAAACTGCAAATCAAAGTGTCTTCTGAAGGCATCATTGAAGACGCGAAATTTAAAACTTATGGCTGCGGTAGTGCCATTGCTTCTAGCTCTCTAATCACCGAGTGGGTGAAAGGTAAGAGTATTGACGAAGCAGCGGCGATCAAAAATGCAGAAATTGCTGAAGAACTTGAATTACCACCGGTAAAAGTTCACTGTTCTATCCTTGCTGAGGATGCAATTAAAGCTGCTGTTTCTGATTACAAAAAGAAACACGAGTCATAATTGTAAATGGAAGGAGTTAGCGCTTCTTCCATTTTAATTTCACTAAAGATTAGCAGGTTGCAGTATGGCCATTACCATGACAGAAGCGGCGACAAGCCGTGTCAGATCATTTCTAGATAATCGAGGCAAAGGCATCGGTTTAAGACTTGGGGTGAAAACCACAGGTTGCTCCGGAATGGCTTATGTTCTCGAATTTGTTGATGTTCTTAATGAAGAAGATGAAATCTTTGAGCAGGACAATGTGAAAATAATCATTGATCCTAAGAGCTTAGTATACCTAGACGGGACTGAGTTGGACTTCGTAAAAGAAGGCTTGAATGAAGGTTTTCAGTTTAACAACCCCAACGTTAAAGGCGAGTGTGGTTGTGGTGAAAGCTTTAATGTCTGATAAATAAGCTCAACAAATACATCGATTTAAAACGCAGTGAACGCTGCGTTTTGTGCTTGCCACTTATCTTTATTTTTTGCCCAGATTTCACTGAGAGTCAGAAAATGGATCATTTTGAATTGTTTGGCATTTCTCGCCAGTTTGATCTCGATGTTGCTGCGTTATCCACTCAGTTCAGAGAGCTTCAACGCCAATTCCATCCAGATAAATTCGCGACTGCATCCGAGCGAGATCGCCTTCTTGCCGTGCAAAAAGCCGCGCAAATCAATGATGCTTTCCAAGTACTAAAACAACCGATTTCTCGTGCTGAATACCTTCTTTCTCTTAAAGGGGTAGACATTCGGAATGAGCAAAACACGATGCAAGATCCTATGTTTTTAATGGAACAGATGGAGCTAAGGGAAGCGTTAGAGGATATTGAGTCATCATCAGATCCAGAGTCTGAATTATTCGATTTTGAGAAAAAGGTCAGTAAACTGTATCAATCGCTTTTGAGCGAGATGGTTCAGGCATTAACTGATAACACACTGGAAAACGCTGCGAATGGTATTCGTAAGCTAAAATTTATTGCCAAATTACAAAATGAAATAGAGCAGTTGGAAGACAAACTGCTCGGATAATAAAGGACATTCAATGGCATTACTTCAAATTGCAGAACCGGGTCAAAGTTCAGCACCACACGAGCATCGTTTGGCGGCTGGCATTGACTTGGGGACGACGAACTCACTGGTGGCATCTGTTCTTAGCGGAACAGCAAAACCACTAGTCGATGAGCAGAATGAAAGCATTTTGCCATCGGTTGTCTATTATGGTTCTGATACTACATTAGTCGGAGAAAAAGCGCGTGAGCACGCTCAGTCCGATCCCAAGCAAACGATCATTTCCGCTAAACGGCTTATTGGTCGTTCTTTAGGTGATATTAAAACACGCTACCCTTCTCTTCCTTATACTTTTATTGAAAGTGAAAATGGTCTGCCATTAATAGAGACTTCAAAAGGCAACGTTAATCCAATCCAAGTTTCTTCTGAAATTTTGCAAGCATTGGGTAAACGTGCAGAAGAGGCGCTCGGTGGAGAGTTGACCGGCGTAGTGATTACGGTTCCTGCGTACTTTGACGATGCGCAGCGCGCAGGTACGAAAGATGCCGCAACACTTGCGGGGTTGAATGTTCTTCGATTGTTGAACGAGCCAACAGCAGCAGCCATCGCTTATGGGCTCGATTCCGCTCAGGAAGGTGTGATCGCCGTTTACGATTTGGGTGGAGGAACGTTTGATATTTCCATTCTTCGCTTATCCAAAGGTGTTTTTGAAGTCCTAGCCACTGGTGGCGATTCTGCCCTAGGTGGTGATGATTTTGACCACATAGTGGCAGACTACATTAAAGAGCAGTCAAATACTCAAGGTACGCTTTCCAATGAACAGCAACGTGTATTACTGGACGTTGCGACTCAAGCGAAAATCGAGCTATCAAACTCTGAATCTACAGACTTAGCATTTGGGGCTTGGTCTGGTTCGTTGTCTCGTGAAACGTTCAATGAACTCATTCAACCACTTGTTAAGAAAACACTGCTTTCTTGCCGCCGTGCGCTAAAAGATGCAGGGGTTTCAACAGATGAAATACAAGAAGTTGTGATGGTTGGTGGTTCAACGCGCACGCTCCATGTTCGTGACATGGTTGGTGAATTCTTTGGACAAACGCCGCTCACGAGCATCAATCCGGATGAGGTTGTTGCTATTGGGGCTGCCATTCAAGCGGATATATTAGCGGGCAATAAGCCTGATTCTGAGATGCTACTGCTTGACGTGATCCCTTTGTCATTGGGGATTGAAACCATGGGTGGCTTGGTTGAAAAAATCATCCCAAGAAACACCACAATTCCAGTCGCTAAAGCTCAAGAATTTACTACGTTTAAAGACGGGCAAACGGGTATGCTCGTTCATGTTGCACAAGGTGAGCGTGAAATGATTGGCGATTGTCGCTCATTAGCCAAATTCTCACTAAAAGGTATACCACCAATGGCGGCTGGTGCGGCGCACATACGTGTGACTTATCAGGTTGATGCAGATGGTTTGCTGTCAGTAACAGCCATGGAAAAGAGCACTGGCGTACAGGCTGAAATCCAAGTGAAGCCATCGTATGGTTTGAGTGATGATGAAGTCGCCAACATGCTGAAAGACTCCATGACCTACGCAAAAGTAGACATGCACGCTAGAGCACTTGCTGAGCAAAGGGTTGAAGCAGATCGTGTTATCGAAGGTCTGGTTTCAGCGTTGCAAATTGATGGTGATGAGTTGCTTTCTGAGGAAGAAAGGCAGGTGTTGCTGAAATCGATAGAAGCTCTGATTGCGTTACGTAACCAAGACAATGCCGATGCGATTGAGCAAGGCATCAAAGAGACGGACAAAGCCAGTCAAGATTTTGCGTCTCGTCGCATGGACAAATCGATTCGATCAGCGTTATCTGGTCAATCAGTTGATGACATATAACAGTTATAAGTTTGAGAATTTAAAATGCCAAAGATTATTGTTTTACCCCATGAAGACCTTTGCCCAGAAGGCGCGGTATTAGAAGGACAAACTGGTCAGACTGTTCTTGATGTTGCGTTGAAAAATGGCATCGGAATTGAGCATGCTTGTGAGAAATCCTGTGCCTGTACTACTTGTCATATCGTTGTACGCGAAGGGTTCGATTCATTAGATGAGAGCGAAGAGCTTGAAGATGACATGCTGGATAAAGCATGGGGTTTAGAGCCTGAGTCTCGTTTAGGTTGCCAAGCGGTGATCACCGACGAAGACTTGGTCGTTGAAATTCCGAAGTACACGCTGAATCACGCAGCTGAAGATCATTAATAAGGAAGTGAAATGAGCTTAAAATGGACAGACTCGAGAGATATCGCAATTGAGTTATGCGATCTATTTCCTGACACCGATCCTAAAACTGTACGTTTTACGGATTTGCATCGCTGGATTTGTGAGTTAGAAGAGTTTGAAGATGATCCAAGCCGATCTAATGAAAAAATTCTAGAGGCGATTATCCTCTGCTGGATGGATGAAGCAGATTAACACAAGATGTAATTAGTTAGGTCTACATAGATCTCTATGTCATCTAAGAACTTGTGTTATATGTTGAGTTGTTTACTTGACTTGACATTATTTACTAAAAAAAGCGGGCTATCTAGCCCGTTTTTTTTATGCAAATGACATTTTCTACGAACATAATGCTAACATTCCTCAACTCGTAAAAAGAAACAAAGTCATAATAGAAATCAGCGAAGATTACGATGACAAGACAAGGAGAAATCATGTCTACACAAATGCCGGTATTCATTTCCTCACAAGCGGCACTCCCTCAATGGGGCGAAAACGCAATTTTATCTTTTACAGAACAAGGTACAACCATTCACCACACCGATGGTGAGTTAGTCGATGTGATTCAGCGCGCAGGGCGCAAGCTGGATGGTCAAGGAATCAAATCCGTATTTTTGCAGGGTGAAGGTTGGGATATAGAGAGCATTTGGGCGTTCTACCAAGGCTACCGTGGACCTAAAAATACCAATTCCGTTGAGTGGGTTGATCTTGAAGAGAGTGCTCAACACGAATTAGATTCTCGTATCAAGGCAGGAAATTGGGTTCGAGATATCATCAACAAAAGTGCTGAAGAAGTTGCCCCTCGTCAACTTGCGACTATGGCTGGGGAGTTTATTAAATCTCTAGCGCCAGAGCACGTTACTTACCGAATCGTCAAAGATAAAGACTTGCTAACAGAAGGTTGGGAAGGTATTTACGCGGTTGGTCGTGGCTCCGAGCGTACATCTGCAATGCTTCAATTGGACTTCAACCCAACGGGTGATGAAAATGCGCCTGTTTTTGCTTGTCTAGTCGGTAAGGGTATTACCTTTGATTCGGGCGGTTACAGCATTAAGCCTTCTGGATTCATGGATGCCATGAAAGCTGACATGGGCGGTTCGGGTACGATTACTGGTGGTCTTGGTTTGGCTATCCTTCGCGGTCTTAACAAGCGTGTGAAATTAATTCTTTGTTGTGCTGAGAACATGATTTCAGGTCGAGCTTTCAAGCTGGGTGACATCATCACCTACAAAAACGGCAAAACTGTCGAAATCATGAATACTGATGCGGAAGGGCGTTTGGTTCTTGCGGACGGTCTTTTGTACGCGAGTGAGCAAAACCCAGAACTGATAATCGACTGCGCTACTCTAACTGGCGCAGCAAAGAATGCTCTGGGTAACGATTACCATGCACTGCTGTCATTTGACCAGCAACTGTCATCCAAGGCTGTAGGCTATGCGGCTGAAGAGCGTGAGGGGTTATGGCCTCTGCCGCTGGCGGATTTCCACCGTTCAATGTTGCCTTCAAACTTTGCTGATTTATCAAACATCAGTAGTGGTCATTACTCTCCAGGCGCGAGCACTGCAGCAGCCTTTTTGTCGTATTTTGTGAATGACTACAAGAAAGGTTGGTTGCATTTCGACTGTGCTGGCACGTATCGTAAGAGTGCGAGCGACAAATGGTCGGCTGGCGCAACGGGTATGGGTGTACGTACACTCGCTCGAATTTTGACAGAACAAGCGAAATAAACTGAATTCAACTTAAAAAATTCGAGGGAAGCAAATCAATTGTAACCCTCGGATACTATAACGAAAGAACGAAGGACATCTTATGGCTCTAGAAAGAACGTTTTCCATCATTAAGCCCGATGCTGTAAAAAGAAATCTTGTAGGTGAAATCTACCATCGATTTGAAAAAGCAGGTTTAAGAATTATCGCTGCTAAAATGGTTCATCTATCGGATGACCAAGCGAGTGGATTTTATGCAGAGCATGAAGGCAAGCCTTTCTTTGAAGGTTTGAAAGAGTTCATGACATCTGGACCGATTATGGTTCAAGTGCTTGAAGGTGAAAATGCAATTGCTCGATACCGTGAGCTAATGGGTAAAACGAACCCTGAGGAAGCAGCATGTGGCACTATTCGTGCTGATTATGCGGTAAGCATGCGTTACAACTCCGTTCACGGAAGTGATAGCCCTGAATCTGCAGCGCGAGAAATTGAGTTTTTCTTCCCAGCGTCTGAAATTTGCCCTCGAGAAGATTAATCTTTTCTAGAGTGTGAATTCATCATTGCACTTATGCCTATTCATAGGTGCAATGTTTCTAAAATCCTTTCCCGTTCCCTCGCAATATAACACCTCATACTCGTTATTTTTCTTCTGTTTAAAAATTAATCAATTTGAAATTAATCCTTTATAAATAACCTTACTTTCGACCCCTTGTTGTCATTGGGTAAAGGCTGTACAATTCGCGCCCTTAAATACAGTTACACCTGCGAGAGACAACATGAGCACCGAAAAAGTAAATCTACTGGATTTTGACCGTAAAGGGCTACGAAAATACTTCGCCGATGAATTAGGCGAGAAAGCATTTCGTGCTGATCAGGTCATGAAGTGGATCTACCATTTTGGTGTCGACGATTTTGAGAACATGACCAATCTCAATAAGAAGCTTCGAGAGAAGCTTATGCGTGTTTCAGAAATTCGTGCTCCTTATGTTTCTGAGGCTCAGCACTCTTCTGATGGAACCATCAAATGGGCAATGCGTGTTGGTGATCAAGATGTCGAAACGGTATACATCCCTGATGCAGATAGAGCGACACTTTGCGTGTCCTCCCAAGTAGGTTGTGCACTTGAGTGCAAATTTTGCTCTACCGCTCAGCAAGGATTCAACCGAAACTTAAAAGTGTCGGAAATCATTGGCCAAGTTTGGCGTGCAGCACGAGAGATTGGCTTGCAGAAAGAAACCGGTCGTCGTCCGATTACCAATGTCGTGATGATGGGAATGGGCGAACCGCTACTGAACATGAAAAACTTGATCCCGTCTTTGGAGATCATGCTTGATGACTTAGGTTTTGGTTTATCAAAGCGACGCGTGACGGTTTCAACGTCAGGAGTGGTTTCTGGTCTTGATCAAATGACAGGGAACATCGATGTTGCACTGGCCATTTCTTTACACGCACCAAATGATGAACTTCGAAGTGAGATCATGCCTATTAATGATCGCTGGGACATTGAAGATTTCCTCAATTCCGTTAGGCGCTATATTGCCTCCTCTAATGCCAACCGTGGCAAAGTTACGATTGAGTATGTTCTGCTTGATCATGTGAATGATGATATGGAACATGCAAGACAACTCGCAGAATTGTTAAAAGATACTCCGTCTAAGATAAATTTGATTCCTTTTAACCCTTATCCTGGTTCACCATACCGCAAGCCGAGTAACTCACGCATTGACCGCTTTATGAAAACGTTGATGAAATATGATTACACGGTAACTGTGCGTAAAACTCGTGGTGATGACATTGATGCAGCTTGTGGTCAGCTAGTTGGAGATGTGATCGATCGAACAAAACGGACAAAACTTAAACAGCACGGGGAACCAATCGAGGTGAAGTCAATCTGAGTTGATAATTGACCAGAAAGACTCCCCAGATAGTAAGGGAGTGTGATGTTAGTGAGAATTGCGAACATATTTCTGGTTAGTTTGTTAGTAGGTTGTGTTACAGTTACTGAACAATCCGCTAATAATCAGTTTGATAAGATAAAGGCGGCAGAAGCGCGTATAAGCTTAGGTTTAAGTTATCTTGAGTCCAAAGATATGATTCGGGCAAGAGAAAATCTTGAAACCGCAGTAAGCTACGCACCAGATTATTATCGTTCACTGATCGCAATGGCTCACTTTTATCAAGAAGTTGGCGAGACCGATCAGGCAGAGCAAGCCTATAAAAAGGCACTTAGGGAGTCGCCTAAGAACGGTGATGTACTCAATAACTACGGTACGTTTCTTTGTAAAATCGGTCGATACGATGAAGCCGATGCATTCTTTAACCGTGCTATTGAACAGCCATATTACTACCTGATTGCAGCCAGCTATCAAAATGCGGCAATGTGTGCGCTGAAAAGCGGCGATCAGGATAAAGCTGAGTATTATTTTGCCCGTTCTTTGGATCATGACCCAAACCGTGTTGTTTCTATACTTCAGCTAACACAAATAGAAATTCAAAAAGCAAAGTATCGGGAAGCTAGGGTTAGACTTTTAAAATTTCATAATAGATATGGGTATAAAGCTTCGAGTTTGGGCTTGCTAATTGAATTAGAAAAACAAGCAGGCAATAACACTCTTGCAAATAAGTACGCGAGCGTATTAAAAGACAAATACCCAGACTCGATTCAATATCAGAAGTACGTAGCGAATGAGTATTGAACAAACTGCAGAAAATATGACTATTTCTACATTGCCACTTCCAGGTGATGTACTGCGCCAACAGCGAGAGAAGCTGGGGTTAACGCAAAAAGACATTGCTGACCGTCTTCGTCTCCGCTTGGCGGTGATACAAAACATTGAAGATAACAACTTCAAGTCAGATCAAGTAGCCACTTTTACCCGTGGCTATTTGCGATCTTACGCCAAGGCCGTTGGACTAAGTGATGACGATGTTTTGCCTCTTTTGGAAGAAGAGGTGAACCATAAAGAACAGTCCATGCAGAGCTTTTCTAGAAAAACCAATCGTGAAAAACACGACAGTCGCATCATGCTAATTACATGGGGTGTACTGGCGGTATTGGTTGGTATTTCTTCTGTGTGGTGGTGGCAAAATCAGAGCCTAGACACACTATCAGTTTCAGAGCTGACTTCTTCATCAGATTCCCTTTCTCAAGAGTCAGAAGCTGATTTGGCGGTACTTGAAGCCCAAAGAGAGCTCAATGTCGCTTCAGCTCAACCCGTTCAACAGAATGAAGAGGTTGAGCCAACTGCCAATGCAGCTGTTTCAACAGAAGACACGACATCTGCCAACGAAGAAGTTAACAACTCTTCAAATACCGAATCTTCAGACACTGATAGCTCAGTTACTGACACAGCAACTAGTGACGTTTCGTCTTCTTTATCAAACGAGTCATCTGATGCTGAATCGCCTGAGAGTACTAACATCGCTCTTTCAGATTCTCCGGCATCTGCTAACCCAGTTTCAATGTCGTTTTCGGCTGATTGCTGGATTCAGGTAAAAGACGCAGAAGGCAAAGTGCTTGCTACGGGTGTAAAAAAAGCGGGTCACCAACTTTCTTTAAGTGGCAAGGCTCCATACAGCGTAATATTAGGTGCACCTGAAGGTGTTTCAATGACATTTGCTGGTGAAGCTGTAGACCTTTCTGGGTATACTGCAGGCAAAGTAGCAAGATTCAAATTACCCTAGAAGCTGAGTAAGTCTAAAAGCCATTATGCAACACGAATCCCCTATTAAACGTCGTGCATCGACCCGCATATATGTGGGTGATGTGCCGATCGGTGACGGTGCCCCTATCGCGGTGCAGTCCATGACCAACACCAGAACAACGGATGTTGAAGCAACAGTGGCTCAAATTAAGTCACTGGAAACCGTTGGCGCTGATATTGTTCGCGTTTCTGTTCCTACTATGGAAGCAGCAGAAGCCTTTAAACTGATAAAGCAGCAAGTCAATGTTCCTTTGGTTGCCGATATTCATTTCGACTATCGAATCGCTTTGAAAGTAGCGGAGTACGGTGTTGACTGTTTAAGAATAAACCCCGGGAATATTGGTAATGAAGCACGAGTGAAATCGGTAGTCGATTGTGCTCGTGATAAAAATATCCCAATTCGAATCGGTGTTAATGGCGGTTCTTTAGAAAAAGATCTGCAAGTGAAGTACGGTGAACCTACACCTGAGGCGCTGGTAGAATCAGCAATGCGCCATGTTGATTACCTCGATCGTTTGAATTTTGATCAATTTAAGGTCAGTGTAAAAGCATCTGATGTCTTTTTAGCTGTGGACTCTTATCGTCTTCTGGCGAAAGAGATTGATCAACCTCTTCACCTCGGCATCACCGAAGCAGGTGGCGCGCGTGCTGGATCGGTTAAATCCGCAGTGGGCCTTGGCATGCTGCTGAATGAAGGCATTGGAGATACACTTCGAATCTCTTTGGCAGCTGACCCTGTAGAAGAAATTAAAGTTGGTTTCGATATTCTAAAGTCCCTTCGAATTCGTTCCCGCGGTATTAATTTTATCGCTTGTCCAAGCTGCTCTCGTCAAGAATTTGATGTGATCAATACTGTTAATGCTTTGGAAGAACGTTTAGAAGACATTATTACGCCGATGGATGTCTCTATCATTGGCTGCGTGGTAAATGGCCCAGGTGAAGCAGAAGTTTCTCATTTAGGGTTAGCTGGAAGTCACAAGAAAAGCGCTTTTTATGAAGACGGTAAACGTCAAAAAGAGCGCTTTGATAATGAAGATTTGGTTAGCAAGCTCGAAGCCAAAATTCGTGCAAAAGCGTCGGTGCTTGATGAAAGCAATCGCATCGACATCAATTTAATCGATAAACAATAATCTCGACGGTAATAACTGTGGCAAAAACGATACAAGCAATCAGAGGCATGAATGACTGCCTCCCTACACAATCTCCTCTTTGGCAAAAAGTGGAGAGCGCGGTTAAACATGTAATCAGTGCGTACGGATACAGTGAAGTTCGCATGCCTATCGTTGAGATGACTCATCTATTTAGCCGCGCCATCGGTGAAGTGACCGACGTTGTTGAAAAAGAGATGTACACCTTTGAAGATCGCAATGGCGATAGCCTGACTTTGCGCCCTGAAGGGACAGCTGGTTGTGTTCGATCCGGTATTGAAAATGGTTTGCTGTATAACCAAGAGCAACGCCTGTGGTACATGGGACCGATGTTCCGTCACGAACGTCCTCAAAAAGGTCGTTATCGTCAATTCCACCAGTGTGGTGTGGAAGTATTCGGTCTGAATGGTCCCGATGTCGATGCTGAACTGATCATGCTGACAGCTCGTCTATGGCGAGAACTCGGTATCGAAAAACATGTGCGTCTAGAGTTAAACTCAATTGGTTCATTAGAAGCTCGTGCTAACTATCGCACGGCGTTGATTGAATTCCTTGAACAGCACATCGATATTCTCGATGAAGACTGTAAACGTCGTATGCATACGAACCCGCTACGTGTTCTGGATACCAAAAATGCAGATATTCAAGCGATTCTAGTTGATGCTCCTCAGCTGTCCGATTACCTTGACGAAGAATCTAAAGCACATTTTGCTGGATTGTGTGAACTTCTTGACGCTGCTGGTATCGAATACCAAGTTAACCAGCGTCTTGTACGTGGTCTGGATTATTACAACCGTACCGTTTTTGAATGGATTACTGAAAGCTTAGGTGCTCAAGGCACAGTGTGTGGCGGCGGTCGTTATGATGGGCTTGTCGAGCAGCTGGGTGGTAAGTCTACCCCAGCAGTGGGTTTTGCTATGGGGCTAGAGCGCTTAGTTCTTATGTTAGAAGAACTGGACCTAGCTGACACGCGTCGCGCAGTCGATGTGTACATGGTAAGCGCAGGTGAAGGCACATTAATGGCAAACATGAAGCTGGCAGAGCAAATTCGAGAGTCATTGCCAGGCATACGTGTGATGACGCACTTCGGTGGCGGTAACTTCAAGAAACAATTTAAGCGTGCTGACAAAGTTGGCGCGGTCGTAGCCTTAGTGCTTGGTGAAAACGAAGTAGCGGAAGGCACTGTAGTCGTCAAAGACTTAACAGGTGGCGAACAAACAACAGTTGCACAGGCAGACGTTGCCGCGCAACTTAAGCATTTGATCTAAAGAGGACAGGACGTGGAACTCTACGATACTGAAGAACAACAGGTAGAAGCCATTAAAGAATGGTGGAAAGAGAATGGTAAAGCGGTCATCGTAGGTGCGGTGGTTGGCTTAGGCGGTATCTTTGGCTGGCGTTTTTATCAGGACTCGCAAGCAGAAGCGCAAGGTGCAGCTTCTCAAGCGTACGATAAAGTACTGACTCAAATACAGAACTCTGGTGCAGAGTCATCATCTGATGCACTGGCGTTTATCGAAGCGAATAAAGAATCTCAATATTCAGTATTAGCTGCGCTACAACTAGCAAAAGCATTTGTTGAAGCGGGAGAGCTGGATAAGGCTCTAGAGCAGTTAAACTGGGCTAAAGCAAACACAAAAGATACGGCTATCGTTTCTTTGTTAACAGTACGTACTTCTCGCGTGCTTGCAGAACAAGAAAAGTACGATGAAGCGCTTACTCAGCTCGATTCGATTAAAGAAGCGGGTTGGGCTGGTCGTGTTGCTGAGCTTAAAGGCGACATCTTGCTTCGTCAGGGTAACTCTGAAGGTGCGTATGCTGCCTACTCAGAAGCACAACAGCAGTCAGATGCGAGCCAAGCTCTGCAAATGAAGCTGGACGATCTGGCGAAGTAAGGGTTGTATCGAATGAAGAAAATGCTCAACCGAGCTGTGATGTGCGCCTTGGCTGTAGCCGGCTTAGCTGGATGCGCGGGCGAAGAAGACACCATCGTAATGGCACCTTTGCCTATTGTTGAAAGCCAATTTACACCAGCAAGTAACTGGTCTACTTCGGTTGGTGATGGTGTTGGGCATTATTTTTCCAAACTGAAACCTGTCTATGCGTACGACAATGTATTTGTTGCCAGTCGAGATGGACAAGTAAAAGCGCTGGATCCTAATACAGGGAAAGCAAACTGGTCTACCACTGTTGAGTCAGAAAACACGGCTCGCCTGTCCGGTGGAATTGCTGCGGCGTTTGGTAAGTTGTTTATCGGTAGCGAAAATGGCGAATTGATAGCGCTTTCTGCAGAAAATGGTGAGCTTCTTTGGCGTTCTTCAGTAGAGGGTGAGGTACTTGCAGCACCTGCTACCGACGCTAACCTTGTTATGGTCCATACTTCTCGCGGAATATTGGTCGCCTTAAACCAAGAAGACGGCTCTCAAGAGTGGACAGTGAGTTCAGAAGTTCCCAGCTTAACGCTTCGTGGAGACAGTTCTCCTGTCACCATTTCTGGTGGTGTGTTCTGGGGAACTGCTAATGGCCGAATTGCAGCCGCGATTGTGGCTCGTGGGCAACTAATTTGGCAACAGCCAGTGGGGACGCCTAAAGGTTCCACTGAAATTGATCGTCTAGTCGATGCCGATGCATCGCCCATCATTATTGGTAGCACGTTATACATTGTCGGTGTAAACGGTCAGCTTGTGGCGATTGACTTACGTTCTGGTTCGCCATCTTGGAAGCGTACTTACTCATCTGCAACCGATATGGTGACGGATGGCAGTAATCTTTACTTAGTTACCGATAAAGATCATCTCGTCGCGGTTGATGCGCGTAGTGGTACAGAAATCTGGAGCAACAAACAGTTAGAGCACCGTTTATTAACGGCTCCTTCAATTATCGACGGCAAGTTAGTCGTTGGCGATACTGAAGGTTATCTACATTGGCTGGAGAAGGACTCTGGCAAGTTTGTGGCTCAGCAACTTATAGACGACAGTGGCTTTGCTGTAGGACCTATTGTTGTTGACGAAGGTTACGTTGTAGTGACGCGTTCTGGTGCTGTAAAGAAACTGCAGATCCAGTAAATAACGTGATATAATTCACAATCGGCTCTTGGCTGTTCTCAGTCAAGAGCCGTTTTATTGATAATTAAACAAGTGTGGTTATAGGTAAGTTCTAAGCTTTAGTGCTAATGATTTACCTATAGCTACATTAAGAAATAAGATTGTAGAGGTACATATGATTCCTGTAGTTGCTCTTGTAGGGCGTCCTAATGTTGGTAAGTCGACGCTTTTTAACCGTCTGACTAGAACGCGTGACGCGTTAGTGGCCGACTTCCCTGGATTAACTCGGGATCGTAAATACGGTCAGGCAAAACTGGGTGAACATGATTTCATCGTTATCGATACTGGTGGTATTGATGGAACGGAAGAGGGCGTAGAAACAAAGATGGCACAGCAGTCGCTGGCAGCGATTGATGAAGCTGATGTGGTTCTCTTTATGGTTGATGGTCGTGCTGGTTTAACACCAGCGGATGAAGCCATTGCGATGCACCTTCGAAAAATAGAGAAACCAGCTATGCTGGTGGTGAACAAAGTAGACGGTATTGATGCCGATGCAGCGTGCGCCGATTTCTGGAAGCTTGGCGTCGAAAACATGTATCAAATTGCGGCATCTCATGGTCGCGGTGTAGCAGCGTTGATTGATCGTGCACTTAATCCATTTGCAGAAGAACTCATTGCAAATGCTGAAGGTGAGCTGGAAGACCTCACGGACTTTGAAGACCCGGAAGAAAAACTGGATTACACCGAAGAAGAAGCGGAAGCTGAATTCAAACGCTTACAAGATCAACCTATAAAGCTGGCTATCATTGGTCGTCCTAATGTAGGGAAATCGACGCTTACAAACCGTATTCTTGGTGAAGAGCGAGTCGTAGTATTTGATGCCCCAGGCACTACTCGTGACTCTATTTACATTCCAATGCAGCGTGATGAACGTGAATATGTCCTGATTGATACAGCAGGTGTACGTCGCCGTACGCGTATCAATGAGACGGTAGAAAAGTTTTCAGTTGTTAAGACTTTGAAAGCTGTCGAAGACGCTAACGTAGTGCTGCTGGTTATTGATGCTCGAGAAAACATATCTGATCAAGATTTAAGTCTATTAGGTTTTGCGCTGAATTCTGGTCGCTCCATTGTGATTGCGGTGAATAAGTGGGATGGTCTAGATACTGATGTAAAAGAGCATGTGAAGAAAGAGCTTGATCGCCGCCTAGGTTTTGTCGATTTTGCACGAATTCACTTTATCTCAGCGTTGCACGGTACTGGTGTAGGGCACTTGTTTGAATCGGTTCAAGAAGCGTATAAATCGGCAACGACTCGTGTTGGTACATCTGTTCTAACTCGAATCATGAAAATGGCGCAAGATGATCACCAACCACCAATGGTGCGTGGTCGCCGAGTGAAATTGAAATACGCGCACGCTGGTGGCTATAACCCTCCAATCATTGTTGTTCACGGTAACCAAGTACATGAATTGCCAGACTCCTATAAGCGTTACTTAATGAACTACTACCGTCGTTCTTTGGAAATTATGGGTACTCCTATCCGAATTCAATTCCAGAGTAGTGACAACCCATTTGAAGGTAAGTCCAATAAACTTACGTTGTCGCAAGAGCGAAAACGCAAACGACTTATGTCGATGATGAAAAATCGAAATAAATAACTAAAAAGCGCCGAAAGGCGCTTTTTTGTATTCGAAGACAATTAACGTATTTTTGTTTGTCGGATCTGCCAATAAACAGATGCCCATTAAAATATATTTATTTAAAAACAATGTGTTATCTGTAATTCCAAACGTTGTAATGTTCACTTACATTCGAATGGCAATTGAATTTTGATCGAATATTAAATTCTGTTAAGTATTATTTTTGGTTTTGTTTTTGGTGTTTATATCTGCTTGAAATTCAAATACAGCATATGTAACTTATGCTTTCGGGGTGTGGTTATATAAATGTTCTTTTTGATGCTGATCGCTGATCAGATGTCCTAGTGCGGAAGATCGGAAAAGATCTGTATTCGTAACTTGACGTCACATATTACGGTTTGATTGTTGAAAAGTAACATGAATACGTACCTTACAATGTGATTAGAACGTATATATCTCAAATAAAATTTAATCGTGAAAGATCAAATGTTCCCAAAGCCCTTGTTCGGATTAACATCTGATACAGATCAAAGCACGTATTAAGTTATGACTTCATTATCAGGATGTACTTCGTGGTAAAGAGGGTAAAGATATGAATGATAATGTATGCAAACACTGTGACAGCGAGTTGAGATGGAATGGTGGGTTATATCACTGCGATTTCTGCTCCGAAGATTATCAGAAGCTTGCGTTCTGCCCAGACTGCGAACAATCTCTAGAAAAGCTTCAAGCATGCGGATCCGCGAGTTATTTCTGCCCAAGCTGTAATGAACTGAAATCCAAGTCTCGAGTTACTTTTATCTATAAAAAACAATCGAATGTGGCTTAAAAGCTTCTTTGTTTAAGAAAACTAAGCTGTATGTAAACGAAAACTGAAGGTCTAACCTTGTTAGTGATCAGAAATTACGCGTAGTTAGAAGTGCACTAGCACTAGTCAGAAACGGTTGAGCGAATATTCCCATCAGCAAGGCGGGTGATAAGTACGTCACCCGTTTTAATTTTGTTAGCATCAGTGACCACATCGCCATTTTCTAGCTGTGTAATACTATAACCACGTTTTAATGTAGCTAGTGGGCTTACGGTGTCCAGTTTCTCGGCTGCTAGAGCCAATTGATGTCGAGACAGTAACAACTGCCTATCCATTGCATCGAAAAGTTTCGCTTTACTGCTAGAGAGCTCGCTCTGAAGCTGATTGAGTTTTCGCTGAGGATTGTGCAATGCGAGCCGGTGATCCAAATTCACCATTGTTCGGCTATTACCTGATAACCTTTGGTTCATTGCAACGCGCAGCCGCTGTTCTAAATCATCCAATCTCTGGCTTTGCTGTTGAAGTTGGTAGCTTGGGTGCTTTCTTTCCAACTTTCTTTCCAGCATATTGAGCGAAGATTGGTGGTCTGTAAGATACTGCAACATTGCCTGACGTAAGTGTTGGCGCTTTTGTTTCAGTGACAATACTTTGTGATTATTGTCTCGACTGACTAACTCTGCGGCTGCTGAAGGTGTTGGTGCTCTCATGTCTGCCACAAAATCAGCAATGGTGACATCTACCTCATGCCCTACAGCAGAAACAATAGGGATCTGGCTTGCGGCAATTGTACGTGCCAAGATTTCATTGTTAAAACACCATAAATCTTCCAACGAACCTCCACCCCGTCCAACAATAAGCACGTCGCACTCTTTGCGTTCGTTCGCTCTACCAATCGCTTGAGCAATTGAGATAGCGGCAGTATCTCCTTGAACGATAGAAGGGTAGATAACGATAGGCAGTGTAGGATCTCGGCGTTTTAATACATCTAGAATATCGTGCAGAGCTGCACCCGTCTTGGATGTGATAACACCAATACGAGTTGGGTTTTCAGGTAAAGGTTGCTTTGAACTTTGAGCAAACAGACCTTCAGCGGCAAGTTTCATCTTCAGCTCATCAAACTCTTGCTGAAGCCGTCCGTCGCCTTCGGGCTGCATATTTTCAATGATAAGTTGGTAGTCACCCCTTGGTTCATAGAGAGACAAGCGGGCTTTAACTAAAACTTGATTTCCATTTTGTGGCTTGAATGTTACTCGACGGTTGTTGCCTCGAAACATCGCACATTTCACTTGGGCACGGGAGTCTTTTAATGTGAAGTACCAGTGACCAGAAACGGGGGCAGAGAAATTAGAAATTTCACCAACGAGCCATACAACGCCCATTTCATTTTCGAGCAGTAGACGGACTTCCGAGTTTAAACGAGATACAGTGAAAATATTATTATTGGTCAGAGAAGACACAACTAATCTCTAAGGCGTGAATATGGAAATTAGCGGCAATATAATACATATCAAGGGGGTGATTGCAAATAAAAAATAAAAAAATGTGTGGTCAAGCGATTGCCCTGTGCGTATAATCCGTCTGCAATATCAAATCCAAATCACTTTATTATGCGAAACGATAAAGCTTGGGTTTATTCCTATTAACACCTTGTTGTGAGATATTGCAAATGCTACGAATCGCAAAAGAAGCTTTAACTTTTGACGACGTTTTACTCGTCCCGGCACACTCCACTGTTCTTCCGAACACTGCTGATCTTCGCACTCAGCTGACTAAAAACATCACTTTGAATATTCCAATGATCTCTGCATCTATGGATACCGTAACGGAAGCTCGCCTAGCCATTGCGCTGGCGCAAGAAGGTGGTATTGGCTTTATCCACAAAAATATGTCGATTGAGCAACAAGCTCATCAAGTGCATCTTGTTAAGATTTTCGAAGCAGGTGTGGTTACTGCTCCTGTGACTGTTGAGCCAACAGCAACGATTGAAGATGTAAAAGCGTTAACTGAAGAAAACGGTTTTGCTGGTTACCCTGTTGTTGCAGATAACAATGAATTAGTGGGCATCATCACTGGTCGCGATGTACGTTTTGTTACTGACCTGACCAAGAAAGTTGAAGATGTCATGACACCAAAAGCACGTCTAGCAACAGTAAAAGAAGGTGCTTCTCGTGAAGAAGTACAAAAGCTGATGCAAGAGCACCGTGTAGAGAAAGTCTTAGTAGTGAACGAAGAGTTCCAACTAAAAGGCATGATCACCGCAAAAGATTTCCACAAAGCAGAACGTAAGCCTAACGCATGTAAAGATGCACAAGGTCGATTACGTGTTGGTGCCGCAGTAGGCGCTGGTGCTGGTAATGAAGAGCGTGTGAAAGCACTTGTTGATGCAGGTGTAGACATTTTACTTATCGACTCGTCTCACGGCCACTCTGAAGGGGTATTGAAGCGTATCCGCGAAACTCGCGCTGCGTTCCCTGACCTCGATATCATTGGCGGTAACGTTGCAACGGCAACGGGTGCGAAAGCCCTAATTGAAGCGGGTGTGAGTGCAGTTAAAGTGGGTATCGGTCCTGGTTCAATCTGTACAACTCGTATTGTTACAGGTGTTGGTGTACCGCAAATCACTGCTATTTCGGACGCAGCAGATGCAGCCGCTGAATACGGTATTCCTGTAATCGCAGACGGTGGTATCCGTTACTCTGGTGACATCTGTAAAGCGATTGCTGCTGGCGCATCTTGTGTGATGGTTGGTTCTATGTTTGCAGGTACTGAAGAAGCACCGGGTGAAGTTGAGCTTTACCAAGGTCGTGCATACAAGTCATACCGCGGTATGGGTTCTCTTGGTGCTATGTCTAAAGGTTCTTCAGACCGTTATTTCCAATCTGATAACGCTGCGGATAAACTTGTTCCTGAAGGCATCGAAGGTCGAATCGCTTATAAAGGTCGCTTGAAAGAAATTGTGCATCAGCAAATGGGTGGTTTGCGTTCAAGCATGGGCCTAACTGGCAGCGCAACAATCAACGACATGCGTACTAAAGCTGAATTCGTGCGTATTTCTGGTGCTGGCATGAAAGAATCTCACGTCCACGATGTGCAGATGACGAAAGAAGCACCAAACTACCGTACTGGTCAGTAACAACCCCTAAAGAATTAACCTTGAAGATGCGTGTCAATACGCATCTTCATCGCTTAACCTATTTGATCTTAAGAGACGAAAATGACTAAGAACATTCATGACCAACGTATTTTGATCCTTGATTTTGGTTCTCAATACACTCAGCTTGTTGCTCGACGCATCCGTGAAATTGGTGTTTATTGTGAGCTGTGGAGCTGGGATGTTGAAGAAGCGGACATTCGTGAATTCAACCCAGACGGCATTATTCTTTCTGGTGGCCCTGAAAGCGTAACAGAAGATAACTCTCCTCGAGCTCCGCAATACGTATTCGATTCTGGCGTACCTGTATTGGGTGTTTGCTATGGCATGCAGACCATGGCGGAACAGCTTGGTGGTAAAGTATCAACTTCTGACGAGCGCGAGTTTGGTTACGCTGCAGTTGAAGTTTCTGGTGAATCCTCAATCTTTAAAGATCTTGAAGCTACTCAAGACGTTTGGATGAGTCATGGCGATAAAGTTGTAGAAATCCCACAAGGCTTCGTAAAGGCGGGTGAGACAGAGACTTGCCCCTATGCTGCTATGGCAAACGAAGAGAAGAAGTACTACGGCGTTCAGTTCCACCCAGAAGTAACACATACGAAAAACGGACTGCAGATGCTAGAGAATTTCGTTCTTGGCGTGTGCGGCTGTGAGCGTTTATGGACTTCCGAATCCATCATTGAAGATGCTGTTGCTCGAATTAAAGAGCAAGTAGGCGACGATGAAGTTATCCTAGGTCTGTCGGGGGGGGTTGACTCTTCGGTTGTGGCAATGCTTGCTCACCGCGCAATTGGCGACAAGCTGACTTGTGTATTCGTTGATAACGGTTTACTACGTTTGAACGAAGCTGAGCAAGTTATGGATATGTTCGGCAACAAGTTTGGTCTTAATATCATCCATGTGAATGCTGAAGACCGTTTCCTAAAAGCGCTGGAAGGCGAAGCTGACCCAGAAGCGAAGCGTAAGATCATCGGTCACGTGTTTGTAGATATCTTCGATGAAGAATCTAAGAAACTGAAAAATGCGAAATGGCTTGCTCAGGGGACTATCTACCCAGATGTTATCGAGTCTGCTGCATCTAAAACGGGTAAAGCACACGTTATCAAATCTCACCACAATGTTGGCGGATTACCGGATGACATGGAGATGGGCTTAGTTGAGCCATTGCGTGAACTATTTAAAGATGAAGTTCGCAAGATTGGTCTTGAACTGGGTCTTCCATACAACATGCTTTATCGTCACCCATTCCCAGGTCCGGGTTTAGGTGTTCGCGTTCTTGGTGAAATCAAGAAAGAATACTGTGACTTGCTGCGCCGCGCTGACGCTATCTTTATTGAAGAGCTGCATGCTGCGGATTTGTACCACAAAGTTTCTCAGGCGTTTACGGTATTCTTACCAGTACGTTCTGTTGGTGTAATGGGCGATGGTCGTAAGTACGATTGGGTTGTTTCATTGCGTGCAGTAGAAACCATCGACTTCATGACCGCTCACTGGGCGCACCTTCCATACGATTTCCTTGGTAAGGTTTCTAACCGTATCATCAACGAAGTCGATGGTATCTCTCGTGTGGTTTACGATATTTCTGGTAAGCCACCAGCGACAATTGAGTGGGAATAATTTCCTCTCACTAGATACCAATGCCAGCCTTCGCGCTGGCATTTTTTTAGCTTTTTTTATTCAAATCTCTGTTCACCCAAACCTGTGTTAACTCAAACCCCTGCTCACCAAGCTTCCGACTCTCCAAGTTTTTATCTGATCATTGCCACAAACTTAGTTTGCACAAGCTATTGTCACAATAAGCCTCAAAACCTTATAAAATTTTCCTGTATTTTTTATTAATAAATTTGAAGGTTATGAGATATGTCGACTAAGCTAGCCAACCCCGCCCCTTTGGGGTTAATGGGATTTGGAATGACCACAATTTTGCTGAATATCCACAATGCAGGTTTTTTCCCAATTGATTCTATGATTCTTGCAATGGGGGTTTTCTATGGTGGGTTAAGCCAAGTGATTGTTGGCATGATGTGCTTTAAACGTGGGGATACATTTGGTACCACTGCGTTTACATCTTATGGCTTGTTTTGGTTAACGCTAGTTGGTTGTATCGTTCTACCTTATCTAGGGCTACCAAAAAGCCCTGATTATTTTATGGGGTGGTACCTCACTTTATGGGGAATCTTTACGGCGTTCATGTTTATCGGTTCACTGTGTTACCCAATCGCAAAGCAAGTAGTGTTTGGATCGCTGACCATTCTTTTTGCGTTACTGGCAATTCGAGATTTCACTGGAAGTGAGCTTATCGGCACAATTGCTGGTTTTGAGGGGATATTCTGCGGAGCGAGTGCCATCTATTTTGCGATGGCTCAAGTACTCAACAACGAATATGGCAGAACCATTTTGCCAATTGGTGAGAAAAAGCCTTCACCAAGAATCAATACCGAACAAATTGCTGCTTAAAAATGGTTGCAAAGTTACGGAAATCGGATTGGTAATAAAAAGGGATAGCAAGCACTATCCCTTATATTATGTACCTATTGGGTATTGTAAGAGTAAAGCGAACGCTTATACCGAAGGTTGCTCTACGCCATCTGCCGACTCTTCGGTTGACGGTGATTTACCAGTTTTACGTTTGTATTTTTCTTCCCAGTAAGTTGCTCCTTTAATACCAAGCTTTATTGGGTTAAACGTATATTCGGTGACGCCTTCTTTCTGCTGCTGCTCATAATCTTTCAGGGCTTTAAGTGCAGGTTTTGCCATAAAGAAGATGATTAGAATACCCACAATATTGAGCCAAGCCATTAAGCCTACGCCCACGTCACCCATTGCCCAAGCCAGATTTGCCGTTTTTACTGTTCCGTAGAATACCGCAGACAGGATGACCAATTTTAGCGCAAACATCATTCCGCTCAATTTGAACGTACGTCGAATGTAAGCGATGTTGGTTTCAGCAATGTAGTAGTAAGCCAAAATAGTGGTGAATGAGAAGAAGAACAAAGCAAATGCAATGAACAGTTTCCCAACACCCGGCAACGTACTTTCTATCGCCATTTGGGTGAAGACTGGACCATTAGCGCCGATTGTTGCAGGTAGATTTTGAATGAGGAATTGTCCTTCAGCACCACCATGTACGTTATAAGCACCAGTGATAAGAATCATAAATGCCGTAGCGGAACAAACGAGTAGCGTATCAATGTAGATTGAGAAAGATTGAACTAACCCTTGTTGCGCAGGGTGGTCGACGCTTGCAGCAGCAGCAGCGTGAGGACCAGTACCTTGACCCGCTTCGTTGGAGTAAACACCACGTTTAACGCCCCAACCGATGGCTGCACCAAAGCCTGCCATTGGAGTGAAGGCATCACCAACAATCATTGAGAAGATACGTGGAACTTCACCAATATTAAGAAGGATAATGACAAACGCAATGACGATGTAGGCTAAAGCCATGAAAGGAACAACGAATTGCGTGAAGTTAGCAATACGCTTAACGCCACCAAAAATGATGAACGCTAAAATGATGGAAATAAAGGTGCCAGTAAAGATTTTAGCGAAACTGTAAGTACCTAGACCTGTATCTATCATCATGCCCGTGCCAAATGCGGCTTCAACGGCATTACCGATACTGTTTGATTGAACGCCCGGAAGAAGAACACCACACGCGAAGATAGTGGCTATAGCAAAAATCCATGCATACCATTTTTGACCCATCGCTTTTTCAATGTAATAAGCAGGACCACCACGGAACTGACCTTCATCTTCTTCTTTGTAAATTTGCGCTAATGTGGATTCTGCGTAGGCTGTTGCGGCACCTAAGAAAGCTACTACCCACATCCAGAATACTGCACCAGGACCACCGAATCCGATTGCCGCAGCGACACCAGCAATGTTACCCGTACCTACGCGTCCTGAAAGCGAAACCGCGAGAGCCTGAAATGAAGATATGCCTTTAGAGGAGCTTTTGCCTGATAAAAGCAAACGCCACATTTCTGAAAAATGACGAACCTGAACAAAGCGAGTAGTAATGGAATAGAACAAGCCAGCGCCCAGACATAAGTAAATAAGTACTGGGCTCCATATTATTCCATTAAGAAAGTCGACGAGTGACTGCATGACTCTTTCCCTATATTGATGTTGTGTTTGTGTGAAAATCGAACGATATATTAATCTTGAATGTGACTAAGTTGTTAATATTTTTATCTAACTGTTGCTGCTATCGTGAGTTAGAGCACGTATCGCTAATATTTTGCAATATAGTGGCTATAAATTGTGCGAAATGATGGTTTGTATAATTATTATTTTTCAAAAAGAATAAAGATATCGACTATGATTCTGTATATTTTTTCATTAAGTTGTACTTTTCATTCTGTAAAAAAACACTTATTTGGAATTAAATTTCATTACCCCTGTTGTTGAGGTCGTCTAATGCCTTGAATAGCGAAATCAGCCAAGCGCTATATTTTAGGGTGTCGTTACGTATTTTTTTTTACGTGCATAGCGAGAGTAGGATAGATCCTCGTGCTCAATATCCGGTGTTTGATTGGCAACAATATCGGCCAACAACCGCCCGGACCCGCAAGCGAGTGTCCACCCCAGTGTGCCGTGACCAGTATTGGTGTACATATTCGATAACGGCGTTTGCCCGATGATCGGTGTTCCGTCTGGGGTCATAGGGCGTAGCCCAGTCCAGTATTCGGCATCCGATAATCTGCTTGCCTTGGGGAAAAGGTCTGTCAGCACCTTATTGATTGTTTGAGTGCGCTTGCCCGGAAGGGTTTGGTTGAATCCAGCCAGTTCTGCGGTGCCTGCCACTCGAATTCGGTTCTTAAATCGAGTAATGGCAACTTTATAGGTTTCATCCATGATGGTTGAATTTGGTGCGTACTCTATGTTTTCTACTGGAACGGTTAAGGAATACCCCTTAACTGGGTAAACCGGTAAATTTACCCCTAAAGGTTTGAGCCATTGCGCTGAGTGACTGCCCATCGCTACGATATACTTATCGGCTTGAAATTCTTGTTGAGTGGTTGTGATTCCGGTGATCACTTTTTGGTTATGCTGAATCGATTTCACTTCTTGATTGTAGTGAAATTGAATGCCTGCATTTTTACAATGCTGTTCCAACTGCTGACAAAATAAAAAGCAGTCGCCAGTTTCATCATTGGGCAGATACAGCCCACCTGTGAGCTTATGCTTTACTGCTGCTAACCCCGGCTCTTTTTCAATACATTGTTCGACATTGAGCAGATGATGTTGAATACCGCTTTTTTCTAATAGATACATGTCTTTTCCGACAGCGTCTATTTGTGCTGCACTGCGAAATACCTGCAATGTACCGAGCTCTTTTCCTTCAAATTCTAGTTTGAGAGATCGCCGTAATTCAGCCATGCTCAATTTGCTGTAATTCGCCAATCGAAGCATTCTCGATTTGTTTTGTTGGTATTTTTCCTCAGTGCAATTTGCCAGCATTTTTAGGCTCCACCCCATCATGTTTGAATCTAACGGTGGAGATATTTTAAGTGGCGCATGTGTTTGAGATAGCCATTTCATGGCTTTGAATGGAATTCCAGGCGCAGCCCATGGAGCAGAGTAGCCATAAGAAAGTTGCCCGGCATTGGCAAAGCTGGTCTCCAATGCACTGCATTCTTGCCTATCGATAACATCGACATCAAATCCTGCTTGTCTTAAATACCACGCGCTGGTTAAACCAATAACACCACTTCCAATCACTAAGGCTTTCATTTTTTACTTGTCCGTTTTAATTCGTCTATTTCGATAGCGCTAATCTGTTTGTAGTGTCTGGTGTTTACAAATGTTTAACAATCGATAAAAATTGCATCTAGCTTTTAGAAAAATTAAACACAAAGATTGGGTGAGAGAATGGAAATTGTGAAAAGCAGTATTGTTAGCCACCTATCGACATTCGAAGTCGCTGCGCGGGTAGGCAGTTTTACTGGCGCCTCTCGTATTCTTCACAAAACAACGGGGGCAATCAGTCAGCAAATATCACTGCTTGAAAAACAACTTGGCTTCCCTGTATTTGAAAGACATTCTCGTGGTGTTCAGCTTAATGAAAACGGTCGGATTCTGTTTGAATCGACACAACAAGGGCTAACGGTTATACATAATGCCATCGAGGGTATTCGCAGCACTGCGAACACAGACCAAGAAATTCGCCTTAAGCTCACCCCATCGTTTGCCTATAAATGGTTAATTCCTAAGTTGCAGAATTTCTATAGTCTTTATCCTGATATTCAAATCCAGAGCTACGCTGAAGCCGCAATAGTAGATGCGTACAGTGGCGATTTTGATTTGGCGATTGATTACGGTGTGGTTCCATACCGAGATTCTCGCGCCAGTTTGCTTTTTAAAGAATCTCTTCTTCCTGTTATGTCGCCTTCCGTGATGGCGCAGCACGATTGGAAAAACGATCCCAACGTATGGGAGAAAGTCTTACTGCTGCACGATGGAATGGCTTGGCGGCACGCCTCAAAGGATGTGGAATGGCAGATGTGGATGAAGCTCAATAATATTTTTCCCAGTGAGTTAAAAGGGCATTTCTTTAACCGAGCGGATATGGCCATGGCGGCGGCAGAAGCGGGCGTTGGTGTTGCGATGGGAAGATTGTCCTTACTTGAAGAGGACATAAAAACACAAAGGCTATGTAGCCCATTTTCGGCAACACCTGTTGAAGCCGGGTATTTTTTTATTCAGCATCAAAAGAGTGAGAATATCGATAAATTTGTTCACTGGTTAAGACAAGAAGTAGGAAACGAATAAATATCAACGTCTCCTTTTGTGACTGCTTTAATCCCAACCTACACTTAAAAAGTATTTTGCATCTTGCGCCATTGGCTTGATGCGTTTTTTGAGCTTTTTAGGGCGAGTGTTTATGACAGCAAACAAAACATGTAAATATTGCAATCCCGATGGTTGGCAGTGTAACGAACCAGCTGGCGAATCGGGATTGTGCTATTGGCATGATCCTAAAGTGGATAAGAGTAACGACGATGTAAAAGCCAAAGTAGAACAGTGGGCAAAAGATGGGAAGCCATTGGACGGATTCCAGCTTTCTAGAGCCAAACTTGAAGACATTAACCTCGTGAATAGAGGAAGCAGAGAAGGGTACAAGTGCCGTGATGCGGATTTCTATCGAGCGGATTTGCGAAACGCGCATTTCTTTGGTCTCGATCTAAGAGGCTCGTCTTTAATGAAAAGTACATTGGCTGGGTCAAACCTGCATTGTGCCCATCTTGAAAATTGCAACCTGCTTGGCGCTGACTTGAGTAGAGCTCGTCTTGAAAACGTTGAATGGGGGGAAGAGCTCCAACAAGAAAGAAAGGCAATGGACGCCATTCGACAAGGAGAAATAAAGAAATCCGTTGAACTATGCCAAGAGGCTGAAGAAGTCGCCCGGTGCATTCGAAAGCAGTGTGAAAAAGAAGGGCTATTTGAAATTGCGGGGCACTTTTTCAAGAAAGAGATGGTGTTTAGGCGTTATCAAATGCCTCGTTTTAGTTCCAAACGCATCATCTCAAAAGGTGTTGATTTGTTCTGTGGCTACGGAGAATCTCCAATCCGAGTGGTGATGTTCTCAGTATGTTTGATCATGATGTGTGCACTTGCCTACTTTTTTCTTGGAACAACTGCATCCAATCCTATTTACCCCGATATGCATGGTTCCATGGCGATCTTTTTAGAGTTCCTGAATGCACTTTATTTTAGCGTTGTTACCTTCACGACACTTGGGTATGGAGATATATCGCCTATTGGGTTAGCGCGGTTTATTGCCGCTTTTGAAGCCTTCTTGGGGAGTTTTACTATGGCTTTGTTTGTTGTTGTTTTCGTTAAAAAAATGACACGTTAGCAATGCCAGCATGTGATTGTTATCTCTAGGGTCTGTTGATCTTTCGCGGTTAAATTTTGTTCGAATTCTATGCCTTTTAATCGCGGCGCAAGGTATGTAGCCTAGTCATTCTAAGCAAATACCTTGCAACAATGAGTAAAAGGCATGGGAACGGGGACGCCTAGTCGAACCCTTTGGGCAGCATTTGTGGCTTATTTCTACTGCGTTATCGCTCATTGATGTAGAGCGACTACACCGAATAAGCTCTGCCTTGTATAAATCCCCCACAAATTGCTGCAAAAATCATCTCGAAAGATCAACAGACCCTAGTTAACCTTTGTTAACGCTCCACAGCGTAGTAGCACTTATATTTCTTCTGTTTTTAATGGAGGATCTATGCGCTGGAAAATTTGCACATTCGAACAATTAACACCAATTGAACTTTATCAATTACTTAAGTTAAGAGTGGACATTTTTGTTGTTGAACAAAATGCGCCTTATTCTGATTTGGATGGGAAAGATTGTGCAGAAGGTGTTATGCATGTTCTTGGGTTCGATGGTGATGAGGTTGTAGCGTATTCCCGTTTGTTACCACAAGGAATGGGGTATCCAGAAGAAGTTAAGCCATATTTAGGTGAGAATAAAAGCGATACCGCGATAGGGCGTGTTGTTGTGCATTCAGCATATCGAGGGAGAGGCCTTGGTGACGAATTGCTGAGAGTTTCCATAGCGGCGATGCAGCGTCATGAATTTTCGACCCCAGTGTTTATCTCAGCTCAGTCGTATCTTGTTCCCTATTATCAAAAGCAAGGTTTTGAGGTGTTTACACCTGCCTATATGGAGGATGGGTGTGACATGAGGGGAATGCGCGCTAACGCATTTCACACTCTCTAGATACTGTTTTTTAAGATAATTTGTTAACACCGTTAATTTGGGGCTTTTGTCCAACTATGGTACCAGCGCAATAAATTATCTATGGGCCTTGGAGTACAAATTAAAAAGCCTTGAATGTGCATTTTTTTGTAATTACTTTCGAGGTAGCTTAAGTCCTCAATTGTCTCCATGCCTTCAGCAATCAGCGTGACATCCAATCTTGAAGATATGTCGGCGAGAGAATTCACGACAACTTGGTTAAATTGATCGCAGTGAATGTCTGTGATTAAGCTACGATCAATTTTTACTTCGGTAAACGGCAGGCTCCGAAGCTGCTGTAGGTTGGTAAAACCAGTCCCAAAGTCATCTAATGACAATCCAAAGCCACGGATACGGAATCTGTTTAAAGACTCCAATTGCTCGGTGCTTTTTAAGGCGAACTCTTCGGTAATTTCTAAGATAACTTGTGATTTATTGACTCCCTTAGATGTGACAATTTCATTCAAGACATCAGGATATGTCGGGTCGACCAATTGGCTGGGAGAAAGGTTGACACTGACCTTTAGTTCTTGACCAAACTCTTTGCACAGCGTCGGTAAATCATCGAGAGATTTTTCTAAAACCTGCAGAGTAATGTCATTAAGCAATTCATAACGCATTGCGGTAGGAATAAACTGGCCAGGAAGAATCGCTTCAGGTATCCCGGGTTTACAAATCCTAGCAAGTACTTCGACACCGTTAACCTTATGAGATTGCGCACCAACTTTGGGTTGGTAATAGGGGGTAATGTAGCGGTTTTCGATACACTCAATGAGCTCTTCCTTTGACATTTTCTCGTAATGTACAAAGTTACGCTCTTCCATTTGTTTTAGTTTATCGAGTGCTCTTTTCAGGCTGTTTAGGTCGATTGGCTTAGAAATATTTCCCAGTAAGCAAACTTGGTGTTGTTTAGAGATATCTGCGGCTAGTTCTATTATTCGCCTTTCCATATCGGAGATAATACAGATACCGCCTTCAAACTGCATTGCACCTAACTGCTTGATGACTTCCATACCATCAATTTCAGGCATATTGAGATCGGTAAAAACCGCACTGTATTTATGAGGCTGGTTACGAATGGATTCCAGCGCCTTTTTAGGGTTAGAAGAGGTCACTACGTTGGTATATCCGAGCTCGAGCAGCATGGTTTTCATGACCATTAGAATAGCTTGCGAGTCGTCAATGACGACAATTTGTTTATGTTTCATGCCTTGTTACACCTATAGCCAACGTATTTTTCTCATCACTGACTTATCTGTATTTTTGTATGTGCCAATGAATAATTTGAAGCTTTTATGCCCCATATATTAAAAAACTAGTAGAAGGAGCTAAGATATCAAGCTAATTGACTATTCTCTTAGGCTGGGTATTAGGTTTAACACAAACCTGTAGATGGTAAGAAATGGCGTTGAAGTAAGACTGTGAATTGTCCAATATAAATAAAGGCTAAAAGGGACGCGAGGTGAACATGCTGAGTTATCAGGTATGCCGAGACATTGAAATTGAAAAGACACCAGAATTTATAACTGAATTTATTAGCAATTTCAAAAACTGGCCAGATTGGTCTCCGTGGTTAATTATGGAAAGAAATTGCACTTTGACCTACAACGGTGATCTAGGAAATATTCAGTCAGGATATGAGTGGAGCGGAAATTTGGTCGGAGCGGGAAGTATGGTGCTAACGAGTAAATCGGATACTCAGTTGGAAATGTCGCTTACATTTTTACGCCCGTTTAAGTCCTCCGCTATCATTAAATTCAAGGCGGAGCCTACCGCTTCGGGAACTCGGCTAAGTTGGGTAATGGAAAGCCGCGTCCCTTGGTTTTTGTTTTTTCTTAAAGGCATGTTCAAGTCGATGATCGGGATGGATTATGACCGCGGGTTACTCATGCTCAAAAGCTTGGTTGAAACAGGAGAAGTGCATTCGGAGTTAACACTGGTTGGAAATAGCATGTTGCCAGCAACCCATTACATTGCACTAGAGAATGGTGCAGGCATTCAAGACATGGGACCGACCATGCAAGGGGATATTGTTAAACTGGATGAATTTTTAGCGGAACAAAATATTGAGTCATCGGGGGAAATGTTTGCCTTATATGACAGGATGGATATGGCAACTATGCACTTTGATTTTCACACATGTTATCCGATATCCGAGCCTGTGAATGTCCCTGAACCCTTTATTTGTGGTTACCTAAAAGCAAGTGAAACGTATGTAGTGGAACACACTGGTGCATACCAATTTCTTGGCAACGCATGGTCCATGGCCATGATGGCAGCCAGACACAACAAAGTAAAAGTGACCCGAAAGCCAATGGGAATCGAACGCTATGTCGATAACCCAAATAATGTGGAAATTACGAAGCTCAGAACCGAAATTGTGTTGTTCAAAAAGTGACAGTATGACTATTACTGAGTAGCAAGCATGTAACCTTTGCCGCGAATCGTCACCAGCAACTCTGCATGTGAGCTGTTTGCTTCGAGTTTCTTTCGTAAACGGCTGATTAGCATGTCAATGGAGCGGTCGGTTGGCGACCAATTTTGGCTTTTTGTTATCTTCACTAATTGAGGGCGGGTGCATACCTTTCCGGCGTTGCCAATAAGGAAAAGCAGCGCTTCATTTTCCGCATCCGTTAAACGAAACTCGGTTCCGTCTTTATGAAGCAATAACTTATTTTCTTTATGCAGGCGAATACCTGGGTAAACATGAATGTAGATAGATTCTTGATCGTGCTCGTGTGAGGGCACGTCATTGCGGCGCAATACGGCTTGGACTCTAAGTAGCACTTCCACCATATTCAGTGGCTTCACAACATAGTCATCAGCCCCTCGAGCCAGCCCCTTGATACGATCTTCATCCGATTTTCGGCTGGATACCAATATGACTTTGCATAATTTTTCCTTAGAAAGGCAATGTGCAATCTCGGTGCCATCAGCATTAGGCAGCACGACATCACAAAGCACTAAGTCTATGGGGGGGTGGCTGTTAGCAACCTGCTGAAAGACACCTTCACCAGTAATGTTGATGAGGACATCATAGCCTTGAGACTGTAATGCTTTTACGAGTGATTCACGTGTAGGTGCGTGATCTTCAACTACTAAAATACGACGATGAGGCATGAGAGCTAATCTGACCCTAGATTGGTATGCAGTTTTGGAAATTGTTTGTTAATTATTTACAACGAGTATCAGCTAAAAAAATGAAACAACCCATCAATTATTGAAATAGTTTATAATATTTCGCTCAATTTAAAAACTATCAATTGTAATGTTCCATGTCGCACTTTAATGTCTCATTTATGAAATATAGCTTTGTTGCCATTCTATTCATTCTCAGCTCAATGTTGAGTTTTGAAAGCTCAGCTCATGTAAAGAAAACATCTATTCCAATTGCCAGCATGAGCAAATTTGAAGATGAAAGTGCGAACATGAGAATTAGTGATGTTTTGGCGTTAGATCAATCTGATTGGGAAGCTATCTCTACAAATGAAGTGAATAACTTTGGCTACAGCAAATCGGCTTTTTGGCTAAAAGTGACCTTCATGAAACCTCAAGAAGATTGTTGTATCTTGACGGTTTCTTACACGCCGTTGGACTACCTCGATTTTTACCAAGTGATAGACGGTACGCGCCTTGTGCACCAACAGTCTGGGGATCGTTATGCGTTTGATGTTCGCCCCTTCCACGACAGGCATAATACGTTTCGCGTTACCTTTTCCTCTAATGAACCAACGGTTTTTTATCTAAGAGTACAGAGTGAAAGTATTCTTCAGCTCCCATTGGAGTACTATACCGATATTGAGTTTGCTCAGACACTGGGGCAGGAAAACTTCTTTCTAGGGCTCTTTTACGGCGGGTTACTTTTAATCGCAGTATACAACGCCTTTGTCTTTTTTCGTCTACGAGACAAGGTATACGCGTATTACTTATTCTTTGTTATAAGTGCTGCATTGAGCGCGGCATGTTGGGATGGTTTGGCTTTTCACTATTTGTGGCCAAATGCGCCAGATTGGGCAAGTCGTTCGATTCCCATCACGACAGGGATGCTCACGTTTTGTACGTTGCTATTTAGCCAAGAGTTGTTGCAAATTCGTAAAAATATGCCCTGGGTGAACATCATTGTTGAGATCACTAAGGCGGTCTCAGTACTCTTGATCGTGATGACCTATATTGTTTCTTACTCTACAGTGGGTCAACTAAGCTTTGCAGTTGCCATTGGTTCTGGCGTTATCGGCATGCTGGTAGGGGTTGCAGCGCTCTACAAAAGAATTGAAGGTTCTGGATTATATTTGGTGGCGTGGTCCCTTTTGTTTGCTGGTGTTAGCATGAATTCTATGGCGAACATCGGGTTAATACACGACAGTGTTGTCACCAATTACCTGATGCATTTAGGGGGCGTCGTTGAGGTTTGTTTATTCTCCGTGGCTTTGGCAAATCGCATTAAACTGCTGAAACAAGATAAGCAGGATGCGGAAACTCGAATGTCCATTGAGAGGCAAATTGCTCAAGACAAAGCCAATACGTTAGCGATCATTAGTCATGAGCTCCGGACGCCGATGAATGCGGTTCTGGGGTTTGTGTATTTGGCCAAGCAGGGAAAAGGGCAGCTGAGTACGCAAGACTACTTAGAGAAAATTGAGCAAGCGTCATCAAATTTAGTGAAAATCATAAATGACAGCCTTGATTTTTCTAAGCTCGAACAGAAAAAACTGAGCTTGAAATGTGAGCCTTTCAGTTTGGTCGATGTGGTTGATCACGTCACTTCTGTATCTACCCCCGCTCTGGCAGGAAAACCAGTTCAAATGCACATTCAAGTTGCGCCTGATGTTCCAGCTCATTTAATGGGTGACAGTGTTCGGTTAGAACAAGTCATTATCAATCTGACCAACAACGCGATTAAACACACGGATCATGGTTATGTGGGAGTGGGAATATCGGTTGTACGCAAAGCCGGTCATGAAGTGGTGCTAGCCTTTAATATCTCGGATTCTGGGCAAGGAATATCTCGGCAATCTCGCGATCGCCTTTTCAAACCATACTCACAGTTGGACGAACACCATAAAGGCACGGGGCTTGGTTTATCGATTAGCCAAAAAATTGTCCATCTGATGGGCGGGAAAATTGAATGCTTTAGTCAAGTGGGGCGAGGCTCTCTCTTTTCTTTTGAATTGTCTTTCCCATTAATTAACGCACCCGAACGACCATCCGAATCTGCGCATGTTTTGTTGGTCTGTGAAAATACCTTGTTCGGAGAAAACACTGAGCTTACGTTAAAGTGGCTAGGCATGGAGTGCGATCTTGTGTCGGCTTCACAAGCGTTAGAGATGACGTGTAATTACGACCTCATTCTTGTGGACCAAGCATTGGAAGGCATATCGGGAGAAACCTTCATCGATATTCTTCAAACCACTGACCTTTCGGAAATTCCTGTTGCGATGCTTTGTAACATCGACGAAGTGGATGAGGTAGAGGGCAACGTCTGCCGGTTGAGCAAACCTATTCGCGTGTCGGATGTTCTTCAACTTGTGGGGAAAATGAATGGGAAAGAGGTGGATGAGCAAAGCCTTCTCTCCGACACAGACTACGCACTCAGTGGGCTAAAAGTGCTGGTGGCCGACGATAACAAATTAAATCAGGAGTTCATCAGCGACATGCTGGCCATGTTTGGCGCGGATGTTGATGTGGTTGAAAATGGTCAGCAAGCGCTGGATGCGTTGTCGAAGTTTGATTATCACGTGTTGTTGCTAGACCTGCACATGCCAGAAGTGGACGGAATTGAATGCGCAATGGAAATTCGAAAGAACCCAAAGTTATCGGATTTAACCATCATTTGCACCAGCGCCAGTCCTGGAGCAGCGTCTTATCGTGTTGATGTGTTCGATGACTGCATTGCAAAACCGATTCTGGCAGACCAGTTATTGGAGTTACTCTCTCCCTATTGTCTTGATATTTCTCACGACAATAAACGTAACACCAAGGGCGAGATACGTTGGCCATCTGAGGAACCAACACTGTTGATTGAAGGCATTGATATGTCGTTTTTATTGAATCAATGTGCTCATTGCGATCTAAAAGTGAAAAACAGGCTGACGATTTTCTCCGATATGGCCACGTCATTTTTGCACGATGTATCAGAAGTTTCGCCGGACAATACACGCGACCTTCAACGTATTTATCACGATTTTGCGGGAACGGCAGGGGTGATAGGGGCGACAGAATTACAGGACATGGCGCTATCGTTGGACTTGTCATTGCAAGAAGGAAAGTTTGATGAAGGCATATCCGAAAAGCTGTCTAAACAAACAGCTGAAATGATTTCTCGAATTCAAGCGTCTTCCATTTCTTCAACAGTTGTTTGATGTACGCTGGTGAGGTGATTGAGCATGGCTTGCTCAGCGGCATCTGCGTCGTGTTGGCTCAACGCTTCGTAAATAGCCATGTGCTCTATATAGCTTTGTTCTATGGAACCTTTTTTACTCATGACTTGGCGTCGAAATTTCAAACCAAAGGAATAGAGTTCGTCAGAATAATTGATGAAAATTGGGTTTGCGGCAATTTCAGCAATGCTCAAATGAAACTGGTGATCGGACAGTTGAAACCGGACAGGATCTGAGAACATTTTGGATTGCTGTTTCAGCAACGCTTTTAACTCGTTGAGTTGCGATTGAGTAATGTTTTTCGCAGCTTGACGAGCGATGGCTGCTTCGATCACTTTTCGGCTTTCAAAAACAGTATCTACAGAATGGTTGTTGATTTGTAAGCTGGAAGACTCCGGTAACCAGTCATTGCGTTTGAGCAATTGCTCGTCTCGATTAACACGTGTTTTGGAACCATGAGAAACATGGATCATTCCATACGCTTGAATAATGCCTAACGCGCCACGTACGGTTTCTCTGCTCACCCCAAACATGCTGCTGAGTTCTCGCTCGCTAGGTAACTCGTCCCCATCGCGTAATAAGCCCGTTACGATCATTTCCAGAATCTTTTCCGCCAGAATGTCTTTTTTGGTTTTGTTTTTCAGGGTTTGCTCAAAGGCAAAAGCTGAGCGAGTCATAAGGAAATACCATTGTGTACAATTCTTTCACAATTATGGGGATGGTACGGTTTAAGAGCAAGCGTAAGAAAAACGGGAAGCAGAAGGACGGATTCACATAAGCAACGTGCCGGCGTGGAACTTTACAGACACGTTATGTGAATCAAATGACCGACATGCCCTTGTTCAGCCTTGGCTGATAGAGGGAAGGCTTGTCAGCCGTATTGTGGAGGCTCATCTTTCTACTTCCCTAAACGGGGTTACTTTCCATACACCAAATCAACCAAGCCGAGTGTGATAAATGGTACGTAAGTCACAAGGAGAAGAAGTGCAATCAACACACCAATAAAGGGCAAGTTTGCACGGGTTGTGGACCAGATATCCACTTTGGCTATGGAACAAGCGGTTGCGAGTACACTGGCGACAGGTGGGGTTTGTTGCCCTATAGCGAGGTTAAGGGTCACAATCAGCCCGAAGTGAATAGGGTCTATACCAAACTGAAGCACCAAAGGTAAAACCATTGGGACGACTAAAATTATGGCCGCAGCACCATGCAAAAACATACCTAAAATAAAGAACAAGATGTTCAGTAGCATTAGCACCACGATCTTGCTTTCTGTGAAATCCAGAATCGCTTGAGCCATTTCTTGAGGAAGTCGAACTTCAGTCAGAAACAAGCCAAGTAAAGCCGACGTCGCCACCAAGAGCATGACTGCCGCCGTTTGAACACTTGCTCGAATCATACATTTGTATAGGTGGGCTAGGGTAAGCTCACGATAGATGATAAAGCCGATGACTAGCGCTGCGATAACGGCAAGCCCCGCACCTTCGGTAGCGGTAACCACACCACCAAAAATACCCCCTAAGATAATGACGGGAAGAAACAAAGCCCAAATCGCTTCTTTAAACTTCTGCTTTAGGTTTTTCCAGCTAAATGCATCTTCACGCGGAAGGTTGTAGCGGATAGCAAAGTAATACGAGAGCGCCATCATTAATGCTCCGCCAAGTACACCGGGTACAACACCGGCTAAGAACAACTTTACGATGGAGGTATCCGCAATAGCGCCGTATAGGATCATCGAAATAGAGGGAGGAATGATGATGGCTAAAGAGGCGGACGACGAAGTGATGGCGGCAACAAAAGTTGGCTTGTAGCCGCGCTTTTTCATTGCTGGCATCAACACGCTTCCGGTCGCAGCCACATCCGCCACCGCCGATCCTGATATCTCAGCAAAGAACATGGAAACCCCAATATTGACCATCGCTAAGCCACCCCGCACAAAGCCAATCATGGCGGACACAAGATCAATCAGACGACGAGAGATGCTTGAGGTATTCATCAACTCGCCCGCCAAAACGAACAAAGGAATGGCAAGTAGTGGGAATTTGGTCGCACCTTCATACAAGGTAAGTGGCACATTGAGCATGGCGTCAGAACCAGAGGTAAGCAACATACCACTAATAGCAACCACGCCAATGGAAACTGCGATAGGCACATTGATCATTACCAATGCAATTAAACCACCAAATAATAGCAGGTAGATCATGATTTAGCCTCCATCTTTTTGTGTACATGTGTTTTCTCACCGCTGGGGAATAGATCTTCTGTATCGATGCCACATTCCTCTGCGTACTCTTCGAGTTCGGCGCGGTCGTGATCTCGACCTTCACGCATGTCTTGTAATGCTTGTGGAATAGAAAGAAGCTCAGCAAAAATAAACAAAATGGCGCCAATAGGGATAACGGACTGCACGAACGGGACAGGAACCCAAGGCAGGCTGATTAGAGTCTCACCTTCAAAATATTCAAGTACCGTCCAGCCATAAAAAGCAACCAGGGCAAAGAACCCAATCACGATGACTTCGGATACCCAAAATAGGGTGGATTGAAGCGTGCCTTTTGCACTGTATAACAAGCCACTAAACCCTAGATGACTTCGTTTAATTGCTGCGGTTGCGGCACCGTAATAGGTTATCCATACCAGCAGCAAAGAGGCGACTTCGTCATACCAGATTAGAGATGAACCGGTTTTACGCATAATGACGCCAAACACAATTACAAACGTCATCGACAGCACGAGAAATACAGACATTCCTTCGAGTACTTTCTCTAATCTATATGCCAATCTTGCAATCATGATTCCTCCTGAGAGAGGGCATGACTGCCCTCATTAATATCCAGTGTTGATTAGTTCGCGAGTGACAACACTTTATCCAGCATGTCTTTACCGCCATCCACTTTCTTAGCAAACTGTTCATAAATTGGCTTACTGGCATCGACAAAATCTTGATAGCTGGCTTTGTTCACCTGCATTCCGCCTTTCTTCAATTTCCCTAGCAATTCTTGTTCTTGGCTGTCTGACAATTCATACATCCAAGGCTTGATAGCGTTGGCAGAATCTTTGATGATCGTTTGAACATCAGCAGGAATTTTGTCCCAAGTTCGTTTGCCAGCAACAAGGTAGGAAGGGCTGTAAACGTGATTGGTTAAAGACAAGTATTTCTGTACTTCATTGAATTTCGCCGCATAAATATTGGTGAGTGGGTTTTCCTGCCCATCGATGACGCCTGTTTGCAATGCAACAAACACTTCAGAGAAAGACATCGGCGTTGGATTACCTCCCCAGTTACGGAACATACTCACACGCCACGTGCTATTCGGCGTTCGCAATTTAATGCCTTTCAAATCTGCTGGTGTGTTGATGGGTTTGACGTTGTTAGTAATATGACGGAACCCGTTTTCCCACATGCTGAGTACCTTGTAGCCTTTCTTATCGGCTGTTGGTGCTATGCTTGGCCAGAAAACTTCGGATTCGATTTTTGCTAGGTGCGCTCGGTCTTTCACCAAAAACGGCATATCAAAGAGAGCAAACTGTGGTGTGACTTTCGCCATGATGGAAGAGGGTTGGCTAAGGTGAACCGTTCCAAGTTTTAGCTTTTGCATCAATTCCTTATCTTTACCCAACTGTCCATCACCAAAAAGGCTAATCGAATAGTCGGAACCGGCGGATTTCAACGCGGCATTTGCATTGTTCGCAAACTTTTCTGCAGTTTTGTACTGTAACGATCCCTGTGCGGCACCAATGGCAAATATCAGCTCTTTCGCTAAGGTGTGTGGAGCGGCAAATGCCAGTGATACTACAGTGGTACTAATTAACATTTTGCGCATGGTCGTGATGTTCATTTCTGCGTTTCTCCGTTAATTTCAATGGTCGTCAATGACCGTTGGTGTCCTAAATTCATGCCCACCAATCAATGGTTTGCACGTGTATGGTTATTTGATTAATTGGCTAATTCCTCATGGCAGAGATCGTGGTGTAGTACACGCTGTTGAGGTGATCTAGCATGGCTTTTTCTGCTAATTTTGGATTGCCTTGTTCCAGTGCTTTGTATATTTCGTAGTGCTCAATAAAACTTTTTTGAATAGCACCCTCTTGCTCCAAAACACTGCGTCGAAAGTTAAGCCCATAGGCATAGAGTTCGTCGGCATAGCCTGCCAGAATCGCGTTGTCGCTGTAGTCAGAAATCAGCTTGTGAAAGCGCTGATCCGATATCTGGAAATGAGCTGGCTTTTCAAAAAGCGATTCTTGTTGTTCTAATAATGCCTTGAGTTCACTCAAGCCTTGTTGGTCAATGTGAATGGCAACGCCATGTGCAATAGCGGCTTCGACCACTTTTCTGCTTTGAAAGACGGCTTCAATGTCGTAATTGTTGATGGTGAGATTGGAGAGCTGAGGAAGAAGCTCGATGCAACGCTTTAACAACTCATCATTACGATTGACTCGGCTTTTTGCACCGTGTGAAACACTAATAAGCCCATAAGCGGCGATCATCCCTATTGCACCCCTTACGGTTTCTCGGCTTACGCCAAACATGGCACACAGCTCTCGCTCGCTCGGCAGCGTATCCCCATCTCTTAGCAAGCCAGAAAAAATCATTTCCAGTAACTTGCTTGCAAGGATGTCTTTCTTAGTTTGATTTTTTAGCTGCTTTTCAAACGCAAATACATTCGCTGCCATGATATTCCCTCATCGAGCCATGTTTACTTGACGGCGTACCAGTTCACTTATTGGATTTCAGTTAACTTATTGGTATTCCATTCAATTGCTTTGGTAGTGCCCGTCGATTAGCGCTAATCCAGCGAAATCTCTATTAATGGGCTCAGGCAGCAAAGGCTCCGGCACATTTTGATAGCAAACAGGACGAAGGAATCGCTCAATAGCGTTGGAACCCACCGACGTGCTTCTTGAATCTGAAGTTGCGGGGAAAGGACCGCCATGCACCATGGCATGAGAGACTTCAACCCCCGTTGGAAATCCATTGAAAAGTACTCGACCCACTTTGAGCTCTAGATGATCCAATACCTCTTGAAGGTCTTGGTTTGAATCGTTGGAACCCGTGTGAATGGTGCCGGTTAGCTGACCTTCAAGCGCATCAATGACCGCAAGAAGTTGATCAAGGCTTTTGCAGCGAACAACCAATGAACTGCTGCCAAAGACTTCGTCTCGTGCTTGTTCTTGCTGAAGAAAGGCTTCTGCACGCGTACTGAATAAGTAAGGAACGCATTGGTTGTGATTACCCGACACATCTCCTTCACTCACCATTGTGATGGTTGCGTTTTCAACCAGCGTTCCCACCCCGTTTTGATACGCAGCATGAATTCCAGAAGTCAGCATGGTTTGGCTGATGGTGTTATTGATGTTTTCCGCACTTTTGGCGATAAATTGATCCAGTTCAGGACCATCAATCGCAAGGACTAAACCAGGGTTGGTACAAAACTGACCAGCGCCCATTTGCAAAGAGGCACAAAAACCTTGGGCGAGCGTATCGCTACTACTTTGAAGTGCACTTGGCATCAGAACGACTGGGTTAATGCTGCTCATTTCGGCGTACACGGGAATCGGCTCTGGGCGCTGTTGAGCGGTTGCCATTAGCGCCATTCCTCCTGCTCTTGAGCCAGTAAATCCCACGGCTTTGATGGCTGGGTGAGATACTAATCCCTGACCGATTAAATGACCGGATCCGAACAGCATAGAGAACACACCTTCAGGCATATCACAGCGTTTGGCAGCGCGAGTCACTGCACTGGCGACCAACTCGGATGTACCGGGGTGAGCCGAATGCGCTTTGACTATCACTGGACAGCCTGCCGCTAAGGCAGAGGCTGTATCGCCACCTACCACCGAAAATGCGAGCGGGAAATTGCTGGCACCAAATACCGCGACAGGACCCAATGGTAAATACGTCAATCGCATATCTGGGCGAGGCAGCGGGGCTCGGTCTGGGATAGCGGAGTCAAATTTCGGTACGAAAGTGAGCCCCTTTCTGAGGTTGTCAGCAAATAAATTTAATTGACCGACTGTTCTGCCTCTTTCCCCTTCAATTCTTGCTTGAGGTAGCCCCGTCTCTTTCATTGCGCGTTCAATCAAACTGTGTTCCAGCGCCATGACTTCTTCACCGATGGTTTGAAGAAAATCCGCTTTACGCTCCGGACTGGTTTTTCGATAAATAGCAAATGCATGTTTTGCGAGTTCACACGCTTGAGACAGTTGGGTTTCATTCGCGCCTAAATAAGGTGGATCTAACGCTTCGTTTGTGTTTGGGTTGATGCCATGAATGACTTTTTGGTCACCCATGATCTTTTTACTCCCAATGGTCATTTTACCCGTCAATATCATGATTTTTATTCCTATAGCGCTTTAACTTGAACCGATTCTGGAGACGCTTGAACCAACGTATTTCGCAAGGAGCGACCAAAGGCGGGGATCGTTATTTCAAATCGATCGCCTACTTGTGTTTTCACCTTATCCGCAAAACTGAGTGTGGCTGTGCCCATGTAGTGCACGTGCAAATCTCCTGGACGCCTGAATTGGTCATATTTGAAGTGATGGTGCTCTAAGTTACTGATGGTATGTGCCATGTTGGCTTCGCCCGTTAAGAAGGACTTACTCCACAGTAATTTGTCTTCACGTTGAATAGCGCTCGTGCCTTCTAAGTGCTCGGGTAAGTCGCCTATCAGCAGCTCTGGTCCATAACTGCATGAACGCAATTTGGAATGCGCCAGCCATAAATAATTGAAGTGCTCGGTTACGTGGTCAGAAAATTCGTTACCGATAGCAAAACCCACGCGATAAGGAGTGCCATCGCTGCCTATGACATATAACGCCGTGAGCTCAGGCTCTTCACCGCCATCTTCAGCAAAATTCGGCATAGTGATAGGTTGTTCAGGGGCAACGACACATTGACCGTCGCCTTTATAAAACCATTCCGGCTGCGCACCTACTTCACCAATGTTTGGTTTTCCGCCTTCTACGCCCAGCTGAAACATTTTCATTGAATCGGAGAGCTCTTCGTCACCCGCGAGTTTGGCGTGCATTTCCGCTCTGGCATCTGCACTGCCGAGATGGGTTAACCCCGTTCCTGTGACTAACCAACGAGAAGGATCATCGTGGGTAATCGGAGGAAGCAGCATTTGGTTATCAATGATGGCTTGGTAATCCAGCCTTTCGTTGGTGTATTTTTCACCGATAACCTGAGCTAAAGATTTCTCTGTATTAATAGCCTCCATCACTAGTTGGTATGTTCCGCCAGAGGCATTTAACACACGAACCTGATCGTAGGATTCGACGAGTGCCACTTTGATCTGGCTATTTTGTACAAACTGTATGATTCTCATGGCGTCCTCACTCAATCACGTTGAATTGTTTGAGGTGTTTTTTGCTGATACTCAGCCCTAACCCCGGTGTGTTTTCATCAAGTTCGATATGGCCATTAACGGGTGATGGGTCCCCTTCAAAGATGTAGTAAAACAACTCGTTGCCTATCTCTACGTCATGGACGGGGAAATACTCCGACATTGGAGAGGCAAGGGTCGACATCGTGAGGTGGTAGTTATGCATTTGCCCAGCATGAGGGATCACAGGAACACCAAAAG
Source organism: Vibrio penaeicida (assembly GCF_019977755.1). Taxonomy (NCBI): domain Bacteria; kingdom Pseudomonadati; phylum Pseudomonadota; class Gammaproteobacteria; order Vibrionales; family Vibrionaceae; genus Vibrio; species Vibrio penaeicida. The sequence continues at coordinate 3,242,373 of NZ_AP025144.1, read as the reverse complement.
ACTCGGCTATTGCGTTGATTTTATGAGCCGCGGTGATTCCACCCACTCGGTTGGTATCGTATTGAATGACTGACACCGCGCGTTTTTCGAGTAATTGACGAAAGCCGTAACTGGTAAATTCGTGCTCGCCACCGGAGATAGGAATACTGGTGAGTTGATTGAGTTCAGCATAGCCATCAATATCGTCGGCGATTACCGGTTCTTCTAGCCAACGTGGCTGGTACTGTTCCAATTTAGGTAAAATACGCTTGGCGTATTCCAAGTTCCAACCCATGTAGCATTCCAGCATTAAGTCGATGTCTTCACCGATGACTTCTCTAATTGCCGCTACACTGTCGAGGTTTTTTCTTACGCCCTGCGGTCCATCCTTAGGACCATAACCAAATCGCATTTTCATGGCTGAAAATCCTTGGTCTAGATAGGATTGCGCTTCGCGCTGCATTTCATCCAGATCCGTGCGATAAAGCTTAGAGGCATAACAAGGGATCGTTTCTTTTGTGCGCCCACCAAGCAGTTTGAATACAGGCTTGTTTGTGGCTTTTCCCATCAAATCCCAAAGCGCGATATCAATGGCTGAAATCGCCGCCATGCCAATGCCTTTACGTCCCCATGCCAGTGTTGAGCGATACATTCTTTGCCAGAGATATTCATAATCAAATGGGTCTTGCCCTATCACGATTGGTGCTAAATATTGGTCGATGATTTGTTTGGCAATTCTTGGTGCTAACGCAACGTTTCCAATACCTACCAATCCGTCATCGGTAAACACTTCAACGACAGTCCAGCCGTGAAAGCGGAATGTCCCCATCGAATCGCCACGATCCCATAACTCACCCATTGCATTGGAGCAAAAGTTGTTTTGGGGCTCTACGGTGTGTCCATTCCACTCAAATACACGGGCTTGAACTTTGGTTATTTTCATTGAAACGTCTCCTGTTATTGAGCTTGTTTGCGATAGTTGGTGCCCATACGGCAAGCAATATTGAAGGCTTGAATCGTGGCGCTCACATTGGCTTGGTTAGTTCCTGCAATGTCATAAGCAGTGCCATGAGCTGGGGTGGTAATCGGGACTGGCAACCCTCCTTGAACCGTTACGCCCTTTTCAAACCCGAGAAGCTTGATGGCGATCTGCCCTTGGTCGTGATACATGGTGACAATGGCATCGAGATCGCCGTCTCGAGCTTTGAGAAAAATGGTGTCGGCAGGGTAAGGACCTAAAACGGGGTAACCTAAGCTGTTGAGTTTGTTTACGGCCGGCTCAATGATGTCGATTTCTTCTGTACCGCAAACACCACCATCACCAGCATGTGGGTTAAGTGCTGCAACCGCGACTCTGGGGGATTCAATATCTGCGGCTTTTAATGCCTTATAGATGAGCTTGCTGGCCTCGATGATTCGTTCTTCACTCAGGATGCTGACCACATCTTTCAGTGGCACATGAGATGAGATTCTTGAAGTCCACAGATTGCCAAGCGTATTAAATTCGCAGAAAAAGGAATCGACACCTAGCTTGTCGGCAAAGTAGTGGAGTTCATCCTCAAAAGGCAATCCAGAGAGAATCATCGCTTGTTTATTCAGGGGCGCAAAACAGATGGCATCAATATGGTGGGCGACTACCGCATCTAGGCATTGATCTAATATGTTTAATACCGAACTACCTCCGGCGGCACTTGCAAATCCTACCTTCACTTCTTGCTGACTAACGGAATGCACCGGAACAAAAAGAATCTCACCCGATCCACTGTACTGACGTGCGTCAGATAGAGACTCAATCGTTTTCAGCTCGATTTTAGTTTGAGCAATCTTTTGGCCATGATCCCATAGCCATTGGTCACCTATGAGTACGATATTGGCTTGTGACGTAATACCATTTTGGCTGAATAATTTGGCTATCAGTTCAGCACCAATGCCAGAGGGATCGCCTAAAGAAATAGCAACAGTGGGCAAAGAGGTAGGCATAACGTTTCCTTACGGTTAGATTCTGTATGATTCTTGGTCTACTGGTACGGAAACATTACCACTAGACCAGTAATTGACAAGATTGAAATTAACAAAAAAGAAACATGATTGAGATGGAAAATGGAGGGATTTTGTTTTAATTAAATAAAATCAAATAATTAGTGATTGATCTATGATTTTCTTCAATCGCTGAATTTGTGATCTTGTTCAATTTGCAAACAATCCTGATAATAATAATTGCTTATGAACAAAATAAGAAACGTGTATTGGATCATAAATATAACGTGAAGGTATGATGGCTCCAGACTTAGTTATTACAGAGCATTACCTATGAAAACATCACTGAAATCTATCAAAGCGTTAAAAACTGTGTTGATCGGAATAACATTGGTTGGTCTTACAGGATGTGCGTCACCAGAGTTTAGTGCCGACGATGAAAATGCAGCACGTAATCGCGGTACCGTTGGCGGTGCGTTACTTGGTGCAACGGCAGGTTTACTTCTTGGATCGCCTGAGTTAGCGGCAAAAGGTGCGATTGCGGGTGGCGTTGCAGGTGGTGTGAGTGGTTCGATGAAAGATTTAGAAGACTCACGCAGTGCTGATCGCAACCAAGTAATGGCAGATGGTGTATCGCAAGACACGCGTTCTGACGCTGAAAGAAGGGCGGCAGAGCTGGAAGCAGAATTACGTATTATTGAGCTTGAAAAGCAGCTGAATGAGATGAAAGCGCAGCAATCGGCTGAAGGTTAAATTAACCCTCAACCAAATGAAAAAGGAGCCTCGGCTCCTTTTTTAAGATCATAGGTTTATGACTACAGTTCTTGTGATTATGGTTTTTATAACCAAAGCTTTTGTGACTATAGGTTTTATAAGACAGATTTTTGTTATTGCTTTTTTATAAATAAGCTCTTATGCGGATTTTTCTTCCATCATAATGCGATAGCTGACCATATCTTCAATAGTCAGAACAGGCATATTGTGCAATTTGCCAAACGCCACGATTTCGGGTGTTTTCGCCATTGAACCATCAGGGTTTGCGACTTCACACAAAATTCCAAAAGGGGAAAGCCCCGCCATTTGCATCAGATCGATTGTACCTTCTGTATGACCGCGACGAGTCATAACACCACCTTGACGTGCACGTAATGGAAAAACGTGGCCAGGTCTTGCGAGATCGCTGGCTTTTGCATCTAAACGAGCGGCGGTTTTTATGGTGGTGACACGGTCGGCAGCAGAGACGCCAGTGGTTACGCCTTCTTTTGCTTCGATAGAAACCGTAAAGGCTGTTTGGTTTTTGCTGTCGTTAGCTTCCACCATCGGAGGCAGTTCTAATTGATTGGCGTGTTCATCAGACACACACAAACAAACAATTCCGCTGCATTCGCGAATCATGAGCGCCATTTGTTCATTTGTTAAATGATCCGTTGAATAGATGAGATCGCCTTCGTTTTCACGATCTTCGTCATCAAGCAATAGAATACCGCGTCCTTGTCGCAATGCTTCGAGGGCGTTTTCTACACGCTCAATGGGTGTGCCAAATTGTTCTAGCAATGAAGTTTGGTTCTGATTCATGGTAGTACTCCGTAAAAAAATTTACCAGAATCAGGGCATAATATGAAGGGGGCTTGTGGATCATGGTAGGCAAAAAGCTACCCATGATCTAAATACAAGCCAAAGTAAAACCCACAGAGTACTCACCAGCTCCAATAGGAAGTGGTTTCACTGTGTTTTTATCATCCTCTCCCATCCGGACTATGACCGTCGGCTCTGGGTTTTCACCAGATCTGCTGACCTTGCAATCAAGCGACTGCAAGCGCTCGCGGGCTCACCAGAATATCTGGTATACCGCCGGTGGGGAATTTCGCCCCGCCCTGAGAATAATGTTGTTACACCCTAGTATCCTCACAGATAGTCGAATCTGGAGATTACTTGGGGATGCGTCTTTGTGTTTCAACGCAGGAGAATAGTATCGCTTTTTTATAAAGAAGGTAATCACTAAGTAGCGATATGGCGTGATTTCGAATATAAAAGGCGCGAAAAGTACAATATTCGCGCCTTTGAGAGTTTTCGGAAAAGATGGGGAGTAATGGAGTACAAGGTTTACTGCGGATACAGTTTTCCGTCCACGACGACCCCTTGGCTCGCATACTCATCATCCAAAATGGTAATGGCTGCACGAAACCCTTTTGCAAGATATCCAAGTGTATCTTGCTGCATCGCTTTGGCTGCGTATGTCGATGCCATTTTTAGCGCTTCTTCTTCCGGAACTCCCCATTGGATGACATTGGCGACCGACTGATCCATACCAATGTGTGCGCCCGCTAAACTGCCTTGAGTATTCACCAGTTTTCCATCGACGACTCGTACTGTTTCATCATTTAGAACAAAGGTGTCCTTTTGGCTGCCTACTGTTGCCATGGCATCTGTGACGATGAAGAGTTTTCCGGCTGGTTTACTACGGTGAGCCAATAGTGTGCTGTTTTCTGAAACATGAATACCGTCTGTAATTATGGAGCACCAAGTGTTGTCATTAAGAAGTGCCGTTCCAACAACACCTGGCTCTCTGCCTTCCAATGGAGACATGGCGTTGTACAAATGCGTAAATCCATTTACATAGCGAATTTTTTCACTATGTAGCTGAGCTTGAATAGCATTGCTATGACCACAAGAAACGATAACTTTCTTTTCAGAGAGCCAACTCAATACTTCAGTGGTCACCATCTCAGGGGCGAGCGTAACCAAGGTAGCACCAGAGCTGAGCCAAGGCATGGCTTCAAGTTCCGAGATCGAAGGAGCGTAAAAGTGTTTGTCGTCGTGTGCGCCTTTTTTTTCTGGGTTAAGCCAAGGTCCTTCTAAGTGAACACCCAGAACACCTGCAATTTTGTCGCGAATCGCAGCTTCGGTTGCAATAAGAGCGTGTTCCATTTTCTCCTTGCTATCACTGATCAAGGTAGGGAGAAGATAGGCTGTACCGTGTTTTCGGTGTGCACGGCAAATAGTTTGTATGCCTTCTATATCGGTATCTTGGTTGAACATGACACCACCCCCACCATTGACTTGTATATCTACAAAACCTGGGGCGAGTGTACAATTGTGATAGTCATGGATTTGAGCATCTTTAGGAATGGATTCTTGGTGGATAACACCCAATATTTCATTATCTTGCCAAAGGATAGCTGAGTTCAAATGGAAGCGCTCACCATCAAAAATCCTTTTTGCTGAAATGGCTTGTAGAGTCATAAAGTATCCTTACTCCATAAATTGAAACGCAGCGCCCAGTAAACAAGCATCGTAATCACCCTTGGCGCTATAAAGGGAAACGTGAAACGGAGGAGGGGATTGCTGAACATATTTTGCGACGGCAGCGAGATAACCACTCGCGAGCCCAATACCGCCTCCAATTATAATGGCATCCAGATCTAAGCTGGCTTTTAGGTTAAGACAAAGTGTTGCAACCGCTTTTGCACTTTTATCGATGATGGCCTGCGCATGTGGGTTCCGCGGTGCGATTTTAAAGAGTTCAACGTTACTGACGTCTTTGCCCAGCTCTGGCTGAATGCTTTTTTTGACTTGCCGCTGAATCGCTTTTCCAGAGGCGATGGCTTCGACACACCCAGTTTGACCACACCCGCATGGTGCACCATTGATGTCGACCACGGTGTGACCGATATGCCCTGCAAAGTTGTTGGCACCTTTATGGAGCTTTCCATTCAAGACCAAGCCTCCGCCCACCCCTGTTGAAACGGTAACGTAAGCAATATTCAGAATGGGAGAATCCAACTGCAAGTACTCGTACCATGCTGCTGCCTGAGCATCGTTAAGCATGGATACGGGCTTATTGCACAAAGCCTCTAGGGCGCGATGCAAGGGAAATGGAGCAGGAAAAGAGAGGGTATCTGGATTGATTGAGGTTATCCCTGCATGGCTTACCCACCCCGTTGTGGAAATGCCTATTTTATTTACTTGAGGAAGCCAACCCTGGCAGTGCTGAAGAATATGTTGGGCAAACTGTTCTGCTGATTGTGCTTCTGGCGTTGGAATTTGTGTTCGTTCAATCAGGGATGACGTAGAAAGGTCGACCAATCCGAGCGCTATCTTTGTTCCTCCAATATCGATGGCCAGTACTTTCATGATTGTGCTCCTACTGCTTGAGTGGCGGAATTAAACCAGCGCGTCACGACCTCTAACCGGGTTAAAGCGGACCCCACCGTTACGGCGACAGCGCCGTGTTCTATAGCCTTTGCTGCGAGCTCCGGAGTGTTATAGCGCCCTTCTGCCATCGTAAAGAATCCTGCTTTCGAAAACTGTTTGACGAGTTGCAAATCTGGCTCATTGGGCACTTCTCCTTCTACGTATCCCGATAAGGTGGTTCCTACGATATCAACATGGTGGTTGTGTGCCCAAAGACCATCCTCAAAGCAGGAGCAATCTGCCATGGCAATACAGCCCGCATTTTTTATGGCTTCGAAGATCTTTTCCCGGCTTTCTGGGCGAGGTCGGTTTGTCGCATCGAATGCAATGACGGTAGCGCCTGCATTGGCTAATGATTCTACGTCTGACAAAAATGGTGTAATACGCACCTGGCTATCCGTTAAATCTCTTTTCACTATTCCAATTATAGGAATGCTCACAACTTTGGATACGGCGGCAACGTTCTCTATCCCTTCGATGCGAAGCGCTTTAGCTCCTGCTTGTTGCACAGATAAAGCCATAGTGGAAATGATGTGGGAGTTGTCCATTGGGCTTCCCACTACGGGTTGTATAGAGACGACGGTTTGCCCTTGCAGTAACGCTCGAATGCGATTGCCTTTTTCAATGTTCTTCACAATGACCTCAATAAAGTTTGCCATGAAATCAAGTTAAAAGCCGCTATGGAACTGAGACGCGATACTCAAACGTGACTTGTTGCTTATTCATTCAGCTTGGTTAAAAACGAGCAGGTTTGGTGAAATTTTGCTCGCTCTCACATTTTGTTAAATGACACTTTGAAAATAATCTTCATTGTTATAATAATTCTTGGTGAATATTTTTTTCAACTAAAAAAGAGATTTTTTTCAAAATGTCGTAAGCATGAAAATGCAGCGGCACAAACAAAAAGGAAAAGCGATGAAAGCCATCAATAAATTGACCTTGGCAATGCTGGCACTTGGATGTGCTCTATCAGCCCAAGCGGCGACTACATTGAAAATGGGAATGCAGGCGTCTGTTGGTTCTGTTGAATACACATCGGCCAAGCTTTTAGCCGATACAATCGAAGAAATGAGTAAAGGCGAGTTGAAGATTACGTTGTACCCGAGTGCACAACTTGGCGACGACCGTGCGATGTTACAGCAATTGTCACTTGGTGATCTGGATATCACCTATGCAGAATTTGGACGCATGGGGCTTTGGATACCAAGAGCGGAAGCGGTCACCCTCCCGTACGTAGCAAAAGATTATGAGCACCTTCGTCGTATGTTTGATTCGGAGTTTGGTCAGGGAATTCGACAAGAAATGCTGACGAAGTTCCAATGGCGAGCGCTGGATACATGGTACAACGGCACTCGACAAACAACCTCTAATCGACCATTAAAGTCGATCAGCGATTTTAAAGGGTTAAAGCTGCGTGTGCCGAATGCAAAACCTAACTTGAATTACGCTAAGTTGTCTGGCGCTTCACCAACACCAATGGCGTTTTCAGAAGTGTACCTTGCGTTGCAAACCAACGCAGTAGACGGGCAAGAAAACCCGTTACCAACCATCAAGACGATGAAGTTTTATGAGGTACAAGAAAATCTAGCCCTCACCAACCATATCGTGAACGACCAAATGGTCATCATTTCTGAAAATACGTGGCAGAAGCTGTCTAGCGATCAGCAAAAAATCGTTTCGGATGCTGTTGCTAAAGCAGGAGAAGCGCATACCGCTTCCGTGAAAAAGCAAGAGTCTGAATTGGTTTCTTTCTTTGAATCGAAAGGTGTGAACGTGACTTACCCAGAGCTTTCACCGTTCCGCGAGGCGATGCAACCTTTGTACGCCGAGTTTGAAGAGAAAGTGGGTCAACCTATTGTGAAGCAACTTGCTGCAATGTAAGTGTTTTTAGACAGTCTGGCTGGCACGTTGTATCTGCCAGCCATGGAGCCGCAAATGCTACAAAAGATCACAAGAAATATTGAAGAAATCATCACGGTACCACTGATGCTCGTTTTACTGGTTGTGCTCACTTGGCAAATCGGGACACGTTGGTTATTAGATGATCCTTCTTTATGGAGCGAAGAACTGGCGAGAGTGTTGTTTATGTACATGGCACTGATTGGATGTGCTATCGCCATTAAAAGCAGCACTCACGTTAACATTACGTTCTTTTCAGACAAACTGCCCGAGAAGGTCCGCCTGATTTTGGTGCTTTCTCTTGAGTTGGCAGTACTCCTTTCCATTTTTGCCATTATCTACCTTGGCTATCAACACGTTCAGCGAACGGCGTTTTTTGAATTGATCACGCTGGAGATCTCAAGCAAATGGATGAATTACAGCTTGCCCCTAGGGGGACTGTTTATGGTCGTTCGCCAACTGCAAAAGATGGTCGGTCTAGTGACTGATTTTCGCCACACTCACCGTTCAGTAAACGCTGAAAGCAAATAAGGGGATAGCATGGCAACTTCAATTTTTGGCTGGTTAGCGCTGTTATTTGCAGGTATGCCAGTGGGTTTTTCACTCATTTTTGTTGCTTTGGTTTTTCTGGTTGTCACCAGTAGCCCAGGTATCAATTTTGCGGCGCAGCAAATGCTGGGCGGCATTAATAATTTCACACTTTTAGCGGTGCCTTTTTTTGTTCTAACAGGGCATTTAATGAACAGTGCAGGCATTACCGAACGTATTTTTAACTTTGCAAAATCCATGGTCGGGCATGTGACGGGTAGCCTTGGGCATGTGAATATTATGGCGAGTTTGTTGTTCTCAGGCATGTCGGGTTCTGCGCTTGCTGATGCCGGAGGGCTTGGTCAGCTCGAGATAAAATCAATGCGAGACGCCAAGTATGATGATGACTTTGCTGGTGGGTTAACGGCGGCTTCGTGCATTATTGGTCCTTTAGTTCCTCCTTCTATCCCATTGGTGATTTACGGTGTCGTCTCAAACACGTCAATTGGTGCGCTGTTTTTGGCTGGTGCCATTCCAGGTCTTCTTTGTTGTATCGCGCTGATGGTGATGAGTTACTTCATCTGTAAAAAGCGCGGCTACATGACGCTACCCAAAGCCTCGCGCAAAGCTCAGCTCACCTCATTCAAAGAAGCATTTTTGTCTTTGCTGACGCCAGTGATCATCATTGGAGGCATTTTTTCCGGTAAGTTCACGCCAACAGAAGCGGCTGTTGTTTCGTCTTTATATGCTCTTTTTTTGGGTACGGTTGTATATAAGCAGCTCACCATTAGTGGGTTTATTGATGCTCTAAAAGACACCATAAACACAACAGCGGTGGTTGCCTTGATGGTGATGGGGGTAACGGTATTTGGTTGGATTGTGGCGCGGGAGCAATTGCCTCAAATGCTGGCTGAATACTTCCTTACCATCAGCGAAAATCCTTTGGTTCTGCTACTTCTGATTAATCTGCTCTTGCTTTTCCTCGGTACATTTATTGAATCGTTAGCCCTTCTTCTGCTACTGGTTCCGTTTTTGGTGCCTGTGGCCAGTGCGGTAGGAATTGACCCCGTTCATTTTGGCGTGATGGCGATCCTCAATTTGATGATCGGGATATTAACGCCACCAATGGGAATGGCGCTTTATGTTGTATCTCGAGTGGGTGATATCCCATTCCACACCTTAACCCGAGGAGTTATTCCCTTGCTGGTACCGCTCTTTATTGTGTTGATTCTCGTGGTGGTCTTTCCTCAAATCACTCTGTTCCTTCCAGAGTTGTTTCTCAACTACGGACAATAATTAGGACGCATTCAAAATGAAAAAATTAACCGGATTGATTGCTGCACCCCATACACCTTTCGACCTAAACAGTCAGGTGAATCTGGAGGTTATCGATCAAATTGCTGAACTGCTGATAGAGCAGGGTGTGTCTGGGGCATATATTTGCGGCACAACAGGAGAAGGGGTTCATTGTTCAGTCGAAGAACGCAAGCTAATTGCTGAGCGCTGGGTTGAGGCTTGCCGCGGCAAATTGGATATTATTGTCCACACTGGTGCGCTGAGCATCGTCGATACATTAGATCTAACTCGTCATGCCGACACGTTAGATGTACTCGCCACTTCTGTAATTGGTCCGTGTTTTTTCAAGCCAGCTAACGTTGATGAGTTGGTTGACTACTGCGCTCAAGTGGCGAGCGCTGCACCATCAAAAGGGTTTTATTATTACCATTCGGGAATGTCCGGCGTGAATGTCGACTTAGAGCAGTTTCTCATTGAAGGAAGCAAGCGAATTCCCAATCTATCCGGTGCAAAATTCAATCATTCCGATCTCTATGACTACCAGAGATGCATTCGCGTTGCGGATGGGAAGTTTGATGTGCCCTTTGGTGTGGATGAATTTTTACCGGCGGGGTTAGCAGTCGGTGCGGTTGGGGCGGTTGGCAGTACCTACAACTATGCGGCGCCGTTATACCTGAAGATCATTGACGCTTTCCACAAAGGCGATCACCAAGAGGTGGCTCGGTTAATGGATGCTGTGATTGCGATTATTCGTGTTCTGGTGGAATACGGGGGCGTAGCAGCAGGAAAAGTTGCTATGCAGCTGCACGGGATTGATGTTGGGAACCCGCGATCGCCGATTAGAGCGCTAACGAAAGCGCAGAAGCAAGATGTGCTATTCAAGCTTCGCCATGCTGGCTTTTTGGATGCGGTATGAATGAGGGCGAACAGATGACGAAACACAAACCTATGGAAGGCATCTTTATTCCGCTCATGACCCCCTTTAGCTCAATAGGGGAGTTGGAATACGACAAGCTTGAAGGCATGGTTGAGCATCATATTTCGCAGGGGGTACACGGTTTTTACATTGGTGGCAGCTCTTCTGAGTGTTTTATGATGAGTATTTTAGAACGACAAAGAGTGTTGAAAACGGTCGCGCATATTGTCAATAATCGAGTGCCGCTGATTGCTCATGTTGGGGCAATTGCGTTAACCGACGTACGTTTACTGATCGATACCGCGCAAAATGAAGGGTATCAAGTGATCTCTGCAACACCGCCTTTTTATTACGGCTTCACCCCCCAAGAAGTGACCTATTACTATCAGTCTATTCTCGATTACACAGATGTTCCGTTATTGCTGTACAACATTCCTGGAACCACGGGCGTAACATTTACCCATCAGACGCTCTTGAATTTATCTGCCATGGATAACGTGATTGGCATAAAGCACACCACACACGATATGTTTTTCATCGAAAGGCTAAGGCAACTTCAGCCGAATAGCCTCATCTTTCATGGTGAAGACTCTATGTTGGTTAATGGTCTACAAATGGGGGCAAGTGGTGGCATAGGAACGACGTATAATTTGATGGCCGCTAAGTATGTGGCGATTTTTGAAGCGATGAAGCAAGGAGACACGGAAAAAGCCATGGATTTACAGCATCAAGTCAATCGGGTTACTGAAGTGCTGTTAGAGGCAGGGTTATATCAGAGCATCAAGTTTGCCATGGGAGAGTTAGGGATCGACTATGGTCAGTGTCGAGAACCATTTTTGCCCCTGTCAAAATCACATAAAACGCGAGTTATGGAATGTTTGACGCGTTCATATTGAGGTTGTTCGAGTATAGACTTGCTATTACTGTATTTGACGAGATGAGTCTGATACCTTTATCCACGCCGTCACCAACGAAAAAGAGAGCATTGTGAGTCTACCCAAAAATTTACTCGTTCGTCTTCGAGCGAACACTGAACCATTGAGTAAGAAACTACGTTTAGTGGCGGATTATGTCTTGGATAATGCTCATGATGTCCAGTTTCAAACCATCACAGATTTAGCGCGCAATTCTCAAACCAGTGAAGCGACAGTGGTGAGGCTATGTCGTGATATGGGTTACAAAGGCTATTCAGACTTTAGGATGGCGTTGGCGGTGGATCTTAGCCAGAATCCGCGAGAGAAACAGGTCGAGATGGAAGGCGATATTTGCCATATCTCAGCCCAAAGCGCAGTGGCAAGCTTGCAAGATACCGCCCAAATTATTGACCGAAAAGCGCTGAAAAGAGTGTGTAATCTGGTTCATGAATCTCAATACATCAGTTGCGTTGGGGTTGGAGCATCAAGCATTGTGGGGCGTTACTTGGCGTTCAGATTATTGCGAATCGGCAAGAAAGTCACCATGTTCGAAGATACCCATTTAGCGGCAATGAACGCCGTTCGAAGCACTCAAGGCGATCTCTGGTTTGCGATTTCGAGTTCGGGATCAACCAAAGAAGTTGTCCATGCGGTTAGGCAAGCACATCAACGCGATACTCCCGTTATTTCTCTTACCAACATTACGCACAGTGCGCTGTCATCGATATCGACAGAATCGCTTATTGCAGCAAGACCAGAAGGGCCGCTAACGGGGGGAGCCTTTGCTTCTAAAGTAGGAGCGTTATTGTTGGTTGATGTTTTGGTTAACACCTTGCTGGAACAATATCCAGAATACGCAGAGTCGGTTGTTGATACCGCCGAGGTGGTGATGCCTCTGATGATCTGATGTCTCTTATGATCTGATGTCTCTTATGATCTGATGTCTCTTATGATCTGGTTCTCTATGACCTATTAGTATCTAAGGTTAAGAACTGGATGTTCTGAAAATCAGGAAATGAAAAAGGCTAACCGAAGTTAGCCTTTTTAATGAACGAGATAAATCTAAAGAAATGTGTGAAACGGTATAATTACCAGCCTTTCACTACACCGCCTTTGAAGATGTCCATTGCCGCGTTGTAAACTTCGTCTGTTTGGTATGCTTTAACAAAGTTTTGTACGTTTTCTGCTGCTAGGTTTTCTTCACGTGCAACAATCAGGTTTACGTATGGAGAGTCTTTGTCTTCAACGAATACACCGTCTTTTTCAGGCGTTAGGTCGATGCTGCTTGCGTAAGTCGTGTTAATGATAGACAGCGCTACGTCGTCCAAAGAGCGTGGAAGTTGAGCGGCATCCAGTTCAACGATAGTGATGTTTTTCGGGTTCGCAACGATATCGCGTACAGTTGCTAGTAGACCAACACCTTCACGTAGAGTAAGAAGACCTTGTTGTTCTAGAAGAAGTAGAGAGCGACCAAGGTTTGTTGGGTCATTAGGAACAGCAATACGAGCGCCTTCTTGAATCTGATCAACCGACGTTACTTGCTTAGAGTAACCCGCGATAGGGTAAACAAACGTGTTACCAGCGATAGTCAGTTTGTAACCACGATCCGTTACTTGCTGATCAAGGTATGGCTTGTGCTGGAATGCGTTAATGTCGATAGATTGGTCATCGAGTGCTGCGTTTGGTGTTACGTAATCGGTAAACGTCACTAACTCTACATCTAGGTTGTATTTCTCTTTCGCTACTTTTGCAGCCACTTCAGCAACTTGTGCTTCTGCACCTGCCATTACGCCAACTTTGATTTTGCTTGTGTCGACTTCTTTCTCGCCACAGCCTGTTAGTACTAATGCAGACGCTGCTGCTGCGATGGCCAAAAGGCTTTTAAGGTTATATTTCATTGTATTCTCCTTAATTCTAAATCCAAAAATTCTTTATTTATTAACTGTTAACGTTAAAAATTGAGTTATCTGTGGTCAACGCGGCGTACCAGCGCGTCACCGATTGATTGAATGATTTGTACCAGTACGATAAGCATCACGACGGTAACAGCCATAATCACAACATCGTATCGGTGGAAGCCGTAACGAATCGCGACATCCCCTAAACCGCCGCCGCCCACGGTGCCAGCCATTGCCGAATAGCTCACTAATGTAACCATGGTGATGGTTACGGAGTTCACGATGGTAGGTAGAGCTTCTGGAAGCAGTACTTTTGTAATAATTTGGGTTGGTGTTGCTCCCATAGATTGCGCGGCTTCAACAAGACCACTTGGCACTTCGAGTAGTGCACCTTCAATCAGGCGAGCAACAAATGGGATAGCACCAATCGTTAACGGTACAATTGCTGCCGTGGTGCCGATAAATGTACCAACAAGTAATTTGGTGACAGGGATAATGGCAACCATTAGAACCAAAAATGGTACAGAGCGACCGATGTTCACAATCGCACCTAGAACATTATTTAAAGCGATATTTTCCAGTAAGCCACCTTTCTTAGTGGTGTGTAAAATAACACCTAATGGGATACCCACAGCGAACCCAACGATGCCCGCAACCGCGACCATGTATAGGGTTTCCCACGTTGCACCCAGCAAAAGATCGCCATTTAGGCTTAGCCACTCTGTTACTGACTTAAAGGACATAACCAAGTACCTCTACTTTAACTTTGTGTTCGCGGATAAAATCGAGCGCTGCTTTTTCGCTTTCTTCGTCGCCAAAGAGCTCCGCGACCATCATTCCGAATTTCACGCCGCCAGCATAATCCAAGTCGGAGCTTAAAATACTCACATCAATACCGTAGTTTCGAGCGATTTGCGTCATCAGAGGTGCGTCGGTGCTTGCGCCCGTAAACTCTAAGCGAACCAACGGGTAGCTACCTTCGACACGTTCTGACTTCAACCGAACTTGGTAATCTTCAGGAATGGAAAGATCCAAAGTGGAGCGAATGAAATTGTGTGCTAATTCAGTTTTAGGGTGAGCAAATATTTCGCCAACGGTGCCTTTCTCAACCAGTTTTCCATCACCAATAATGGCAACTTCATGACAGATACTTTTAACCACATCCATTTCATGTGTAATCAGCAGAATGGTGATATTGAGCTGTCGGTTGATTTTTTTCAGCAGCTCAAGAATCGACTGAGTTGTCGCTGGGTCCAGTGCGCTGGTCGCTTCATCACACAATAAAACTTTTGGGTCCGATGCCAATGCACGAGCAATCGCAACACGCTGCTTTTGTCCACCGCTTAGGTTCGCTGGGTAGGTGTCACGTTTGTCGCTTAGCCCAACCAGTGCCAAAAGTTCGGTGACTTTACTTTCGATTTTTGATTTGTCTGCGCTCGCAAGTTCTAGAGGAAGAGCGATATTTTCAAATACCGTACGGGAAGATAGTAGATTAAAGTGCTGAAATATCATGCCGATGTTACGGCGCGCTTTTCCAAGCTCAGACTTAGAAAGCTTTGTTAAGTCGACACCATCTACGATAACTTCGCCAGACGTTGGTGCTTCTAACATGTTAACGCAACGAATCAGTGTGCTTTTCCCTGCACCGGAAGATCCAATGACGCCAAAGATTGCGCCTTGGGGAATAGATAGGTTGATGTCTATTAAGGCGTTGATCTCCTTACTGCCTTGATAGAAAACCTTATTTACTTGATTAATTTCAATCATATAAACAACCGTGCGGAATAAACTGAAAAGCGAATAGAGTGAACAGAATAATATTTTGAACTTGCTCTAAATTTTCAGTCGATGCTATGGCTTTCTGTTTTTTAAGTCAATAGGTATTTTTACGTCTAGACGTCTATATAGCTTTACAGATAATGGGTGATTTTTGCTTAAAGCAAGGGTATGCATACGCTCGCGAGCATTTTTGCCGCTTATTCCCCCATCGAGGCTAAAAAGTAATTGCATAGTGCGAAGTGCTATAAAGCATGTAATAATTTGTTCTGATTAAGAGTGCATTGAGGATTCGATTTTGGCTAAACCTGCCGTTTTTCTTGACCGTGATGGTGTGATCAACGTAGACCACGGTTACGTGCATGATGAACATAGTTTTGAATACATAGACGGTGTATTTGAAGCAACAAAGCAACTTCAAGACATGGGTTACCTACTGGTACTTGTTACGAATCAATCCGGAATAGCGCGAGGGATGTTTAGCGAAGATCGCTTTCTTTCTCTTACTCAGTGGATGGATTGGAATTTCGTTGATAATGGCGTTGATTTTGATGGCTTTTATTATTGTCCGCATCACTCTGAACATGGTATCGGGGATTACAAGCAAGATTGTGAATGCCGAAAACCCAAGCCCGGTATGTTTATTTCTGCCCGTGATTTCTTAAAAATAGACATGGAAAATTCCGTTATGGTGGGTGACAAAGCGGAAGATATGATGGCCGCTCAATCGGCAGGTGTTGGAACACGAGTTCTTGTCCGCACTGGGAAACCTGTTACCGAGAAAGGAGAGTCTTTGGCGTCAGTCGTATTAGACAGCATCAAAGATGTCCCTGCCTACCTTAAGAGCTAGCTCGTTCCATGTTGAAAAAATTTATAAGTGTGAGTGCACTGTTGGTGAGCACGGGGTTGGTGGTCACTGGCTGCAGTTCTAGCTCAAGCACTTCGGTTAATAACGCATATATATGTGGCGAAGACTTAGAAATATGGACACACCCTATTAATGAGTATGAGCTGCAATTGGAAATAAACAATGAGCGCTTTCTCATGGATCGCGTGCCGAGTGCTTCTGGTGAGAAATTTGAGAATCGTCGTATGGGGTATGTTTTCTGGATGAAAGGGACCCAAGCCAGTCTGTCTTTGCCTAATGTTCCGATGCAAATGTGCAATCAAAATACGCCTAAAAAGACATCGCTATCGTCTAAAAATACCTTGTTTTAAGTATTTATCTCACTCTTTCTATGAGGGAATATTGCAATTCGATGCCAAACTTCGGCAATATTCCTTTATCACTACGACAAGTAAATTTGAAATCCTATGAGTAAGAAGCTCACTATTTTGGATATCGCTCGATTAGCAGGGGTCGGTAAATCGACGGTTTCTCGTGTTTTAACGAACGATCCAAAAGTAAAACCAGATACCCGTAAAAAGGTAGAGCAAATCATTTCTGAATCTGGTTATGTTCCGTCTAAGTCTGCTCAATCAATGAGAGGAGGCAGTCAGAAAGTCATCGGAGTGATTATTTCTCGTTTGGATTCTCCCTCAGAGAACCTTGTCGTCAGCCTGCTTTTAAAAACGTTGTATGCCGCTGGGTACGATGTCGTGATCATGGAAAGCCAATTTGACTGTGAAAAGACCAATGAGCACCTCGCTGTTTTAAAGCGTCGAAATGTTGATGGTGTAATTGTGTTTGGTTTTTCAGATTGCGATATGTACGAACTGGAATCTTGGGGGCATAGAGCGGTAGTCATTGCGTCGGATTCTTCTGAAATATCTTCTGTGAATTACAACAATCAATCCGTCATCGAGATGGCCTTGAATCAACTTAGCCAACAGAACAAAACACACATTGCCTTTATTGGTGTGGATGATACGGATGTGACAACGGGCCGTTTGCGTACGCAAGCTTACATTCGGTGGTGTGAAAGCCATGCGTTAACGCCTAATTACACGACGGGTGCACTGAGTCATGAAAGCGGTTATCACTTAGTCGATACGGTATTGGGTACAAAAACCGATGCCATTGTGTGTGCCAGTGATTCAATTGCATTAGGCGTCAATAAAAGGCTTCAAGAGCTCGGTAAAACTGACGTAACTGTATTTGGGGTTGGTGGGAACGCTTTACTTTCATTTTTGTTCCCAAACACACAGAGTATTGACCCAGGGTATGCGGAAGCTGGAAGAAAAGCCGCTAACCTGCTGGTCGACCAACTGCAGAATCAATCGGAGGTGACTCACGTCACTCTAACCCCTTCTCTTCCCAGTTAGCGTACAATTTTTCAACTCGTTGTAATTTAATAAGAATAAAAATTCAGTACTTCTTTTTCTATTTATCACTACATTTTTAATGTGATCATGTTCAATTAATGGGACTGTTCCCATTTTGATTTATTATTAGTGATGTCAATATGAATAATAACAATTGGGAACGGTCCCAAAAGAAATAAAATAGAACGTGAATTCAAATAGGGTGAACAGTTATGAGTAAGGTAGCGAAGAAAGATGTCGCCAAAATCCTCGAACTTGTAGGGGGAAGCGATAACATTGCGAGTGTAAGCCATTGTCTAACTCGATTGCGCTTTGTACTAAATGATACCGATACAGCGGATGTGAAAAGGCTAGAGAGCATTTCTATCGTTCGCGGTTGTTTTACAAATGCTGGTCAATTTCAAGTCGTGATTGGCAATGAAGTGGACGACGTCTATAAGCTTTTACTTGAACTGTCAGGGAAAAGCAGCGCTAGCAAAGACGAGTCCAAGCTAGCTGCTCGTCAGAATATGAATATCTTAGAGCGCAGCATCTCCCACCTAGCCGAAATTTTTGTTCCCCTTCTACCGGCGATCATTACGGGTGGTTTGATTCTTGGTTTTCGCAACGTTATAGGCGATATCAAGATGTTCGATGGCCAAACACTGACGCAAATCAGTCAGTTTTGGGCGACCGTCCATTCGTTTCTATGGCTAATTGGTGAAGCGATTTTCTTCTTCCTACCCGTCGGCGTATGTTGGGCTACGGTGAAGAAGCTGGGTGGCACACCAATATTGGGTATTACATTAGGTGTGACGTTAGTTTCACCTCAACTTATGAACGCTTATTTAATCGGTAAAGAAGTGCCCGAAGTATGGGACTTTGGATTGTTTGTGATTGAAAAAGTGGGTTATCAGGCACAAGTAATACCTGCAATGCTGGCGGGTGTAGCGCTGGCGTTTATAGAGACAAACCTCAAGCGAATTGTACCGGGATACCTATACCTTGTTGTGGTGCCATTTGTGTCTATTTTGTTGTCTGTGATCCTTGCTCACTCGTTGATCGGTCCTTTCGGACGTTTACTGGGCGATGGTGTCGCGTTTGCGGCTAAAGCGGCAATGACGGGTGACTTTGCCATTATTGGTGCCACCGTGTTTGGATTCCTTTACGCACCGTTAGTGATCACCGGTGTTCACCACACAACCAATGCTGTTGATTTACAGTTAATGCAAGAGTTGGGTGGTACGCCAATTTGGCCACTAATCGCATTGTCTAATATTGCACAGGCTTCTGCCGTCGTCGGTATCATCATTATCAGCCGTAAAGAAGGTGAGCGAGATATCTCTGTTCCTGCTGCCATTTCCGCCTATCTTGGTGTAACGGAGCCTGCGATGTACGGTATCAACCTCAAATACAAATTCCCAATGCTAAGTGCCATGGCCGGCTCTGCTATTGCGGCGGCAATATGTGGTAGTGCGGGTGTGATGGCAAACGGCATTGGAGTCGGTGGCCTGCCAGGTATTCTCTCTATACAGCCTCAATACTGGACTATATTCAGCATCGCCATGCTAGTTGCGATTTTTGTACCTGCGATGTTGACTCTCTTCTTCTATAAGCGCGCTCAACATAAAGGCAATTTAGAAACAGCAGCCGCATAACATACAGCAGGCAGCCTGCTCTCTTCCCCCTTGTTGGCTGCCTGCGCTTTACTCTGAGAACGAAACAATGACTATTCATAACGACTGGTGGCGCAAAGCGTCTATTTACCAAATCTATCCAAAAAGTTTTTGTGACAGCGGAAGTTCTGGCACTGGAGACATTCAGGGGATCATTTCAAAGTTAGAGTATTTGAAAGCTCTGGGCATTGACGCTATTTGGTTAACGCCTGTTTACTGTTCTCCGATGGTCGACAATGGTTATGACATTTCGGATTACTTTGCCATTAACCCTGATTTCGGCACTATGGCGGATTTTGATGAATTGATTGCCGCGGCACATCGCCAAGGGATTCGTATAATCATGGATATCGTCGTTAACCATACGTCGACAGAGCATGCTTGGTTCCAATCAGCTTTGGGTGATAAGAATAGCCCATACCGCGACTACTATATTTGGCGAGACCCACTCAATGGTGATGTCCCTAATAACTGGGAATCCAAGTTTGGTGGTTCAGCGTGGGAGCTTGATGGCTCCACTAACCAATATTATCTGCACTTATTTGCTAAAGAGCAGGCTGATCTGAATTGGGAAAACCCGCAAGTTCGTGAAGAAGTCAAAGCGATAATAGAGTATTGGGCAGAAAAAGGCGTTGATGGGTTCCGTTTGGATGTCATTAATCTTATTTCTAAACAGCAAGATTTCCCATCTGATGATGTGGGGGATGGCCGTCGATTTTACACTGACGGACCTCGCGTACATGAATATCTACAAGAAATCAGCCAGACGGTATTTCAAAAATATGGCAGCGTCACCGTAGGGGAAATGTCTTCAACGACGCTAGAGCATTGCCAGAAATATTCTTCGATGGATGGTAAAGAACTATCCATGGTGTTTAACTTTCATCATCTTAAAGTGGATTATCCGAACGGTGAGAAGTGGGGGCTTGCTCCGTTTGATTTTCTTCAATTGAAATCCATCTTTAACCACTGGCAGCAAGGCCTAAACGGAAAGGGGTGGGGCGCTCTATTTTGGTGTAATCACGATCAACCCCGCATCGTGAGTCGGTTGGGTAATGATGAGCAATACCGAGTCGAGTCAGCCAAAATGCTCGCCGCTTCCGTACACTTCATGCAAGGCACACCATATATCTATCAAGGTGAAGAAATCGGTATGACAAACCCTCATTTTGATTCAATAGACCAATACCGAGATGTCGAAAGCACGAATATGTATGACATCATGGTGAATCAGAAAGGGGGGAGCTCCGACGACATGCTTCGTATTTTAGCGAGCAAGTCACGTGATAACTCGAGAACGCCTATGCAGTGGGATGATTCTGAACATGCAGGGTTTACCCAAGGGACTCCATGGATTGATGTTGCTAGAAATTACCGTGATGTGAATGCAATGACAGCGTTCGAAGATAAAGGCTCAGTCTTCTATTTTTATCAGTCACTCGTTCATCTACGCAAAGAACTCCCCGTGATAACGGATGGAGACTATCAAGATTTAATGCCGGATCATCCGTCTGTTTTTGCCTACGCTCGTAGCAACGGTTCTCAGACGCTAATTTGTATTAACAACTTCTACGAAGAACGGGTCGAAATCACTCTACCGAGCCGTTACGACATGAAGCAAGCAAAAGGCGTGCTTGGAAATTATCAAACCGTTGAGCAGTTGAGTTTGGTTCAGAGTTCGAATCAATCTCTTGAACCCTATGAAAGCCGTGTTTTTATCATTGAGAGTATTTAGCGCTAAAATAAATGCATAAAAAAGCCGGGCAATTGGATTGCCCGGCTTTTTGTTGCTGACGTTGTTTTTTTATATCCCCAAGTAACCTCAAAATGCAGGATTCAGAGCCTCATATTCTGTTTCAATTCAAGCCTTTCTCACTTCAAAATAAAGAACGCAGCGGAATGACGAGTCCTTTCCAAGCTCTTAGACGATGAAGTGGGGCAGAATATGAGCCCACTTGGGGATATTAGTGTTGAACTGAGCGCTTACTTACACTGTATCGTGTGGGTTTATGGTTCATAGCCAATACTAAGTTCAGCGCGATTGCCCCTAAAATAGACAAGCCGATGACTTCAAGCGAAACGAAAAAGAATGATGCAATTAGAATCGCACAATCAATGATCATCTGGCTTTTGCCAACTGAGAACCCAGTCTTATCTTGAATAATCAAGCAAAGCACATTAAAGCCACCAAGGCTGGTGTGATGTCGGAATAAGATCAGCATGCCTAGTCCCATCAATAATCCGCCCGATATCGCGCAGTAAAGTGGGTTAATGCTATAAATCTGAATCAGCCAGTGCAGGTTATCTGCGAATATAGAAACAAGCGCACCAGAAATTAAACTGGTCAGCGCGAATCTTTTGCCAAAGCGTTTCCAGCCTAAAATATAGAATGGGATATTTGATGCGAAATAGAGAACGCCGAAACTAAAAGGCACAAATTGGCTAATTAAAAGCGCTAACCCTGTGGTTCCACCCGTCAGTAAAGTCGCATTCTGTAAGAAGAATACGCCCTGCGCGACTAAAAATGTGCCTGTCAGTATTGCGATCCAATCTTCTTTTCTTGTGTGTTTTTCCATCAAATTACATGTTAACTTACCGAAATTGAGCGGAATACTAGTGAAAAACTGCTACTTTCGATAGCTTGAATGGTAATTCTACCTCTAACTTATGTATCTTTGATTTTACAGGGTGTAAACCTTTAAGTTGACAGTGATATAGTTTAGAGAAACGATATAGACCACCACTATGATGAACACTCAAACGGAACATGAAATATCTACATAAAGAAAGTTGCAAAAGTCACTTTATGACGCAGATCAAATTATGTAGAATGCACCCCATCAAATACGGTGACGAAAACGTTTGCTTTTGGTCGTTGTGTGGTTTTTTTGAAACTTTCAGTAAATCTGAGTCAGGAGATACAGATGCTTAAGCGTGATATGAACATCGCTGATTACGATGCGGACCTATTTACAGCAATCCAAGAAGAGACTCTTCGTCAGGAAGAGCACATCGAGCTTATCGCTTCAGAAAACTACACCAGCCCACGTGTAATGGAAGCGCAAGGTTCTCAGCTAACAAACAAGTACGCTGAAGGCTACCCAGGCAAGCGTTACTACGGTGGTTGTGAGTTCGTAGACAAAGTTGAAGCATTGGCTATTGATCGCGCATGTGAACTATTTGGTGCGGATTACGCAAATGTACAGCCTCACTCAGGTTCTCAAGCAAACAGTGCTGTGTACATGGCGCTTCTTAACCCAGGTGATACGGTTCTAGGTATGAGCCTGGCGCACGGTGGTCACCTAACTCACGGTTCTCCAGTTAACTTCTCAGGTAAACACTACAACGTTATCCCTTACGGTATCGATGAAGCTGGTCAGATAAACTACGACGAAATGGAAGCATTAGTAGTAGAGCACAAACCGAAAATGATCATCGGTGGCTTCTCTGCTTATTCCCAAGTTTGTGATTGGGCGCGCATGCGTGAAATTGCAGACAAAGTAGGTGCTTACTTCTTTGTAGATATGGCTCACGTTGCTGGTCTAATTGCAGCGGGTGTTTACCCTAACCCAGTACCACATGCTCACGTTGTTACTACAACAACGCACAAAACACTGGCTGGTCCACGTGGTGGTCTTATCCTTTCTAATGAAGGTGAAGACTTCTACAAGAAGCTGAACTCAGCAGTATTCCCTGGTGGTCAAGGTGGTCCTCTAATGCACGTTATCGCGGGTAAAGCGGTAGCGTTCAAAGAAGCACTAGAGCCAGAGTTCAAAGAGTACCAAGCACGCGTTGTTGCGAATGCAAAAGCAATGGTGGCAGAATTCCTAGAGCGTGGTTACGACATCGTTTCGGGTTCAACAGAAAACCATTTGTTCCTAGTTGATCTCATCAACAAAGACATCACGGGTAAAGATGCCGATGCAGCACTTGGTGCGGCAAACATTACAGTAAATAAAAACTCAGTGCCAAACGATCCACGTAGCCCGTTCGTTACGTCTGGTGTTCGTGTAGGTACGCCTTCAATTACTCGTCGTGGCTTTACTGAAGAAGACGCGAAAAACCTAGCTGGCTGGATGTGTGACATCTTAGACAACATGGGTGATGAAGCCGTAATTGAAGCGACTAAAGCGAAGGTGCTTGAGATTTGTAAGCGTCTACCTGTTTACGCATAATATCCTTTAGTTCGTTCTATTGGGTTTCAGAGATATATACATAGTGTGTCTCTAATCGATAGACATAGAAATAGAAAAGCGCAGCCATTAGGCTGCGCTTTTTTTTTGAAATCAAAGCATGCTTGAACAACTTAACTCTCGCCAGTTATCTATTTTTGCGAATTTTATATTCTGCTGTGAATTGTCCTGATTGGCTTTAGTTTTGTTTCGGTATTTCATACTAAAAAAGCACGAAAGACCTTTTTATTGTAAGGTTAAATGACTTTATTTCCATCAAAAAACAGGTTGTTTGTTTCTTGATCGAGAATAGGGTTAACCTACTGACCTAGTTTGTATTTAGTTTTTTGTTTCGGTTTTTAAGGAAAATATCAGATTAAATTTTGTGAAGTTCATTGTGATATTTTTGTTAATAGTGCCTTTTATTTGTGAATTCAGTGTGTATTATTCCTGCCCTCTGCATTTGTTAGTGCAGTAAATAACTATCAAAATACTATATGCAAGCATAAACAACTGGAGTGAAACGATGAATAAATCGCTTTCAACAAAAATTTTTATAGGTCTATTTGCCGGCCTAATGATAGGTACCGCCATTCAGTACTTATTCAATGGCATCACCATTATGGATACTTATGTTTTGGGAGCGGCTGAGGGCGCTGGTGGAATGTTCGTATCACTTATCAAGCTTTTGGTTGTGCCACTGGTCTATGTGTCGATCGTCTGCGGTATTGTTGAGTTAAAAGACATTACTTCTTTTGGACGCCTTGGTGGTAAAACTTTTGCCTTGTACATTTTCAATACCATCATTGCGATTACTGCGGCACTGACTATCGGAATGATTGTTCAGCCGGGTGCTGACGCAAATTTGGCTGGTACGGTTTCTGAAGCAGTGAAATTAACGACAACAGAAACACCAGACATCTTCTCTCTGGTTGTGAACATCGTGCCAAGCAACCCTGTACAGGCGTTTGCAAATGGTGACATGCTACAAATCATCTTTATGGCAATCCTTACAGGCCTTGCTATTCAGGCTCTGGATTCACGTGGTGGTCCTGCAATTCGCACCTTCAAAATGGCAAACGAGATCATGATGAAGTTGGTGGGTTTGGTCATGAGCCTTGCACCATACGGTGTATTCGCGTTGATGATTCAACTTGGCGCGACTTTAGATGCAAATACATTGGCGTCAGTGGCTGGATATGTTGCCCTTGTTGTCGCTATGTTGGTGTTCTGGATTTTCTTCTTCTATCCAACCGTCGTAGGGTTGGCTACAGGTATTTCTCCAAAAGAGTTTATGCGTGCAACGCGCGAGCAAGTTCTGTTCTCACTTTCGACAGCAAGTTCTAACGCAACTATCCCTGTTACCATGCGCACACTTACCGAGAAGTTAAACGTCTCTCGATCTGTTGCCGGTTTTGGTGTGCCACTTGGTGCGACAATGAACATGTCTGGCGTATCCATCTACATTGCTCTTGCGACAATCTTTGTCGCCAATGCGTTTGGTCAGCCAATCAACTCTGCTGATATCTTTACTCTTGGTCTAACGATTCTGCTTCTATCTATCGGTGCGGGTGGTGTCCCTGGTGGCGGCGTAGTTATGGTTGGTGTATTACTGCACCAATTGGGTCTTCCACCTGAAGGTTTGGCTATCATTGCGGCAGTAGACCGTATCAATGATATGTTCTGTACGTCTTCAAACGTAGTAGGTGATACTGCGGTGAACACCATCGTAGCTAAATCTGAAAACGAAATAGGCGTTGAAGAAAAATCTGAACCTGTTCAAGTGAGCTAATTACGACGAAAATTGGCTTATATAAGCGGAGCCTTTTGGCTCCGTTTTTTGTTGTAACGACAAGGGTTCAGAGAAAAAAGAAAAAAAACGTTACTTTTTTTAATGAATCCCCTTGAAAAGGTATTCCATGCCCTTATCTATTGGGCATAGACAAAGCAAAGTAGTTTGCACACATATTTTGTGAGTAGGGGTTGAATCCCCATTCCTCATCCCCACTTATGGGGATATAGCAAAAAGATAATTGATTTAATCGGAGATAGCCTGATGGGTAAAATCATTGGTATTGACTTAGGTACTACTAACTCTTGTGTTGCTGTGTTGGACGGCGATGCACCACGCGTAATCGAGAACGCTGAGGGTGAGCGCACAACTGCATCTGTTATTGCTTATACAGACGGTGAAACGCTGGTAGGTCAACCTGCGAAACGTCAAGCAGTTACAAACCCGGAAAACACGCTATTTGCAATCAAGCGTTTGATCGGTCGTCGTTTCGAAGATGATGAAGTTCAACGTGACATCGAAATCATGCCTTACAAAATTGTTAAGGCTGACAACGGCGATGCATGGGTAGAAGCGAAAGGTCAGAAAATGGCTGCTCCTCAGGTTTCTGCTGAAGTTCTAAAGAAAATGAAGAAAACGGCAGAAGACTTCCTAGGTGAAGAAGTAACAGGCGCTGTAGTGACTGTTCCTGCATACTTCAACGATGCTCAGCGTCAAGCAACTAAAGATGCAGGTCGTATCGCTGGTCTTGATGTTAAGCGTATTATCAACGAACCAACAGCTGCTGCTCTAGCCTACGGTCTAGACAAGCAAGAAGGCGATCGCACAATTGCGGTATACGACCTTGGTGGTGGTACGTTCGATATCTCTATCATCGAAATCGACAACGTTGATGGCGAGCAAACTTTCGAAGTACTAGCAACTAACGGTGACACGCACCTTGGTGGTGAAGATTTCGATAACCGTCTAATCAACTACTTGGTAGACGAGTTTAAGAAAGAGCAAGGCATCGACCTTAAAGTTGATCCTTTAGCAATGCAGCGTGTTAAAGAAGCAGCAGAAAAAGCGAAAATTGAACTGTCTTCTGCACAGCAAACTGACGTGAACCTACCTTACGTTACCGCTGATGCAACTGGTCCTAAGCACATGAACGTTAAAGTGACTCGTGCAAAACTAGAAGCGCTAGTTGAAGACCTTGTTCAACGTTCTCTTGAGCCACTAAAAGTTGCTCTAGCAGATTCTGATCTATCAGTAAGCGAAATTACAGACGTAATTCTTGTTGGTGGTCAAACGCGTATGCCTATGGTTCAGTCAAAAGTTGCTGAGTTCTTCGGTAAAGAAGCTCGTAAAGACGTGAACCCTGATGAAGCAGTAGCAATGGGTGCTGCAGTTCAAGGTGGTGTACTTGCTGGTGAAGTGAAAGACGTACTACTTCTAGACGTAACGCCTCTTTCTCTAGGTATCGAAACTATGGGCGGCGTAATGACAGCTCTAGTTGAGAAAAACACAACAGTACCGACGAAAGCAAACCAAGTATTCTCTACAGCTGAAGACAACCAAAACGCGGTAACTATCCACGTTCTTCAGGGTGAGCGTAAGCAAGCAATGCATAACAAATCTCTAGGTCAATTTAACCTAGAGGGTATTCAGCCTGCACCTCGTGGTATGCCTCAAATCGAAGTAACTTTCGACCTTGATGCGGATGGTATCTTGCACGTATCTGCGAAAGACAAGTCGACAGGTAAAGAGCAAAAGATCACAATCCAGGCATCTGGTGGTCTAAGCGACGACGAAATCGAGAAAATGGTACAAGAAGCAGAAGCAAACAAAGAAGCGGACAAGAAGTTCGAAGAATTGGCTTCTGCTCGTAACCAAGCTGACCAAATGATCCACGGTACTCAGAAGCAAGTTGAAGAAGCGGGTGACGCGCTTCCTGCTGAAGACAAAGAAAAGATCGAAGCAGCAATTACTGAGCTAGAAGAAGCGAAGAAAGGCGAAGATAAAGAAGCTATCGACGCGAAAGTTCAGGCGCTAATGGCGGCATCTCAAAAGCTAATGGAAATCGCACAGCAGAAAGCTCAAGCTGAACAAGCTGCGGGCGCAGAAGCTGGCGAACAACCTAAGCAAGACGACGATGTTGTTGATGCTGAGTTTGAAGAAGTGAAAGACGAGAAGAAATAATCTCTAAGCTATTATCACTCGAAATATCAATGTTTCGGGTGATATAGCGTCTAAATCTTCTATGCTGCGGGCGTTCGAGTTATCTCTTACGCCCGCAAGTTTGTAAATAGGGAATCAATCCAGATAAAGAGTTTGTGATAGTAAGGTGCTTAGCACACTGGCTAGTGTTGCTATTCATACATATGCTTTTCTCATAACCTTAGGATCAGTCTCCTTATCTAGATTGATACAAACCACCAAGCGGAACCATCCGTTTGCAGTAAATAATTGGTGACGAAGAACATGTCAAAACGTGATTTTTACGAAGTATTAGGCGTTGGCCGTGATGCATCAGAACGCGATGTAAAAAAGGCGTATAAGCGCCTTGCTATGAAATTTCACCCAGACCGTAATCAGGGTGACGAATCGGCTGCGGAAAAGTTTAAAGAAGTAAAAGAAGCGTACGAAATTCTTTTAGACCCACAGAAGAAAGCGGCGTATGACCAATACGGTCACGCAGCCTTTGAACAAGGTGGAATGGGCGGCGGCGGTGGCTTCGGTGGAGGCAGCGCTGACTTTGGCGATATCTTTGGTGACGTTTTTGGCGACATCTTTGGTGGTGGTCGCCGTGGTGGCGGTGGTCAGTCACGTGCCCAACGCGGTGCAGACCTTCGCTACAACATGGAACTTTCTCTAGAAGAGGCTGTTCGCGGTGTTGAAAAAGAAATTGAAGTTCCTACTCTAGTTGAGTGTGATGTCTGTGATGGCAGTGGTGCTAAGAAAGGTTCTGGTGCTCAAACATGTGGAACATGTCATGGTCATGGCCAAGTTCAAATGCGCCAAGGCTTCTTTGCTGTTCAGCAAACATGTCCTACCTGTCACGGTAAAGGCAAAATCATTAAAGACCCATGTAATTCTTGTCATGGTCAGGGTCGTAAGCAGAAAACGAAAACACTGAATGTTAAGATCCCTGCTGGCGTGGATACGGGCGATCGTATTCGTCTTTCTGGCGAAGGTGAAGCTGGAGAAATGGGCGCACCTGCTGGTGATTTGTATGTACAAGTACATGTTCGTGAGCACAACATCTTTGAGCGTGATGGCAACAACCTTTACTGTGAGGTGCCAGTTAGCTTTGCAATGGCTGCACTGGGTGGTGAAGTTGAAGTTCCAACTCTTGACGGTCGTGTAAACCTGAAAGTGCCAGAAGAAACACAAACGGGTCGTATGTTCCGTATGCGCGGCAAAGGTGTGAAAGGTGTTCGCGGTGGCGGTGTTGGCGATTTAATCGTGAAATTGGTTGTTGAAACACCTGTTAAATTGAGTTCCCGTCAAAAAGAACTGCTGCGTGATTTCGAAGAAACGTGTGGCGGAGATGCGGCGAATAAGCATAGCCCTAAGTCAGAAGGCTTCTTTAATGGTGTTAAGAAGTTCTTTGATGACCTAACAAGCTAACAACGTAAAATCGAGACATAAAAAACGACAGCCAGTGCTGTCGTTTTTTTATATCTGAAACAAATGAGTGATTACTTGTTGATACTGATGGTTTCACCAGACTTACAACGGAACTGGTAGTAACGCTGGCTTTCGTTAAACTTAGACAAGCCTTCACCGCTGCAGTAATCAGCGTTAATGTTGCGCATTGTCTCTAGTGTCACTTCAGAGCGAAGTGCAAACTTGGAGCCATCCGCACATACAATACGAACACGACCATCATCGCTTACTGAGTAAACTTTTACTTCGGTATTACAAAGCTCGAACGATGCGTCCATGTAGTTATCTTGTTGGGTAGGTGTAGAGCTACAACCTACCAGCGTCAAAGCCATTAGACCTGCTACTGCAAATAATTTCATCTGTAGTTTCCAACTGGTTGATGTTAATTTTATGCTGAATAACAAGCTGAAGTGTTTGGGCTCGTCGCCATTTAATCGCTTAGCTGCTATACAACAGATTTTAAAGTAAAAATATTTAAGCATCTTAGCGTAAAGCCAGATGTGAGTAAAATTCCGGTATAAAAAACGCCCCGATTTCTCGAAATCGGGGCGAATTATAAAAAACTTAATAGTAATAGAAGGTTAAGAGTTCAGTTTACTTAATCTCAACCCCTTTAGCTTGAAGATCGGCATGGTAAGAGGAACGCACAAATGGACCACATGCAGCGTGAGTGAACCCCAGCTCTAGCGCGATCTCTTTTAGCTCATCAAACTCTGAAGGTGGCACATAGCGTTCAACCGCTAAGTGGTGACGACTTGGTGCTAAGTACTGACCAAGCGTTAGCATTGTCACACCGTGAGCACGTAAATCTTTCAGAACTTCTACAATTTCTTCTTTTGTTTCGCCTAAGCCCATCATCACACCAGACTTGGTTGGGACATCCGGGTGTTGTTCTTTAAACTTGCGAAGCAAATCAAGTGACCACTTGTAGTTCGCACCTGGTCTCACCTTGCGGTAGAGGCGAGGTGCTGTTTCTAGGTTATGGTTGAACACATCTGGCGGGTTATCTTTTAACAGTTCTAACGCGGTATCCATACGACCACGGAAATCAGGAACCAATGTTTCAATGCGTATGTTTGGGTTCATGGCGCGAATTTCACGGTTACAGTCGGCAAAGTGCTGTGCCCCACCGTCGCGTAAATCATCTCGGTCAACAGAAGTAATAACGACATACTTGAGTTTCATGTCTTTAATTGTTTGAGCAAGATGCTGCGGCTCGTTGCTGTCCGGTGTGATTGGACGACCATGGGCAACATCACAGAAAGGACAGCGACGGGTACAGATAGCACCTAAAATCATAAATGTAGCCGTACCGTGGTTAAAGCATTCCGCTAAGTTAGGGCAAGAGGCTTCTTCACATACAGAGTGAAGATTATTCTTACGCATGGCGGATTTGATTTCTTGGATACGTTTGCTATCAGAAGGTAACTTGATTTTCATCCAATCAGGTTTGCGTAACACTTCTTTCTGTTCAATTGGCATGTTCTTCACTGGGATCAGTGCCATTTTGTCAGCGTCGCGGTATTTAACGCCTTTTTCCATCTGGATAGGTTTGCTCATGATGATTTGCTTTCTGTAATAATTTCGACTTGCTTGTAGCCCAGCAGTGCAACAAGCTCTTCAATCAGCGTTGTTTCAACGCTGCTCACTTCAGTATCACTGTTAAAATCGCTGATTTGGACCATTTCCAATCCTTGGTAGCCACATGGGTTAATACGCAGAAATGGCGAGAGATCCATATTTACATTTAAGGCGAGTCCATGAAAAGAACAACCTTTTCGAATGCGTAGCCCCAGCGAACAAATCTTTTTATCACTCACATAAACGCCCGGAGCATCTGGTTTTGCTTCGGACTCTATATCATATTGCTTCAGTGTATTAATAACCAGATTTTCGATATGAGTGACTAAGTCTCTTACTCCCAATGAGCGCCGGCGCAGGTTTAATAGGAAATAAGCCACAACCTGACCCGGACCATGATAGGTAACTTGACCACCACGATCGCTCTGTACTACTGGGATATCGCCAGTATCAATTAGATGCTCTGTTTTGCCTGCTTGACCTTGAGTAAAAACTGGGTTGTGTTCTACAAGCCAAACTTGGTCGCCCGTTTCTTCATCACGAGTATCAGTAAAGTCATGCATGGCTTGCCAAATGGGTAGGTAATCTTGTCGACCTAGCTTTTTAACGACTAACTGGTCTTTGACTTCAAGCAAACTAAAAGATCCTTTGAAATAAGAACGATAAAAGTAAACGGATTATAAACTTCTTTAACCAATCTAACTACACATAAGCGACATGGATTTTACATCTAAGCTAGAATTCCATGCTGGAAATTAGAGAGTTGGTACTATGGATAGGGTAATAAACCCTAGAAAAACAGCGACTAATAAGTCGCTGTTTCAATTCGAGCTAAATAGTTAGAGGCTAAAGTACTATGCTTACCTAAAGTACCATGCGTACGATGTCGATATCGCCTAACTCTTTGTAGAGTGATTCTACTTGCTCGATAGAAGTCGCTGTGATGGTAATAGAGACGGAGTTGTATGTCCCTTTTCCACTTGGCTTAACGGTAGGGCTGTAGTCGCCAGGAGCGTGACGTTGAATGACTTCTAACACAAGCTCTGGCAGTTCTGGTTTTGCGTAGCCCATTACCTTGTAAGTAAACTGACAAGGGAACTCAAGCAGGTCTTTTAGTTTAGCGTCTGAGTTGATATTCAACATTGCGAGAACTCCGATTTAGTATTCGATATTGCGGTGCGAAATAGTACTGCCAAATGTAACGGATCTCAAGTTACATCAGTGTACCCTCACATTATGATGCAAAAAAGCCGCTAACGCGGCTTTCAATAATTAAGTATTAGATACGCTAAACTTAGCTAAACCAGCTCTTGAACAGCAAGACAATGTAATCAATTAAGCGGCTAAATAGGCTGCCTTCTTCTACATTTTCTAGCGCTAGAAGTGGGTATTCAGCGATGTCGTCACCTTCAACTTGGTAGAACAAACGTCCAACCACGTCGCCTTTGCGAATCGGGGCCTGAAGTTCTTTTTCTAATACGAAGTTGGCAGTCATGTTTTTCGCCTGACCACGAGGAAGGGTAACGTAGGTATCTTCGGCAACACCTAGAGCAACTGAGTCTTTGTCACCCATCCAGATTTTTTCGCTAACGAAAGTTTCCCCTGATTTGTGTGGGGAAACCGTTTCAAAAAAGCGGAATCCGTAGTTGAGCAGTTTCTTGCTTTCCGCCTTACGAGCGTTAGCATTTTTTGCTCCCATTACAACGGCGACTAAGCGCATTTTGCCTTCAGTTGCAGAGCTCACCAAACTGTAGCCAGCTTTGCTAGTGTGCCCGGTTTTGATGCCGTCAACGTTCATGCTTTTATCCCAAAGCAAGCCGTTACGGTTGTATTGGGTTATACCATTGTAAGTAAACTGTTTTTCGGCGTAGATGCGGTATTCATCTGGTACATCACGAATAAGAGCCTGACCAAGCAGTGCCATATCGTAAGGCGTTGAGAAAAGGTCTGGATTATCCAAGCCATGTACATTGGCGAAGTTGGTATCTTCCATACCAATCGACTTAGCCCACGCATTCATAAGGTCTACAAACGCGTCTTCAGATCCTGCAACATGTTCAGCCATGGCGACACAAGCGTCGTTACCTGACTGAATGATGATGCCGCGGTTTAGATCATCAACGGTTACCGTAGTGCCCACCTCAATGAACATTTTTGAAGAATCAGGGAAATTTTTCGCCCACGCATTCTTACTAATGACCACTTTATCAGACAGCGAAATGTTACCGCGTTCAAGCTCTTGACCAATGACATAGCTGGTCATCATCTTGGTAAGACTTGCTGGGGACAAACGTGTGTTCGCCTCTTTTTCTGCCAGAACTTTACCGGAATGGAAGTCCATGAGCACGAAACCTTTAGCGGCGATTTCAGGTGCATCTGGGACTACAATAGGAGCCGAGAATGCAGGAGAAGCGAAAGTTGCTGACACGATTGCTGAAGTGACAAACAAAGATTTAATAGATTTCACAGATTTTTTCATTGGTATTAGTTGTTAGTCTGATTGTTTAATGCTGAACGTTCGTATCTTAGCAGAATCATTCTGATAAGTCAGAAGCTTACTGTTGCACAAATTAACCCGTTTGTCCCTAAGGATTCTGTTTCACTTGTTTAATGAACGCGGTGGGGTAGCCTTGTGAGTGTACTTGAGATAACGTTTTTTGCGTTAATTCTTGGTCATTAAATGGACCTAAAAAAATACGATGTATCTTTTTTGACCCTTCTGTATAACTGCGTACTGATAGGCTTTGACCCAAAGATTTCGCTAAAGTTCGGGCTTTGTCTTCATCTTTTGATGCGGCAACTTGAATAACAAACCTTGGCAATTTCTTCTGCGCAACGAGCGATGTATTTTCACGGCTTACAGATATGTACTCAATTTTTACATTTGCAGTCCCCGTCTGAACAACGCCTAACTTGTATGCCGCTGCGTAGCTTAAATCAATAATACGCCCTTCATGAAATGGACCTCGGTCGTTAATGCGGACAATAGCCGCTTTTCCGTTGTCTTTGTTCAGTACCTTGACGTAACTTGGAAGAGGTAAAGTCTTATGTGCTGCTGACATAGAATACATGTCGTATATTTCACCGTTAGACGTTAGGTGACCATGAAACTTTTTACCATACCAAGACGCTTTACCTTCTTGAGTAAATCCTTCTGGCTCTTTAACAATCTTGTATGAGCCACCCAGTAAGCTGTAGTCTTTGTTGCCGCCTAAACTGATGGGTTCATAAACCGGATGAGCATCTTCAATATGTTCAACAGAAAGAGGCACTTCAGGGGCGACATCGTCATCTATGGTGTACCTGCCTTTGTCTGGGCTTGTACAGCCAGTTAAAGCCAGTATTAAAATTACGATAAGTGAGTAAATTCTAAAAGCCATCAGTTCGCCTTAGAGAGCATTTTACGGTGAGTGTGAATCGACATCAGAATGCCAAACCCGGCCATTAGCGTTACCATGGATGTGCCTCCATAGCTAATCAAAGGCAGTGGTACACCTACAACGGGAAGAATGCCACTCACCATACCTATGTTTACAAAAACGTAAACAAAAAAACTAAGAACAACACTGCCCGCCATCATTCGACCAAAAGCGGTTTGCGCTTTACTGGCTAAAAACAGACCACGACCAATTATAAACAGGTAGATGCAAAGTAGCGCGACCACACCAATCATGCCCCATTCTTCGGCAACGACGGCAAAGATGAAGTCAGTATGACGCTCTGGTAAGAATTCAAGTTGCGACTGAGTTCCTTGCAACCAGCCTTTTCCGGATAAACCGCCAGAACCAATGGCAATTTTACTTTGAATGATGTGATAGCCTGCGCCCAATGGATCAGATTCAGGGTCAAACAAGGTTCTTACGCGAACCTTTTGATACTCTCTCATCAAGAAGAACCAAAGAATTGGGATGAAGGCACCGAGTGCAACGGCCGCAGCCGTGATGATCTTCCAGCTTATTCCTGCAAGGAAAATAACAAAAATCCCTGACGCAGCGATGAGGATAGAGGTTCCTAAGTCGGGTTGCTTGGCAATGAGTATTGTTGGAATGAAAACCATCAATAGTGAGGCGATCAGTGTCTTAAATGTAGGGGGGAGTGAACGCTTACCAATGTACCTCGCCACCATGAGTGGTACGGCGAGTTTCAATAACTCAGAAGGCTGGAAACGCACAAAACCAAGGTTTAACCATCGCTGGGCTCCTTTAGATGCTTCTCCGAAAAATAAAACCCCTAACAATAGTAATATCCCAACAAAAAACAGCAATGGTGCGGCGGTTTCATAGGTGCGTGGTGGGATCTGTGCGAGCAGCAACATCACGACAAGAGACAACCCCATTCTCATGGCTTGTCTGTCCATCATCGCGAGGCTTTGTCCACTGGCACTGTACATAACTACCAGCCCAAAGCACATAAGCAGCAATAACCCAAGCAACATGGGCAAGTCGATATGGAGTTTATCGAAAAAGGAACGATTTCTTCCGGTAGAAGGGTCAAACCGCATTATTTATTCCCATCTTTGCTGTCAATTAAAACGTGGTCGAAGATCTCTCGTGCAACAGGTGCACCGTTTGAAGAGCCACCCCCTGCGTTTTCCAATACAACCGTTACTATCACTTCTGGATCATCAAATGGAGCAAATCCTGTGTACAGAGCGTGGTCTCTCAAGTGCTCTGCCAGTTCGTCGGCGTTGTATTCTTCGTCTTCTTTGAGCCCAAACACCTGCGCTGTGCCCGATTTGCCACCCGTTACGTATTTTGCTTTCGCGAAAGCTCGTCGGGCCGTTCCTTTTTTACCGTGGTTTGCTAGGCGCATTCCTTCTAAAGCAACATTCCAATAGCGTTTAGATACGCCTTCAACCGGTGGGTAAGATTCAATAGGTGCGGCTGTAGTGACATGAGGTTCTTGAGTTTTATCAATGGTCGCTCTAAGCAGGTGAGGAGCAATAACTTCACCTTTGTTCACCAACACGGAAGTAGCTTTCGCTATTTGCATTGGGGTCGCTGTCCAGTAGCCTTGTCCGATGCCTACAGGGATCGTATCACCTTGGTACCAAGGTTGGCGATGACGCGCCATTTTCCATTCTCGGGTTGGCATGTTGGCTTTACTTTCTTCATGAATATCGATACCCGTAAAGTCACCAAATCCAAACAACATCATCCAAGTGGAGATGCGATCAATCCCCATGTCGTAGGCAATTTGATAATAAAAGGTATCCACTGATTCCTCGATTGATTTCAGTATATCGACACGACCGTGTCCCCAACGTAACCAGTCTCGAAATGGTCGAGTTTTCGAGTTAGGAATACGCCAGTACCCTGGATCATTACGTGTGGTTTTTGTCGTAATGACTTTTTCTTGAAGTGCTGCCACTGCGATAAATGGCTTCACTGTAGATGCTGGCGGATAAATTCCAAGGGTTGCGCGGTTAACTAAAGGTCGGTCTTTGTCTTCTAATAAGGCGCGATAGTCTTTGCCGGAAATCCCATGTACGAAAGAGTTCGGGTCGTAGCTTGGGCTAGAAAGCATCGCTAAAACCCCGTTATCGGTTGGGTCGAGCAAAATTGCCGAACCTCTTCGACCATCCAGCAAACCATATAAATACTGTTGTAATTTAATGTCTAGGTTGAGGACGATATCTTGCCCGGGAACCGGTGGTACGTATTTTAATGTGCGAATAATACGGCCACGGTTGTTCACTTCAACTTCTTGGTAACCAGCCGTACCGTGAAGTAGGTCTTCATAAAAACGTTCGATACCAAGCTTACCAATATCTCGGGTTGCTTGATAATTGGCGACTTTATCTTCGCGCTCTAAGCGTTGTAAATCACGATCATTAATTCGAGATACATAGCCCAACACATGAGTCAGTACCTTTCCATATGGATAATAGCGTTTTAGCGTAGCGTTCACTTCTACACCAGGAAAGCGATGCTGATTCACAGAAAATAGAGCGACTTGTTCTTCCGTTAACTGGTTTAAAAGTGGTACGGATTTAAATCGCCGAGTACGCTTACGTTCCTTGTGGAAGCGAGTAACACGCTCTTCAGAGATATCAAGAAAAGTACGCAACTGAATAATGGTTTCGTCAATGTCTTTGATTTTTTCAGGCGTAAGTTCAAGGCTAAAGATGGGGCGGTTTTCAGCGAGTAGAATACCATTGCGATCGTAGATCAATCCGCGGTTAGGGGCGATAGGCACCACTTTTATACGGTTGTCATTAGAGCGGGTTTTGTAGTCTTGAAACTGGTTGACTTGAATGTTGTATAAGTTGACGAGAAGCACACCCATAAGCGCCACAATGCCCATAAAGGCGACTAAGGCGCGTCGCGAGAATAGGGCGGACTCGGCGGTGTAATCTCGGATTTGGGTGCGCTGACGTCTCATCTAGCGTTATTCTCGATGATAGGGGTGGTTAGCGGTAATGCTCCAAGCTCGGTATAGGCTTTCTGCCATAACAACTCGAACTAATGGATGAGGCAGCGTAAGAGGTGACAAAGACCAGCTTTGTTCGGCAGCCGCTTTGCAAGCTGGCGCTAAACCTTCAGGACCACCGATTAGAATCGATACATCTCGTGCATCTAGTTTCCAAGCTTCCAATTGTCCTGCAAGTTGCTCTGTATCCCAGCGCTTACCCGGAATGTCCAGAGTAACAATTCGATTGCCTTTTGGCACTGCCGCCAACATCGCTTCGCCTTCTTTTTGCAGAATTCTTGCAATATCAGCATTTTTTCCACGCTTACCTGCTGGGATTTCAATCAATTCCAAAGGCATGTCGTGGGGGAACCTGCGTTTATATTCTTTAAACCCTTCTTCCACCCACTTTGGCATTTTCGTGCCAACGGCAATAAGTTGAATCTTCAACGATTAGCTCCAGAGTTTCTCAAGCTGGTACAGCTCTCGCTGGTCTTCTTGCATTACGTGAACCATGGTAGAACCCATATCGACAACGACCCATTCGCCTTCTTGTTCGCCGTCTACACCTAGCGGTTCTAGCCCAGCTTTTTTCGCTTCACTGGCGACGTGATCGGCTATCGAGGCTACGTGACGCTTAGAGTTTCCTGTGCAGATAACCATAAAGTCTGTAACACTGGATTTGCCTTGAACATCAATGGTCACGATGTCTTCTGCTTTCATATCGTCTGCTTTATCCGCTAAAAAATCACGTAGATCTTGTACTTGCAATGTCTTTTACCTTAAAAAAAATTTAACCGTTATTATACTCAAGTTATTCCAAGATGCTCGCATCTGAATGAAATAGTTATTGGTGTTGTGGAACCAGGGTATTGGGCTGTTAAAGCGCTATATTGAATGTAGCCTTTGGCTCACAAAATTGAAGTGAAATTTGAGCCAGAAGTAGCCAAACTGGGCGGTCATAGCGCGTTTTTGCATTTATTTCGGCTTGAGCTGTCAACGAGAGCAATTTTTGAATATCAGTTGGCGCTAGCCTTTGCAGTGCAGCGGAATACATTGGACGCTTAGTTTGCCAAATTCTACGGGCATCGAAGACTTTCCCCAATGGTAGAGAGGTGGATTCTTTATGCATTTCCAATATCAGTAGCAATTCTTTCTGAAGAGTACGAAGTAAAATGATGGCTTCAGTACCTTCGGCTTCAAGTTGTCTTAATATGCGTTGCGCTCGCTTACTCTGACCGGCAAGCAATGCATCACTCCATTGGAATGGCGTAAAGTGATTATGCCGACTTAATGCTTCTTCGACTCTCAGCAGCGTTAACTGACCATCAGGATAGAGAAGTGCTAACTTTTCCAAACTTTGTGAAAGGGCCAATAGGTTGCCTTCGTGCCATTGCGCCAACATTTGTATTGCTTGATTATCAGGGACGAGGTTCAGTTTACGACAGCGTTGTTGCACAAATTGAGGTAGTCGTTGGGTGTCCGGAGTTAGACATGTCACAACACAACCATTGGCAGAAAGTGCTTTAAACCATTTAGCATTTTCTTGTTGCTTGGTCAGCTTGTGCCCAATGATTACCAGCATAATATCAGGGTGAAGCTTATCAGCTAAACCAATAAGCTCTTTTCCTGTTGCTGCATTTACACCGGTTTCAGGAATCTCTAATTCGATGATCTGACGAGCTGAGAATAGGCTCAATGCCTGACAGCAGTCGTACACCAAGTTCCAGTCGAGTTGAGCATCGACCGCAAAACGGTGACGTTCTTCAAACCCTAGGCTTTGCGCGTGTCGCTGTATCGCTTCTCGGCTTTCTTGCAATAACAATGGTTCATTGCCAAAGACCAAAAAAATACCATGCTGAGATCGAGGTAAGTGATCGGCAAGTTTGTCCGCAAAAATACGCATTACTGGTTCTCAGCCGAGACTTTTTCTGTAGTCGTTGTCTGTGTCACACCGAGATCTAACGTCATACTTTCTTCTTGGTTCTCGCTATTGATGTCGTTTTGGCTTTTATCAAGCTGTGCTTTTAATCGCGCCATTTGACGAAGGATTTGTCTCGCGGCTTGTTTACGCATTTCATCAATAATCATTTCTTTTTCAGTCGATTTAGCGAGGGCAGTTAATGGGTTATCCAAGAAGCTGCGGTTGACTGTTGTTGTAAATGATTGGCTACCAACACCTGGAACTGTCACTCGATACGAAGCCGCGTAAGTAAGTTCATATTCTGCTGCACGGCTGTTCTGATACAAAGAGAGAGTGCGTTCACCATTGGACTCACTGGTTAAATGCAGGTTTGGGATGTCTTCTCTTGGGGCAACGGCATCTACGCCATTCAAATCCAACTCAGCACGGACGTACCGCGTTAATGAGCCATAAGAATCAAAGCTGGTAAATGATATTTCAGAAAGTTCTTCTGGAAGAAAGTACGTATCTCGGAAATGAAAACCACAAGCAGACAACACCGTTGTCAAGACAAGAACAATAGAGGCACGCAAGGTGCGAGAAAAAGAAACACGCTTCACAAATCGTTTCCTAGTATTCGGATTAACTTTGATGACAACACTGTTTGCGTATGCGCACAATGTACTCATCAAAATACGCCGATAAAAACAAACAGGGTGATGATTCACCCTGTTTGCTTATTTTTATGGGTTGGGTTTTATGACAATCAGTTTGCCACAATGTTCAGAAGTTTACCCGGTACGTAAATGACTTTACGGATCGTTTTTCCTTCTGTGAACTTAGTAACGTTCTCATCGTTCAAACCAAGCTCTTCCACTTGTTCTTTCGACGCGTCAGCAGCAACGGTCATTTTTGCACGCAGTTTACCGTTAACTTGGACAACGATAAGTTTCTCGTCTTCAACCAGTGCTTTTTCATCGAAAGTCGGCCAAGTCGCGCTATCAACGTCAGATTCCCCTAGCGCTTCCCACATTTCATAACTGATGTGTGGAGTGATTGGGTATAGCATTGTAACGACTGCTTTCAACGCTTCATCCAGAATAGCACGATCTTGAGCAGACTCTTGTGGAGCCTTCGCAAGCTTGTTCATCAGTTCCATGATTGCAGCGATTGCAGTGTTGAATGTCTGGCGGCGAGATACGTCATCAGTCACTTTCTGAATCGCTTTATGAACGTCACGACGAAGTGCTTTTTGATCGGCGTTGAACGCACTTACATCAACGGCTTCAGCAGCGCCCTTTGATGTGTGCTCGTTTACTAGCTTCCAAACACGCTTCAAGAAGCGGTTTGCACCTTCAACGCCAGACTCTTGCCATTCGAGAGTCATGTCGGCTGGAGAGGCGAACATCATGAACAAGCGAACGGTGTCCGCGCCGTATTTATCCACCATTTCTTGTGGGTCGATACCGTTGTTTTTCGACTTGGACATTTTGATCATGCCTGAGTGCTCAACGTTACGACCTTGGCTATCGATTGCAGAGTCGATTCGACCTTTACCGTCACGCTCAACTTTCACTTCCGTCGGCGCAATCCATTCTTTCGTGCCTTTCTCATTCGTATGGTAGAACGCATCCGCTAGTACCATACCCTGACAAAGAAGCTTCTTGAATGGTTCATCTGATGTGACATAACCAGCATCACGAAGCAACTTGTGGAAGAAGCGAGAGTAAAGAAGGTGCATACACGCATGCTCAATACCACCGACGTATTGATCCACAGGCAGCCAATAGTTTGCTTTTTCTGGATCGAGGATATCGTCAGCTTGTGGAGAACAGTAACGTGCGTAGTACCAAGAAGATTCCATGAACGTATCGAATGTATCTGTCTCGCGTAGAGCGGGTTCGCCGTTAAACGTGGTTTTTGCCCACTCTTTATCTGCTTTTATTGGGCTAGTAACGCCGTCCATGACCACATCTTCCGGAAGGATCACTGGCAGTTGGTCAGCGGGTACTGGGTGAACTTCACCGTCTTCAGTGGTGACCATCGGGATTGGTGCTCCCCAGTAACGTTGACGAGATACGCCCCAGTCACGCAAACGGAAATTAACGGTTTTGTTGCCTTTGCCTTCCGCTTCTAGCTTCGCAGCGATAGCATCGAATGCTGCTTGGAATTCGAGACCGTCAAATTCACCTGAATCGAACAGCACGCCTTTCTCTGTGTAGGCTTCTTCAGAGATGTTGAGTTCACTGTCATCAGCGGGTTTAATGACTGGAACAATATCCAAACCGTATTTTGTTGCGAACTCATAATCACGCTGGTCGTGAGCTGGCACTGCCATGACGGCACCTGTACCGTAATCCATTAATACGAAGTTAGCGACGTAAATGGGTACTTCACGACCGTTTAATGGGTGGATGGCGGTGAGACCTGTCGCCATGCCTTTCTTTTCCATCGTGGCCATTTCAGCTTCGGCAACTTTGTTGTTCTTACATTCTTCGATGAATGCCGCGAGTTCAGCGTTGCTCTCTGCTGCTTTCGCGGCAAGAGGGTGACCAGCAGCAATGCCAACGTACGTCACACCCATCAACGTATCTGGACGTGTTGTGTACACTTCCAAATCTTTGTTGTCTTTGAGCGAGAAGCGTAGCTCAACGCCTTCAGAGCGACCAATCCAGTTACGCTGCATGGTCTTCACCATTTCAGGCCAACCGTCTAAATTATCTAGGTCGTCGAGAAGCTCTTGTGCATATTCAGTGATCTTAATGAACCATTGAGGAATTTCTTTTTGCTCAACAGGTGTATCACAACGCCAGCAACAGCCATCTTCCACCTGCTCGTTAGCAAGCACGGTTTGGTCGTTAGGGCACCAGTTAACAGAAGAGGTCTTTTTGTAAACCAGTCCTTTTTCGTAAAGCTTAATGAAGAACTCTTGTTCCCAACGGTAGTATTCAGGAGTACATGTTGCGAGTTCACGATTCCAGTCGTAGCCAAAGCCCAATAGCTTAAGCTGGTTTTTCATGTACTCGATGTTTTCGTATGTCCACGGAGCCGGAGCCGTGTTGTTCTTAACCGCAGCGTTTTCAGCAGGCAGACCAAACGCATCCCAACCAATTGGTTGCATAACGTTTTTACCTTGAAGGCGCTGAAAACGAGAAACCACATCACCGATGGTGTAGTTACGCACGTGACCCATGTGGAGACGACCACTTGGGTATGGGAACATGGAGAGACAGTAAAACTTTTCTTTATTCGGGTCTTCGCTCACAACAAACGTTTTGTTGTCGTCCCAGTGCTTTTGAACTTTCTGTTCAATATCTTGCGGGTTATATTGCTCTTGCATCGATGATATCCGGTTATCTTGGAATTTGTGAGATCGGTTAGATCAGACGGTGATAGATCAGCATAGAATACATAAAGGAAAGACAGTCAACAATAGTCAATGCACGGAGGTTGTTTATGCCTGAGCGTAAAGCCCGTTATGAAGCGTTCCTAGAAGAGGTTACTGATACGTTAAAACATAGCCCTGAGGAGTTGGAACGTGTCTTGGAAACATCGTCTCAGGTCGTTGCTGCTGCTAGCGATATGACTAAAGATGAACTTTCTCTTGTCTCCGCTTATGTCCGTTCGGATCTCAGTGAATTTGCTCAAAATTATCAACAAAGTAAAGATACCTTCCCCGAAAGCCCTTTTTATCGATTAATTGCCGATTCCGTTTGGGAGGGGCTGTTAGACATTACCGATAGAACCAAGGTGGAGTGGCAAGAGCTGTTTTTAGATTTGGAGCACAAAGGGTTATATCAAACAGGTGAAGTGATCGGGCTTGGGTATCTTGTTTGCGATGAATGCGGTGATAAATCGTATTTTAATCACGCCACATTGATTCCACCTTGTAAGAAGTGCGGCAATACAGGCTTCACACGACAAGCGTTGAAGCCATAAAATTAGCTGTTTTATTTCGCTATTGTCCAGCCGTCGGGAAGGTCCGCTTGTTGTAGGAACATGTTTAGAGCAAACTGACCGCCTTCATCTCCCCAATCGTACCACTTGACGTCAAATCTCGATCTTGTATCGGTAGCTCCGTGTCCCAATATTCCCCCATTTACCAATTGAACAGTATTTGGAGTAATAGTGACATCTAAAGTAATTGGAAATGCCATATAAGTCGAAGTACCGTTAATTAAGTACCCTGGCTGCATATGACATCTAGCTTCTGTGATGGAGTAGTCACCCGGCGGGATATCGGTAAGTAAACCATATCCACCGTATTGAGAGTAATCTCCGTCTTCTAACTCTTTTAGTTCCTCCAGATTGGTATAGAAGCGTCTGCTATCGTCGCCAAATGCAAAAGAGATGGCATGACATGGATACTTGACTGTATTACTCATGTAGACAACAACGGGAACCAATGCTGCACCATTGCCAACTGGATCTGCGAGCTTTGTTGTTTGACAGCCTGAGACTAATACAATGGACGACACTAGGGCTGCACAAGAAGTGAGTTTATTCACTGTAAAATCCTGTTTTACTTTTTTTGAGCGCTCATAATCCTAAAAATAAAATTATCATCAAGATATTACATGGTTTTTTCGGCTCGCTTCACATAAAAATGTGATACTGACAAAGAAAGCAACACAATTAAATACAAGGGCCAAATGCCCAATATTCTATACGGAGTCATGCCAGTTGCTGAACTCACTTCCGCCGTTAACACTTCTGTTTTAAATTGTGGCACTTGGTGAATGATCTTGCCTT
Source organism: Vibrio penaeicida (assembly GCF_019977755.1). Classification (NCBI taxonomy): domain Bacteria; kingdom Pseudomonadati; phylum Pseudomonadota; class Gammaproteobacteria; order Vibrionales; family Vibrionaceae; genus Vibrio; species Vibrio penaeicida. The sequence continues at coordinate 3,198,814 of NZ_AP025144.1, read as the reverse complement.
TGTAATCGGTAATCGCTGTTACGCCGTTGTTGGTTGCTCTGACGACAGGTCGGCCTAGTTCGAGTGCTCGCATTTGCGCGATTTCCATATGTTGGTGAGGTCCAATAGAATCACCAAACCAAGCGTCGTTTGAAAGGGTGAGTATGTAGTCGGTCTCTTCCGTGATGTTCTGGCGAACTTGTTCGTTGAAAATGATCTCATAACAGAGCGCCGGCGCGAAGTGACGTCCATTGGCTTCGATGTTTTCCTGTACGAAACCACCTCGGCTGAATGACGACATTGGTAAATTAAAGAATGGTGCAATAGGGCGAAGAATGTCACCAAAAGGCACAAACTCACCAAAAGGAAGTAGGTGATGTTTGTGGTATTTGGGCTGAGATTTAGGGTTGTATTGTTCTTGCTCATTCTGCCCAATAGCTATCACGCTATTGTAGAAATTTTCTCGGCTGGTTGAGGTTACAATACCCGTTATGATGCCACTTTGGTTTAAGCGCCCTGCACTGTCTAAATTGCTAAGGAAAGAAGGCAATTCATTTTCAAATGCAGGTATAGCGGCTTCAGGCCAAATGACGACATCTGCATCCCAGTTTTCACGAGTCAGATCCATGTATTTCATAATGGTGGGCCAGCGCTGACTGGGCAGCCATTTGAGTTCCTGAGAAATGTTCCCTTGTATCAACGCGAACTTAGTCGTGTTGTCTTTGTCTTCTTCTACCCAATGAACAAGGTTAAGAGCACCTGCAAGCGCAAAGAGTCCGATTGGGAGGGCTAAGAAGTGCCATCGTTTCTGTGTGAGCGCGAGAGTGATAGCTCCTGTGATTAGCCAGATTATATAGCTTATGCTGTCTACGCCACCTATAGGGGCAAAGACACTGAGTGGGGAGTCTACTTGGCTGTACCCAAGCCATAGCCACGGAAAACCAGTCATTACCCAACCTCTTAGCCATTCATTAATGAGCCATAGAGATGGAGCCGCGAGTAAAAAGCGGACGAGATTAGCGTTTGGAAACCACCGATTGAGTACGGCAGCAAATAGAGCAGGGTAAATCGAGAGATAACTGACCAGCAAAAACATCAACGCTAAACTGGCGAATTTGGGTAACCCACCAAATGTATCGATACTGATGTGAACCCAGCTAATGCCTATGGCAAACTGCCCAATTCCCCAGCTAAATCCGATAGCTAACGCTTGTTTGGTCGTTTGTTTTTCTAAAAGCAGAAGAAGTAGGAGCGGGCTGAGAATAGCCACGGGCCAGAGTTGGTAAGGTGCAAAAGCAAGCGTAGTCAGTGCCCCAACAAAAGCGGCCGCAAGCGGCCGCACGAGGCGATGATTTAGTATTGTTATCATCTTCGTCTTATTATCGTTGTAGCATTTGGCTACTTGGTTAACCTAAACTCAGGTTAGCTACTTAAATCCTCTTCAGCAGGAAGAGGCTCCTCATCAGGGACGGTAACCTGAAGTTGAACGACACGGCGGTTGTCTGCAGCGGTAACCTTAAACAAATAATGCTCAATTTCGACCACTTCTCCGCGTGTAGGTAGGTGTCCGAAGCTGGTCATCACCATGCCGCCGACCGTATCCACTTCTTCATCGCTAAAGGTGGTGCCGAACGTTTCATTAAAGTCTTCGATGGTGGTCAAAGCTTTAACGGCGTAGGTGTGTTTACTCAATTTCTTGATATCGGTTTCTTCTTCGTCATCGAATTCATCTTCGATTTCGCCAACGATCTCTTCCAAGATATCTTCAATGGTTACCAGCCCAGAAACTCCACCGAACTCATCTACGACAATTGCCATGTGATAACGTTCCTCTCGGAACTCTTTTAGCAGTCGATCGACGCGTTTGCTTTCTGGAACGACGACAGCAGGGCGTATTACCTGCTCTATATCGAATGGAGCACTGTCCGAACCTAAGTATTTTAATAAGTCCTTCGCTAACAGAATGCCTTCCACATGGTCTTTGTCTTCACTGATAACTGGGTAGCGGGAGTGCTGTGCATCAGTGATCAAAGCGACTAAATCATCGAGTACATGAGTTCGCTCAACAGTGACCATTTGCGAACGTGGGAGCATGATGTCCCTTACTCGCGTTTCGGCGATTTCCATAACACCTTCGAGCATATCTCGCGTGTCATGGTCAATCAGTTCGTTTATTTCAGAGTCCCGAATGACATCAACTAGCTCCTGACGATCTTTCGGTTCACCTTGAAATAGCTGACCAAGGCGTTCAAAGAAGGACTTTCTACTCGGACCTTCAGTTTTTTCTTTCTTCCCTTCCGTAGAAGAGGTCGAATTGTCTTCGTTCATGATTTCTCAATCGTTAACGCTATCAGATGTGTGATAGCACACTTAAAGCAGCCTTATTTGTCGTTCAGTTTGAAGGCTACTGCTTTTCTGCTAAATATGGGTCTTCGAAGCCCATAGATTGCATAATTTCGGTCTCGAGGGCTTCCATTTCTTCTGCTTCCTCGTCTTCGATATGATCATAACCTAACAGATGCAAGCTACCATGTACAACCATATGCGCCCAGTGCGAGGTGGCATTTTTATCTTGTTCTTTTGCTTCCAGTTCAACCACTTGTCGGCATATTATCAAGTCACCAAGCAAATCCATCTCGATGCCCGGAGGGACTTCAAATGGAAATGAAAGTACATTTGTTGGTTTGTCTTTGCCTCGGTATTCGTGGTTAAGCTGTTGGCTTTCTTCGACGTCCACAATGCGAATGGTCACTTCGGCTTGGGGCTGGAAAAGAGGGATGGTCTTATCTAGCCACATTTGAAAGTCTTCTTGTGAAGGAAGTCCACCTTCATTTTCGACCGCGAGTTGAAGATCAAGTTCGATGGTCATTATTTACTTACCGATTGTGCTGCGCTAATCGATTGTGGCAAAAGCTCGGCGCTTTGGGTTTCAAGTAGTTTTGCTTCCCGCTCTTCACGCTTGCGCTTTTCGTATTCTTTTCGTTCTTTTTGATCTTTGGCTTCCCACTTCTCATATGCGTTAACAATACGAGCAACTACTGGGTGTCGCACTACATCATCAGACAGGAAGAAGTTGAAGCTTATTTCATCAACTTCACTTAATACTTCGATAGCATGACGAAGACCAGACTTTGCACCACGAGGTAAATCAATTTGGGTTACGTCACCGGTAATCACCGCTCGTGAGTTAAAGCCGATACGCGTCAGGAACATTTTCATCTGCTCAACAGTCGTGTTTTGGCTTTCATCGAGAATGATAAAGGCATCATTGAGTGTGCGACCACGCATGTAGGCGAGTGGGGCCACTTCAATAACGTTACGCTCTATGAGTTTTTCAACGCGTTCAAAACCAAGCATTTCAAACAAAGCATCGTATAGAGGGCGTAAGTAAGGGTCGACTTTTTGGCTCAAATCACCGGGCAAAAAGCCTAATTTTTCACCAGCTTCTACTGCAGGGCGAGTAAGAAGGATTCGTCGAATCTCTTGTCGCTCCAAAGCATCAACAGCCGCTGCAACGGCTAGATAGGTTTTACCTGTACCTGCAGGTCCGATGCCGAAGCTGATGTCGTGAGTCACCATATTAACCAAGTACTGTCCTTGGTTGGGTGTACGCGGCTTGATCACGCCTTTTTTGGTTTTGATAAAGACTTCTTTACCATGCTCGATAGCAGATTCAGTGGATTGCTCCAATACGCCCGACTCTTTGATGGCAAGGTGAATCAATTCAGGTTCGATGTCGGTAACTTGGCCTTTAACTGGCGCGGTCTCAACATATAAAGATTTGATGATATCCAGCGCAGCCGAGGCGGTATGGGGTTTACCCACAACGGAAAAGAAGTTGCTACGATGGTTTATTTCTACACCAAGTCGGCGTTCTAAATGTTTGATATTGTCGTCGAAAGGACCACAAAGGCTGGACAAGCGACGGTTGTCTGAAGGTTCTAGATCGATTTCTAGAGTGACGATTTTATTACTCAATGCTGCCTCACATTAAACCATGACAATAAAGCCCGACTTCGACCGGGCTCTACATGGTTATTTAATCTGTAAGCTTATGGTGTAAAGGTTGCTACACCTAGCTCATCTTCCTTGCGGGTTTTTTCCATCATTGCCGATGGAGAGGTCACCACGCGAAGGTTCATTTCTTTTTCAGTTCGTATCAGTTCGCCGCGAAGTGAATTCGCGAATACATCAACGATATTGACGTCGACAAACTGACCGATGAGTTCTGCAGGGCCTTCGAAGTTAACCACTCGGTTGTTCTCCGTACGGCCACGAAGTTCCATCATGTTTTTCTTAGATACACCTTCGACAAGAATACGCTGTTCAGTGCCCATCATCAAACGGGAGTATCGCATTGCTTGAGTATTGATTTGTTGCTGCAATTCGTAAAGGCGTTCTTTTTTAGTTTGCTCGCTGACGTCACACGGATAGTCTGCTGCTGGTGTTCCCGGTCGAGCTGAGTATATGAAGCTAAAGCTCATATCGAAGTCGACTTGTTTAATCAGCTTCATTGTGTCTTGGAAATCTTTATCCGATTCTCCAGGAAACGCCACGATAAAGTCGGAGCTGATTTGAATTTCTGGGCGCGCTTTTCTCAGCTTACGAATAATGGATTTGTATTCGATAGCGGTATGCGGACGCTTCATCATCGTCAAAATGCGATCGGAACCACTTTGTACAGGCAGGTGAAGGAAGCTCACCAACTCCGGCGTATCTTCATACACGGCAATGATGTCGTCAGTAAATTCAAGCGGGTGGCTGGTCGTAAATCGAATGCGGTCAATCCCATCGATAGACGCAACAAGGCGCAATAATTCCGCGAAGCTACAAATATCATCATCAAAAGTCGCACCACGGTAGGCATTTACGTTTTGACCCAGCAGGTTAACTTCACGAACTCCTTGCTCGGCTAACTGGGCGATTTCAAATAACACATCGTCCATTGGGCGGCTGACTTCTTCGCCACGGGTATACGGTACTACACAAAAAGTACAGTATTTAGAGCACCCTTCCATAATAGAAACAAAAGCGGTTGCTCCTTCAGCGCGAGGTTCAGGTAAGTTATCGAATTTCTCTATTTCTGGGAAAGAAATATCCATAACGGGCGCTGAATTGTCGTGAGATGATTTGATCATCTCCGGAAGACGGTGAAGGGTTTGTGGACCAAAAATAACGTCAACAAACGGGGCGCGTTGTCGAATGTGGTCGCCTTCTTGCGTGGCGACACAGCCGCCAACACCGATAACTACGCCGGGCTTTTTGTCTTTCAGTGTTTTCCAGCGACCAAGCTGGTGGAAGACTTTCTCTTGCGCTTTTTCTCGGATTGAACAGGTGTTAAGTAATAGAACGTCTGCTTCTTCAGGTTCCTCTGTTAGCTCGTATCCGTTGGCGGCATTAAGCAGGTCGGCCATTTTTGACGAATCATATTCGTTCATTTGGCAGCCCCAAGTTTTAATTAGCAGTTTCTTACTCATTGCACTCACGCTCGTTATTTTGTTCGTATTTGTTCAAATTATAGCCACTACTGTTGTAGTGAGCGGCGTATTGTACTGCTTTAAAAACCAACTGACCAGAGATCGTTTAGCACTTGAGCTTTAAGCTATTTGCCCAGAATCTATCGCGGCGGATATTTCTTCATCGGTAAAGCCAAATTCCAGCAAAACTTCGCGAGTATGCTGACCGACCAACGGAGCCGGTCTGTGAATATTTGGCGGTGTTTCAGACATGGTGACAGCAGGTCCGACACATTTCACATTCCCAGCGAGTGGGTGTTCGTAGTTTTGGATTAACCCAAGGTGCTCAACTTGTGGATCAGCAGCAGCTTCTAAGTGCGTTTTAACTTCACCACACCAAATGTCTTCTTCGAGCATCATTTGCATTAAATTTTTTGTATCAAAGGCTTGTGTTCTTTTGGCGATTTCATTCCAAACCATATCTCGTTCATCAAACAAAATAGCGGGGTCGTCAAATTGCAAAAGGCTGTCATCCCCAAGTACTTTTACCAGAGTCTTAAATGGGCTCATGGCAATGGTGACCCATCCATCAGAGCTCGGATAAGTACCAAAGGGCGCATCCATCCCGGGGTGACCAATACCGGAGTTTGGTCGTTGGAAATCCTGATTGAAATTCATCGCCATCAGCATTTCTTGACCCTGATGTGCGAGCATGCCGGCCAGTAAGTTCACGACAATCTTTTGCCCCTTGCCTGAACGCTCTCGCCAATAAAGTGCAGAAAGGACGGAGTAGACAATATTCATCGCACCCACTTGATCTGAAAAGCCAGAACCCGCAGGTGTCGGTGGGTGGTCGGCTTGCCCTGTCGCGGCCATTAACCCTGTTAGTCCTTGAACCAACATATCTTGACCGGGGCGAGAAACGTAGGGCCCTGATTCTCCGTAGCCCGTTCCCGAGCAGTAAATGATTCTTGGGTTGATAGCTTTGAGGTCGTCGTAGCCATAACCCAGTCTATCCATGACGCCAGGTCGAAAATTTTCGATGACGATATCAGCGCTTTCGACCAAGCGATAGAGAATGGCTTTGGCTTCTTCTGATTTTAGGTTGGCAGCAATGGAGCGCTTGTTTCGGTTCCACGCAAGGAAGTTGGGGCTCTCTTTTCCGCCGACCCATTGATTTTTAAAGGTGAGAGAACGAAATAAATCCCCAGCACCGGGTCTTTCCACTTTGATGACATTGGCCCCCATGTCGCCTAGCAACTGAGTAGCAAAAGGTCCTTGTAGAAGCTGTGAGAAATCCAATATCGTGACATCACTTAGAGCGTGTTCCATGCTCATTTCTCCTTGTTTTTGAATACAAAAGATTTATGTCTTTCACCAGTTGTTTTGAGGAGGCTCGGTTAGTGAGCCCCTCTCGAATGAGCTGTGCGGCTGCATCTTGAAAATCTATGTAACCTGTATATCTAGGGCGTAAATAAGCGTTATCTACGGTGGTATATGCATGGTGATAAAAATGATTCACAGGCTGATTTACATCGGTGTTTTTCCATGCGGACTTGAAACTCGGCTGCCCGTTGTATTCAGGAATGAAGGTGTTCTGAATATCAGAACTGAGCAGATTTTTAAGATACAGCAGTAACTCATTGGTGACAGAGCACTTTTTTGTAATGGCTATGCCTGTTCCACCTAATATTGATATGTTGCTTGGTGGGGCTCATATTTCGATCCTTGAAGGTGCTTGACTGTAGTTAACGTACCCATAGACAAACGGGCACAGGTCAAACGTACTTGAGTCATTCAGCGTATCTAATATCTCAATAGGGTTAAGAAAGGTGGACGGTGCAACACTCGCTAAGAATAAAGATTTCATTAAATCGACGGCTTCAACGCCATCATGAGTGCTCATAAATTGATGGTTATTAGGACCGCTTGAGCCTACTGCAAGAGAAAGAGCCAAAAGCTGCAATGTGGAGTGAGGACCCGCTAAACAAAGCTGAAAGTGACATCGAGTGCGTAAAAGGTCGAGCCAACCATTAATGGCTAGTGCGGTGTCTCTTTCCTTTAAGCGATACGCCATGACTTGAGAAGACGCATCCAAAGGCAGTGCCCAGCAGTGGTTGTCGAGCCAATAACTGTGGGCAGCTTGACCAATACAATGGGCTTTCAACTCTTCCAGCCACATGGGTGAAAGCAGCGCGTCAAGGGGTTGTAAACAATCAGAGGTAATGGCTTGCCCTAAATGAGGATGGTCTATAACGAGTAAGTCATAATGACTGGCGAGTTCATGAAGTGGTGTTTCCTCAAATCCAGATAAAGGCTGAACATCCCATTTCTCTATGGGGCAATGTTCCCACTCTAAGCTGGTTTGTAGCGCTTGGTAGCCTCTTGGGTGATCCCACGTTAGCCCTTTCAAATTCATTGCAACCTCTGCTCATTGTAACCGCATAGATATGGGTTCTATGCGCTCTCCAGCACTATCAAACCAGTGGGTGTGCTCGGAGGAAAACCCTAACCCAATGGTTTCGCCAGTATTTACTTGCATTTGCCGTGATGTTTTCACCATCAATACCCTGTTTTTTAGCGATAATGTATACAAGTAGCTGTCACCCAATAACTCCGTTAAGGTCACGGTGGCTTGGATGATGGCGTTGGGATCGTTTACCAGCTGGATGTTTTCCGGTCGTATTCCAAGTGTGACCGCCCCCTCGGGCACGGCGAGTGAACGGCAAAGATTGATGTGGTCGCAGGGGATGATATTCATGGGTGGATTACCTAAAAATGTTGCGACGAAGGTGTTTTGAGGTTTGTCGTAGATTTCTTCCGGTGTGCCGACTTGCTGAATTTTTCCTTGATTGATCACTACAATACGATCAGCAAGGGTCATCGCTTCGACCTGATCGTGGGTGACATAAATGGTGGTAACTGCCAATTCATGTTGCAGTTTCTTCAACTCCGCGCGCATGCTGGATCGTAGCTTGGCGTCTAAATTTGATAGGGGTTCATCGAGAAGAAATAACTTGGGTTGTCTTACAATGGCACGGGCTAAGGCGACGCGCTGCCTTTGCCCACCGGACAACTGCGCTGGTTTACGGTCAAGTAAGCTGTCGAGCTCAACACGTTTCGCGACCTCGTCGATCATTTCATTGCGTTGGGACTTACTTAGCCCTTGCACTTTCAGCGGAAAGTCGATGTTGTTGCGCACGGTCTTATGTGGATAAAGCGCATAGCTCTGAAACACCATCGCCAAATCTCGCTCGTTTGGGGGCAATTCGTTCACGCGCTTTCCATCGATCAAGATATCGCCTTGTGAGGGTTTTTCTAAGCCAGCAATCATTCTCATAGTGGTACTTTTTCCACAGCCAGAGGGGCCTAGCAACACCAGAAATTCTCGGTCTCGAATATTCAAGTTTAAGTTATCAACGCTGGTCACTGTAGACCAAGATTTGGAGAGTTGTTTGAGTTCAACAGAGGCCATAAACCGTCCTTATACATTACTCGAAGCGGAGAAGAGAGGAGTCAAAGGCAATATCACGATGTGTACCATCGTCTCCCGTAACGCGGATGCTGTGCCGTTCAACCTCCACATGTTGAATGTTTTGCCAATTTGGCTGCGCACGAAATACAGCAAAGGCATACCCCACTTGCGTTTTTCCATTGGTATTCAGGTCTAAGGCCGTGGGATACCCTTGTTGATTGATTGGGTTACAGGAAGTTGATGCTTTATGACCTAAATGGGAATACGCGCAACCTTCTTCCAGCCCAAGCACATGCGTGTGTGAACCATTAAATGGGGCGTAGTTTCGACCTCCATGGCTTTGCCAAAGCGTTGTGAGCGGCAATACCTTTTCAGGCTTAATGGCAAGGTAGACCCAGCCCTCTTCTTTGCACAGGGCGGCAGTCCAGCCCCATTCTTGTTGTGTTGGAGAAACGAGATGAAGTATATCTTCATGACGTTCGCTCCATGGGTAAACAGAAAGATCCGCGTGGTGTCCGTTTGCAAGCCTGACTGATTGGATAGTTGTGAACTGTTGAGGGTAGGCAAGAAGCGAGCGTCCGCGTGTCGGGTCTGGCTCCAATGCTTCATTAATGGTGTAACCAAACGCCTTATGTGAAAAGGATAACCGAACTTGAGATTGGCATTTGAGCATCGCATGGTAGCTGATCGGAATCGCTCCATTACCTCCAGAGAATTCATGCAGGTGATAGATAAAGGGTGAACCGCTTTTTAATGTGATTGTCTTGGTGAGCTTCGCTCCATAAATGTGGCGATCTAATTCTGCAACCAGCTGATTTTCTTCACTCTCTATTACCAGCCAGTTTCCGTTGCTGCTCCATCCATGAGGCGGGGCGGGTTCTATGTCACTTTCTCCGAATGGCGCACAGAAGAAATCCCCCGACAACTGCTGCAAAATAACAGGGTAATCTGGGTGGTGTTCATCGACCCAAGGCGCACGATGCATTGGCGAAAACTGATCATTGCCATCGGTGAATCGAATGTGATCTAAATGCCCACCTTTGGTTTTAAATTCACATTCCACATTTTCATTGCGAAGTGACACTACCATTTTAATCTCCTTTCACCAGCATACCGCCATCGGTGATGAGTATTTGCCCGGTGATGAAGCTCGATTGTTCTGTGGCGAGAAAGAGCACCGCTTGCGCCACTTCGTTTGGCTGACCAAATCGACCTATGGGGTGGTTGTCATTCCACCGCTGGCGAAGTTCTTCTGGGTTATCAACTTCATCAAAAATCTTCTCGTTCATGGGGGTCATGATGGTGCCGGGCGCGACAGCGTTGACTCGGATGCCATCGGGTGCAAACTCAATGGCGCTCTGGCGAGTGAGAGCGTTAATGCCTCCCTTTGCGGCAGCATAAGCACTCCAACCATGAAACCCAGCAAAGGCCTGCGCTGAACTGATATTGACTATCGCTCCTTTACCCACCTTTTTCATATCCGGTACGGAATGTTTTATGCCACGCCATACACCAGATAAGTTAGTGTTTATTACCTGATTCCACCGTTCTTCTGATATCTCAACGGCGTCACCGGATAACGCCACTGCCGCATTGTTGATCATGATACTGACCAGCCAATTTTTTTGGTGCACCCACTGGAATAACTGGTTTACCGAATCAGGGGAGGAAACATCGGTAAAATAATAGTGAACATCCAACCCATCCAATTTAAGCTGATTGGCTATCTCTTCTCCTTGGGTCTGATTGATATCGGCAATGATGACCGTTGCGCCATGGGTAGCTAAAACTTCGACGCACGCTAACCCAATACCTTCTGCTCCGCCTGTCACCACGGCAACTTGGTTCACCAGCTGATCTCCCCCAATATGCTCGTTTTTATTCATTGTTAGCTCCTGTTGAGGCGATGATTTCAGAGCTCATATCAAAAGAAGCAGTTCGTTTATCTAAAAAGGCGGAGACCCCTTCTTGCCCATCGGCGGAGCAATAGAGCTGTAAAAGTTCGGCTTGCTCCCAACTTAACCCTGATTCCAGCGGCGTATCTAACCCATTTCGAACCAGCTTTTTCATTGCGGCCTGAGCCGTAGGGCTGACTTTCAGTAAGTAACTGGCTTTTTTCAATCCTTCCGACATGAGATTGTCTTGAGAGCAAACTTGAGATGCGAGACCAAGACGCAACGCTTCATCAGCTTTAATTCGCTTAGCCGATAGGAGAGCGTCAAGAGTGACAGCTTTTCCTACCGCTCTTAATAGCCGTTGCGTGCCTCCACCTCCGGGGCATAATCCCAATAAACCTTCGGGTAACCCCATCTGGGCGTTGCTCGCCACTATCATCAAATCGCAGGCTAGGGCTATCTCGAATCCGCCGCCCATCGCGTAGCCATTAACCAGTGCTAGAGTCGGTTTGGGCAACTGCTCTATAGTTTCGAATGCTTTTCTTCCTTGGAGCTGATAATCGTTGAACTTTTTGATTTGCAAACCGCGGTATTCATTAATGTCTGCGCCAGCTACGAAGGCTTTGTCGCCGCTACCGGTAAACATCACAACTCGAACATCATCGTCTTGATTGACATTGTCTAGCGCCAGAATCAACTCGTTTTGCATGTCTTCAGAGAGTGCGTTGAGTTTTTCCGGTCGGCTAAAGGTGATCAGCGCAACGTGTTTGGCTGGGTAGGTCAGTTGGATAAAAGTAAAGTGATCATGTTTCATGGAATCATCCTTTTACAGAGCCAGCAGTGAGACCTGCAACAAAGTGTTTTTGTAGGAAGAAAAACACCACCACAATAGGCAATGAAATCATGACGGAGCTCGCCATGAGTTCGCCGTATCGAATGCCATACTGACCAATAAAGTCGTTCATCCCGACAGGCAAAGTTCGCATTTCTTGAGTGGTAGTAAACGACAGAGCAAATAGGAACTCCTGCCATGTGACAATTAAAATGTACACGCTGGTGGCGATGACACCGGGGCGGCAGAGCGGGAGGACAATTTCGAAAAAAATTCGCATTGGCTTGGCGCCATCCATCGCTGCAGCTTCGTCGAGCACAGCGGGGATATTTTCCATAAACCCTTTCAGCATCCAAGTTGCCACGGGAAGGGTTATGGTGATGTAAGCAATAATGAGAGACAGCTTGGTATTGAGTAAATCGGCGTCGTCCATCATTTTGTATATGGGAATGATGATGGCACTGGAAGGAAACATTTGTGACACCAGAATCAAGCCAAGGAAAATCGCCATGATTTTTATCTGAAATCGTGTAAAGGCATAAGCAGCCATTAGAGCGAGGCTAGTGGATATGACCAAAGTGCTTAAAGAAACGACGACGCTGTTGAAGAAATACTGCCTAAATTCTGGGCGGAAGGCGTTACTGTAGTTTTCAAAGGTTGGGCTGTCCGGCCACAGCTTTGCCGGAATGGCGAACGCTTCGGTGGACGGTTTTAGAGAAACTGACACCATCCAAAAAATTGGCAGCAAAATGATCAACGCCAGCAGTAATTGACCTGTCAGTAGCGCTAGCTGCTTCATGTTGAGTTTGATTTTCATATTGGGGCTCATCGGCTCTCCCTTTTTTGTAGCCAGAAGTAAACCGAGAGTAAAACCACTAAGATAAGAATCGACATCACGCCGTAAGTTGCCGCTTCTCCGAATCGAAACTGACCGAAACCCAATTCAAAGATCTTTGTGGGGAAAATATGAGTGCTGTCTTTAGGACCACCACGGGTAAGTACCCAAACCATGTCGAAGTAGTTGAAGGTTAGAATGGCGGTAAGCAGTAAGTTGATCGCTACCACATGTCGAACGGCGGGAATGATGATTTCTATCAGGCGACGAAATGGTCCAGCCCCATCCACGATGGCTGCCTCTATTTGTTCCTTATCGACACTTTGTAATGCAGCGAGATACACAACCGTTGAAAATGGGAAGCCTTTCCAAACGGCGGCTATCACAACTGCAAACATGGCGGTGTCAGGAGTGGCTAACCATGCAATGGCTTCGTCAATCAAAGAGCCAGACAGGAACATAGAATTGATGAGCCCCAATTGAGGGTCATACATGAAGCGCCATACTATGGCTGCCACTATTCCCGGTAGCACCCAAGGAAGCAGCACTAGAGAGCGCATTAACCCTTGTCCGGGTATTTTCTCGTTCAATAAAAGTGCCGTTAAAAAACCAAACAGGTTTTGCAAAACGATTACACCAAACGTCCATGCAACGGAGTTTTGAATGATTTGCCAGAACTGCTCCTGTGATAGCAATTTGCTGTATAGCTGAAATCCCACGAATTCTGGTTCGGGGTTGATGAATGATGTGGCGTATAAACTTTCGATGAACGTGCCAAACATTGGGTAATACATCAACAATCCGATAAGCGCGACGGCAGGCGCGATCATTATTAGAGGAAATCCAAAATTATTCTGGTACTTCATTGCCACACCCATGCTTAGTTCGCGCTGATAGCCTGATGTGGCTACCAGCACTTCCAATTACAACTGATTGATCTTGATGCAAGCCGAGTCCGCTGCTTTTTGTGCATCCGTGCCATCAAAGAGATCTTGAATCATTGCCATTTGAATATCGGCAATTTCCAAATACCGAGAAGACAGTGGTCGAGGTGATGCGTTATTCAAGTGCTCAATGATTGCGTCTGGCTTGTGGCGATTAGCATCAACAAACTTTTGCGCTGCGTTGACGTTAGCAGGAAGAAGGTCGACGACTTTTCCATTGATGTCTTGCCTTGTGAGGAATTGGGCAAATTTCCACGCCGCTTCTTGGTGTTTGGAACCTTTGTACACGACTAAATTCCAGCCGCCGTAAGTACCAATCGGGGTTTTACCAGCAGGGGCGTGACCGTTTACAAAGTCCCAATCTATACTGGATTTCTTCAATGTGGGTTGTTCTAAAGCTGGCCAAAACTCAATGGCTAATGAACCATTAAGGAATAGCTCTCGCATGTCTCCACTGGAAGCATTTAGAATACCTTTAGGGGCGTATTGCGAGAGATCTTGAAGATACGCTAAAGCTTCAACCGCCGGTTTTTCGTTTAACTTACATTGCCCACTGCTATCTAAGACTTGACCGCCATTGGAGAAGATAAAGGAGTTGACGATCACGACGGTGTCTTCGCCTTTATGACCAAACAAACCAACGCCATATTGTCCCTTGGAAGTGTCTGTTAGTGCTTTTGCAGCGGACTTTAGCCCACTCCAAGTGACGATTGAGTCAGGCTCGATACCTGCCTTTTTGAATAACGCGTTGTTGACGTAACTGAATTGCCACACGTCTACATTGAATGGGACCCCCCAAGTTTTGTCTTTGTATCGAACTGAAGACCAAGCGCCGGGAAAGAATTGCCCTGCATTCATTGAAGCCGCATTCATTTTCTTATCGAGTGGGATAATCGCTCCTGCTTCTGCAAATGCGGCTAGCCAGATCTGGTCTACCGTTGAAATATCGGGGGCATTGCCACTTCTTACTGCTGTCAGAAGCCTTTGTTGATATTCAGGGTAGGGCACGGTTGTTACATCTACTTTGATCCCTGGGTTTTCTTTTTCAAATAGTGCGACAGACGCTTTTTGGTAGTCACTCAAACCAGATTCAGTCTGTTGGTTATCCCAAAAGCGGATGGTTATGTCTTCTGCTTGAACTGTGGGTGCAGACACCATCAGCACTAAGCTGATAGAGGCGCATAAACTGCGCAAACGTGTACTGAGACGCTTCATAAACTATCTCCTTGTTTATTTTGGTGCATCACTGCTTGTGTCTTGTCTTCAGACTTCAAGTAGTCTTCGGCAAGGTGAACGCGTATACCATTTGCCGACAGCTCTAGCCGCTGTGCGGGAATGGTGCCTAAATCTGTCATAACATCAGTAATGTCATGCAATGGAGCAATCAGGTAATTTTCTTCCGCGCCCATCTGGCTGGCTTCGCCTAAAACCAGTGTTTGATGCGAGCGGGCAATGGCGGTTTTGGCTACGACTGAGCATGCTTCGTCGTTCATACTGATACCAAACTTGGCTGAAATGCCATCCACGGAAAGAAAGGTTTTGTCGACTCGAATTTGTTCTAACGTTGAAAAGCAAGCAGAGCCTGTCAGTGCGCGCTGACCAGACAAAAGCTCTCCACCTGTTAAGATGATCCGAAAATCGTGTTTGTATTGTTGGAAAAATTCAAAGGCATCCAGAGAGTTGGTCACAACGGTGTGTTTGCCAGCTGCCTCAATCAAAGCTGAAGACAAAGGCATGGCGAAAACGCCGTGATTAATGAATATTTTGCTTTCACGCTTGAGTACCTTCACTGCCATTTGGGCAATGCGTTCTCGAGCATGATTTACTTCTTTGTGAAATTGGATTTCAGGCGGTTGGATCTCACATTGTAGCCCTAAGTATTGGCATTCTGATTCCAAACTTTTCGCCAGTTTTCGGTACCAGTTGTGATCGATAAAGTGCGGCACAAACATGATTCTTGCTGGTGGTAAGCTGCTTTTGTCTACAGAAAAGTCACGACCAGCCAACTCGGATAGGTTTTGTTTTAAAACCCAATGATCATTTTGCCGAGTAAACCGAGTGTGTACATCTTGCCCTGTCAAAACATCAAAAGGGGTCAATACTGGTTGGGGAACAATGCCGCTAACCAACTTGGCTACTGTGTGTGCCGCCATGTAGCCAACCAATTCTGGATATAAAGCGACACATGCGTGAAGTCGGTTGCCGTAAGTGAGTTCATCCAGTAAATCATCGCCTTCTAATCCGATTGAATAGGCGTAAATGTCATGCCGACCTTTTGTGGCTTCTAACCCAGCAAGAATCGAGTGGTCATTCACGCCGAACAAAACATTGATATCCGGATGCGTTGTGAGCGCATCTTGTATTTGTCGCAGTGCGGTTCTGTAATGCCCAAACCCATCAATCGATAGCATCTGGAGTTCACCTAAGTAAAATTGGTTAAAACCCCGTAAAAACCCTTTTGTTCTTTGTTGTGCGTTAGAGAGTTGTGCATGGTTAATGAGTAGAACATTTGCGCACTTCACTTCATCACGATTGAGCTGACTAGCGGCAAATTTTCCTAGTTGGTAGCCTGCCTCTAAATTATCCGGACCAATATAAGTGCACTGAGAATCGGGAGCTGATTCAGACAAGACAGGAAGCCCGTTTGCTAATGCTCGTTGCTTGAGTAAGTCGCCCCATGGTTCATGGATAGGAGGAAGGATCAGCGCATCAACTTCATCAAGCCCGATATTTTCTTGGGGGAGCGGGGGAGGCGTTATATTTTTAACGGCATGAACAGCGCCATGAGAGCGTTCCAGTTTTCCACTTTTTGCCAGCCGTGCGACGTCTCTTCGAATAGTGACGTTTGCTACTTGTGGAAACTCCTGAGCAAGCTGCGCTATAGAGACGTTTCTACGGTTCTCTAGTACGTTCAATATGGCTTGTTCGCGGAGCCTTTGGTTCATAATGAGTGATCCACTGGATTAACAATATTCACCATTATCTGTATAAATCAATCTAAATGATCAAATTATTCACCTGTAAATTACAAAATTATCACAAATGATCATTTGTGTTCTTTATTGATCTTAAAGAGTGACCTGATACTTGTTCTTATCGTGGACGACTTGTCCAATAGAGCAGTAAACTAAGCGCTTCTGGCACAAAGTGGCTATTTGGGAAAGGTATGAAAAAGTTTGATATTGCCGTGATTGGTGGGGGTATGGTTGGTGCTGCTGTGGCGGTGGGGTTTGCCAAACAAGGGAAAGAAGTGTTGGTTGTTGAACATCATCAGCCTGAAGCTTATGACTCTACCCAGCCAATGGATTTGCGCGTATCTGCAATTTCTCAATCTTCAGTGAACTTTCTCGAAGAACTTGGAGCTTGGAATACTATCGAAAGCACCCGTGTATGCCCATACATACGCCTTGAAACGTGGGATATGCCAGAGTGTCGCACACGATTTCATTCCGACGAACTCAACCTTGAGCAACTGGGCTTCATTGTAGAGAACCGTATGGTGCAGTTGGGGTTGTGGGATGCGATGGCTAAGCTAAGTAATATCACGCTAAAGTGCCCAGATACGTTAGAGGCGATAGAAGATAATTTGGATTCTAGAGTGCTTCGTTTAGCCAGCGGGGAAGAATATCAAGCGACATGGGTGATTGGAGCCGATGGAGCAAATTCGAAGGTGAGAGACATTGCTCAAATAGGTGTTACTGCTTGGGATTACCGCCAGCATTGCATGTTGGTTAATGTCACAACAGATAAGCCTCAGCAAGATATTACTTGGCAGCAATTTACCTCGTCTGGACCTCGTTCATTCTTGCCTCTACCGGGGTATCAGGGCTCGGTTGTTTGGTATGACTCGCCGCAAAAAATTCGTTCTCTACTGGCGATGAATCATACTCAGCTGGCAACAACTATTATGGATGAATTCCCAGCTGAACTCGGCACAATAACGGTAGAGCAAGCCGGTGCTTTTCCGCTCACGAGACGCCATGCACAGTGCTACCATCAAAAAGGCTGTGTGTTAGTAGGAGACGCTGCCCACACTATTAATCCTTTAGCGGGGCAGGGCGTTAATTTGGGATTCAAAGATGTAAAAGCGTTGCTAGAACAAAGTGATTCGCTGGGTTTGACCAAACAAGCTTTGGATCAGTATCAATCGATTCGTAAGCGCGACAACCTCCTAATGCAAACAGGGATGGATGTATTTTACAAAGTCTTTAAAGACACATTCCCTCCCATCGCATTTGCACGAAACGCGGCATTGAAACTCGCAGAGCACTCCGGTCCTATTAAGCAACAAGTTCTGCGCTATGCGCTCGGTTTATAGCGCAATGTTCACACGCTTAAACGTAGGCTAAAAAAACTGCACACATACGGGGTTACCAGTCGAGATGCTGTACCCCGTTTCTTGTAATGTCCCGCTTTCTTCATTGCGGCGATAAGACACCAAATTGTTCGTATCTTGATTCGCGACAACTAACCATTTTCCGTTTGGCGTCAGGTTAAAATCCCGAGGGTTTAACCCACCTGATGATATGGTTTGAATTACGCCCAAATCACCGGAGACTTCCACCTTTAAACAGACGATAGAAGATTGCTGTCTACCTGAAACATAAACAAACTTCTCATCTGAAGATAAACGTATCGCTGCGGCAGCACCACCTTCATTGTGTTCTACAAATGGAGAAATGGTTGATGCTATTTCCCAAATGTCGTTTTCATTCTTTTTAAGAACCAAAACTTCTTCAGACAACTCGCAAAGCACATAAGCTTTGAGCTCATCTTGTGAGAAAACCAAGTGGCGAGGACCACTACCTGGTGGTGTTTGAACGTGCTGAACTTCAGATTCGTTGATGAGGGTGTTGGATATGGGATAAAAGCTCACTCGGTCCGTACCAAGGTCTACCGTGACTAATTCATTGGTTTGTTTTAAAAAACATGCAAAGTGAGCGTGAGGTCCTTCCTGCCTATCAGTATTTGGACCATTACCAGCATGTTGGATTGTGTGTGTGTGTTCTAGCCGATCACTGCTGAGCGAGAATACACTGAAATTGCCAGTGCCATAATTAGACGTCACTGCTAGTGTTTGATTTGAGTTTACTGCAACGTGGCACGGATAATCACCATCAACCAGATTGCTATCGAGCAGGGTCAGCTGGTGGTTTTTAATATCGTGCACTGACAAGCCTGCCCCTTTTCCATTGGCGAACTCATTAATTGCGAAAACTCGCCCATCCTGAGAGGTCAAGTAAGCAGGATTTTGCTCATCAGATATCAGCGCAAGTTTGTCGAAAGCGCCTGTTTCTAAATTCATGTGGACAGAGGAAATACCTTTTCCTTCCCCTGTCATGGCTCCAATGGATTGAGTGTAGCTACCGATAAGAATCTTTTGATGATTTGCCATTCTGAGTTGCCTTCGCTGCTTTAATTTATGCAAGCCATGATCAGTATGATTGGGGATAAAACGCAACTGAAAGCGGAATTCATAGAGAAAGAATGAGAATCAGAACAAAGATTTGATGATGTGAATCAGAAATGATCATGCAGAAAATAGAAAACCCACCAAAAGGTGGGTTTCTAAATAATGGTGCGGAAGGAGAGACTTGAACTCTCACACCTTGCGGCGCCAGAACCTAAATCTGGTGCGTCTACCAATTCCGCCACTTCCGCAACAAATCTGTAGTCTTGAATGATGATTGGTGAATCATTCAGACGTTGTATATGGTGGCTACGACGGGATTCGAACCTGTGACCCCATCATTATGAGTGATGTGCTCTAACCAACTGAGCTACGTAGCCACTTTTTGAAAAATGGTGCGGAAGGAGAGACTTGAACTCTCACACCTTGCGGCGCCAGAACCTAAATCTGGTGCGTCTACCAATTCCGCCACTTCCGCATCAAAATTTTTAGTTATCAAGATGATTGGTAAAATCTCAATAACGTTGTATATGGCTGGGCTACCTGGATTCGAACCAGGGAATGGCGGCATCAAAAGCCGCTGCCTTACCGCTTGGCGATAGCCCAGTAGAACAACTACATTTTGGAATTGAAGTGTTACTACACTGAATTCCGCCACCGCCGCTTAGCGGTAGTTTATATACTGTATCCACTTAAAACTCAATCTATTAAGTATTTAAGTGTGAATTTAGTGGCTGGGCTACCTGGATTCGAACCAGGGAATGGCGGCATCAAAAGCCGCTGCCTTACCGCTTGGCGATAGCCCAACAACGAGTGTGTATAATCACACTCTAAATAATGGTGCGGAAGGAGAGACTTGAACTCTCACACCTTGCGGCGCCAGAACCTAAATCTGGTGCGTCTACCAATTCCGCCACTTCCGCAACAAATTTGTAGTCTTGACTGACAATTGGTAAGTCAATCAGACGTTGTAATGGCTGGGCTACCTGGATTCGAACCAGGGAATGGCGGCATCAAAAGCCGCTGCCTTACCGCTTGGCGATAGCCCAACAGCGAGTGTGTATAATCACACTCTAAATAATGGTGCGGAAGGAGAGACTTGAACTCTCACACCTTGCGGCGCCAGAACCTAAATCTGGTGCGTCTACCAATTCCGCCACTTCCGCAACTTAATCTGTAGTTATCAAGACAATTGGTAAAGTCTCAACAACGTTGAATAATGGCTGGGCTACCTGGATTCGAACCAGGGAATGGCGGCATCAAAAGCCGCTGCCTTACCGCTTGGCGATAGCCCAACTGATTGTTTAGCGTGTCAATCTCACGCTCTTTATTTCTAAAGAGAACAATTCATGGTGCGGAAGGAGAGACTTGAACTCTCACACCTTGCGGCGCCAGAACCTAAATCTGGTGCGTCTACCAATTCCGCCACTTCCGCATGAATTTGTTGTGATAGAAGGTTTGAGATGGTGCGGAAGGAGAGACTTGAACTCTCACACCTTGCGGCGCCAGAACCTAAATCTGGTGCGTCTACCAATTCCGCCACTTCCGCGTCTCAAATTTCTATCTTGTTATTCGCTAATTGGTAAAAGCCAATAACAATTGTATGGTGGCTACGACGGGATTCGAACCTGTGACCCCATCATTATGAGTGATGTGCTCTAACCAACTGAGCTACGTAGCCATCTTTTGTTGCTATGTTTTTAGAGCGAGACAATATAATACAATCTCTACTCTAGTTCTACCGAAAATGTAAAAACTTTTCGCTAGAAAACAATATGGCTGGGCTACCTGGATTCGAACCAGGGAATGGCGGCATCAAAAGCCGCTGCCTTACCGCTTGGCGATAGCCCAACAGCGAGTGTGTATAATCACACTCTAAATAATGGTGCGGAAGGAGAGACTTGAACTCTCACACCTTGCGGCGCCAGAACCTAAATCTGGTGCGTCTACCAATTCCGCCACTTCCGCATTATTTCCTAAAAGCTTTCAAAAAAGCACTTAGGAAATGGTGGCTACGACGGGATTCGAACCTGTGACCCCATCATTATGAGTGATGTGCTCTAACCAACTGAGCTACGTAGCCATTTTCAAACTTTTGATCTCTTTGATAAGTCGCCTTATTGTCGAGAACGGAGCGCATTATGCGGATATGACCCAAAACCGTCAACAGTTTTTTTTAATAAATTGCGATTTTAGAATTGTTCGCCCTTTTTTTAAGCAAAGAGACGTGTTTCTGATCTAAAAGTGTTGTGATTGCAACACAGGTATAGCCTGGAGGGGTATTCAAATCGGAATTATGGGTATCGTTAAATAAAAAAAGCCAACAAATTTGTTGGCTTTTTGAACACTTTTAAGTGAAAACGTGAAGAGTAACGCTTAAACGTTGAAGCGGAAGTGAACGACGTCACCATCTTTCACAATGTAGTCTTTACCTTCTAGACGCCATTTACCGGCTTCTTTTGCACCGCTTTCTCCGTTGAATTGGATGAAATCATCATACCCAACGACTTCTGCACGGATGAAACCTTTCTCAAAATCAGTGTGGATTTTTCCAGCAGATTGAGGAGCTGTTGCACCAACTGGAATTGTCCATGCACGCACTTCTTTTACACCTGCGGTGAAGTAAGTTTGCAGCGTTAACAACTCGTAGCCAGAACGAATTACACGGTTCAACCCTGGTTCTTCAATGCCCATATCGGCAAGGAATTCTTCGCGGTCTTCATCGTCTAGCTCAGACAGTTCTGATTCGATAGATGCACAAACAGCGACAACAACGTTGTTTTCATTCTCGGCGTACTCACGTACTGCATCTAGGTATGGGTTGTTTTCAAAGCCATCTTCATTCACATTGGCAATGTACATGGTTGGCTTAAGTGTTAGGAAGTTCAAGTAGCCTACGGCTGCCAGTTCTTCTTTTGCAAGATCAACCGTACGAGCCATTCCACCTTCTGTTAGAACAGGAAGCAGTTTTTCAAGAACAGTCAGTTCAAACTTCGCGTCTTTGTCGCCGCCTTTGGCTTTCTTAGTGTTGCGGTGTATAGCGCGCTCACAAGAATCCAAATCAGCCAATGCAAGTTCTAGGTTGATGACTTCAATATCTTCAATTGGAGAAACTTTACCCGCTACGTGAACAATATTTTCGTTCTCGAAACAGCGAACAACATGACCAATCGCATCTGTTTCACGAATGTTTGCAAGGAATTTGTTACCGAGCCCTTCACCTTTGGATGCGCCCGCAACCAAACCTGCGATGTCGACAAATTCCATTGTTGTTGGCAAGATTTTTTTCGGATTAACAATTTTCGCTAATGCGTCTAAACGCAAATCTGGAACAGGTACTACGCCTGTGTTTGGCTCGATAGTACAGAAAGGAAAGTTTGCTGCCTCGATGCCTGCTTTAGTCAGTGCGTTAAACAGAGTTGATTTACCAACATTTGGCAAACCAACGATGCCACATTTAAAACCCATGATAGTAACCTTATTCAGCTTTGAACGTGTGTAAGCGGTTTTGCGCTTTCGTAAGTCCGTCTTTTAACAAGATGTCGAGGCTGCGTACAGATTCATCTACTGCAGCTTCAATGCATTCTTGCTCTTTGGCTGGTGCTTTGCCCAATACATAGCCCGCCACTTTGTCTTTATGCCCAGGATGACCAATGCCAATCCTAAGGCGATAGAAATCTTTGTTATTGCCTTGTTTACTGATGATGTCTTTTAGACCGTTATGCCCACCATGACCACCGCCTTTTTTAAATTTGGCTATACCAGGAGGCATGTCGAGTTCATCATGTGCCACCATTATTTCTTCTGGGGTAATCTGATAGAACTTTGCAAGTGCTGCGACCGCCTTGCCAGACAGGTTCATATAGGTGGTTGGAATCAGTAAACGCAAATCCTGACCATCGACCATGATACGACCCGTTAACCCGAAAAATTTAGCTTCATTTTTTAAGGTTACATTATGAACCCTCGCTAATTCTTCAACTGCCCAAGCCCCAGCATTGTGGCGGGTTCTTGCGTATTCCGGTCCGGGATTTGCCAATCCAACCAGAAGTTTAATGGTCTGACTCAAGGTTATGGTCTCTCTGCGTAATCAAAAAGCGCGATATGATAGCACAATTCAAACTTATTAATCGACAGGATGTCTGCGGACATTCTACGGATAAAAAAATGCCCCGCATTGCGAGGCATCTTTTAAATTAGGGTCATTCATAGCTCAACCTAAATCTTGGTTGGGCTTTGAACTTAAGTCTTAGTTGAACATTGCAGAGATAGACTCTTCATTGCTGATACGACGAATCGCTTCAGCCAACATGCTAGACAGAGTAAGCTGAGTTACTTTGCCTGTTGCTGCCATCTCTTGAGGTAGTTCGATTGAGTCAGTAATAATGACTTGGTCAAGTACCGAGTTAGCAATGTTTTCAGCAGCGTTACCAGAGAACACAGCGTGAGTTGCGTAAGCGAATACACGCTTTGCGCCACGTTGTTTTAGTGCTTCTGCCGCTTTACAAAGTGTGCCACCTGTATCGATCATGTCATCAACGATCACGCAATCGCGACCTTCAACATCACCAATAAGGTTCATCACTTCTGAAACGTTAGCACGTGGGCGACGCTTGTCTACGATAGCGATATCAGTATCGTCGAGAGCCTTTGCGGTCGCACGAGCACGTACAACACCGCCAAGGTCAGGAGATACAACAACCGGATCTTCAAGACCACGAGCACGCATATCTTCAAGTAGTACTGGAGTACCGAAGATATTATCTACAGGAACATCGAAGAAGCCCTGAATTTGTTCTGCGTGAAGGTCGATAGTAAGAACGCGGTCAACACCAACGTTAGAAAGGAAATCGGCAACCACTTTAGCAGTGATTGGCACACGAGCTGAACGTACACGGCGATCTTGACGAGCGTATCCGAAGTAAGGGATTACTGCTGTAATACGGCCAGCTGAAGCACGGCGCATTGCATCAATCATTACCACCAACTCCATTAGGTTGTCGTTGGTTGGTGCACAAGTAGATTGGATGATGAATACATCACTACCACGCACGTTCTCGTTGATTTGAACAGCGACTTCGCCGTCAGAGAAACGGGAAACAGTAGCGTCACCTAGGGAGATGTATAGACGATCAGCAATACGTTGGGCTAGTTCAGGTGTAGCGTTACCAGCAAATAGCTTCATATCAGGCACGGTAGAAACCTCGGGGTTGCGTCCAGTTTTTAGATAGATTGTGAGTCGGCCGATTCGTACTCGGCCAATCTTTCTTTTAGAGGCGAAAGATTTACGCCTGCAGCTACAAATGCATGTACATCATCTGAAAGCTGAGAGAGCACTGAATTTGCTTCACTTTTGTTCGAAAATTCGCCAAAAATGCAAGATCCAGTACCCGTCAATCTTGACGGCGCGTATTGTAGCAGCCATGAAAGTTGCTTATCAACCTCAGGATAGAGTATTCGGACGATTTTTTCGCAATCGTTTTCGTACTCAGTGTCAAGAAGTGTTGCCAGATCTCGTTTTGGTGTGTTTCTTGTCAATTGAGAATGAGAAAAAATGTCGGCTGTCGCGATGCTGACATTAGGGCGAACAACGAGATAGACTTTTTCTTCTGGCTCTGCTGGGTAAATTTCTTCACCAACGCCTTCTGCAAACGCGGCGTGACCTCGAACAAAAACAGGTACATCGGCACCCAAAGCCAAGCCTATTTCCGCCAGCTCATTGTCGGACAGCTTGGTTTGCCACAAATAATTCAACGCAACCAACGTTGTCGCGGCGTTTGAAGAGCCACCGCCTATTCCCCCACCCATTGGAAGAATCTTTTTTAACTCAATGTGCGCACCTAATCGGCATCCGGTTTTTTGTTGCAGTGCATGGGCGGCTTTCCAAATTAAGTTATCTTCTAGGGCAACCCCTGTGATTTCTGGCGACAGCGTCACGTTACCGGTTGTATTGGCTTTTATACCCAACTCATCGCCGTAATCGATGAACTGGAATAGTGTTTGGAGCTCGTGGTAACCATTAGCTCTTTGACCCGTTATGTACAAAAATAGGTTGAGTTTTGCTGGCGAAGGCCAAGTGGTATGGGTTGGAATCATTGAGAGACTATCCATTTTGAAACGGCAATTTTTAACTTTGTTTTGTCCTGTACTAACGTCAGGCTCGACGGTAATACGAATTCATTTTGTTGGGTGTATTTATTAAAGTTTAATTCCCAAGCTTGACCATCTATCTGCTTTGTTAAGCCACTTAACGTATTCTCTTCGTTAAGTTGGTAGTAGTCAGCATCGATAGGTAAACCTTTTATCCATTCACTTAACTGATCAATCGGGATACTGAGACCGGTAAGACGCTTAATCAGAATATTGCCACTAACGTGCTGATACGTGTCCCCTTCATGGGTGACGACGGTTGCTCCATTTTCATCAATGTTAAGCAATAACGCGGTCTGACCAAGCAAGGTAGTTAGACGAAGTTCTTCTGAGTTATGAGTTTTTTTCCAATAGAAATTCAGGCTCTGGCGCTTACTTTCACTGATGTAAGCCATTTTCCCTGTCAGGGCATATTCATGGAGTGATTCTAGCTGATTTTGATGTGAAACCCAGTCGACAGGTTGATTGGTCGTCTCTGGAAGGGTGGTACAAGCAGAAAGTAAAAGTGCTACTGAAGCGACAAACAGTGCAGAAGAGCTTCTCAAGGCACGAACAAATTGGGTGATAGGTGAAATGAGTAGAATAGTCAATCTTTGCTCCACATAACGCTAATTCGGCGCTCACTATATCACTTAAATGACATCGTGTTTAAATCCCCCCTTTAAATAGGTGCTTCCATAAAGTAAAATTCAAGCTCTTACAGTATTTTCGGACAGAGATCTCTCACTACATGTCTTTGCTTGTCATTGGTATCAATCACAATACGGCGTCGGTCGAATTGCGAGAAAAAATTGCATTTTCTCCAGACAAGCTGACCCAAGCACTATCTGATATTGCCAATAATTCAAGTATTAACGGTGGAGTGATCCTTTCAACCTGCAATCGCACAGAAATATATTGTGACGTCAAAAATGCAGGAAAAGGTCAGATAATCGATTGGTTGACTGATTTTCACGGTATCCATTCAACCGATTTAATGCCCAGCCTGTATATCCATGAAGAACAATCTGCCATCAAACATTTGATGAGAGTGGCTTGTGGGTTAGATTCCTTGGTGTTGGGTGAACCCCAAATTTTAGGTCAGGTTAAGCAGGCGTTTTCGGATGCTCGTGATAGTAAGGCCGTTGACGCTACAATGGAGAAGCTTTTTCAGAAAGCGTTTTCTGTTGCTAAGCGTGTTCGAACTGAAACTGAGATTGGTGGTAATGCGGTGTCTGTAGCTTACGCTGCATGCACACTAGCAAAACACATTTTCGAATCGATTGAAGAGACAACAGTATTGTTGGTCGGTGCAGGTGAAACCATAGAGTTGGTTGCCAAACACCTTGATGGTCATGGCTGTAAAAAAATGATTGTCGCGAACCGTACTCGTGAAAGAGCACAAACACTGGCGGAAGATTTTTGTGCGTCAGTGATTAGTTTGCCGGAAATACCTGATCATTTGCCAAAAGCTGATATTGTTATCAGTTCCACAGCAAGTCCGTTGCCGATCATAGGGAAAGGAATGGTAGAAACGGCTTTAAAAGCCCGCAGGCATCAACCGATATTAATTGTTGATATTGCGGTGCCTAGAGATGTAGAAGCACAAGTTTCTGAACTGGACGATGCCTATTTATATACAGTGGATGATCTTCAATCCATCGTTGATAAGAATATAGAGCAAAGAAAAGTCGAAGCCATACAAGCGGAAGCCATTGTGGCAGAAGAAAGTGCTGGGTTTATGACTTGGCTTCGTTCTCTGCAAGCGGTAGATAGTATTAGAGACTACCGCGAATCTGCGAATGGTATCCGTGAAGAGCTGCTTTCTAGAAGTTTGCAATCGCTGTCTTCGGGCGGTGATCCGGAAAAAATTCTTATCGAGCTTAGCAATAAGTTAACCAACAAGTTGATTCACGCTCCCACGCGTGCGCTGCAAAGTGCAGCAGAGCAGGGTGAACCCGCCAAATTAACTGTTATACGTCAGAGTCTCGGACTCGAAGACTCCTAAACTGATTTTAAGAACATTATGAAACCTTCTATTTTGACCAAGCTTCAAACGCTGGTAGAGCGTTATGAAGAAGTCCAGCATTTGCTTGGCGATCCAGACATCATTGGCGACCAAAACAAGTTCCGCGCCCTTTCGAAAGAATACTCTCAGTTGGAAGAAGTCACGAAATGCTTCCAATCTTATCAGCAAGCGCAAGAAGATCTTGAGGCTGCAGAAGAGATGGCGAAAGAAGACGATGCCGAAATGCGTGAAATGGCTCAAGAAGAAATCAAAGAAGCAAAAGCGTCCATTGAAAATTTAGCGGACGAGCTTCAGATTCTTTTACTGCCTAAAGATCCTAATGATGACCGTAACTGCTTCCTAGAAATCCGAGCGGGTGCAGGTGGCGATGAAGCGGGAATTTTTGCGGGTGACTTGTTCCGCATGTACAGCAAATATGCTGAGAAACGTGGTTGGCGAGTTGAAGTTGTGAACTCCAATGAATCGGAACACGGCGGTTACAAAGAGATGATTGCGAAAGTGGTCGGTGAAGGGGTTTATGGCGTATTGAAATTTGAATCTGGTGGTCACCGTGTTCAGCGCGTACCAGAAACAGAATCTCAAGGTCGCGTACACACTTCAGCTTGTACTGTTGCCATTATGGCGGAGATCCCAGAAGCAGAAATTCCAGAAATCAAAGCATCGGATCTGAAAATCGATACCTTCCGAGCGTCGGGCGCAGGTGGTCAGCACGTTAACACCACTGACTCAGCCATCCGAATTACTCACTTGCCTACAGGTACAGTGGTTGAGTGTCAAGATGAGCGTTCACAGCACAAGAACAAAGCGAAAGCGATGTCGGTTCTGGCTGCGCGAATTACCCAAGCTGAAGAAGCCAAGCGAGCAGAAGAAGTGTCAACAACTCGACGCAACCTATTAGGTTCTGGCGACCGAAGTGATCGAATTCGTACCTACAACTACCCTCAAGGTCGTGTTTCTGATCATCGTATCAATCTAACGGTGTACCGTTTGAACGAGGTGATGGAAGGCGATCTACAAAGCTTGGTTGATCCCGTGATTCAAGAGCATCAAGCGGATCAACTAGCGGCATTAGCAGATCAAAACTAACAGCATGTTGAACGCTAATGACTAGTGAGCTAGGTATGCCTGCAAGTATTGAAGCCACTTTAAAAGCGGCAACAGAACAATTGATAGCCAGCGGCAGTGATTCGCCGTCGCTGGACGCGGCTGTATTGCTTTGCCACGCACTGGATAAACCGAGAAGCTACCTGCTGACTTGGCCTGAGCGAGCAATGACGACCGAACAGAATACAACGTTTCTCTCTCTCTTAGAAAGACGTTTGGCCGGAGAGCCCGTCGCCTACATTGTAGGTGAAAGAGAATTCTGGTCGTTGCCGTTAAAGGTGTCACCATCAACATTGATCCCTCGACCCGACACTGAACGCCTAGTTGAACTGGCGTTGGATAAGATGTCTGGCGTTACAGGAGAAGTGCTTGATTTGGGAACTGGGACGGGTGCCATTGCATTGGCGATAGCCAGTGAATTGCCCTCGGTACAGGTCACAGGCGTCGACATTCGTATTGAAGCTCAAAAACTGGCTACAGAGAACGCAACGCGTTTAACTATACGAAATGCTTCATTTTTACAAGGAAGTTGGTTTTCCCCTATTACTGAGGGAACGAAATTTGCTTGTATCGTAAGTAATCCACCCTATATTGACGCTTGCGACCCACACCTTGAGAAAGGTGATGTTCGATTTGAGCCGATGAGTGCGCTTGTTGCAGAAGAGAAAGGAATGGCGGATCTGAGCTACATAGCTGATAACGCACGTTCTTATCTTTCTGAAGACGGTTGGCTTTTAATGGAGCACGGCTTTGAGCAAGGCTTGCTAGTGCGAGATGTTTTAACGTCACTAGGGTATGTCGATGTAGTGACAGAACAAGATTACACCGGAAACGACAGAGTGACGCTGGGTCGCTTTCAGTCTTGATAAAGGGCGATATCGTCCTTATTGATGAGCAATGTACTGAGTACATATAAAAAAGATAATTATTATGTATATAGCGCTAAAACATTTCCACATGCTTACGATTGCGATCAGTGTATTGCTGTTTGTTCTTCGGTATGCATTGATGGTGGCTAAATCGCCAGTATTAGAAAATAAATTTCTCAAAATATCACCTCACATTAACGACACACTTTTGTTGTTGTCTGGTGTGGGATTGGTTGCTATCACGGGCTTTGTACCGTTTACACCAGCAGGGCTTTGGTTAACTGAAAAGATAACTTGTGTGCTGGCTTACATTGCCCTTGGATTTTTTGCATTAAAATTAGGTAAGAACCAATTGTTACGAGCGTTTGCCTTTTTTGGTGCGCTAGGATGGTTGGCTATGGCAGGGAAACTTGCTGTTACGAAAGTACCGGTATTGTTAGGTTAAATCATGTTTGATCTGTTCGACGAAGACTTAGATGACATGACATTGGTTGAAGGGGCTTTAGCGCTAAATGAGGCGATTGATCCTGATACGAATGTACATTGGGCGAATGCAGAGCTTGAGCGTCTGTTAAAAGAAGCCGAGCTAGAATTGAGCCACGAAGTGAATGAGCAAGCAAGGTTTGAGGCTTTCTTGCGCCTTTTTTATTGCCAGTGGCAATTTGAAGGCGACAGTGAAGCTTACTTTGCAAGTGAAAATGCTTTTATGGACAAAGTGCTTGAGCGACGCAAAGGCATCCCTGTTAGCTTGGGTTCGCTTTTACTCTATTTTGGTCAAAAGCTGGGCTTTCCTGTAGAAGGGGTAACCTTTCCGACTCAGTTTCTTGTCAAGGTGATGTGGCCTGATGAAACAGCGACATACATCAACCCATTCAATGGGGAATACGTCAGTGAGCAAACACTGCGTGCATGGCTAATTGGTCATGATGGACCATTGGCTAAATTGAAGCCAGAGCATTTGGCTTCAGCGGACAATCCGACGGTGATTGGGCGTTGGCTTGCGTTAATTAAATCTGCGATGTTGCGTGAAGAGCGATACACTTTAGCGCTGAATTGCACGGATTTAGCATTGACGTTTGTTCCTGATGACCCTTATGAAATCCGCGATCGTGGGTTTATATATCAGCAACTCGATTGCCATCAAATTGCAGCAACGGATTATCAATTTTTTATAGATCAATGCCCTGATGATCCGGGTGCAGAACTCCTTAAAGCTCAGGTGAGTACCATGAGCGAAACTCAAATTACTATTCATTAGGCGAGACCTTCCTATGGAACAGAAAACCGTCAAAATTGGCGAACTGGATGTCGCTAACGACAAGCCATTTACACTTTTTGCGGGCATGAATGTCCTTGAATCACGCGATCTTGCTATGCAGATCTGTGAGCATTACGTAAAGGTGACAGAGAAGCTGGGTATCCCTTATGTATTCAAAGCGTCTTTTGATAAAGCAAACCGCTCCTCAATCAATTCATACCGTGGTCCTGGTATGGAGGAAGGTTTAAAAATTTTCCAAGAGTTGAAAGAGACTTTTGGTGTCAAAATTATTACCGATATCCACACAGAAGCGCAGGCACAACCCGTTTCTGACGTCGTGGATGTTATCCAACTTCCTGCTTTCTTGGCTCGTCAAACCGATTTGGTTGAAGCGATGGCCAAGACCGGTGCTGTTATTAACGTGAAAAAACCTCAATTTATGAGCCCTGCTCAGGTGGGGAATATCGTTGATAAGTTCGCGGAATGTGGCAACGAACAAATCATTTTATGTGAGCGTGGAGCTTGCCACGGTTACGATAACCTTGTGGTAGACATGCTTGGCTTTGGCGTGATGAAAAAGGCGTCTAATGGTAGCCCTATCATCTTTGATGTGACCCACGCGCTACAAATGCGTGACCCATCGGGTGCCGCATCTGGTGGACGCCGTGAGCAGACTGTTGAACTTGCGAAAGCGGGTCTAGCGACGAGCATTGCAGGTTTGTTTATTGAAGCGCACCCTAATCCAGATAAAGCGCTATGTGATGGCCCATCTGCGTTGCCTCTTGATAAGTTGGAACCTTTCTTAGCTCAAATGAAATCTTTGGATGATTTGATTAAAAGCTTCGAACCTATTGAGATTAACTAGGCTGGTTTCAGATAAATATCAGCGTACTAGCGCTAGCTAATTGAAGTGAAAAAAACGGGCTTTTAATGCCCGTTTTTGTGTTTATTGTGCTTGGACTTTTACAGGTCTAAAGCTTGAATCGAGACACTTCTTGGTAGAGTTCACCAGAAATACTGTTCAGCTCTGAAGCTTGTGCACTTGCGTCTTGCGCTTGCTCCGCAAGAGCCTGAGAAACGTCTTTTACTTCGTTGGTGTTACGAGTAATTTCTTCTGTCACCAAAGATTGCTCTTCTGCTGCTGCCGCAATTTGGCTTGCCATGTCGTTGATCATATTGGCGGACTGAGTAATTCGCTGAAGGCTTTCTGATGCAATACGAGCGTCAGTGACAGCTTTCTCTGCATTATTCTGGCTGATTTGCATAGAAGACACTGCACGCTGAGTCGTACTTTGAAGCGTATCAATATTGCGGTTGATTTCGCCTGTCGCATCATGCGTTCGTTGGCTTAAGACTCGAACTTCGTCTGCAACTACCGCAAACCCGCGACCTTGCTCACCGGCACGCGCCGCCTCGATAGCTGCATTCAATGCCAATAGATTGGTTTGCTCTGCGATTTCCTGAATCGTCGACAAAATGCCACTGATTTCCTGAGCATGCATTTCAA
The DNA here is from genome assembly GCF_019977755.1 of Vibrio penaeicida. Taxonomy (NCBI): domain Bacteria; kingdom Pseudomonadati; phylum Pseudomonadota; class Gammaproteobacteria; order Vibrionales; family Vibrionaceae; genus Vibrio; species Vibrio penaeicida. The sequence continues at coordinate 3,167,092 of NZ_AP025144.1, read as the reverse complement.
GCTCTTGGATAACAGAAGTGGCATCGCTGATGTCTGAGGCAAGAGAAAGAATAGACTCTTGGCTATTGAGTACCTCACGTTCACCTTGATTAGAGATCTCAACCGTTGCAGCCCCTTCTCTGGCTGTGTTTTCTGCATTGCTGGCGATTTCTTGAGTAGCGCTTGACATCTCGGTTACTGCCGTTGCCACCATATTGATTTCTTGTTGCTGGTGGTCGATGCGATGGGCATTCTCATTGGCGTGTCGAGAAGTGATATCGGCTTGGCTCGATAATTGAGTTGAATAGTTGTGAATGTTCGATACGAGCAAATGCATTTTTTCTGTAAATCGATTGAAGTTTGCAGCAAGCTTGCCAACTTCGTCGTTCGATTGAATGGTAATTCGTTGCGTTAGGTCCCCATCACCCTCTGAGATCTCTTCCAGCGCTTTACTGACTTGAGTAAGCCCTTTCAGCTGGAAAGAAACCATCCACCAGATAACGAAAAGTACGATCAACGCGACTATGATGCCAGTAAAAATCAATTGTTTAAGAAGAGCGTCGTGGTTGGCTTCTTCCGTTGCACGGTCCATTTCCAATGCAAAAATCCAGTCGCTGTTCGGTACTGAAGCAAAGTAAAGAAGTTTCTCTTTACCGCCGCGAATCGATATCTCAATTCGGTTCTCATCCGATGCAGAACGAATCGCAGTGTTAGAGAGTTTTGGAGCGTAGCGGTTAAAAGGCGTCATCAGTAACGACTCTTGAGGGTGAGATAAGATGGTTCCCCCTTCATTAAGCATCATAGCGAACGCATTGTCGCCTACTTGGTAGCTGTTGAGGTTTTTTTGAATCGACCCCAGCTTAAGGTCCGCACCCAAGATACCAATCATTTGACCGTTAGCGTACACCGGAGTCGATATCGTTAGCATGGTGTGACCTTGTTGGGCACCAACATACGGTTTTGATACCACGGTTTTACGTTGGTTAGAAGCTTGCTTAAACCAGTCGCGACCGCGAGCATCAAACTCAGGGTAGGGAGTAGATGTGCCTGCAAGATAAACGTCGCCGTTCATTTGCGCGAAAAATACTTCATCGAATCTGCCTGCTTTTTTCGCTTGAGGTAATGCCACAATGGCTTCTTCTAGCGAATTAACAGTAGCGGCGGCATCCACTACATCCTTGTGAGACACCAGCCAGTATTCCAGAGATTCGACAGCGGTATTCGATAAGCTTATCGCGCGGCTGTAAACACCGTGACGCGTTTGCTCAAAAAGAATAGATGAAGCACGCCACGTTAAAATGGAGCGGGTTCCCTATGCTTTCTGCCAATATTTACGACAAAGAAACGGGCGAGCGTAAATATCAGGCTTATCATATTTTTGAAAAGCAAGGCATCAAGATTGCGGTTATCGGTCTAACGACAGAAGATACGGCGAAAATTGGTAACCCTGAGTTCATCAGTAGCCTAGATTTCCGTGATCCAAAAGTAGAAGCGAAAAAGCTAATTGCTGAACTAGAGAAGTCTGAAAAGCCTGATCTTATCTTCGCGGTTACACACATGGGTCACTATGAAGACGGTAAGCGTGGCATTAACGCTCCTGGTGATGTTGCGTTGGCTCGTTACTTAGATGAAGGTTCTTTGGACATGATCGTAGGTGGTCACTCTCAAGAACCTGTTTGTATGGAAGGTCCAAACGTTGCGAAGAAGAAGTTCAAACCTTCTGACGAATGTAAGCCAGATCAGCAAAACGGCACTTGGATTGTTCAAGCTCATGAGTGGGGCAAATACGTAGGTCGCGCTGATTTTGAATTCACGAACGGTGAACTTCAAATGGTCAGCTACGATTTAATTCCTGTTAACTTGAAGAAGAAAATTAAAGTTGACGGTAAGAAGAAGCGTGTCCTAATTGAAGACGAAATTGCACAAGATCCAACGGTACTCGCATTCCTTAAGCCATACCAAGAAAAAGGTCAGGCAGAGCTAAACGTTAAGATTGCAGAAACCAACGGCAAGCTGGAAGGTGACCGTAACGTTGTTCGCTTCAACCAAACTAACCTTGGTCGTTTGATTGCGACAGCACACATGCAACGTGCTAAAGCGGACTTTGCGGTAATGAACTCTGGTGGTGTTCGTGATTCAATTGAGCAAGGTGAGGTCACGTACAAAGACGTACTTACTGTTCAGCCATTTGCCAATATTCTAACTTACACTGACATGTCTGGTGCTGAAGTATTGGATTACCTTAACGTTGTAGCAACTAAGCCTGTTGATTCTGGTGCTTATGCACAGTTCGCTGGCATTTCTATGACCGTTGCTAATGGCAAAGTAAGTAATGTAAAAGTGGGTGGGAAAGCTCTAGACAAAGCGAAAACTTACCGCTTTACCGTTCCTAGCTACAACGCAGCAGGCGGCGACGGCTATCCTAAGCTGTCTGGTCACCCTGGTCACGTAAACACAGGATTTGTTGATGCTGAAGTTTTGAAGGACTACCTAGAAAGCAACAGCCCAATTAACGTAAATGCGTATGAGCCAAAAGGCGAAATGGTATACAAGTAATTGACCCATAGCGGAAATTACGATTTGATAAAGGCGAAGCGAATGCTTCGCCTTTTTTTATGGAAATCGTACGCATGACACCAGCCATCAATTTAGCGAAAAAGAAAAACGTCCCCCATAAGGTCCATCAGTACAAACACGATCCAAGTAACCAGAATTATGGGCTTGAAGCCGTTGAGGCTTTGGGGCAGAACCCGGAGTGTGTTTTCAAAACGTTATTGTTTAGCCTCGATGGACAAGATAAAAACCTGGCCGTTGCCGTTATACCTGTTGCAAGTAAATTGAATCTTAAACTCGCAGCCAAAGCGGCGAAGAGTAAAAAAGCGGATATGGCGGATCCAAGCATTGCTCAGAAGACTACTGGTTACATTGTGGGAGGAATTAGCCCAATCGGACAAAAGAAGGCACTACCAACCTTTATTCATTCCTCTGCACTCGCTTTAGATCTTATGTGCGTGAGTGCCGGAAAGCGTGGGTTGGAAATAGAGCTCACGCCTGAAGATCTATCCAAACTAACTCGCGCTCAATTTGTCGACCTTTGCATTTAAATACGATTCTTACGGTGTTTGACGCAGACAAATAGATCGCCAAAAAGATAAACCACGACCGAAGAGGACACTTTAAAATGTGTTTGGTGAAAGAGGATTCGACGCGGCTGGGCTTCCAGACCCCGATCCACATGCGACGCAGATATATAGGTCGCTAAAACGAAAAAACCTCGTCCGAAGACGAGGTTTTAAAATGTGGTCGGTGAAGAGGGATTCGAACCCCCGACCCTCTGGTCCCAAACCAGATGCGCTACCAAGCTGCGCTATTCACCGATTCTTTATATCTCAAGGCTTTGCCTCAAGATGGATGCGTATAATACGGTTTCTGACGACAGACGCAAGCACTTTTATCAATAATTTTTAACTTATTGACGGTGTGGTTAGATGGTGAGCGATTAGTAATTAAATGTGATTAAAAACACATCAAAAGAAACAAAGTCGTCACGTCGGTATTACTGTTGATCTAGATCAGTACTGAGTAATCCATCGAGTATTAACGTTAACCTTGTCTTTCAGCACTGACGGAGGAAACATGGACTTTTGGCTAGATCTCCTATTTGGTAATGCTATAGGGCTGTCTTCAATGATAGTTATATTCGGCGCAATTGGACTGATGCTGTTTTTCGGCACCTACTTCGTCTATAAAGTATTGAATGACAAATCTCCTCACTAGATCGCTTAGCAATTAACTAAATTGCACCGAAGGGAGTGGACTGCTTTCTTCGGTTTTTCTTTTTCTAACACTCCATATTCCCATCACTTGGGTATATAATCCGTTCATCTGTTGATGATGCATTCGAGATGAACTTATGTCTCAAGATGATGAGCTGGATCTCTTTCAGCAAATGATGAGTGATGTCACTCCTATCAAAAACGACACGGCTATTCACGAGAAAAAACACCAAGTGACCGATGTGCAACTTGCAAAGCGCGAAGCTGCGATGTCTCTATCAGAAGATGACCCCGAATATTTGTCTTTAGAACATGCGCCTATGCTAAAGCCAGATGATATGGTCGAATACCAAAAACCGGGTGTTCAGGATGGAGTTTATCGAAAGTTAAGGCTTGGGAAATACCCGATTCAAGCGCGACTAGACTTGCACAAGAAATCGCTGAAAGATGCGCGAGATGAAGTGGTTAAGTTTCTTAAACAGTGTCAGCGATTGGATATTAGAACACTTGTGATTGTTCATGGTAAAGGCGAGCGTTCTAACCCTCCGGCATTGATGAAAAGTTATGTGGTGAGTTGGTTATCCCAAATCCAAGAAGTGATGTGTTTTCATAGTGCGCAACGATTCCATGGCGGAACAGGTGCTGTGTATGTCATGTTGAAAAAAAGTGCAGAAAAAAAGCTCGAAAATCGAGAGCGTCATCAGAAAAGAATGAGCTAATTTTTAAGGCGGAAATCCCGCTGGTTCACACCGATTGTCATCCGTTGTGAAACGTTAACAAAAGAGAAAATATCAATATGTCTCAGACATCTGAAGCCAAAAGGCTAAACAAATTCATTAGTGAAACTGGGTATTGCTCGCGCCGTGAAGCCGACAAATTAATCGAGCAGGGTAGAGTGACCATTAATGGTGATCTGCCTGAAATGGGTGTGAAGGTATTGCCAACAGACGACGTGCTGATCGACGGAAATCCTTTAAGGCAAAAAGAAAAGCCAATCTACATTGCACTTAACAAACCCACGGGGATCACCTGCACAACAGAACGTCACGTTGAAGGCAACATTGTTGACTTTGTTGGTCATAGAAAACGCATATTCCCAATTGGTCGTTTAGACAAACCTTCCGATGGACTGATTTTCCTAACCAACGATGGCGATATTGTTAATAAGATTTTACGTGCAGGAAATTCCCACGAGAAAGAATACGTTGTACGAGTGGACAAACCGATCACTCAAGAGTTTCTCGACAAAATGGGTAGTGGTGTTGAAATTTTAGATACAGTTACGCTTCCTTGCAAAATCTCTAAGGAAACAAAATTCTCCTTTAGAATTGTTCTAACTCAAGGGCTTAACCGCCAAATTCGACGTATGTGTGAAGCGTTGGGCTTTGAAGTATTTAAACTACGCCGTGTTCGAATTATGAACATTTCGCTTGATGGCATCCCTAATGGTAAGTGGCGTTACTTAACCGACGAAGAAGTAGCAGACATTCATCGATTGTGTGAATCATCGGTTGGAACAGAAGAAGCGTCTCGCGCAGATAGTAGCGGTAAAAAGATAGAGAAAGCGACGGATGCGAAGCTGTTCGATCACCGCCAAAAAGAACAAGCAGAACCTAAAAAGTTCAAGACCTTTAAAGGCAAAGGTACCGACTTTAATCGCCGACCAAGTAAAGGTGGAGAAGGAAGCACCGCTAGGCATAACAACGGTACTGTTAGTAAGAGCGGGAATAATAAAGGCGGCAGCAATAGCGGCAATCATAGTCAGAAGAACCGAAGACCAGAATCCAACGCTGGTGGTAAAAGCCGTCCATTTAAAGTCAGAAAACCGAGTGGAAAAACTCTGGGCTAAGTTAACCTGAATTTAGAATGAGTTAGGGTAACCGATTCCGATTCTTATACAACAAAGGAAGACAATGTCTTCCTTTGTTTATTTATGCGCTACACGTTTTTACACGTTTGTTATAGAGTTTCCGCGAAGCTCTGGTGAAGCAGTCACTTTTCTCCGCTAGCACTCTACTTTTGATGAGTTGGAAAGCTGATGCACTTTCCACCCTTTCTGCTCAAGGAGCTCAAGTACGTTGTGCTTCCCAAGTAAATGTAATGTACCCACCACCACTGTATAGTTACCTGCCACCTTCAGCCATTCTGGAGTATTCAACTTTTCAACCCAGTCTCGGTTGCGTTGATACAGCAAGGTTTCCAATGCATCTTCTTCAAAATCCCCTTCTTCAAGCAGTTGAAGGAGCTTACTTTTATCCCCCGACTTCCAAGCTGATATTTGACAATGGAATTCGTCGTTATACTTATCCCAATGCAGTAATGTTTCTACGAGCAACTGTGATCCGTTACGAGGGAGTGCGTTGAGAAATCCAAGTTGCTGATTTGCCGTTTCTAGTGCTTTAACAGGAACATTGTATTCTAACGCTTGGTTGGTCAGAACATGATCAACCCCATCATTTGCGGCGTAACCTAAGCGTTGGAAATTAGCCATTTGAAGGGTTAAAGCGGCCAGCCAAGGTGGGGAATTCTGCAATCGAGAATCGGGTAAGCCAAGTTCTTTGGCGATAGCAGTGAGTTTTGACGATTGTTCTTTACTCAGAATGTCGCTGGTCGAAAGTTCAGACGTCGGGAAACTGAGTGATTCTGGAGGGTGGCTTAAATCAATTTCAACAATCAAAGCTTTGCTGTCACTTAAAAAGCGATTCACCATCTTAGGCAGCGGATACATGCTTTTGTCGCCAACATGGATAGAACCCAGTATTAACAGAGTTTGCTGACCTTTTTGTGCTTTCCAGTAGAGCGGCTCTTGAGCTATTGAAGTTAACGGGAAAACAAGAAGCAAAGCCAATGCAATACGCAATGCAGAAGACAAAGACATAGAAAGTTCCTGACGTTGATTATCGATTTATACAGAAAGTGGGGGATGGCGTGTTTCGGTATATGCTCGTCTTTACTATGAGTATGTATCTTATGAAGTTTTGTTGTGCCCCATAGTAAAACCCCACCGGATATCGTATTCCAATGGGGGGAGAAATGACAGAAGCGCTGTCACTAAATTAGGGATTGTTTAGAATTTGTAGCCGATACCCGCATATAGAGAAGTGGACTCAGCAACAACTTTTTTAGCCCCAGCTTTAATCGTAAACTGTTCCATGATGTCGTAACCAATTTCAGCACCCAAGGTAAGACCGAAGCCGTCAGAAAAAGGTTTTTGCGATACTTTATACGTCTTGCCAAGAATTTTTGTTGATACTTCTACCTTACCATTTGCGCTTACATACGCTGCCCCCACTGGTGCTGCGAGATAAAGGTTACCTAAGTATAATTTTGGTTTAAGGTTGAAGTTGATTGCTGAAACGCTAATCTCTGAAGATGCTTGAATTCCAGTGACGAATATTTAATTAAGCGGAGTCAATCAAGTGAATCTACACCAGTTAGAGAGCGATAGGCGACAATGAAGTTTTACCCTAAATTTTATTGTTCACACCAAGTTTCAAAATGTAAGAAAACAGCGATTTACCTGTGTTGTTTTCCATTCTCTTTCTCTGCGTAACTCTAAATTTCGCTTTCATTGGTGAGTGATATTATGTGATCTAGATCTTTTTTATTACCTAAAAATACCTGATTCTGTTGATGTGTTCCTTGTGCTTATGTGACCAGGATCAGTATTGGTTGCTGCTATGCCGTATGGAATGTGATGTGACGCGAAATGCATGTTATAAGTGAACTTAATAACTTTTTATTTATAGTGTTTAACATGCTGAATAATAATGTTTTTTAGGTTTTTATAATCTTTGATTTTGATGGTGATCACTATTTAATTGGTTTTGTTTTGCGCTCCGAAAAATATCTGTAATGATTTGAATCGAGCCAGGGAGGCACTAAAAAGAATTCAACTGGATTGCGTATTCTTCGACCAAAACGGATTCAGTGCAGATTAACAAAGATAGGTAATTAAAATGAAAAAAGTATTCACTCTTTCGGCTCTAGCAGCGGTCATGTCTACCAGCGCTTTCGCAGGTTCTTCTTACGTAACGGGTAACGCTCAATTCCACAGCGATGATATCCATGGTTCAAAAGCGACTTCTACTCTAGAAGCAGGTCACACGTTCGATTCTGGTACCACCCTTTTGGTTGAGTACGATGGTATCCCAGTAGGTAAGTTAACTGGCGATGCTGCTCCAACACCTTACATCACACTTGGTGCAGAGCAGATGTTTAGCATCAACGACAATCTTTGGGTTGCAGCGGGTTACCATCACTTGCTCAACAATGGCGAAACAGTTCAGTATCGCCCACTCGTCAAGATTGGCTACAACTTCGATAACGGTCTTTCTTTGAGCAACCGTACTCGTTACCACTCAGTAAAAGATGGCGACAATCAAACACGTTTCGACAACCGTATTGGTTACACGTTGAATGAAGATGTTGCATTGTCTTACAACAACGTATACGTGGTTAACTCTGCAGAAGGTGCAGACAACTCAATGGATCACGAGCTTCGTGCGACATGGACTCGTAAAGGTGTACAACCTTACTTTGAGTTCCGCAATCAAGGCGACAACGCCAACAACGCATTCGTATTTGGTGCGTCTTACGGCTTCTAATTATCCGTAACCTTTTCTAAGTCCGAAATTGCCCGCTGTCCTAGCGGGCTTTTTCGTTTAATGCGTATTGCTCTGTTGAAGCTATTTTCATACGGATTCAATCTGGGAAGGTTGATTTGAACTCTAATCGGTATTTCTAATCGGTATAGAAGTGATGAACGGGACCCGAACCTGTGCCTACTTCTAATTCATCGGAATGAGCGATGGCTTTTGTAATGTAATGTTTTGCCATACTAACGGCTCTTTCCAAGGCATGCCCTTGTGCTAGATAAGATGCGATAGCCGATGATAATGTGCAGCCAGTACCGTGCGTATTGTTAGTTGAATGGCGTTTAGCACTGTATCGAAACACTCTTTCGGGCGTTATCAATAAATCTGTGCTGCTTTCATCCTCTTTTAAGTGACCTCCTTTCAATAACGCATTACGCGCACCAGATAGTTTTAAAGCATCGGCTAAGGTCAGCATTTCGTCTTCATTTGAAGGGAGTTTGGTATTCGTTAAGACCATGGCTTCAGGAAGGTTTGGGGTAATCAAGGTGGCTAATGGGAACAGTTCTTTCTTAAGTGCATCAACCGCTTTGCTTTCCAATAACGTATCGCCACTGGTGGCGACCATGACAGGATCAACGACGAGAAATTTAGGGTTGTACGCTCTAAGTTGGTCAGCAACAGCATAAATGATGTCTTCGTTACAGAGCATCCCCACTTTTATCGCAACGATGTTTAGGTCGGAAAAAACGGCATCCAACTGCTGCGCAACAAATTCAGCAGGCACAGAATGCACACTTGCCACACCATGTGTATTTTGTGCCGTCAGCGCAGTGACCACTGAACACGCATAGCTTCCCGTTACCGAGATGGTTTTGATGTCGGCTTGAATCCCTGCACCCCCACTGCTGTCTGAACCGGCAATGGTGAGCACGATGGGTGTAGCTGGTTTGAACATGGTGACTCCTATAAAGAGATCAATGCGCACGTTAACTGACGAATTTAGTGCATTCACCAATATAAATCGGAAGGGTTAAAAGTGAATAGGGGGTTGACTCACAAGTTGGATAAATGGCGTTGTCTTTTTAATGCCGGTTACGCTAGCTACAAGCGATATTTTTGCAATAAAGGCTTGTAGAAAGTTTGCGTTAAAACGGACAGCAACCGCCAAATACCGCGTTGAAACCATGTTAGATGCTTGGTGTAAACGTAGCTGTATTCAATTTCTGGCTTTGCACCTCTATGCGTTTTGAAGCGCGGAGCGCCAGAACTCATATTGAAGTTGAGGCCATGTGTCTTGGCGTATTCTATGGTGAAAATGGATATACGGCGATACAAGGCTAATTTAGAGGGAAGCGATGTGTCGTACCCAAAAATAGGGCAGGTCATGTCTCCATCTATAATAACCATCCCAAGCGCTGCAACCATTCTTCCTTGGTAAAAAAGCCCGCGTAGCTGAATGAGATCTTCTTGACTCATCCGGTACAGGTATTGGGCAGTAAATTGGATATTGTGCTCGCTGTACTTATCTAAATATAGGGCATCATAAAGGGTTTTAGCCCGTTCACATTCTTGCTTAGATTCAAGTGCTCTAAATTTCCAACCTTCCTCCATAAGTAACTTTTTGTCTCTTTTTACGTCGGGTGTAAGTTTGAAGTTAGCCCAATCGCAGTGCAGATAAACTTGCCTAGTGGCGATTGGTACCCAACCGTCGGTTTTTGCATTCTCAATAATACTGAGGTGCTGAACGGGATTGAGTGATCGCAGTAATAGGGCTTGTTTTGGTGCAAGCTTTAATGCAGCATCGCGAATTTTTTGAAGCGATATGGTATGCCAAGATGAACTGTACATATTGGTCGATAAGCATTGGTTGTTTAGTGTTTGAACTTCATCTAACTTGGCAAGCTTTAAGGGTATAACCACGGCTTTAATCATAAAGCGACATAGCATCCGAGCGAGAGCGTTGTGCACCTTTGGAAGCTCGTCTTCGGCATAACCAGAAATGAGCGATAATGGGGAGACGGCATAGCAGTTATTCGCGATAGGTTGGCTAACTGTACTTGGAATGATGATACCGTCTATTTCCAAACATGCGAACTCAGCCCAACACTTGTCTATTGGCGCTTCATTGGGGAGCAGGTTTGAAAACTTTCTGTACCAGTCATTTGAGCTATTCATTCAGATTCACCATTCCACTCTATGTCGAAGGTTGTCGCTGCTGATAGGCTTAGATTCTGCTTTTTTGCGTTGTAGAGAAGCCCCATGAACCCAAGTGGTGCACCATACACAGTGATGGGGACTTGAGAAACAGGAATGGCTGAGGGGGTGTTTAGAAAGTCACTCCAGCTTTTTTTGTTGAACAATGATTTCAATCCATCACAAATCAACATTACCCCGCCTAAATGTTTTGCACTCACTTTTGGGGAATTCAACGCTGATGTTTTCTTTGAGGTGAATTCGTCTTTGCTCCACAAAAGAAGGTCCCCAATAAGGTGTAAACCGCTGGTTGCTCTTGGATTGCATTCAATCACATAGACGTCACCGCTATGTTCCATGAAATCAAATGAGACTTGTCCATGATAGTTATGCTTAATACCAAACGCTTCAATAAACCGAGAAATTCTGGCATCTTCCGTGGGCTCGAAATAGGTTGCGGCGGAATGATTTAAGCAATATTTGGGTAAGTAACATTGATGTTCGATACGTTTTCCATGATCAAAAACCGCGTAAAGACACAGAGGTGCTCCCGACAGTTTTTGCTGCTGTACCCAAGGATATTGCTTGGATACCTCTATCGAAGAGATCGCTTCAATACTAATGTCACGGATGATGTCCGTGCCAAAGCGCGAATAAATCGGTTTAAGAATTGAATTAGAATCGATATCGATTTGCTTTTTGTCGGTGATCAATTGGGTAGTGGGGCGCTTTACACTAGGCAGGTTTTCTAGCAAACCAAAAACGTCTTTCTTGTTGTGCAGTGCATAAAGCAAGTCGGGCGGAGGCATAAAGCCATTCACATTTGGTCGCTCATTGATGAATTTGGCTAAGTAAAACACTTCTTCACAAGTTGGGATCACCACTTGAATATCAAAGTGGTCAATGGCTTCCAAAATAGCCGCGCGATACCCACTAAAATCGGTTTTTGGAGCGGGGGTTCTAATGTAACCGGATACGCCTTTGGTGTATCGAGCTAGCGGAAATCGTGTGCAATCCGAAAGGTAAATTTGGTGTCCTTGTTTTAGTAATGTTTGAGCCCATTCAAAGGCGACAGGTGCACGAGCCCCTGTGACAAGAAAGCGCATTGGATTATTTTGCATAGAGGTTGACCACACGTCTTTGCTTGTTAGAAGGGGTCCACTCTGGTGCGTGACCAAATTCAATGGTTACATCATCTAACTGCAGTGAATTAAATAGACCCATTAATGCCGCTTTTATTTTGTGATGCCATTGAGGCAGTGCTTCGACTGTTAACTCGTTGAGATCGGTTTGAACAATTCGGTAATCGACCCTGCCTGCGATCTCTAACGTGATGGCTCGATAGATAAGATCTGGCAGAACATGTGCCGGAAATTGGTTTCGAGTAAGTAGGAGCTTATCGCCGCACCGCCCTGCTATTGATCCAATAGGCTCAAATACGCCATCATCATCTTTTGCTTCAATAATATCGTCCAGTTGGTAGCGAATAACAGGCTGAGTTCGCCGCCTAAAGTCGGTAATAATAGGGCTATAGTGGGTTCTTTCTTGGTTCAGCCAATGCTTTTCGATATGAACAATGTCTTGGTTCCAGCGCATTTGTCCATGGTTATCGGTGCAAGCCAGAAACCCTTCTGTGCACTGATACACTTCATGAAGCTCACCTTTGAATCTCTCTTGAATGAAATGTTTATCAGCTGGGGTTAACACCTCTGCGCCTGAAATAATGCGTTGCGGTGAGATGGCTGGGGATCCAAAACTGCCGCTGAATTCGGCACAAAGCTGCAAGGCTTGGGCGCTTCCAATGAGCAATGTGGGCTGGAAATCATCCAATGCTTTCATCCACTCGTGAGTGGGCTTCATCAAGTCTGCAAAAAAGAACTGGATAGGTCCCCGGTTAACGGTGGTATAAAGTGGGCTATTTGCTCGTAGCGCTAAGGCGACTCGGTGTTTTTGCCAAACATTGGGTAAAAGCTTGCCAAGGATATTGCCCGCCCACATTTGTCTTTCTTTGCTGTCGGCAAGAAAGAGCCCGCGCTGCCCTGAAGTGCCAGAAGACAGACCAACCGTTACATCTCCAACACGAGATTCACTAAATTGGCGTGTCGATTCGCAAGTGAGCGCTCGCTCCATCAATTCCTCACCATCCAACCCTCGTGTATTGATTCGTGAAAGATTCTCCATCATGAAGGATTTATTGATAATGGGAAACGCTTCCAATGGGAGCCCTTTAAGCCCACGGTATAATGGGGAATGCTCACATACCCAGTCTAAGTGCGTCTGAATTTGCTGCTGCTGCCACGCATTCACTTGCTCGCGAGATTGAAAGCGTGAATAGCGCGCTTTGATAAAATGATTCAATAAGGTGATCATGACATCCACCCTTTTTCTTTTAGTCGGTCAATGGTGTCGGAGCAATGTGAAGGCACAAATTCAACTATGTGATTTAGTTGATGGTAACACTTACGGAGCTCGTTCAGCGTTCGTTTATACGCGCCAACATCATCACACAGCATATTGGCTAACCAGTGTTGATTGACGTTCTCAGACAAACTTTCAATAAGCCAGCAAGCATCAGCCAACAAGAAAACCCAGTTATTATTGAGTTTTGTTAATAACCCTACTTGCCCTGCAGCATGCCCTGGAAGATAAACTAAGAACAGCAACCCATCGCCAAATAAATCTTGGCATTGAAGATCAATGTCGTTTGCTTCAGGTAATACATCGCCTATTGGCTGTGTGATGTTTGAATGAGTACGAATGTTACTTCTTACCGAGTCAGGAAGAAGCTTTTTTAAATAGCCTTTGCGGACACCGCCCACTCGGCTTGACTGAGTCAGTGCGTTTAAACCATCGGGGTGGCAATGAATCTCGGCGTCGTCGAACTCGCAAATTGCCGCAATGTGGTCGGCATGAAAATGCGACAACACCACATGCTTGATGTCGGTCTTACTTATGCCTTCCTTGTGCAGTTGCTCCAAAATACCGTCACCTTGATGAAAATGACAAGGCGTCGTCCACGCGTAAAAACGTTCTGGGAATGGGCGAGTTCGTTGAAAAAACGCCTCGTGGTAACCCGTATCAAAGAGCATGTAGCCCTGCGTAGGGTGATGGATAGCGGCAACCGCAGCAGGAAAGGCTCGGGGTTTTATGCCACTACCGGGTTTAACAACAAAACCTGGGTGAACGCAGTGCCCACCTTCAAACAGTTTGATTTTTAGACCAGATGACATAACGCTGAATCCCTTCTTCTATTGATACGTGTGGTTTATAGCCAAGCAATTCTTTCGCTCGGCTAATATCCAAGGTTTGGTGGTAGTGGAATAACCCAGCAGAATACCGCGTTATTTTTGGCTCTGGTCTACTAGGTAGTTTTGTTCTTATCCACTCATTAGCGGTCAAAATAGGTAAAAGCCATGAATACGGAAGACCTTTTATGTTGACACGGGTATTGCTTCCTTGGTGATGTGAGCTTTGTTGAAATAGGCTATGTAGAATATCCAAAACGGGTTTTGGTTCGTCGTTACTGATATTTAAAATGGAACCTGATTCAATATTCTTGGCATTCTCGCAAGCCAGAATGGCGGCATCAGCGACGTTATCCACATAAGTAAGATCCAGAATAGGGTTCCGACTAGAAGGCATGAGCAGCGTATTTCCTCGAATTGCCTTCATGATTCTAGGCACAATAGCTCGGTCGTTGGGGCCAAAAATACCACGTGGTCTTAAGATGATACTTTTAAGGTCGGTAGGCGTTGATTGCACTAATTGCTCGGCTTGATATTTTGTTTTGGCGTAGTCGTTGCAAAACGGATTGGCGACAGGGTCTGATTCTTTTATTGCCCAGCGATCGCTTTCATCAAAGTACACGCTGGTGGTGGAAATATGAATGAAGGTTTTGACATCTTCTTTTAAAGCCGCATCGAGCAGGTTTTGAGTGCCCAAAACGTTGGCTTGGTAAAAATCATCATAGCTTCCCCATGGGCTTGAAAGCGCGGCACAATGAATGATGGCATTGACGCCATGACAGGCTTGGCGCAACATTTCTTTATCCGACAAATCACCGAGGTAAGCCGACGCGTTGTAGTTTTCTTCGAGTGAAGCGGCAATCTTCAGGTTTCTTCCTAAAAATCGTAGGGCGTGTTTTTTGTGGTACAAACGGATAATGGCGTTACCAAGCATACCCGTCCCACCCGTGACCAAAATCTTCATAGTGTGATGACCCCCATTCCAAGAGACAAACCAGCCGCCGATCCAGCCATAAGCACCTTCTTATCGCTGCCCGCGTGTTTGTTTCGCAGTAGGTGGAGGTTAATAGGAAGTGACGCGGCCACTTGGTTTCCTAGCTCATGGAAATTATTAACGATTTTCTCTGCGTCGAATCCCGTTAATTTGGGCAGTTTTACCATCCCATGGTAGCTAGCTTGATGCGGTAGGAAGAAGGCAATATCGTTTTTGGTTAACTCTGCCCGAGCCAAGCCGCGTTGTAGAAATTTAGGCATGACATTCACAATATGGCGAAACAGAGATTTACCATCCATTTCAAACTGGCAAGCGGCTAGGTAATCCTCGTAAGGAGTTTTATGCGGGTTCACGTTACTGCCGCCGCCTTTAATTTGACAGCATTGATAACCTTCATGATGAGTTTCAAATAGCGCTCCGTGAAAACCATAGGCGTCAGGCTTGGCTTCTAACAAATAAGCCGCCGCGCCATCGGAAAACAAAGTCGCTACCTCTGGCCTTGGTTTTTTGAATTTATTCAAAGTAATACCAGAACCTAGCTCACTTGAAACAATCAAAATCCGCTGGTGGCGATTGGCTTTAAATAAGCAATTCGCCAGATCAAGTGCAGATAAAAACGACAAACACGTGCTGTTTACATCGAAACTGGCTAGGGAAGGAGGTGCTTGTAATTGCGACAGTACGGCTGCGGCATCGTAAGGAAGTGATTGGTGGTGGGTACCGCTGGCATAAATAAGAAGGTCAATATCGTTAAGCGAAATGTCTGCCTTTTCTAAGCAACCTTTAACGGCTTTCGTTGCCATAAAAAGAGCGCTTTCTTCACCTGAGGCTATGTAACGTTTACCGACAGCGTATTTACTTCTACAGGTTCCTTTTTCTAATCCAAGGTAAAGGTCAAAATCATCTCCATTCCAAGGGTATTGGGGGAGATACACATCACTAGAGAGAATCCTAAAAGCCATTTTGTCGTCCAACTATCCATTTGTTGATTTTTTAATACTAATAAAACAGTGTTCAAAATGAAAGTAATTAAAAGACTTAAATTATCATTAGAGATAACGGCTATCAGTAACTTATTGTTATTTATTCTAAATTTTAGAGGAGCTTAATAGATTTGCTCAGAATGATGTTTTTAAATACGATTAAAAACCCTAACGGCAGTAAAACCGTTTTTAACAAGAACAGAGCGATAAGTTCCATTAAGCTAATAATTGAATCTTCCACACTGTTTTGTATTAAGTCGAGCCGTTCGGTTTGAGAGCGTAGCTTACCAGTTAAGCTTTCCCACTCTTGTCTGACTGAACCGAGGAAGCTGGAATCCTCCGCTGGCTTTTCTAATGCAGAAGGATCAGAAGCTTGTTGAACAAGTGCGGTGACTTCTTCGATATAAGTGGCTCGGGACTCGATTTGTTGATCCAAAAATAGCGTATCTACCATGATGTTTAAACCAAGGGAAATCACCACAGCAAACCGGATCAACACCATAAACTTAAACACCGAGAACCATTGCTTCTTGTAGCCCTGCATAATGGGGGACCAAATGGACAACAATAACCCCAAAGCACAAAATGCCAAAAGTACATTGGCAAGCTGGGAAGACATCATGATTAACAAGACTTTTTGTAAAGCCAAAGAACCGACAGCGAGTGTCATCACCCAAGCAAATTTGTCGATTAAGTCACTCACAGGGTTCAGAACTTGACCCAACGTAACGGAAGCCACACCAACGGACACTTCTGCACTTTTAACAAGCGAAATTGCCGCATCTAACGTACGGGCAGTCGCAAAACTGGCCCCTGCCACCAGCATGCTTTCATTTACCATCTCATGAGCTTTCTCGTCGGTAACACGCACAAACCCAAGTACCGTGATAGCAACAACCAATAGCGTTATCCATATCTTTTTGGAAGACGAAAGTTGCGCAGAAGATGAAGCTAAAGGGAGTGGGCTTTTTTGATCCGAGCCAGCAGAGTTTTCCATTTAAGTGTTACCGAAGACATAGGAGATAGGTAGGTATTATAACCAGCGTTAGAGTACTCGAATGTTAATAAATTAGAATATATGAGCTATTTGGGTTCTAATTTTTCCCTAAACTCAGACCCTCTTTCATCATATATCTATCAATAAGATCTTTCGAATTAAAGAGTTATAGCCTTCTGTGTAAAAATGCGGCAGAAATCAATCTACTGCCATATGGAACGGTGTATCTAATTGAGAGATTTGAACCTCTATGCTATTTTCGCGCGCTAAATAAGTGGTTAGTTTCATATTGAGTTTGTTAACAATAAAAAGTTAATGGCTCTCCGGTAGGCTGCGCGAAGGAAAAATAATGGGAAAACCAGCTGCACATATAGGCTCTGCTCATACTTGCCCTGCTGTAACGGGGAAAGTTCCACATGTAGGGGGACCAGTTGCCGCTGGATCACCTAACGTATTTGTTGGTGGTATGCCAGCAGCGAGACAAGGAGATATGTGTGTTTGCGTTGGTCCTCCCGACAGCATAGCCGCAGGCTCTTCTGGCGTATTTATCAATGGCAAACCAGCAGCTCGTCAGGGCGATGGCACATCACATGGTGGCTCCGTAGCTTCTGGTAACCCGACGGTTTTGATTGGGGAAAAAGCCAGTGGTCCAATGGGGAACGGTGGGTCTTCTGGAGCCTCAAAAGCCAATCGTAGTCCTGAAGACGATAACCGAGAGTTGCCTAGTGCTGGAGAATGGGTAAGCGTACAAACACTTGTTGAGCTTGCAGTGGCTGACCAACTGACCGCTGTTTTCTGCAACCGTTCTTCCGGTGGACATTGCCCATATTGTGGTAATGGCTGTTAGCTTGGAGGAAGTAAGTGAATAAACTCAAAGCACTGATGGCAAATGATGCCCTTAATCACTGGATAGTTGTCGACGCTATTCGAGTTCCTGATATTGAGGAACAAATTTATCTCCATGAATCCACTTCAGAAGCCTTTAAGCTCTACGATGAAAGTCCTCTTCAAGAATTCAGAGAACAAAGCCCTGTCATATTCCAATACTTTGGTGCAGAAGGAATTTCTGAGCAGCTTTTTAACGACTTTGCATTTCGCACCAGTAGCGTCATGTTTTCCGCAAATGTTGAAGTTGAACCATATCGTATTTTTAAACACCTCCAGTCATTAATGGTTGTGAATATCGACAGCAAGAAAACGTTGCTTAGGTTCTATTCAAGTAAATTCTGGAATTCTTCAATTGGAAAAATGGCCCAAAGTGATATCGATACGCTTTTAGGACCTTGTCAATACATAGGTTGGGTAAACGAAGATAAAGAACTTAAGGTTTACCAGGGAAAAGAAGTCGATGAGCCCAATTCAAATGACGAAATATTGAACTTAAATTCTAGCTACTTTTTGGAATTGATATAAATGGAAATCACAAAAGACATTTGCGTAATTGAAAACAATGATCCAGTTTCATTAATTTCTCGAAAGTTTGGCTTAAGTGTCGATATTGTAAAAGAACTTAACAGCAACCAACTCAAGTACTCAGATTTTTATTCACTCACAAAAGAAGCCGTTGAAGCGGGTAATGCTGGTGAAGCGGAGAAACGTACTCCCCTCCCAGATGAACCAAAAGAACGGGCATGTGGTAATGAAATATGTTCTGAAAAAACGGCAGACTTTGTTGATATCCTCTATGTACCTGCCCACCCGAGTACCGGAAACCCATATTGGTATGCGATTACCCAAAAAGCACAAGATGCCATAAAAAAAGAACAAGATCTGCTTAGTAAATCGGTATCTAAAGACTCTAAAGCAACACTCTCAAAAATGAATGAGCTTGGTCTTCTATCAAAATTTCAAACCGCACCTCATGAAGCTTTTTTGGAAAGCGCTAACGACAAAGAAAGATATAGAGATGTACTTCGAAAGCTGGTTGCATTGCGTTCAGGGGCGGCGGAGTACGCTAAAAATGGTGAAGCGGGTTATGTTATTTATATTGCTGAAGAAGAAGGGTTGGATTACGACAGCTTTTTAGACAGAAGCATTACGTGGGAAAATGTAAAGCAGTATTTTCTTAAAGCACTTCCTTACATTTCGCCACCAGTGGGTCAAATATTAGACTGGATTGCTGAGGACGAGAAAAAAATCAGCCTAATTGAAAAAGCTCGTTGGCGTGTACAAGCAAAATTGGTTGATCACTTAGAAGATGAAATAGATAGGTTGGAATACCTAGCTGAAAGAAGCGCCAAAACCAAAAAAAGTGATGATGGAACTGCATTTGTCTACGACACAAACCTAAAATACTTTACCAGTGAAAGACAAAAGGACATCGCAGCCAGAGTAAAACAACTGTTTCGAGGAAGGCCTTACAAAGACCAAGATATGTCTTTAAATTCTCACGCTACTGCATTGATAAAATACAAAAAGTTCTGGAATGAAGACGCGAAAGAAACCGCCGATTTTATTTTTAGTGAAACACCTATCACTCGTGGAATGCCTCAAAAAGTAAGAGCGTATCATTCATTTATTAAGTCACTGAATAAGCTCAATATTTATGGCTATCTTATCAAAGAGCAAATTCTTACCAAAGATGAACTGTTTGGAGGGAGTGGCACTCAGTTTGGACCCAATTTCCTCAACAACTCTTCTTACTACAAACATTATAGAGAAAACGCTTGGTTTTCAGACAAAGCCGTCCCGATTGAGATCGAAAATGAACAACATGTTCGCGAGGCGCTAACTCAGGAGTTGGGCTTACAAAGCCTAAGAGGTGTCGACTCGCAAGTACGCTCGAACCTAATTGAAGAGAAATCGAAACAAGTTAACTGGTCTTATTATCCGACATTAGCGGTTATCGAAACCATTGATGCAACATTGGCTGAGTGGCTTGGTGATTTAAGATCGGTTCTTGCTAATCAAGGGGGAAGTACTGCTTCCACAATTCCAGATATATTCAGTGAATTTGTTTGGGTGAAAGCAATTGCAAAAGCTCGCCTAGAAAACTTGAAGAATATGGCGAAAGAGCGAGCAGGAAAGGAGGGCTGTGAGCTAAGTAATCATTACTTGGATAGAATGAACCGAGATACCGTACCAAAAACATTCCAGGTTTTATGGGATGAAACAAAATTTGTCGCAAGTAGAAAGAGTATAGGTTTATTTCGGACTGATTCTGGGGCAGCAGATTTACAAGTCGTGGAATGTTCTCTACTTTCAGACGGCAACGTATATTGGGTAAGAGGACCAAGCTGGTTTATTCCTTCTTCGCAAAGTGAAATAGCGAGAGCAAAAGGGCACGTAAAAGATGTAACAGAAAAGGTCGGGCTTGTAGACCCTATACTCGCGCCGGAGCTCACACTTGGAGACGCCTTAAAGGCAATAAAAAATGGAGCTTTGTCATCGTTATCAGGACCTAAACTGAACTTAAAATTAGAAATTGACAAGTTTGAGTCAAAAGCGTTCTGGCAGGATTCTTATCATTGGCAAGGCGGTATGCATGAAGAGAAATCAGCCTACATCGCCAATGCGCAAGCACAGTTTTTCCGATTCACTTCGAGCACTGAAGCTACGTTGAACTTGCCTGCAACGCAAGTGACAGGAGTTGATGTAAACCGAGACCTCACTGGTGGAGCCTCAATAGGTATGCGTCTCAATTTATTGAGCGGTCAGTTACATTTTGCTACTTGGTTTCCTTTAAATAATGATGCTAAACAGCCCGCCAAAGATGTTGAAGGTATTCGATTAAGTATTCCATACATCGCTAAATTGCCTAAACAAGATGCTGTAGAAGAAAGGATTTTCGATGGCGGCGAGTTGTTTATGAAGGTTTCTGCCACTGTGTATGGGACAATAGGCGCAAGTTGTAATCTGTCTGCTCAGCTATCCTATGGTCCTTCAACGACGGAGCAAGGAAGTATTGGCGTTCGAGGACAAGCGTTTAATGTCGCGAGCTACAACGAGCAAGTAAATGCCCATGCCTCAGCAAGAGTGCATGATACCAATATGAAAATCCCAAAAGGTGTTGCACAGGCTACTGCCAAGGTTGATCTTTTTGCAGGTGTTGAAGCTGGGGGGAAAATAAATGCCGACGTTTATTGGCGGCCACCAACAGTGACTATTTCAGGAGTCGCACACAAAGGGAGTACACTAAAGCTCGGCAGTGTAGGCACACAGTTAGCGGGCAATTACGGAATCGGTTTCTCAGGTGAATTTCGTTTGGTGCTGGATAACGGCGTACTTACCATCATTGCTGCGGCAAAAGTGGTTTGTGGTCCCGGTGTTTCAGGAAAGTTCTCGTTCGCACTCAATGCCATTAATGCCGACCGATTTATAGCGCATTTGCTGAGTATTTTGAAAGAGTCAGGCTTTCGATACATTCGATTCTTTGGTGAAAAGGACGAACACGGTAAAAATGAGGCATTTGAGGAGCTGAATCAACAACTAACTCTAGCGGTTTGCCTCGGGCTCACATTAGGTGAAGTGCTTTTACTTCCTGCCACATCCTATAACTCTTACAAATTCGATATTCTACAAGAAGATTATGCGCCCACCATCGCTCGCCATATTTTGGATAAGTCTCAAAAAGGTACACAGGCTTGGGTGAAAAACTTACCACCAGAGACGCTAAGTAACCTGTTTTCTTGCTTGATTAACGCAAAAGAAAAGGGTTGGTTTGAATCAGTTGAAGAGGAAAAGAAAAGATTTCTAGAAAAACTCAATATGGCGAAAGCGTTGGCTCAATTATTTGACTGGATTAAACCTTCGGTACTAAACAAAGAGAATAACCACAAAGTATGTCGGCAATTAGAAGAAGCGCTTATAAGGATGGACTCCAATTTGGAAGAAAATGAAGCGCCTTTACTTCAATGGAAAAAGTTGGCCGACAGTTGGCAGAGAATTGATAGATTTATATCTTCAATAGAGGTTGAAAAAAATATTCTCAATGATGAAGGTGAAAATGTAATAATTGTAGCTGAGGAAGATGCTAAATTTATTAAAAAAAGTATGGCTAACGCGATGGAAGTTATAGGCTCAGGATTTTCATTGTTTAGATACGTAGACGCAAATGGAAATATTCATTACAGAGCTGTAAAGAAATCAACTGAAAATAGCAAGCAGAGTGTTAAAGAAAAGAGTAATACACTTCGAAGTATATATAGAGAGGATAAATCTTGGGAGGAAATCACGTGAAGTACAATATAAAAAAAATAGTAATGAATACAATCATTACAACTATTGTATTTGTTTTTCTATTTTTAGCTTTCATGTATGGTAGGAAATATTATAAGGATTTGCCAACTGAATTTAAAATAAATCAGTTAGAGAACTCACATGTCTACTCAAGGCTTCTAAATAGTCGAGAATATGTTGGAGTTACAAATAAAGACCCATATATTTCTAGTGCCTACCGACCAGGGGACAAATTATACGAGCCATTACTGGCAGTACAGCAAGGGCGGTGGGATGAAGCTCAAGAACTTCTAGAGCCATTGGTTATGGCTGGTGACACCACCGCCATGTTTTGGTTGGCAGAGATCAATTATTCCACCGGTGCTTTTTCAGGAACCTATGGGGCGACCTTATTTAAAAAGGCAGCCAAACTAGGTAACCCTTATGCAGCTCTAAAATTAGACGGCGACAATGAAGAGTGCCAACGTTTTATGGGCAGGCATTGCAGTAAAGAGTGGGGCGATCTTGCTGAAAAACTGCTAGAAGAACGAGCAGCCAATGGAGACTACAAAGCGCGTTTTGCATTGAGCCGATATCGAGGTTGGAACTCTAAGGAAGACTTTAACGAAGCCGTTGAAGTGGTTATAGAAAGTGCAAAAAATCATTATTTCAGACCATTAATGGAAGTGGCCTTTCCTTATTATGATGCAAGCGATATAGAACGGACAAAAATTGAGAATGATTTGCTTAGATTTATCTTACATCATAACTATCCTCGTGCAATTTTAATGCTTCACTATGGTGAACGAGAGTTTTCTGATGAGTATAAGAAAGAGATCTATGAAAAGTATATGTTACTCGTTGGGAATAAGGACTTAGCTATCTTAGATTATTATGGCGAAAATTATAGAAATGACAGAGACAAACTCATTTATAGTTTGGCTTTTTCTATGCTTTCAAATACCTATAAAAATGAGTATGGCGGTAAAGTAAGAACTTGGGAATTTGAACACAGATATCTTGATTCTGGTGATAAATTCACTGAAGAAGAGATTAATAAAGCCAAAAGTTTATTTGAAGAAATGAAAAGCACATCCACCCCTGTGATTTATATTGATGAGATTGAACCAAGAAAATATCTTTAGTAATAACGCCCTAATTAGGCGCTTGATTTTTATTATGAGATCATTGTTTTCTATATTGTTACTATTCATTTCACTGTGTTCTTGGGCAACCGATTCAATAGAACAAGGAATTCGACTTTTTAATCAAAAAGAGTACACCCAAGCACAAGAAATACTCTTAGAGGAATCCCGAAAAGGCAGCGCCTACGCCACCTATTGGTTAGGTGTGGTGCAATACAAGAATGGCGAACATTTTGAAGCAGGTGATACGTTTTTAAAAGCAGCGGAAATGGGAAGCCCATGGGCAATGGCTATGTTGTTTGAAAATAAGCTCTACATGCATTCACCTTGTTCGTATTTAAGTTGGGCGTGTGATGATACATGGGAAGAAAAAGCAATTAAAGCTTGGGAAGATCAAGCCAAAAATGGTAATGGAAAAGCACTATACGCACTTAATATAAGTCGAAGAGATTGGTGGGAATACATTCCATTTTACCGTAGCGGAATTTATAAAGAAATAGCGCGAGAAGCGACAAAAAATGGTGGTTACCGGTACTTTAATTACAGTCGGTACTGGGATTCGGATGATGAAAAAATTAGCTATCTCAAGTTGGCGGCTAATAAAGGGTACGCACCAGCAATGGTTTCATTATACTATTATACTGAAGATACCGATCCAATTTCAGCCGAAAAGTGGCTATATAAAGCACTGAGCCTTGGTTATCCGAATGCAGCAGAAGCATTCTTAAATAAATATTTTCTAGATGATAGTGATAATAAAGACTTAGAGAAAACTTATTTTTATAATAAACTTTGGGGTGAGCTGGGAGGAAGGAAAATGAGTGACGAGATTTTTCTAATCGAAAGTGTAAAAGTTAATGGGGCGACAGTATTTGATGATAAGGGAAAGCGAGTTACTCGAAGAATCATTTCTCAAGAAGAACAAAATGAATTAGACCGCCAAGTAGAAGAGTTTGTCAAAGATATTAAAATTAACCTATTCCTAGATGAAACCTCTATCGAGTTGTTCTAATTGAACGCGCCTAAAATAGGCGCTTTTTCTTCTTCTCTAATCACAAAATGATATGTGGAACATACCGAGCGTAGTCTTGGGTGATGAGTGAATCATCTTCTCGGATCGACATGCCTGCTGCCCGGTCGTTGACGAGCCAACTGCCGACAAGAGTGTGACAGTTATTGAATACGGGGAGCGGATGGTATGCCTGAATGATTGCCCCTTCTTCGCCATACGGTCCATCTGCTGTCGCCACTTCTTTTCCGTCTTTGAAGATTGAGATATTCGCCCCTTCGCGTGAGAAGATTGGTTTTACAACGTAGTCTTTCAAAGTATTTGCTTGAGGGTCATCCGAGAAGTACGAGGGCAGCAGGTTAGGGTGGTTTGGGAACATTTTCCATAACATGGGAAGTAATGCTTTGTTAGACAAAACAGATTTCCACATAGGTTCCAACCAGTTTACTTTCGCTTCCGCAAGGTGTTGGGCATACTCCTCATTGAACATGAATTCCCATGGGTAGAGTTTGAACATCCAACGGATCGGGCTGTTTTTCAGATCCGTGAACTCGTGGTGTTGGTTCAAGCCAATGTCTTCTATAAACACAAACGCTGTCGAGAGCCCTGCTTCTTTGGCGCAATCCTCTAAGTATTGAACCGTTCCTCTGTCCTCTTCTGTGTCTTTACAGCACGAGAAATGCAGCGTTTGACCGGGCTGAGATTTGGCGAGCTGATGGAATCGGTCTATCAGGTAATCTTGTAGAATATTAAATTGGTCGGAGCGCCTGTCCAATTCGCCTGCGTTAACTTTTTCTTCCAACCAAACCCACTGCCAAAACCCTGTCTCGTATAAGCTGGTTGGTGTATCTGCGTTGTTTTCCAGAAGCTTTGCGTGCCCCTTCCCTGAATAGGCAAAGTCGAGCCTCGAATATAAGGAAGGTTCATTGGCTCGCCACGACGTTCGAACGTTGTCCCACATCTCGCTTGGGATCTGAAATTTCGCGAGCAGTTCTTCGTCGTTCACCACTTTGTCGACGACTTGCAAACACATTTGGTGGATTTCTTCGGTTGGCTCTTCGATGTCTCGTTCGATCTGCTCGAGCGTAAATTGGTAATACGCTCGCTCATCCCAATACGGGTCGTCGTACATACTGTGAAAGCCAAAGCCGTATTTTTTTGCAAGTGCACGCCAATTTGCGCGCTCTTTGGTATCGATTCTTAGCATCAGGGGTATCGCGCCAGATTTTTGATGGAAGGTCTATCGACCTTAATGATGAATAAAAGCGAAAAGAAGTAGGGGACGATTTGCCCCCCTACTTGGATGGTATGAAGTTATCCGCCCCATCCTGACTTCTTGCCACTTGAGCGAGAAGAAGATTTAGAACCAGAGGATTTGCTCCAGCTGGATTTGGCTTCTACGGTAGAACCAAAACCGCCCCGCGACATCGTTTTAGATACGGTTGGCGGCTTTTTGAAGTCGTTTGTTTTGACTTTGATTTTTTTGTGTTTTTTGTAACTACTGCTACTTGAACCGTACCAAATACCATCGTCGCTGTACCAGCCACTGCGGTAGATGTACATGGGGCGAGAATAGTAGTGTGAGTCGGTAAGGCGAGCGAACATAAACCCACTCAAAGCTGGGATGAACCAATTTTGATATTCTGGCTGAAAACACCCGCGTGTAAAATCGAATTCACAGTCGTCCTGAGTGTTAAATCTAGGTGAAGATAACAACGCTAGCTCTGCCGCATCTTGGTACGCGGTCTGGCATTGCTGGGTATACCCAGGGTGGGCATCGCTACACTCTTCAACGGTTCTAAAGATTTCTGCTTCCGTTGAATCGTCCGAACAACCTGTAACGGTGGCTAACCCCATGAACGCTACGAGAGGTCTGACATCAGCTTGTCGCCAATCCTTTTTCATGGATGGCAATATGACTTTTCTACTCCGTTTCATCCGGTGCTCCTTAGTAAGTCATACACGCAGCGTTAAGCATACCTACTGCGATTGAAACACTTGCCAACACAATACCGGCAGAGATTTCGTTGTCTTCAATACGCTGGGAAATTTTAGGCAAGAACATGAATCGAACGAGCATAAAAGCAAGTAACTGAGCGATAAATGCGACTACTCCCCAGATAACAAAATCGACTAAGTTAACTGAGTTAGATGCTGCTCCCGCGATCGAAATGCTGTAACCCACAAACGAGCCCGAAAGTGCTACTGCGGCAGCGATATTATTTTCTTTGACCAGTTTCCATTCGTCATAAGGCGTAAAGCGGATATAGACCAGCTTAAACAGGATCAAGAAGGCGATACAAATCGCAAAGTATGTTACGAAATCCACTAAACCCGCTAGGGATTGAGCCACTAATTCCATGAATGAAATTCCTTGTAAATGTGTTATCCAATGACAGTAAAGTCAGTGGGTGACAGGTCGACGCCTGTAATATAGGTAACGCAGCGCTCAGCCGAACCATTTTCGAAACTTTCTTCGCATGAGATCACAAGCGATTCAGCTAAATCGGGGGTAGCGTCGCGTTCATAAAGCATAATGAATTGGTCGGTTTCCGATATCTTTCCGTTGCTGTGGTAGGTTTTTTCTGTCATCGCGACGGGGCGGTCGTTATCCCATACCTTGGTGAACTCATGATCGTCAAGTTGCTGAGATGGCTGCACCAAATCTGTCTCTATCCAGCGGTTCCAAGTGGTTTCTAGGTCGATAGACTTGGTCTCATAGAAGTAAAAGAGCTTCACTTCTAATACTCCAATGTCGCCTTCGCCATTCAGCAATACTTGTATGTATCCATCGTCGTCGGTGTAGTATCGAAGCAGTGTTGTTTGACTATCGAGCTTCACTTCCCCGACGGCTTGAATCAGCTGGGTACGAGATGCGCCGTCAATGGTGAGTTCAGGTTCGAGCATGCGAAACTTTAAGTCGTCCAACTCGAAAGCACCGCCAAGTCTAAGCCCTAAAACTTCGGGAGCATTGGGCTTTTCTTCGGTTTTTTCTGTTTTTTTCTTAAACCAGTCAAACATGGTTATTTCCAACTGAAGTTATCAATTCGCTCATCGGCAATATAGAAAAGCGTGTTACCGGCGGATACCACACAATCTAAGCTGGGGTTCAGCTCAATACCTGTTCCTTTATCAATACCAATCAGGGTTGCTTGATAGTCCTTTTTAAAGGAATCGAATAACTCGCTGATTTGGGTTTCAGAAGCATTGGCAGGAAATGCCACTGAATATTGAGTCATGCCTTGTGTTGAATTCAGCAGCTCTTGATGAAGGGCGCTCGAGCCAGGGTCGACAGCGGCTTTGGCCAGCATTTCGGTGGCTACCGATGGAATGCACTCGGCATTCGGGCAGTGCTGCTTAAGCAATCGACTTAATGCTTCGTCTTTGAAATAAGCCAGTAAGTGCGCTTTCGGGTTTTCATTTGCGCAGTAGAGGGCTGCTGATAAGGTGACGTCGTCTTCTGGGTTATCGATGATGACACAACTCGCGGCAGGCAAGTTGGTTTTCACCATATCGTTACAGTCTGTGAAGGCACTGACTTTAACGAAGTCGATTTCAGATGGAAGCGGGTTTTCTATGTCGGCTTTTACACAAAGTACGATGCGTCTTCTGCCCGTTTCTTCATGTTGTAACATACGAATTAAGTGCAACGTCCGTTGCTCATTCCAACCCAGCAACAGAATATGATTTTCCACGTTTACTCTCCGTTTTCCTAATACGCCTGCACGCCACATCGTGACGACCAAAACCCCAATTTGACTCACTGATATTGCAAATAAACCCAATCCAAACGGGATGACAAACAATGCCACAATCCAACGACCTATTGGCGTGGTTGGTGACATATCACCGTAACCAACGGTAGATGAGGTCACAACAATGTAGTACAAAAAGTCGGTGACACTCGATGTAAGGTCAGATTCGCCCGCAAACGCGAGTAACGCCCATGAAATGACCACATAGCCAGCGGCTAAACCGAGTAAGCTTTTGGTTCTTAGAGAAAACAGGTGGGCGTATACCCACCTTTTTAATGTAAACCACACAGTCATGTGAGGAATGTACCTTTATTTGCCTAAGATACGAGCAAGCTCGTCTTCTGCGGAAGATTTACCCCCCGCGGTAATACCTGCATTGGCCAGTTTTTTATCTAAGCTGCTGCCCGATTGCGCTTCGTGCAATTCTTCCGCTGCTTCTAACTGAGCTTGTTTCTCTGCTTGACGATTTTTAATGCGCTCAAGAGATTCCACGGCGGTGGTCATTTTACTGTTCGCACCAACGTTGGTCGATGAGACTGAAGCTTGTGCTTTTTGCACTGCTTCATTGGCTTTTATCACATCCACTTGCTGCTCTAGCTGACGCAATTTGTCTTTCGCCTGGGCAATGTTCTCGCGTAACTTTTGCTCAGACGCTTTGAACTGCTCTGCGTAATTTTGCTCGGTAGTACGTTGATTGGTCAGCTCTGCTACTCGCCCTGCACATTCAAGAGCTAACTCTTGCTCACCCTTTGTCATGGCGTTACGGGCGTGTTCTTCGTATTCTGCAATGCTGCCGTCTAAACCTACGACTTTGTTGTCAGCAAGTTTTCTTTTCGCGACCAGAGAAACCAACGCTTCGTCTGATTTTCTGAGTTCTTCTTTCGCTTCACGGATCTCTTGATCCAAGATACGAAGTGCTTGGCTATCTGCAACCTCTTCAGCAGCTTCGTTTACGCCACCTTTAATCGCAGTAAATAGCTTTTTCCATACACCCATTATGCTTCTCCTAAGAATTCTTCATACAAGTCGATGAACGCTTCCACATTACGGTACAGTGTCGCTATCTCAATCAGCACGCTCTCTTCCTTTGATTGAGAAGAAAGAGAACCGAACGCCACATAGTAGTCGTCACCGGCAATGTTGTTAATGCCGATAGTAGAAAGCGGGAACATTTTGTGGGTTCTTAAGATTTCATCATTCAAGGCGTTTACATCACGCACTGACGATTTTGCAAAAAGCAGAACTTCAGCAATGATTTGTTCGCCAGCAACAGCGAGGTAAGCCTCTACACCATCTTCATTTCGAATAAGAAGAGATTGAGAGGAAGTGTTGTTTTCGACTGTCCAGCCTTCGTGGTTAGAAAGTACCGGCACTAAGTCGTTGAGTGTCCAAGCCATGTAGATATTCCTTATTTATTATGGAATTACCATCTAAACGTTGTATGCAACACCGAAGATGTATGTGTGTTACACAAATCCAAGATTAGATACTAACCGTATCATATTGTTTCAATATGAAAATTCATAGCCATAAATAAATCGAGCTATTCTACAAATTTAGACTTTTGTTAAACATGAAACCTAAGCGCTTTAGGCGTGAGTTAAGAAAGCTTCCGTTAACTGTTGGTAGAGAGCGTCTATGCTTGGTCGCTCTTTTATATGCTCAAACAGTGATGTGTGTACACTGGCTTCGATGTGATTGCTGTGCCCACACAGCGTGTTACAAAGGTTAACGGGGGCGACGATGCTTTCCATAATGGCATCAACGAGAATACATGCCTGAGAGAGTACAACTCTTCCGCCGTCTTTTTTGAGCAATACTCGCTGCGCAGTGCCGACGACTTTTTTTCCATTAATGTTTAGGTTGTAGTCGCCATCACAATAGGAGTGGGGCGTGGCGTGTATATCGGTTCTAACGCCCAGAGCTTTAAAAAACTGGGTGAGGACAAAGCACAAATCTTGATACGACTTTTGAATGTCGTAGGGAACGCCTTCTTCCCAATGATAGATGTGAGAAAGGTTAATAATTCCTGGAACTTGTGGAACAGGAGCGCCACCTGTTTTTCGTGACATGAGAAGCCACCCTAAGTTATCCAACCCCGACGTTAACTCTTCAGTTACTTTCCACTTCTTACCAGAAGGCAAGACCAATGTGGCCGTTTTGGCTTGCCAAAGCATCAATACCTGAGAAAGCTCTCCAGATTGAACTTGTTTTAGTAACACGCTCTCTTTTTCAAAAATATCTTCTACTTCAATACTCTTAAAACGAACCAGTTTATTTTTGGAAACCATAGATATATTCACTTTCGGGGTTGACCAATCTCATTCTAAGCGGGTGCCACAGGATAGGTAAACCATTCAAATTGGTCAGACTTTCCCTGTTCGGGTTTCTAGCCGAATTTAGAGCTGCATAGTTCATGTTAACGATCAATGTTTAAATTTGATATAAAAGAGAGCCAGCTGTTCATGACTTGTTAGTGATATTTCTATAGATTTCTTTTTTCATAGATTGCTGATAATTATCAAAAAAATACAAACCTATCGGCTTTATTAGGTATTGCTGAACTAACCTTTAATAAATAAATGGCGAATAGTCCAAAAATAAATGAGGTTGGTTATGGATAGCAAAGTAAATGTATTGAAGAGAGTTGGAAGGTTTAAGCGCTCTCGATTGGCAATGGCGTGTTTGGGAAGTACGGTACTGCTAACAGGGTGTATTTTCGATGATGATGTAAGTCCAACAGTCGGTGGTGAGTCGAATGTTTCTACCCCTATTCAAACGAGCTTGCCAATAACGAGTGGGCTGCCCATCCATCTTGTTGTGAACAATGGTGCAAACCAAGATTCTGTAGGTGGGCTAGATGTCAGTGCACAATTCCAAATGGAAGGGCAAGATACCAATGTAGACATTTCTATCATCGACTCTGACGGGATAGTTGTGGCTGGTTATAAGGATGGCGGTAGTTATGTTTCTGGTGATATGAAAATTCCATCTTCAGGCTTTTTACCCCTAACACTAAAGTCCGATAATTTAAAGAAAGAAGACAATTCATCTGCCACTTTGAGTCTTGTCGTTTCGGGTGATGGTTTTTTCTCCAATGCGGCAACGTACGATCTTTTGTCTTCAGATACTTCTCTTCAAAACCGAGTAGAAGTCCTTCCTAAATCGACTTCTTCTGACTTCGCTGGTGCGTTTGCTGAAGAAACCGTGTGGCTCAGTGGGAATGTAGTTACTCAGCAAGTTGTGATCAATACGCCTATAAAACCAACCTCCAGTCTGGCTGGGCAAATTCTTGATAATGCACAGATTTCAATTGATATCCCCGCGAATACGGAGTTTTTTGATAGTAACGGGAATCCATTTGAACCGACTGGAGCGGTAAAAGCATCTGCTGTTTTGGTTTCTGCTGATCCTAAAAACCTTTCAAATAGCACGAACAACCCTTTATTTGCGTTCCCAGGTGGGCTCCAGGTTAGTGGCCTTGAAGGGGCGACACCGTCAGATTTAAATAACGATTCTGAATTCAGCTTTATCAGTGCAGGGTTTGTCGCCATCGAAATCAAAGACAGCTTAGGAAATCAAGTTTCTCAGTTTGGTGGCGATGGGATAAACCTAAACTTTGAAGTACCGAAAAGTACGGTTCACCCGAACACATCTCAACCTATAAAGTTGGAAGATGGATCCATCCCATTATGGAGCTACAACGAAAATACAGCTAAATGGTCTTATGAAGGTGAAGCGCTGATTACAGCTGAAAACGCCAATACATTTAGTGTGGTGAAAAAGATAACGCACTTGTCTTATTACAACCTTGATTGGTATGGAACAAACAGATGTAAGCTCGATGTAGATGTTTTAGACAAAGACGGACAACCCAACAATCAGAGGTTGCGCTTGTCTTATGCTCGTAAGGATGGCGGTTGGGCCTACAAGCCGTCAGGGTGGGGGAATGATTTAGACAAATTGAACATTCAGAGAGTCCCTGCCTTTGCTGGTACCTTCGATTTATTGGACAGCATCGGAAACAGTCTTTTGGCATCCATAGAAGTGGATGGGCAAAGTATCGCAGTTGGAACTGGTGAAAAAGGTGTTAATCTCGACGATTTCTGTTTTGGTAAAACGAACGATGCATCAAAGTCATTCACTGCGCACTTAAACATCAAGAACCCTCCAAGAATAAACCTTAAGCCAAGTGTGGAGTTGGTTTGCCCAACGGACACAACCAAGACAGCAAGCGCAAACAGTGGGCGTTATTATTTGTATGAGGGCTACTCATATATTCAGCGCGGACAGGTAACGAATGGCGAGTTAGATTTACAGAATTTAACTGAAAACGCACAATATAAGTTGTATTACTACGGCAATAATACTCGAGGCAGATTAGAGTTTACAGCGTCTGATTCACTGACCTCACTTCAAATTAATGACCTATCACTTTGCCCGACAGTGAATCAAACCTTGCATACACGACTCGTCTGTTTGGACAGCAATCAAACGGTTATCAAGCAGAAACCCGCGCCTCTAAGCCGCTATTGGGCATATGATGAAAGCTATTCGCAGTATATGCAAGGAAGCACCAATGACAATGGTAATGCGACGCTAGATAAGATTGTTGAAGGGGTAAACTACTATGCGAGAGCTTATTTAAGAGAAAATAACCGATGGTACTACGGTCGCTTATCTACTCCGTTTGTCGGTAGTAGCTCGCAAACGGCGACAGTGGATATGAAGCTTAGAAGCACCGATTCCTTCTGTACAACGGACGAGCCCGTAGATTATGCACAGACTGAGTTGTCGGGCTCTGCGACATCGGCAAACGCGAATGGCACGGAAAAAGTTACGATTACTGTTCAAGAAAAAGACCAATATGGGAATTCACTAGGGAGTAATACCGGAACTCTAACTCTTAGTGCTTCTCCTTCAAATGGAGTGACGATTGAAAATACTCAATCCAATGGTGACGGTACGTATACAGCGGATGTATCTTCATCGGTTGCCAGCAATGTGGTGATATCTGGAAGTATTGATGGTAATGCAATTTCTGATACTGCCTCGATTGATTTCGTACAAGCTCTCGATGTGAGCCAAACGGTTTATACATTAAGCTCTACCAGCGTGAGTGCGAATGGATCGGATGAAGTGACTGCCACGGTAACTCTAAAAGATTTTGAAGGGCAGGCATTTGAACCAGCAAGCGGAACCGTGAGTTTTGCTACTACAGGCACAGCGAATGGTTCTGGCGCAACGCATCAAGGTGGCGGGGTTTATACTGAAGCATTTACATCGACAACATCGGGTTCGGTCACGATAACACCTCGATTGGACAGCACTGACCTAAGTTCTGCTCAAACCGTTACCTTTACAGCAGCGTTAGATGTTAGCCAAACAACCCTTGCACTAAGTACTAACACTGTAGATGCAGATGGCACAAGCACCGTTACTGCAACCGTTACACTAAAGGATTACGCAGGACAAGCTTTTGAACCAGCAAGCGGAACGGTGAGCTTGGTAACAGATGGAAGCGTAACGTCTTCCGCAGTAACAGCTCAAGGAGATGGTGTGTATGTTGTGACTTTAACTTCAACGAGCGCTGGCTCGGTCACGATAACACCTAGATTGGACAGCACGGATCTTAGCTCTGCTCAAACCGTTACCTTTACAGCAGCGTTAGATGTGAGCCAAACAACCCTTGCACTAAGTACTAACAGTGTAGATGCAGATGGCACAAGTACCGTTACTGCAACCGTTACACTAAAGGATTACGCAGGACAAGCTTTTGTCCCAGCGAGTGGAACGGTGAGCTTTACGACTACAGGCACCGCGAATGGTTCTGGCGCAACGCATCAAGGTGGCGGGATTTATACTGAAGCATTTACATCGACAACGGCAGGTACAGTAACAATCACGCCAAAACTGGATAGCATTGATTTAGCAGCTGCACAGTCTGTGACCTTTACGTCTGCAGGACCCGATTTGGCTCAGTCGACGATTACAGCAAACAGTTCTGCAACCAAAGTGAACAACGCTTTACAGTTAACAGTGACGTTGAAAAAGGCTGATGGTTCAAATTATGGTCAAAGTGGTGGTACGTTAGCACTCTCGTCCTCACCTTCTGGAATCACTGAAAGTGTAGTGGATAATGGAGACGGTACTTACACCGCGACTATTAACAGCTCAACGGCGACTGATTACGTCATTACCGCAAACGTAGGGGGTAACAACTTAACGAATACCGTGAGCGTTGCCTTTACTCAAGTCGATGTAGGGAATGTGGAAATGACCTCTAATGTCACCATACCTAATGGTGGTTCAGGTCAAATATCAGTTGTGCTGAAGCAGTCTGATGGCAGCGATGTAGGGCACGGTGGGCACACGGTTGCGATTGCGACAGCCAGCTCTGTATTCGCCTCAGCAGCAACTACGGATAATGGTGATGGGTCTTATGCGTTAAACGTGACATGTAACTTAACGGGCTTTACTGCACCAATCACTGTTGAAGTCGATAACAGCAGCATAGGTACGTTTATGCTGACTTGTAGCTCTTAATTTTTTTAATCTAATAGCTATAGAGCCAGCATTTGTTGGCTCTATTTTTTGTAACCCTAATAACTCGTCAAAAAATATCACCAGTAAGTTCATTCTTCAGTACCCCTCATATATTCAGGTAAATATTCCATATAGTACAGAGGCAGAACGATGTGTACTCTTTCAGCTGCAGGAGAACCTTGAGTACCAGTAAGCTTAATGGTTTTGTGAGGGCTACACTTTTTCGATATAGGATTGCAGTGATTTCGCTCGAATATGCATCCCGCTTTATACCTCACAAAACGCTTAAAACTTTTCAACACCCTACTACCTTGCTCCTTTTTTATAACTCGCTTAATGTAGAACAACTCGTTTCCCGCTGGAGTATCGAAACCCCATGAACAAAAAAAGTGCCAACTCAATTGAACTGTCCGACCTGATTCCACTGTGTGAAGCCAGCACATTACAAAAGGGCATAGCGTTGTCGAAAAAAGGAGCAGTACGCAAGATCAAGGTGACAGGCGATAAGGCAAGTGCGATGGTGAAAGGCACGTACGATTATCACGTAAGCCTCGATGTGAGTGATTCGATTTGGGCAGAATGCGATTGCCCAGCGGCGCAATATCAAAGGTTATGCAAACACGCGGTTGCTCTCGCCATTAGCCTGCAAGCTTATGAAGATGTACAGAGTGCCGAGAATGAACGCACCATAATAAAAGCGTATCTCAAGAGCTTGGGAGAAGATGCGGTATTAGAACAATTGCTCGATTACCTTGAAGAAGACGAAGGGAAGTGGCAAACATTGCTAACGACAATCACCCTCCGCCAGAACCCAGCCAGTTATAGCGAATTGAAAAAACGGATCACTCAAGCCTTGCCACGCGAGCAAATATGGGATTGGCGGGCGAGCAGTGACTATTTCATGGCAGCTGAAGATCAACTGGCCATTATTGTTGAATCTATGCAAGCCTTAACGGCAGAGCAACAATGGAAGTTGATTTCTTACCTCGTGGAACGGCTAAATAGCGTGCTCGGACACATCGACGATTCGAATGGCGACCGCTTTGGAATCGAAGCGCTCATCAATTCACACATGCCCCGTATATTCTCGGAACTGAATTGGAGCGAACAAGTCAAAGCGCAATGGATGTTTGAACGCCTTACGAGTTACGAATTTGATGTGTTCCCTAGTATAGAAGAGCATTTCAAAGAAGTTTGGCAGCACAATACTCACTTTTTGGCGTTATGCCGCGAAGCCATAGAGAAAGCATCAAAGACAGATGACGAGGCATGGAATCTTAGGCGTTATGCCAAACCCTTAATCGAACAATCGTCAGACTGGCGAGAAGTAGTAGAAATAAAACAAAAAATAGCACGAACATGCCGCGATTACCTCGAAATAGTGGATATCTTTATTGACCATAAAGAACCCTTAGAAGGGGAGTTTTGGTTAGCCAAAGCAAAGAAAATAGCCACGAATTATGAGCAAGAAGCGTGTCATCAAATGCAATTCAAGCTCTATATCGAACAAGGGGAAATCGCCTCCGCGTGGGCGTTAGGGAACCGCCTGTTCGAGCAAAGTGCAGCGTTCTCACGTTACCAACAACTGGCTCTGTTCAAAAAAAATTACGCCATAGAAGATTCCGGCTTTCTCGCCCGTGCAGAGCAAACCTTAAAAGCCGCTTACCCAGCCTCTCAAGGAGGAAGAGTGGTGTTTAAAGGGCTCGACGATTTATTAGAATTTTATATGGAGCAAGAGGAATGGCACAAAGCGTGCGATTGGGTGGCAACGCGCCGAGTTTCATCGGACGTGTTATTAAAATTGGCCGACAGCATAGTCGAAGACATGCCAACCCAAACATTGAGTTACTACTTGCGTGCTGTGGTAGTTCAGATTGAACAGACCAATAACGACGGGTACGCCGCCGCCATTCGGTTACTCAATCACGTTGAATCCTTGCTTAAACCGCACCCAGAAACATTGTCGTCTTTTTATGCTGAGGTATCGTCGTTAGCCAATACCTATAAACGCAAGCGCAATATGCTCAAGCTATTCCAGCAACATTATGGTGCGTATTTGTAGCCTGCTGACCTTTCAAATGGAATTTAACTGCGAAAGGTCACAGCCCCTAGACAACGGGTATTTTTCGTTAGTGTGAAAAAGCACAGAAATGGCGTGACAGATACCAGACAGCCACAACTGTCTTAGATATAATGCCCTCAATTTAATATGTATTTTATTTAGGGCATTTTTTAATGACCAACAACAACTTCTCCCAAACCGCTGCCTTTATCTGGTCGGTGGCTGACTTGCTTCGCGGTGACTTCAAACAATCTCAATACGGTCGTGTGATCCTACCGTTTACCCTGCTTCGTCGTCTTGAGTGTGTGCTTGAACCAAGTAAAGAATCGGTAATTACGGAAATACCAAAGGTTGATGCGTTGAGTAAAACAATGGTTTCCGCTGGCAAAGATCCTATTGACGAAAACCAACGTGAAAAGATGTTGTTACGCGCAACGTATGATGAAAAAGATCGCTCCAAAAACCTTTCTTTCTTCAATACTTCGCCAATGAACCTTGGCAAAATGGGGCAGAGCGATATAAAAGCCAATCTTCGCCATTATGTACAGTCATTTTCCAAAGATGCGCGTGAAATCTTCGAGCATTTCAAGTTCGATGAGTTTGTTGGTCTGCTGGAAGATGCCAACCTGCTTTACAAAGTGGTGAAGAAGTTTGCCACCACCGACCTTAGCCCCAAAAGCATTTCTAACCACGATATGGGCTTGGTGTTTGAAGAGTTGATCCGCCGCTTTGCGGAAAGTTCGAATGAAACCGCAGGTGAACACTTTACCCCGCGTGACATCGTGCGCCTGACCACCTCATTGGTGTTTATGGAAGACGATGAAGCCCTCACCAAAGAGGGCATAATTCGCACCATCTACGACCCAACCGCGGGTACTGGCGGTTTCCTCTCTTCAGGCATGGAATACGTGCACGAACTCAACCCTAAAGCGGTGATGCGTGCGTTTGGTCAGGAGCTAAACCCAGAGTCTTACGCTATCTGTAAGGCCGATATGCTGATCAAAGGGCAAGATGTTAGCCGAATCAAACTGGGTAACACCTTATCTAACGATCAACTGCCAGCCGACAAGTTTGACTACATGCTGTCTAACCCGCCGTTTGGCGTCGACTGGAAAAAGATCGAAAAAGAGATAAAGGAAGAGTTTGAAGACGGTTTTGATGGACGTTTTGGTGCGGGCTTACCGCGAGTTTCTGACGGCTCGCTACTGTTCTTGATGCACCTTATCAACAAAATGCGCCCCATCTCTCCGCTAAAAGAGAAGAGCGTTGATAACCCAGTCACCGATGGTGGGCGTATTGGCATCATCTTGAACGGCTCGCCGCTGTTCACAGGTGGCGCAGGTAGCGGTGAAAGCGAAATCCGTCGCTACATTTTAGAAGCTGACCTGCTTGAAGCCATTGTCGCGCTGCCAACCGACATGTTCTACAACACAGGCATTGCGACCTATGTTTGGGTTCTGACCAACAAGAAAGACCCAGAACGCAAAGGCAAAGTGCAGCTTATCGATGGTTCCAACCTATGCGGGAAAATGCGTAAATCTCTCGGTTCAAAGCGCAACGTGATGAGTGATGACGATATCAAAACCATCACTCGCACCTTTGGTGACTTTGAAGTGGTTGACGCTCGTGCCCTAGACAAACCTACCGAGCAAAAGTCGAGCCGTGGTCGTCAAGCCGTGAACCCGAAAGCGGAAACACCAAAAACCTTCGCTAGTAAAATTTTCGACACCCACGAGTTTGGCTACCGTCGCTTAACCATCGAGCGCCCGCTGCGTCTGTCTGCGCAAATCACAGATGTTGCTGTGGAATCACTGCGCTTTGCACCTAAACCATTTAACGCAGTGATGCAGGCTGTCTTTGAGCAGTTTGGCACTGAATGGGATGACAACAGTTATGGCACACTGATTGAAGTAGAAGCCGAAGTGCGTGCGCTGATTAAAGCGGATTTCCCAGAGCTGAAAGAAAAGCAAATCAAAGACGTGCTGAACAGCAAACTGTGGCTAAGCCAAAAAGCCTTGATGGATGCAGCGAAAGCCCTGCAAGTTGCGGTTGGCGTTAACCTTGGCGGAAAGCACCAGCAATCCGACGATTTCAATCAGTTTGAACTGACACTGAAAGGTGCGCTCAAGAGCACCAGCATCAAGTTCGATGCCAAGCAGAAGAAACAGTTTATAGATGCGGTAACGTGGAAGAACCAAGACGCCGAGCCTGTGATCAAAAAAGTGCTAAAAGAAGACGCACAACCGCTTTACGGTGCTTTTGGCTACAAAGGTAAGGTTGTTGAGTTCCAACAAGATGGCGACCTGCGTGATAACGAGAACGTGCCACTTGACCCGTCAGTGACAACATCAAACCTAATTGAAAGCTACTTCAAGCGTGAAGTGCAGCCACACGTTGCTGATGCGTGGATCAACGCGGATAAGCGTGATGACAAAGACAATGAGATTGGCGTGGTGGGGTATGAAATTCCATTCAACCGCCATTTCTATGTTTACCAACCACCGCGTGCGCTGGAAGCAATTGATGCCGATTTGGATGCGGTAAGTGGCGACATTATGAAGCTACTGCAAGAGGTGCACTCCTGATGGTCTTTTTCACCAATAACTGCGTTGTGGCTGTGCTCGCTCAGTCACATAGGCAAGCTATGCTCCTTTGCTATGCGCAGGCACGCCTTGCAAGTTAGCATTTGATAAGTACGTTTCTGCTTCTTCTAAAAATAACAGCGGCTATGCTGGTATTCGAGCGATGGTCGCGTTCTCTGGCGAAGTGGAGTTTAACGATGCCGACCCTGACAGCGCCGCGTTTATGGATCAAAAGTTCACCGAGCACAACATGAACCCAGATCTTAAAGGTCGAGAGATGCGCAAAGCATTTGATAGCGATGACTATCAGGTGATGCTGGTGGCCAACAAGTTCCAAACGGGCTTTGATCAACCAAAACTCTGCGCCATGTATGTGGATAAGAAGCTCGCGGGCGTTGAGTGCGTACAGACGCTTTCACGCCTCAATCGTACTTATTTGGGCAAAGCGGAATGTGGCACTTTTGTGCTCGACTTCTACAACGACCCGCAGGACATTCTTGATGCTTTCCAGCCTTATTACCAAGTGGCAGAGCTGGAGGACGTGTCTGACCCTGATAAGGTTTTTGATCTCTCAGAGAAGTTACGTTCCAGCGGTATTTTCCTTTGGTCGGAGGTAGAACAGTTTGTTGATGCCTTCTTCACCAAGAACAAATCAAACGCAGCCATCAGCAATATCTGCAAACCAGCCATTGATCGTTGGCGTAAGCGTTATACCTCTGCGGTAGAAGAGTACCTTCACGCCAAGAACGTGTTTGAACGCACCAAGAAAACAGGCGATGCAGTATTAATCGCCAACGCGGAAAACGCTTTTAAAGAGTGTAAGCAAGAGAAAGACCGTCTTGAGATCTTCAAGAAGGACTTAGGCAGCTTTGTACGCTTCTATGAGTTTATGTCGCAGATTATTGATTACGACGATATAGAGCTGGAGAAACTGAGCCTGTTTGCGCGTCACTTACGCCCAATGCTGCGCGAGAAGGTTATTGAAGAGGATGAGCTTGATCTGGGCAACGTGGTCATGAGCCACTATCGCTTATCAAAAATCCGCCAGCAGGACATTCAGCTTAAGGAAAACACACCTGAATACAAACTCCAGCCAAGTAACGATGTTGGCACCGCCAAGCCAAAGGATAAGAAAGAAGAATTCCTGTCTCACATCATCGAGCGACTGAACGAAGTGTTCGTCACCGATAATCTCACCGACAAAGACATGATCAACTATGCCTTCACCGTGCGTGACAAGCTGACCGAGAACGAAACGGTGATGAACCAAATTGCTAACAATACCCGTGAACAAGCCATGTCGGGCGACTTCCCACGTGCGATTGATGATGCAATTATGAACAGCAACGAGGCGCATCAGGAACAAATGATGCAACTGCTGTCTGACCCAGACAAAACCAAGCAATTTGCGAGGGTGATTTTTGATATGTTGAGCGGGGTGAAGTAATGGCGATTTATGAACTATTGGAAGATAGATTGACGCGAGTAGAGTCGACCTCTTTCGAAGCCGAGAAACTTAAAGAAAGATAAGATATTCAGCGTCGAATATTGCCGCAATCAGCGAAGGTTTTAGCACCAACAGCACGATACCGAAGCCATAAAACCAAAAGGGTCAACTCTTGCGAGGCGACCCTTTCCAAACGTTTGGTGGAGCTGGTGGGATCCTTATTGATGCATCACTAAATCCTTGCGGCTATCTTCATCGCATTGTCGAAAATTGCGCTTGAAACATGCATTGGAAAATCTTCTGGTAGCTCTTTTTTTACTTGAACAATCGCGTTAGGCAGTTTGTCTTTCAATTCACTCATTATTTTTTGCATATCTTCCTGACTAAAGTTTACAGCTTTAGCCGTATCCAAAAAATGACGAGGCAGGATTTTATTGATTTCATACTTCTTACCCTGCGTTGCTTTCAACCCCATCGCCAGCTTTAACTTTCTGATATTGAGTCCTTTTCCTCCCAGTAATGGGTAGGCGGACAAAATATCGTAGAATGGCGTGAGTCGGTAGCTTCCTCCTTTATCAATATAGATAGAGAAGTTCTTTGCGTGTCCGTCTGTCGCACCAATGAGCCATTGAAACACTTGGAACCTCATGAAGTTATAGCGATCTTCTAGAGCGTTACTTGAACCCATTAATAACTCCATGATCTGCACGATTCCTGGACCACCTTGAGATTCGTATTTAATGGATGATGGCATACCAAATACTTGGCAAATATCTTCCTGAGGCAAGCGTAGCAAGCCTGCTCCGTCTTTTGTCCAGCGTCTATCAAAGCGTTCTACCGCTAAAGCTTTAAGGTTGTTTGTTTTGATTATATTGATGTTGGGAACGGCGAATTCCATCGCTCTCGCTAGCTCAATGCAAAGATACTCGTTTTCTACACTGTCTTTGAGATCCAATGTCGCGTTAGCTTGTTGTATTTCGCCTATTGGCAGTTTGATAATGTGAGTGGTGGGCGTGTTTCCTTTGGGGATGCACCATTGTTCATCAACGAATAAGAGCGCCGTTTTCTCTTGAGCACCTGCCACTGAGATTCTAAAGTCTTCCTCCTCTTCGAGCATCCCTAGTGGGATATCAGACTGGTATGCAGAAAGAACCGCCTCTAATTTCTTATCATCTAATATGTCGTATCTGGGAGGGGCTTTTTTATAAGGGCGTTCGGGAGGAAGTAAAGCAATCGTACCAACACTGTCTTTACCCACTTCTTTAAGGAGATCGAAAGGTTGTTTGGATGGAGTTTTATACCTTGCAACGATCCTATCTCTGATTTGGGGGCTGTCTGGTAAGAGGTTGTCAAAATAATTTATAACGGCATCGGAAGTGATAGGGGTAATTGAAGCTTTAAAGACAACGACAACGGACGAGTATTTACATTGGTAACCCAGCTCTTGTCATATTGAAAAGTGTGAGCGCCATTCTTATGCTTCTTTAAAGTGCCTACAAGCTCACCATTCATGTATGTGATTAGTTCTTGCATTACCAACTCTCATCATCATTTTCATCTAACGAAGTGACCTGGGTTTTTTCTTGGATACTGAATGTTAGATCCATTGCTTGAGCAAGTTTAAAGAAAGTTGAAAGTGTTGTTTTGTTTGGGTTGTTCTCGAAGTTCGAGATCGTCGCTTGTTTTATACCTACTCTTTTTGCTAACTCTGATTGAGTCCATCCGTTCTTTTGACGTATTAAGAGCATCAAGTCTGCCAATTGCTTTGGGCTATATATCATTCGTTCCAGCCCTCATAAGTGAGCGATGAATTTTGAGGGAGTCTAGGGTCTGTTGACCTTTCGAGCTGATTTTTGCAGCAATTTGTGGGTTCTTTATACAAGGCAGCGCTTATTCGGTGTAGTCGCTCTACATCAATAGGCGGTAACGCAGTAGAAAGGAGCCACAAATGCTGCCCGAAGGGTTCGTTTCTATGTGCTTTACTCTTTGTTGCAAGGTATTTGCTTAGAATAACTAAGCTAAAGACCTTGCGCCGCGATTAAAATACATAGAACTCGAACAAAATTTAACCGCGAAAGGTCAACAGACCCTAAATATCCTTTAGTAAGGATAGAAGAAAGTGTATCCCTATAAGAGGATAAAGCCTATTTTATCCCCATTAGAGGATACGCATGACAATATCCTTTAGTAGGGATATCTTATTGATACCAATATTCAAATACTTGAGAGACCAAATACAAAAAGCCCACTAACTCTATGAGCTAGTGGGCTTTCCAAACGTTTGGTGGAGCTGGCGGGAGTTGAACCCGCGTCCGAAAATCATTCATCATTGGTACTACATGCTTAGTCGATCTTTAAATTCACCATCCACCTGCGAACCGACACGCTAGTAAATGACTATCCTGAATTAGAATTCGCGCTTTTCCTCTCAGGCGGGAGAAGCCACGCTAGCTAGTTTGGGTTTGACTCTTTGTAATTCCCCGTCTTACAAGCGGAAGCTAGGGCAAAGAGGCTCTGAGCAGGTTATTAAGCTGCTAGTGCGTAGTTTTCGTCGTTTGCGACTATTTTTTTGCGGCTTTTTACGTGGCCAACCGCCCCACGGCATGCAC
Source organism: Vibrio penaeicida (assembly GCF_019977755.1). Lineage (NCBI taxonomy): Bacteria > Pseudomonadati > Pseudomonadota > Gammaproteobacteria > Vibrionales > Vibrionaceae > Vibrio > Vibrio penaeicida. The sequence goes on along the minus strand of NZ_AP025144.1, from coordinate 3,124,015 downwards.
CTCAGACTGCAGTATTCCCGTCGAATCCTGAATCAGCCCCAAAGTGTAGGTTGCATAGTACCAGAAAACCTTAGGCTGTCTAGCACTGCGCAACTCAAGTGGTCAAGATTAGCGCAAATTGCTCTTCATAACGCGAGCTTTATCGCGAGCCCAATCTTTTTCTTTCATATCAGTACGTTTATCGTGCAGTTTTTTACCCTTCGCGACACCCACTTTCATTTTGACCCAAGAGCGGGACCAATACATAGCGGTGGCAACCAAGGTCATACCTTCGCGGTTTACTCTGCCAAATAGGTTGTCGATTTCACGACGTGACATCAGCAGTTTACGCACGCGGGTAGGGTTTGCAACGGTATGAGTACATGCTTGTTGTAGCGGGGTGATTGTCACTCCACTAATAAATGCCTCACCATCGCGGATATATACATAGCTTTCGGCGATATTGGCTTTGCCTTGACGCAGAGATTTGACTTCCCATCCCTGAAGTTCTAGGCCAGCTTCGATTTCGTCGTCGATGAAATATTCGTGGCGAGCTCGTTTGTTTTGAGCAATGGTATTGCTACCTGCTTTTGGTTTTGAATTTTTCTTTGCCATAAGAACGGCATTATATACCCAAGTTCCCTAAAGATGCTAGGTGCATACGTCATTGTGTGTTTCTTTTTAAACGAATACTTCGTGAAGAAAATGAAACGGATAAGGCATTCAAACGCGTTTGTTTTTGTCTTTTATTCGCCGAGAAGCCAGCGAGTTTTTTAGGGCTAGATCTAGAAAACTTTCATAGGAGGATTACGTGAAGTAACATAAGAGAACGTTTTCCCCGTTTCAATGTTTGTTTAAGTGAATCCGATATGCCGCAAGTAACCCGCAGCGCCCTAGTGCCATTTAGCGCTGAGCAGATGTATAGCCTTGTAAATGATGTAGCCAGTTACCCAAGCTTTTTGCCAGGTTGCTCTGGTTCTCGAATTATTGAAAACTCTGAATCGAGCATGGTGGCATCCGTGGATGTGTCAAAAGCAGGCATCAGTAAAACGTTTACAACATCGAATCAGTTAGAAGCTGGACGAAAAATTTTGATGCAGCTGGTGGATGGTCCATTTAAGCAGCTTCATGGTGGTTGGGAATTTACTCCGCTGGATGAAACAGCATGCAAGGTTGAGTTGAAACTAGAATTTGAATTCACTAGCAAACTGGTTGAAATGGCATTTGGTAAAATTTTCAATGAGCTGACTAGTAATATGGTGAACGCGTTTACACAGCGTGCAAAGCAGGTATATGTGTAATGAGCAGAGTACCAAACATGATTCACGTCGAAGTGGTTTATGCGTTGCCGCAAGAGCAGCGAGTGATAACCTTAGCCGTAGAGGCGGAAATGACGGTTCAAGAAATCATTGAGCAATCTGGCGTGTTGGATATTTACCCCGAAATCGATCTCGCAAAAAACAAAGTAGGCATTTTTAGTCGCAACATAAAGCTAAATTCTACGGTGTTAGACAGAGATCGCATCGAAATATACCGACCGCTTTTAGCCGATCCCAAAGAGATACGTCGGAAAAGGGCAGAGCAAGCGAAGAAACAAGCAGAAGCTGAAAAGTCCAAATAAGCCATAAGCTGAAAAGTGTATGGTTGGCTTGTTAACGAAAATAGATATAACGCAAAAATAGAAAAGGCTCGCAATTGGCGAGCCTTTTCAGTATCTGGTGAACTTAAATGGGGTTAGTAAACACCTTCGAAAAAGTTTTCACTGGCTGGGAAATCACCTTCCACTTTGACCAATCTTTCGTTGTCATCGAAACGAACAAAGAGATTTTTCTGTATGGAGTCGCTATGCCCTTTTGTGTGGTGATAAATGTAATACCACGTATTTGGGTAGCCGTTTTCGACAAGCATCGGCGAACCTAAAACAAAGCGAACCTGTTCTTTAGACATACCAAATTTTAATCGGTCTACCGAGTTCTGCTCAATGTAATTTCCCTGATTGATGTCGATACGATAAACCAGTTTTTCTGCAACCGAGCAACCCGTTAACATGACGAGCGCTAATGGTACTGCAACAATCCACTTCTTAAATTGCATATGCTTTCTGTTCTTTATTACTAAGTTCAAGTTCTCGGGCGAGATGATAATCACTCTGGGCCGAGAAGTAAAAAGTTTCTCATGCCATCCATTGGCATTCTCGAGTTTCTAACACCATTAAATAGCGATGGTGAAATCATATGACCATAGTTATAGCGATAAGTTGCATTGTTACAAAGACAAACAGCGCAGGGCTGAGCTGCGCTGTGAGGTGAATAACATTTTGTGACTGGATCTTCGTTGTGGAATTGAGGGTTCTATTAGGCCGCAAATAAAAGCTCTTTCGCATTTGCCAGCGTACTATCGGTTATCTGGCTACCACCTAATAAACGCGCTAATTCAGCAATTCGCTGGTTTTGATCTAAGCAGTTCATTTGTGTTTCTGTTTTGCCGCCTTTGGTGTTTTTGGCGACAAATAACTGTTGGTGCCCACATCCGGCGACTTGTGGAAGGTGAGTCACACAAAGAACTTGCGTGGATTCACCAAGTTTACGAAGCATTTTGCCGACTACTGCTGCAGTAGGACCGCTGATGCCCACATCGACTTCATCGAAAATCAGGCTAGGAGTATCCACTTTTTGAGCGGTGATGACTTGAATAGCCAAGGAAATACGTGAAAGTTCACCACCAGAGGCAACTTTTGCTATTGGCTGCATCGGTTGACCTGGGTTGGTTGACACTAAGAACGTTGCTTGGTCGATACCAAGTGGCGACGCATTATTTTCATCACGTACGACATCAATACAGAACTTGGCTTTTTCCATACTGAGTTCGTGCATACTTTGGGAAATAAGTTTATTGAGTTCTTTTGCATAGCGCTGTCGAGATTTGTTCAGCTTTTCAGCGGTGGCTAAGAACTTCAGACGTTTCTCTTCAACTTCCGCTGCTAACGCGTCCATTTTTTCGTCTGAACAATCTAAGGCTTCAACTTGTTTGAGCAATTCTTGGTGGTGTTGATACAGCTCATTTGGCATTACATGATGCTTACGTGCGGTAGACATCATTTTAGAGAAACGTTCTTCAACATAAACCATGCGAGCAGGATCGACATCGATACCATCTAGGTAATGACGTAACTCACTGTTTGCCTCTTCCAATTGAATAATGGCTTCAGAAATCATATCGGGTAAGCCTGAAAGCTTTGAGTCTAACTCAGCAAGCTGAATCAACGAGTGATTGGCTGTTTGAAGAATACCTAGAGCATTAACGTCCTCACCTTCATAAATCAACTCTATTGCTTGTTGGCAAGTGGATGCTAATTCACCGCTGTTAGCCAAGCGTTTATGTTCTTGTTCTAGCTCCGAAAATTCTTCCTCGCCAATGGCGAGATCGTTGAGTTCTTTGATTTGGTATTCAAGAAGCTGCTTTTGAGCGAGGTTTTCTTGGCTGTTTTGCGTAAGTTGCTTTAGGTGGTTATCTGACTGACGCCAAGTTTGGTAGTAGTTTTTGGTCTTGTTAAGTAAGTTCACGTGACCAGCGTACTGATCCAGCATAGAAAGTTGGTAGTCACTCTTCATCAGTTGATGGTGGGCGTGCTGTCCGTGAATATTAATGAGGAGCTGCCCGAGAACCTTAAGCTGTGAAGCAGGTACTGGGCTGCCGTTAATAAAGGCTCTTGAACGACCTTCTTTAGTGATAACTCGTCTTAGGATGCATTCACAGCCATCCATCAGATCGTTATCTTCTAGCCAACGCGTTGCATTGATATTGTTGTCCAGTAAGAACGAGGCTGAGATGTCGGTTTTTTCTTCACCTTGACGAACAGAGCTTGCTTCGGCGCGATCGCCTAAACATAAGCCTAGAGCATCAATAGCGATGGATTTACCTGCGCCTGTCTCGCCGGTAATGGTTGTCATGCCTTTGGCAAGTTCTAGCTGTAAAGACTTCACAATTGCAAAATTATTAACACTTAGATGAGCCAGCATTTTATTTACCTGTATAACTGAATAATACTGTATATAAATGCAGTATATACTGTTTCTTTATACAGTAAAGTTGTACAGGTGATTTTTTTCGTTTTGTCGATTTTTTGTGAGCGAAATCTTGGTCAGAAAAGCTTGCTAGACCAACCCAATTTATTCCTTAGCACGTGATAGTAACTGTAGTCTTCAGGGTGAATGAGTTTGAGTACATTTGGGCTTTGATAAATGTGGATCTCATCCCCTGGGGAGACGGGTAATGAAATTTGCCCATCACAGCTTATCTCCTGCGTGCCACGATTATCTGGGGAAACAAGCAACTTAATACGTCGGTTGCCATCCACAACTAACGGGCGGCTAGAGAGTGTGTGAGGGAACATTGGCACAAGGGAAATAGCGTTCAGGCTTGGCGATAAAATAGGGCCGCCGCCAGAAAGTGAATACGCAGTAGAGCCAGTCGGAGTGGAAATTATCAATCCGTCGGAGCGTTGCGAGAAAGCAAATCGATCATCGATGTACACTTCAAACTCGATCATGTGAGCGATTTGCCCAGGGTGCAGTACCGCTTCATTAAGCGCCGCATTGTGACTTTTTACTTGCCCGTGCCTATGCACTTCAGCTTCCAGTAGAAAGCGGTCTTCCTCTAAGTATTCACCAATCAGGACTTTGGATAGCGCTTTTTCAAAGTCTTCAGGGTCGAGATCGGTTAGAAAACCAAGGTTTCCGCGGTTGACACCAATCACCGAAATATCAAATCGAGACAGCACTCTGGCCGCACCAAGCATATTGCCATCGCCACCCACAACAATGGCAAGATCCGCTTGTTTTCCAATGTTCACTAGACTGGTGAAACAAGAGCGGTCTATGTCTGTTAGGATTTCTTGTAATCGATCGTCAATGACGACGGAGTAGCCTTCTTTAATGAGCCAGTGGTACAACTCTTTATGAGTTTGAATGGCTTTACTGTCACGGGGTTTGCCTATAATTGCGATCACTTCAAAAGGCTTTGGCATAGAGAAAATCCGTTGTCTGAGGTTATTGTGCTTGAAACGCAAATCTTCATCCCCATAATAAAGGCAAGTTGAAGAACTATGCGAGGTTTTTTATCTCAATTTTTTGAGCATATTATCGCATAAGTAGTTGAATTCTGAATTCTGGAGATATCATGAGCAACGAAGAAAACAAGATTAATGAAGAAGAGCTAAAGCAACAGGAAACTGCAGAAGAAGTAGATGCAGTAGGCTCTGATGCCGATATCGATTGGAACGAAGAATCGGTTCAAGATGAAACTGATGCAAAAATCGCTCAACTTGAAGCAGCATTGCTTTCAAGTGAAGCTAAAGTGAAAGAGCAGCAAGAATCGGTACTTCGTGCAAAGGCAGACGTTGAAAACATGCGTCGTCGCAGTGAACAGGAAATCGATAAAGCCCGTAAGTATGCGCTGAATAAATTTTCTGAAGAACTGCTTCCAGTTATCGATAACTTGGAGCGCGCTATCCAAGCGGCAGATGCAGAAAACGAAGTGATTAAGCCATTCCTTGAAGGTGTAGAGCTAACACATAAAACGTTTGTTGATGTTGTGTCTAAGTTTGGTCTTAAAGAGATCAACCCTGAAGGTGAGGCGTTCAACCCTGAATTCCATCAAGCTATGTCGATTCAGGAAAGCCCAGATCACGAATCTAACATGGTGATGTTAGTGATGCAGAAAGGTTACGAATTGAATGGTCGAGTTATTCGCCCTGCAATGGTGATGGTTGCGAAGTAATTCGCTGCTGCTAAAGCGTGAAGCCTTATACAAGAAGCCCGCCTATTTTAGGCGGGCTTCTTATTTCTTAAAAAATGCTCATTGCCGTCAGAATTTATTGTCAGCAAACTTGAGCTTCCAGCGAATTTAACTGTCAGCGAGTTTTAATTATCAGCGAGTTTTAACTACCAACAAATTTTAGGCGTATTGGTACCATCGGCTTTGACCGTGAGTGTGCCGCAAGAATCACTGTTTTGACCTTTATCTGATTTTGGGGTGGCGGTGATTGTGTAACCACCCGCGGATGTTACCGCAAAGGCGTACCTGTCGTCTGAGGTATCACATATGATGCAAGTGGAGCCAGATAAGATGTTGCTCCATGAGTAGCCATTGTTATATGCCTGCTCCATTGTTAGTTGAATACGGATCATATCCGCCATGGCTTGCTTACGGTGCCCTTTGTATACGTAGTCGTTCAAGGAGGGGTAAACAACCGCCGCGAAAATGGCAATGATAGAAACCGCAACCAGAACTTCGAGCAAGGTCATTCCTTTGGGAGAGCTGTTGCGCTTCTTGCATCTATTTTTTCGAATCATTTCCATATCTTCCTTCATTTTCGCAGCGCTATTCTTCGTTGGTGCTAGCATCTCCGCAAGCGAAATTAGGTGCATAAATGAAGTTTCAGAGGAATTTGGAATATGGCTCGCGGCTTTACACTCATTGAGCTTTTGATCACTCTGGCTTTGCTGTCCATTCTGCTTGGTGCGTTTGCTCCAAGCTATAAATCAGTGACCGATGACAACCGAATAACTCGTTTATCCAATGAGCTTCGGGCGTTTTTGGTTGAAGCGCGATCGGAAGCGGTGATGAAAAACAAAGACCTTTGGGTTCATGTCACTATTTCAGGTGCTTCCAAAAATGGAGACTGGTCCGTTGAGCTACGTGAATCGAATACGGCTTCAGGCGCTTTAGTTCAAACTGTATCTGGCTCACCTTTCAAAAGTATCCACTTCAACAGTAACCATGGCTCTCCGTTTAAAGTGGAAGGCGTGAACGGTCGAATTCAAGGTGGCACTTTTCAATTCAGTTACAAAGAAAATATGTCCGATAGTGGTTCGGTGATTACTCACTTTACCAATGGTCGAGTCAAAGTGTGTGGCAGTAGAGGGAATACTCATGGCTTCAAAGAGTGTTAGCTCATCGCGTCAGTTAGGTGCGTCATTGGTTGAGTTAATGATTGCTTCAGGGCTAAGTATGCTCGCGATCATTTCAATTGGGTCTGTATATCTGACGGCACAAAAGTCGGCAACTCAACGCTCTCTTGACCTTCTGGTTCTGCAAAGCATGTCGGATACCCTTAAGTACATAAAAGAAGACGCTCTCAGGGCTGGATACAATGGCAGTGAAAATGCCGCGGCTATCGTGTCTGGGGCGGGGGATGTATATGTAACCACACCCACTTCCTTGGGATATGTGTATTTGAACAAAAACGATAAGTACGAGCATATATTCTTCAAGCATGAAGATAACAACATTAAAATATGCACAAAGCAATCTGCTGCGATTAGCACTCAAGCATCTTGTAATCGGTATTTCAAAATGCTGGATGAAAACCAAGTAAAAATTACCGATTTTACGGTGACATCGACACCACTCGGTTCAGCGGTAAGTTCAGCATTTATAACACTCTCAATGACTGGATCCCTTAAGAGCTCGACGGACTCAGTCACGCTTAATACATCGTTTAAACAAAGGAACTGGAAATGATCCGACGTTCTGAAGGCTATATTACGCTGACGATAACAAGCTTCATCTTGTTGGCTGCGCTGATTTTAGTTATGGGGTCATATAAACAGGTTTTCTTCCAAATTAAACGTGCGCAGAACGAAGTGAAAAGTCGCCAAGACCATTGGACCGCAGAGGGGGGGCTAGAGTGTATTTATGCTCGAGCCCACGTAGACAAAGTGTCTTCTGGTAACGTGAATGCATGCTCGAATCAACCAGAATTGACGATGTCTTTGGTGACATCATCCAATGGAAAAATGGCTACCGCACAGGTTGGTAGCACCATCCTTGAAAAAGAGATCCAATATGGTGGTTCGCTGGGCTCAGGTGCTTTGCAGTCGAGTGCAGACTTGTTTCTTCGCGGTGCCAATGCTTTTGATACCCCCGACCCAGGTACTTTAACGAGTGATGGCTGGAAATGTGTAGCAGCTCGATACAAAAGTACTTTCAAAGTACTTGGGACAATACAGAATAAAGGCGTCGTTCACGGTGATCCTCCTTGGGCTGGGTTTGACGGGCAAGGTAAAGACTGCAAAGTGGCGAATAAGACGACGACTAATGGTGATGGAACGACGAGTTTATCAACAGGTGATTTTGTCAAAGACTCGTCAGTCGCACCTTTTGAGAATTTTTACGGTACTCCTGTAAACGAAGCGGAAAAAGTAAGAGATAACGGAAACTTCCATATTTTAACGGGCTCAACAATCACTTCAGGAACTAAGATTCTTAGCAATTGTGGCACCAAAATAAAAAATGCTATCCATGCAGGGAATGAATTTATATGGATTGAAGGAGGGTGTGAAATATCAAAAGATGAATACCCCAGTTTGGTAGCCAAGTCAGCAGCGACACCTAATGGGGTAACGTTAGTGGTCAATAATGGACCTATTTCTTTGATATCGGATACTACTTCTGGAGAATTTAAAGGGGTACTTTTCCATATAAACTCAAGTTATTCCCCTGATTTAAGCGATTGGAGCTCTCTACCTGGCGCCAATCCATTTCTCAACCCAGTTGGCGCTTCAGATATACCTTCGGCAGTTCGAGCAAATGCATCCTATTACCAAAGTGGCTCGTTTACTTTTTCGGGGGGGCAGTATTTAGATTCTAGTGGTCACTCAGCAATTTTTAACAATGCCGTCAGCCTAAGCTTTAATAAAGACGTTATTGATTATTCTCGAAGCAAAAACTCTCCACCAAAATGGGCAAAAGGATCTTGGAATGATTTCTAAAAAACACCAGGGTTTTAGCTTGATTGAAGTGATGATCGCTTTTCTAATATTTGGTGTTGGTGTACTTGGGCTTGTGAAGTTACAAACTTTTATGGAGCACAAATCTGAACATGCGATACGCAGCTTAGAAGCGTTGTATTTAGCTGAGTCAAAGTTGGAGTATTTTCGCCAGCGATCGGTGAGCGGCGCTAATGGCACCATAACTTTTGATAGTATCCAGTCGGGTACGGAAGTAAAAAGCGGTGGCTACACACTGACATGGGCGGTATCACAGCCTACTGGTTCCATTTCGTCTGCGGTGAAAATTATCACAGTAGAAGGTGAGTGGAAAAATCGGCTCAATGCGAATCAAAAAGTGTCGATCAAAACGATGGTGTCCAGCTACAACGAGTTTGATTAGAGCGTATAGAACACAGTACAAAAATTCATCATATAAATAATCCACTCTTAAATATAACGGCGCTACAGGAGAGTTAACTTTCCTGTAGCGCTTTTATTTTGTGCTAGTTGCAAGATTGATTATGGTTTGTTGTTTATTTGTAAATAAATTAAAAATAATTGTCTGAGATTATGAAATGGTCTGGTTTTTTGTGCTTTTGTATTGGTGTTCTAATAGAATAGTTAGTCGAGAAATGAGTGATATATAACTAAATGAATAGCTCGTTGAAAACAACATCTGACATATGGAGTTACCTATGAGTAACCAAGCTGTTAAGCAGGCTCCACCATCCCAACCGTCGGGAATGGACCGATTTTTAAATTTTATCGAACGCGCTGGTAACAAGATCCCTGATCCAGCAATCTTGTTTTTTTGGGCGCTAGTAATTGTTTGGGTATCATCAGCATTACTTTCTAATGTTTCCTTTGATCTGATGAACCCGCGTACTGGTGAAGCGCTGGAAATAAACAACCTACTTACCGGTGAAGCGCTCGCAAGTTTCCTTGCAAATATGGTGACAACTTTTACTAGCTTTGCACCTTTGGGGATTGTGTTAGTAGCAATGCTAGGGGTAGGTGTCGCTGACTCTTCTGGCTTCATTACTACTGGCTTGAAGAAAATGCTGAACTTCACGCCGGCGAAACTTTTAACGCCAATGCTTATTTTGGTGGCGATAGTGTCACATACTGCAGCCGATGCGGGTTACGTACTCGTGATTCCGTTGGGAGGCATTATCTTCCATGCTGCTGGTCGTCACCCTCTTGCCGGAATTGCGGCGGCATTTGCGGGCGTTTCTGGTGGCTTCTCGGCTAACTTTATTCCATCTGGCATCGATCCTCTATTGGCTGGCTTCACCCAAACGGCAGCACAGGTATTGGATGAAAGTTATGTTGTGAACCCGCTGGCGAATATCTTCTTTACAGGGATCTCCTCTGTCATCATTGTTGCGATTGGCTGGTATGTGACCGAGAAAATCATTGAACCTCGTCTAGCCAATACTCCTGTTGATGAAGATGCGGAAGAAGCCCCCGATTTGGGATCGTTTTCTGCTATTGAATCCAAAGCGTTTCGTTATGCAGGCTGGGCGATGTTGGCAGGTATTGCTTTACTGGTTGTCGCACTTATTCCAGAAGACTCAGCACTGCGCTCACCTGATGGAGAGTTAACAGCGTTCTCCGCACCAGTAATGAAATCAATCGTACCGCTGATTTTCATCCTATTTATTATACCCGGCATTGTTTATGGCCGTGTGGCTGGCACGTTCAAAAGCAGTAACGACGTGATTAAAGCCATGTCCGATACTATGGCGACGATGGGTGCTTACATTGTCATGTCATTCTTTTGTGCGCAATTCCTGTCGGCGTTTGGTCAATCAAACATTGGTACTATGCTTGCACTTTATGGTGCAGAAGGGCTTAAAGCTCTTGAGTTACCAGGGCAAGCTACCATCGTAGGTATGATTCTCCTTACGGCATTTGTAAACTTGCTGGTTGGGTCGGCATCTGCGAAATGGGCGTTAATTGGTCCAATTCTAGTACCGATGCTAATGGCGGTCGGAATTTCTCCTGAGCTATCTCAGGCGGCGTATCGTGTCGGTGATTCTGTTTCTAACATCATTTCACCGCTTATGGTGTTCTTCCCTCTTGTGGTTGTGTACTGCCAGCGCTACGTGAAATCTACGGGCATTGGTACTTTGGCTTCTCTCATGATGCCGTTCTCCATTGCGATGTTAATCGGTTGGACAATCTTCTTACTGGCGTATTGGGCATTAGGAATACCTCTAGGTATTCAAGCGCCTTACACCTATACGATGTAAATTTAGAAGCGACACTTTGTAATTTGGTACAACGCTTTAAACAAAAGAAACCCAGCAATTATGCTGGGTTTCTTGTTTTTGATGAACACTATTTATTTGAGGTAGCGTGCATGAAACGCTAAGTGATCCTCGATGAAACTTTGTATGAAGAAATAACTGTGGTCGTAGCCGTCTTGCATTCTAAAGACAATATTGTCGTGCTGTTTAGCGATGCTTTGAAACATGTCTGGTTTTAGCTGTTCTTCAAGGAAAGAATCAGCGCTCCCTTGATCAACCAATATTGGTGGCACGCTATCTGCCGATTTAAGTAATTCACAGCTGTCGTAGCGCGACCAGTTGGCTTTATCTTCTCCTAAATACAGGCTGAATGCTTTAATACCCCAAGGACAATTCATGGGGTTGGTAATTGGGCTGAATGCAGAAACAGAACGGTATAGGTCTGGGTGCTTTAAGCCAATACTGAGTGCACCGTGTCCACCCATGCTGTGACCTGAAATGGACTTTTTGGTGTTGACTGGGAAATTGGCTTCAATAAGCGCTGGAAGTTCTTTCACCACATAATCGTACATGTGGTAGTGAGTGCTCCACGGTTCTTGTGTCGCATTAAGGTAAAAGCCTGCGCCTAAGCCAAAATCGTATGCCCCTTCTGAGTCGTCAGGTACGCTTTCGCCTCTCGGGCTGGTATCTGGTGCGACAATAGCAACACCAAGTTCGGCAGCTTTACGAAATGCCGCGGCTTTTTGCATGAAATTTTCGTCAGTGCATGTCAGCCCAGATAACCAGTAGAGTACAGGTACTGGCTCAGATTCGGCTTGTGAGGGTAAAAAAATGGCGAATCGCATTTCACACTGCACAGTGTTGGACTGATGAGTAAATTGTTTGTGCCAGCCGCCATGGACTTTTGCGGCACTGATTTCAGTAATAGCCATGTATAGGAGCTTCCCAATAGGAAACAGAGCGGAAAACCGCTCTGTTAAGTTGAAGGTCGACAGACCCTATTTATCGAAATGGACAACAGAGCGTATGCTTTCGCCTTTATGCATGAGATCAAAAGCGTCGTTGATGCCATCCAGCCCCATAGTGTGAGTGATGAACTCTTGTAGACCAAACTCACCATCCATGTATCGCTCTACAATGCCCGGTAATTCGGAGCGACCTTTCACGCCACCAAATGCACTACCACGCCAAACTCGACCCGTTACTAATTGGAATGGGCGAGTTGATATCTCTTGCCCTGCACCAGCCACACCAATAATGACAGATTCTCCCCAACCTTTATGACAACATTCAAGTGCAGAGCGCATAACGTTGACGTTCCCGATACATTCGAATGAGAAATCGACGCCACCGTCAGTCATGTCCACAATGACTTCTTGAATGGGTTTGTCATAATGTTGTGGGTTAATGCAATCTGTCGCGCCAAGCTGCTTGGCGAGGTCAAATTTACTTTCATTGATATCGACACCAATGATGCGGCTTGCTCCGGCCATTGTGGCACCAATGATCGCAGATAAACCGATTCCGCCTAGCCCAAAGATCGCAACGGTATCACCTTTTTGTACTTTAGCGGTGTTGAGTACCGCTCCCATACCAGTGGTGACACCACATCCGAGTAAGCATACTTCTTCTAATGGGGCATCAGCGTTTACTTTTGCTAGCGAGATCTCAGGCAATACTGTGTATTCTGAAAATGTCGAACACCCCATGTAATGATATATAGGCTGACCGTCTTTATAAAAACGAGTGGTGCCATCAGGCATCAAACCTTTGCCCTGAGTTTCTCGAACCGCTTGGCATAAGTTTGTTTTTCCTGAAGTACAGAACTTACACTCTCCACACTCTGCCGTGTAAAGAGGGATTACATGGTCACCGACCTCAACGCTGGTGACGCCTTCCCCAACCATTTCAACAATGCCGCCACCTTCGTGACCCAAAATAGAGGGGAAGATACCTTCAGGATCGTCGCCCGACAAAGTAAATGCATCGGTGTGGCAAACACCAGAAGCAACAATCTTAACCAGAACTTCACCTGCTTTCGGAAGCATGACATCAACTTCTTCAATAGAGAGTGGTTGATTTGGTCCCCACGCGACTGCTGCGCGAGATTTAATGAATTGTTCAGACATGTTTGTACCCTTAAGTAATCACGATGGTCGCCAACAGGTTGACTCGAGAATATCCCAACTAAGAGAACATCCTATCGTATAGAGTGAGTTGGCGAGGTATGGGGGAGATTTTAATTAATTTATTTGAATTGATAATCTGGGTAAAATGAAATTTACTATTACATATTTGTAATAATAAGATTTGTATTGAGGCACAAAAAATGGACCAATGGGAAGGGGTCACAGAGTTTGTCGCTGTGGCGGAACAAGAGAGTTTTACACTTTCAGCTCAAAAATTATCAACCTCAGTCGCACAAGTGAGCCGAAAAATTGCACGTTTAGAACAACGTTTGTCGGTAAAACTGTTCCTAAGAACCACACGTAGGGTGACGTTGACTGATGCTGGCAAAGTGTATTATCAGCATTGTCGGCATTTAGTGGATGGCCTTGAGTTTGCCGAAGAGGCGGTAACAGAGCTTCAAACGACTCTTAAGGGGAAGATCAAGCTAACGGCACCGGTAACATACGGGGAACAAATGCTTGCCCCTTTGCTGAATGAATTTTTAGTCGAGTACCCTGAAGTCGAATTAGACTTCCACCTTTCTAACCAGAAGCTGGACATGCTAGAGCATGGCTTTGATTTGGCTATTCGCCTCGGGCACTTAGGTGATTCCACCTACATTGCCAAGCGGTTAGGTGCTCGTCAAATGCATGTATGTGCGAGCCCAGCCTACTTAGAACAATTTGGCGAACCTCGATCTTTATTGGAGCTCTCCCAGCATCAATGTTTGATAGGAAATCATCCCTATTGGAGATTCATTGAAAATGGTCATAAAAGGCAGCTTTCCGTCGAAGGGCGGATGAAATGCGACAGCGGGCGCGTATTGATTGATTCCGCGCTCAAAGGTATTGGCATCGTTCAATTGCCTGATTATTACGTTCACCCCTATATGGCAACCGGAGAATTGGTCGAATTACTTACCGATTTTCGTGATACCAAAGAAGGCATATGGGCGCTGTATCCTAACAATCGGTATTTATCCTCTAAAGTTCGATTACTGATTGATTTTCTAGCTGACCGTATGTCTATTTATTAAACTCGCATGCGAACATCCAAGCTTGAGTATATAATCCGCGCATTCCATTCGAAGAATCATTGCAATTTAAACGAGCCTAGAGAGAAAACGTGTCATTTAGTGAACAAGATGAACATTTCATGCGACGAGCTATCGAGCTTGCTCATCAAGCTGAATTAGAAGGTGAAGTGCCTGTCGGTGCAGTATTGGTAAAGGATGGTTATGTGATTGCCGAAGGCTGGAACCGGTCAATAGGGCAACATGACGCAACGGCACACGCTGAAGTGCAAGCGTTGCGCAAAGCGGGCAGTGAGCTGGAAAACTACCGATTGCTTGATACCACCCTATACGTCACGTTAGAGCCATGCCCCATGTGCGCAGGTGCGCTGCTTCATAGCCGAGTAAAGAGAGTGGTTTATGGTGCGCCAGATTTAAAAGCAGGGGCGGCAGGTACAGTATTGAATCTGTTTGAAAGCCAAGCGTCGTATCACTACGCGACAATAGAATCAGGGTTACTTGAGCAAGAGTGCAGAGAGCAATTACAAAGCTTTTTTAAACGTCGACGGAAAGAAAAAAAAGCGTTAAAAGAAGGGAAGTCTGATGGCAAACATCAGAATTGATGTTTGCCGTTTAGAAACAACTGTTTCTTCCGTATCAAGGCTCTAAGCAAAGAGCAAAAGCTTTACTACGCCAAATAACTTTTTTCTTGTTATTGGCAAGCATACGCTTACGACGATTGGACGAAACAGCCTTTTGTAGCAGTCGCTTAGACGACTTTCTTTTGGAGAACATATCTTCTCTCCTCTACCAAGCTAACAATAACGGTGCTGTTATTTTTTTCTGGCACCGCCCAACACTCCCTTCACCGGTACTAGTTTTTCTTTTAACTAGTCATGCTTCTATTATTTTTGTTAAAAGCGACATCTTTGGTGAACAGTGAGTTTTCTTTTACAGCGAAACTAAGGTTTCTTTGTACAGTAAAACTAGAGTTTCTTTGTACTTCAAAAACAAGTTATAAGCTTCGATTGTTACGAGTTGATGACGTGACAGCAAAGATTGTCATCACTGTTTAATGTAAGGGCGTTTGGTAGGTTTTTCAAGTAGTGTGACAATTAACCAGAAAGCCAAGTGAAAAAAGGGCTTAGCATCCTAATTGTTTAGAAAAAACACATTGCTCTTAGGAATGCATTTTCATCATAAAGAGCTTTTGAATTGAGTGAGAAGGTTTGAAATAGAGTGGGGCTCAACCGTTAATTGAGCCCCACTGGGTATCCCATAAATCGAATTACTTTAAAGATATTAATTCTTGTCTTCTTTGGGCTTTTCGCTGTCTTTCTCGCCTTGAGCAGGTTTATCTTGTTGCTTATTAGTGTCTTTACTTGATGTTGCCTCAGCTCCCGAAGTCGTAGGCAGAGCGGCAGACAGTGGAACATCAATAACCTGAAGATCGTCAATGTTGATTTCTTCGTTTGCGATACGCTGCTTATCAATATGACCAATGATCGATTGGTAGTAACGGCGAATATTCTCAACGTAGTTCCTCGCTTCATCTCCGCGAGCGTAGCCATAGCGAGTTTTGCTATAAAACTCTTTTTTCCGCAGTAGTGGCAATCTGTCTTTTACATCTGCCCAAGAGTCTGGATCGCCACCTTGACGTTTGGTGAGCCTTCTTGCGTCCATCATGTGACCGTAACCCACATTATAAGAGGCGAGAGCAAACCAAATTTTTTCGTGTTCGGAAATAGAATCAGGGACGCGGTCGACGATGCGCCTCAAGTATTCCACACCACCACGTACGGATTGTTCAGGATCGAGACGATTCTTTACGCCAACGCTTTTTGCGGTTGGCAAGGTAAGCATCATCATGCCTCTTACCCCAGTTGGCGATTTGGCGAGTGGATTCCAATGTGATTCTTGATAGCCCAGCGCTGCAATTAAGCGCCAGTCGAATTCGTTAGAGTGCTTCTTGAATAGCGCTTCCCATTTAGGCAGCTTGCTGTCTAATGCGCGAATAAATGCTCTTGTATCCACGTAATCGAAGCTTTCCACGTGACCGAAGTATTTTTCTTCCAATCGAGCCAAATCGCCAGATTGTTTAAGAAGCCCAAAGAATTCGATGAGCAGTGCGTAGAGGCTTTCATCGTCGCTGCGCCGCATATACCAAGAGATCGGCTGGTCTTCTGTTAGCTCAAATGCCAATGCCAATGAAGGGTACAAACGCTGAGATAAAGAAAGCTCAACCGAATCAGCCATGGTGAGTGCCAATTCGCCCCTAGATACTTTCTGTAATAGATCGTTGACGTCGGCGTCCTTTTCATCGCGATAAACGAGTCCAGGTTTTTCTTGTTGGAGTGTTTTTAGTGTGCGTTCAAAGTGTGAATCTTTTACAACGATGATAGGGATTTGCTTTTTAACCAGCTGATCAACGTTTCTTGGTCGCCATGATCCTTTTTTATACACCACCTGCTGAGATACATAATAGTAAGCTGGTCCGGCGCGAAAATGCTTAAGGCGATCAGGGGTCTGACTTAACCCAGCCGCAATCATATCAATTTCGCCACGATCAAGCGCTGGGAACAATTCCGATAAACGGTAGGCTGGTTTCATTTCCAAATTGACTCCAAGCTCGTCAGCAAATTGCTTGGCGAGCTCAAAATCTAAGCCAGTAGGGCCATCCGGGCCAATATAGTAAGAAAGCTGATTATTCAGTGTTCCGACTCTTAGCGTGCCTCTTTCTTTAATCTTTACGAGTTCACTTTTTGGGTTGGATTCTATCTGACAGCCAGATAACACGACGCTTATCATAGAGATAAAAGCGAACCTTCTTAGCCAGACTAGTGGGGAAATAATACTCAAAACAGTTTACTCACACTGAAATTCAGCTCTCTTTATATCAAAGCAGGTCACTAGGGCAAAGCAGCAATAAAAAAAAGAATAAAAAAGCGCGAGATGGTAAACGGAGAAATGCAACAGGTCTTGTCTTTAATTGACCTCAAGACACTCGATTTCTAGCACGTGACTTCCTTTAATAGCGACGCAATTAATTGAAGTATTAAAAAAAGGCGCAAACGGTTGCTATTTGTGGTTACGTCACAGAATTTTTCCTCTATAATACGCCCGCAAATGCGAGGTGAAATTGGTATAGGTTTCAGGGTGTTCAATAACCCTTTGAATTTATTGCAATATCATCTTAACTAACTGCATAAGAGACCTAAGCACATGAGAATTTTGCGTGGCTCCCCAGCTCTTTCTGAGTTTCGTGTTAACAAATTACTTGAACTTTGTCGTGAGCAAAGCCTGCCAGTAACAGGTATTTACGCTGAGTTTATGCACTTTGCTGACCTAACAGCAGATCTAGATGCGTCTGAATTAGGCAAACTAGAAAAACTGCTGACTTATGGTCCAACGATCGAAGAGCACGAGCCTGAAGGTCTTCTACTTCTCGCGACTCCACGTCCGGGTACTATTTCTCCGTGGTCTTCTAAATCCACTGACATCGCTGTTAACTGTGGTCTAGACAAAGTAAAACGTCTGGAGCGCGGTACGGCTTACTACATTGAATCATCAGAAACTCTATCTGAAGATCAAACTCAAGCCGTTAAAGCACTGATCCACGATCGTATGATGGAATCAGTGTTCACGGATCTGGATGCTGCATCTGCATTGTTTACAGTGGCAGAGCCGGCACCAGTAGCCGACGTTGATATCTTAGCGGGCGGTCGCGCTGCGCTAGAAGAGGCAAACGTTTCACTGGGTCTTGCACTTGCTGAAGACGAAATTGACTACTTGGTAGAAAACTTCACCAAGCTTGGTCGTAACCCGAACGACATCGAACTGATGATGTTTGCTCAAGCGAACTCTGAGCACTGTCGTCACAAGATCTTTAATGCAGACTGGACTATCGATGGCGTTGACCAAGATAAGTCTCTGTTCAAAATGATCAAAAACACGTTTGAAACGACGCCTGACCACGTTTTGTCTGCATACAAAGATAACGCAGCAGTAATGACGGGTTCTAAAGTGGGTCGTTTCTTCCCTGATCCAGAATCTCGCCAGTACAACTACCATCACGAAGATGCGCACATCTTGATGAAGGTTGAAACGCACAACCACCCAACGGCAATTTCACCTTGGCCTGGTGCTTCTACCGGTTCTGGTGGTGAGATCCGTGACGAAGGCGCAACCGGTATCGGTGGCAAGCCAAAAGCGGGTTTGGTTGGTTTTACAACATCTAACCTTCGCATCCCTGGTTACGAGCAACCTTGGGAAACTGATTTTGGTAAACCAGGTCGTATCGTTAACGCACTAGATATT
This sequence comes from Vibrio penaeicida, assembly GCF_019977755.1. Taxonomy (NCBI): domain Bacteria; kingdom Pseudomonadati; phylum Pseudomonadota; class Gammaproteobacteria; order Vibrionales; family Vibrionaceae; genus Vibrio; species Vibrio penaeicida. The sequence goes on along the minus strand of NZ_AP025144.1, from coordinate 3,105,512 downwards.
ATGCTAGAAGGTCCGCTTGGTGGCGCGGCGTTTAACAACGAATTTGGTCGTCCAAACCTGTTGGGTTACTTCCGTACTTACGAAGAAAAAGTAACGTCTCACGCGGGTGAAGAAGTTCGTGGTTACCATAAGCCAATCATGATTGCTGGTGGTATGGGGAACATTCGTGACGAGCATGTTCAGAAAAAAGAAATTCCTGTTGGTGCTAGCCTGATTGTACTTGGCGGTCCAGCTATGAACATCGGTCTTGGTGGTGGTGCCGCTTCTTCAATGGCTTCTGGTCAATCGGCTGAAGATCTTGATTTTGCTTCTGTTCAGCGTGAAAACCCTGAAATGGAACGTCGTTGTCAGGAAGTGATCGACCGTTGTTGGCAGCTAGGCGACGACAACCCAATCGCATTCATCCACGATGTTGGTGCTGGTGGTATTTCAAACGCGCTTCCTGAACTTTGTGATGATGGTGAGCGTGGTGGTAAATTCCAGTTACGCGACGTACCAAATGATGAGTTGAGCATGAGCCCACTTGAGATTTGGTGTAACGAATCTCAAGAGCGTTATGTTATGGCCGTTGCGCCAGAAAACATGGCAACATTCGAAGCAATTTGTAAGCGTGAACGTGCACCATACGCTGTCGTAGGTGTGGCAACAGAAGAGCGCCATTTAACACTGGAAGATTCGCACTTCGATAACACGCCAATCGATATGCCAATGGATATTCTGCTTGGCAAAACACCAAAGATGCATCGTGATGCCAAAACGCTGAAAGTGGAAAGTTCCGCGATTAGCCGTGAAGGTATCGAGCTAAATGAAGCGGCGGATCGCGTTCTTCGTTTACCAACCGTTGCAGAGAAAACATTCCTTATTACCATTGGTGACCGCTCAGTAACTGGTTTGGTTGCGCGTGATCAAATGGTAGGACCTTGGCAGGTTCCTGTAGCGAACTGTGCGGTAACGGCGGCGAGTTACGATTCTTACCACGGCGAAGCGATGTCGATGGGTGAGCGTACACCAGTTGCATTGCTAGACTTCGGTGCATCGGCTCGCTTAGCAGTAGGTGAGTCTTTGACGAACATCGCTGCGACAGATATCGGCGACATTAAACACATTAAGCTATCGGCAAACTGGATGTCTCCAGCGGGTCACCCAGGTGAAGATGCAGGTTTGTACGAAGCCGTTAAGGCGGTGGGCGAGGAGCTTTGTCCGGCACTGGGTCTAACCATTCCTGTTGGTAAAGACTCCATGTCTATGAAAACCAAGTGGAACGAAAATGGTGAAGACAAAGAAGTTACTTCTCCATTGTCATTGGTTATCACGGCATTTGGTCGTGTGGAAGACGTTCGCAAAACCGTAACCCCTCAGTTACTGACTGACAAAGGTGAGTCTTCACTGGTATTGGTAGACCTAGGTAACGGCAAGAACCGCTTAGGTGCGACAGCGCTAGCGCAGGTATACAAGCAGTTAGGCGACAAGCCAGCTGATGTAGATAACGCAGAGCAGCTAAAAGGCTTCTTCGATGCCATGCAAACATTGGTTCGTGAAGACAAACTGTTGGCTTACCACGATAAAGGCGATGGTGGTTTGTTTGTAACCCTAGCGGAAATGGCATTCGCAGGTCACTGTGGTGTTCGCTCGAATATCGCAGAGCTGGGTGAAGACGCGCTCGCGACGTTATTCAACGAAGAATTGGGTGCTGTGGTTCAGGTTAAGAACGACGATTTGGATGCGGTACTTTCTACTCTGGCTGCAAATGGCTTGGAAACATGCTCTCACGTTATCGGTAGCGTTGAAGATTCAGACAACTTCGTTATCACTTCTGGCGATGCGATTGTGCTTGAGCGTTCACGTACAGAACTGCGTACTATCTGGGCAGAGACAACGCACAAGATGCAAGGTTTACGTGATAACCCAGCGTGTGCCGACCAAGAATTCGAAGCGAAGAAAGACAATTCAGACCCAGGCCTGAACGTCAAATTAAGCTACGATGTGAATGAAGACATTGCTGCGCCATACATTGCGACAGGCGCTAAACCTAAAATGGCAATTCTACGTGAGCAGGGCGTGAACTCTCACGTTGAAATGGCTGCCGCGTTCGATCGTGCTGGTTTTGAAGCCACCGATATCCACATGAGTGATATCTTAACAGGGCAAGCCGTACTGGAAGAGTACAACGGTTTAGTCGCTTGTGGCGGTTTCTCTTACGGTGACGTATTGGGTGCTGGTGAAGGCTGGGCTAAATCAATCTTGTTCAATGAAGAGGCTCGCAGCCAATTCGAAAGCTTCTTTAAGCGCGAAGATACGTTCTCTTTAGGTGTTTGTAACGGTTGTCAGATGCTTTCAAACTTGAAGGAACTGATTCCAGGTGCGGACTTATGGCCTCGCTTTGTTCGTAACGAATCTGAGCGTTTTGAAGCGCGCTTTAGCCTAGTTGAAGTGCAGAAATCCGATTCTGTGTTCTTCGATGGTATGGAAGGCTCTCGTATGCCAATCGCGGTTTCTCATGGCGAAGGTCGTGTTGAAGTTCGTGGCGGTGAACACCTAAATGCCATTGAAAATTCAGGTACGGTCGCGTTGCGTTACGTTGATAATAACGGAAACCAAACGCAGCAATACCCTAACAACCCGAATGGTTCGCCAAACGCGATTACGGGTCTAACAACATCGGACGGTCGTGTAACGATCATGATGCCTCACCCAGAGCGTGTATTCCGCACGGTAGCAAACTCTTGGTCTCCAGAGGGTTGGGGTGAGAATGGTGCTTGGATGCGTATGTTCCAAAATGCACGTAAGAATGTCGGTTAATTGAGTTTTCGCTAGCAACTGATTCTCAGTTTACCGAAACCGCCAGAGTGAAAGCTCTGGCGGTTTTTTCGAAGTGTTGATGCTGAAAAACTAGAGCAATTTGTGTGACTTTGTGCTCTAATACCGCGCTTGCCAAGGGATGGCTATATCCCTTTACAAATCCCTTAGGAATATAGAAATGTCGAAAAACAGAAAATTTGCTATCCGTGTGTCTGAGAAGCGCAATGGCTGGACAGCAGAAATCACTCGCCAAGTTACATCGCGTCGTACTGTTGTATCGAAACGCGAAACTGGTTTTGAGTCTGAAGTTTTAGCAAACGAGTGGGCAGAAAAAACGCTGGCTGAGTTTGTAGAAAATCAAGCTAAGCGCAATGATCGTAAAGCTGAAAAGCGAAGCGAGCGCGAAGCTGCTGCATTGGCTTTGGCTGAAAAAGTGGCCGCAGAAAAAGCGAAAAAAGCAGCGGAAGAAAAGAAAAGTATCGCTGACGAAGAGTAATTTACTTTTCGATTATGAATAAAAAAGGCTGGCTCATCGCCAGCCTTTACTTTTTCTAGAGATTATTTCTTTTCTGGAATGGCTTCCAGTAGTGCAACCATTTGTTCCCAGTACAAAGCAACGGTATCAATTTTCACCTTCTCATCTGGAGAGTGAGGGAATTTGATTGTTGGTCCGAAAGAAACCATATCCATTTCAGGGTAAGGTTCTTTGAACAACCCACATTCTAATCCAGCGTGAATCACCATGATATTAGGTTTATGTCCGTAGATGCCTTCATACATTTCACGGAAGATAGCCATGATTTCTGAATCTGCGTCTGGCTTCCAACCAGGGTAAGCGCCAGAGAAAGATAATTCTGCCCCAGCCAACTCTGCAATAGAGCGAAGCGTGCTTTCAACTTGCTCTCGACCCGAGTCAATCAAAGAGCGAATCAAACACAGTACAGTGACCTTGTCATCTTCTGTTGTGATGACACCAACATTCAAAGACGTTTCTACCACACCCTCGATTTCATCACTCATACGAATAACACCGTTTGGCGCGGCGTTTAAAGCGGAAACAAAACGGAATTGATCTGCCTGAACAAACACTTTTCCTGTATTCTCTGCTTCTTCATTGAAAGAGACGATGCTTGTTTCAATTTTGCCTAATTCAGCAGAGAGCAGGTTTGTGTAAGTATTGAAAAGTTCTGCTAGTTTGTCTTGGTTTTCAGCAGGGACGGCAACGGTAGCAAACGCTTCTCTTGGAATGGCGTTACGAAGGCTACCACCACGGAAATCAATAAGTCGAAGATCAAGTTCTTGAGCATGAACGGCAAGGAAGCGAGCAAATAATTTGTTCGCGTTACCACGACCCGTGTGAATATCACAACCGGAATGCCCACCTTTTAAGCCTTTTAGAGTGAGCACGCGAGTCACGTAACCTTCTGGTACTTCTTCGCGTTGGATATCAAATGTCATTGCACCATCAATACCGCCAGCACAACCCATGTATACTTCACCTTCCTGCTCAGAATCTGTATTGAGAAGAATGTCCCCTTCCAGCCATCCAGCCTCCAAACCGAATGCGCCAGTCATGCCTGCTTCTTCATCAACCGTCAGTAAAACTTGAACTGGACCATGTTTAATGTCGTCAGAAGCAAGTACAGCTAAGCAAGAAGCCATACCAATACCGTTATCTGAACCTAGAGTCGTGCCCTTTGCAGTAACCCATTCACCATCAATGTAAGGTTGGATAGGATCTTTTGTGAAGTCATGGTCCGTGTCTTCATTTTTTTGAGGAACCATATCGATGTGCGCTTGAAGCACTACGCCTTTCTTATTTTCCATTCCTGGTGTGGCTGGCTTTTTGATAAACACGTTACCAGTAGGATCGCGGCGTACATCCAAGCCTTGCTCTGTAGCCCAATTTATAATGTATTGAGCAAGCTCTTCCTCATGCTTTGAAGGGTGAGGAATAGAACAAATTTTATCGAAGAACTGCCAAAGCTTCGCTGGGGACAACTGGCTGATTTCAGAATGGAACTCAGACACGGAAAACTCCTTTATTGTTTTGTTAGGCTGGCAGGATGATGTTTCTTGAGGATTTAAGATAACTAACCAGATATCGCATCAGTTGCGGTAATGACCGTACTTCATCCTGAACAACGCTGTGACGATGCGCCTAGAATACCATTTCCAATTCAGATTTACGTAGCAATTCTCAATTCAATCTTTAGCGATCGCGTAACAAATAGTTGGCGGTGTAAAAAACAGAATCGTAATACTTCTGCTAGCCTTAAAGAGTATGGATAGCAACTATTAAATATGTTTCATTTGGCTATTGTCATTATTTGATATTTTTGTAATTAAATTACATTAATTTTTTGATTTGGCGCAATTTAAGCGGGTTTGTGTGATATAGATCATTTTAAATGTTGTAATTATTTTTCCTGATGGTATATTAGCAACCAACTTCAGCAATGAAGAGAAAATGCTCAAAGGATGAGTCCGTTTATCGCCTCCAAGGAACTGAGAATCAAATTGTGTTTAATTGATTTAAAGGTGATAGCTATGAAAGGTTTACCGTCTGCGATGTTCTGGAATGTACCATCTATATACACTGGTAACTTCGCATACCCAACCAGCTTTGGTTACTAGTCATAACCAAGTGTAAGACTGAACAAATTGTTCACCCCTAAAATTGGAATTAATTTACCATCCCTGTTTTTGCTGTCGGGATTACAAGATTCTACCGCCACTCAAGTTGAGTGGCGTTTTTTTATGTTCAAAATATATTCACTCTGTGACTTTTACCCAACATAACCCTGCAATTTCATAATCCTTCCATTTTTAAACACTACCAATCGCAAATTTCTGGGAAATGTGTTCCTTGTCTAACTATGTGCTCAGTTTTCAACCTACAATGATGAGCTCTATGCCAATATGGCATAGAAACGTTTATAAGGATTAAGTGATTGATATGCATGAAAAAGGTAGCGTCGCTAGCCTTCGATAATTGTACGGATAATCGAGAGTTTTAATTCTAACTAGAATTTGATATTTGATATCTTTATAATTCGCGCCAATCGATTACGCAAACGTTTATTTTACACAATTTTAGGGATTCGATTATGCTCGAAAGGCTATTTAAACTGAGTGAACACAATACCAGTGTGCGCACCGAAATCATTGCCGGGGTGACGACTTTTCTCACCATGGCTTATATCATTTTTGTTAACCCAGCGATTTTGTCTGATACCGGAATGGATCGTGATGCTGTGTTTGTCGCAACATGTTTAGCGGCCGCCGTTGGGTGTTTCATTATGGGCTTAGTGGCAAACTACCCAATCGCTCAAGCACCAGGTATGGGGTTAAATGCCTTCTTTACTTATTCCGTTGTATTGGGGATGGGGCATACATGGCAAGTGGCATTAGCGGCGGTTTTTGTTTCTGGTGTTCTATTTATTTTACTGAGCATTTTTAAAATCCGCGAGTGGATCATTCACTCTATACCTATGTCATTGCGAACGGGTATTTCGGCAGGTATTGGTTTGTTCTTAGCTTTCATCGGACTGAAAAATGCCGGTATTGTTGTGGATAATCCAGCGACGTTTGTCTCGTTAGGGCAAATCACTTCTCTTCCAGCTGTACTCGCTTCACTTGGTTTCTTTTTGACCATTGCACTGGTTCATAAAGGTGTAAAAGGCGCAGTCATGATTGCTATTCTAGCAGTGACGGGTCTTGGCTTAGCATTCGGTGATGTAACTTGGGGTGGTGTGGCTTCGTGGCCGCCAAGCATTGCACCAACCTTTATGCAATTGGATTTCTCTGCTGTATTTGAAATCGGTATGATTTCCGTCGTGTTTGCTTTCCTATTTGTCGATTTGTTTGATACTGCAGGCACCTTAGTAGGGGTAGCGCAAAAAGCCGACCTTATTCAAAAAGATGGCAAGATTCCTCGCTTGAACCGAGCACTTCTCGCGGATTCAACAGCAACATCTGTTGGTGCTGTTCTGGGTACATCGAACACTACGTCTTACATCGAAAGTGTTTCTGGCGTTGCTGCTGGTGGTCGAACTGGTCTCACTGCGGTTGTGGTTGGCATTTTATTCCTACTTGCTTTATTCTTCTCGCCACTAGCTGGAATGATCCCCGCTTACGCGACAGCAGGCGCACTATTTTATGTTGCAATCCTGATGCTCTCCGGTTTGGTTAGTATTGACTGGTGCGATCTAACCGAAGCGGCTCCTGTTGTTGTGACGTGTCTTCTGATGCCGCTAACATTTTCTATCGCTGATGGTATTGCTTTAGGTTTTATTGCCTATGCAGCTATCAAAGCGCTGAGTGGTAAAGCGCAAGATGTGTCCCTAAGTGTTTGGGTTATGGCAGCCATTTTCACCATTAAATTCGTTCTTAGCGCAGGCTAAGACAAAGCCGATACAGGTTATAACAACTATGAGTAATAAATTTATCATCACCTGGGACAACATGCAGATGTACTGCCGTCAGCTTGCTGAGCGTCAAATGCCGGCAGAGCAATGGAAAGGCATCATTGGCGTGAGCCGTGGTGGTTTGGTTCCTGCCGCTATTCTAGCTCGTGAACTGGGTATTCGCTATGTGGACACGGTTTGTATTTCTAGTTATGACCACGATCATCAGCGCGATATGTCGGTTTTAAAAGCACCAGAAGGTGATGGTGAAGGCTTCCTGATTGTTGACGATTTGGCAGACAGTGGTGACACAGCTCGTCAGATCCGTGAAATGTACCCAAAGGCTAAGTTGATTACTGTTTGTGCGAAACCTGCTGGTATCGATTTGGTTGATGATTATGTTGTTGATATTCCACAAGATACTTGGATAGAGCAACCATGGGATATGGCGTTGACATTCGTTGATCCAATCAACAAATAAAGGCTTTATCTAGAGTAAATACTTAGGTAAACACTCAAATTTTCAAAATGACCCTGTATAGGGTCATTTTTTTTATTACTATTAGGGGCAGAAACCCCTTATACAACACTGAATAAGATCCTTGCCTTATGTCCATGCCTGAAGAGCAAATCAGCAAAAACCTTTCAGAAGAACTGTTTCAAAATCATCGCCAAGCGAGAGAAACGTCTGCACTTGTTCGCTATATGCCAAGTAACGAGAGCTACTTGGATAAGCAGCGAGAAGAGCAAGGCGAATCTTGGTATCGAACGCTAAGGCGTATGCAGTGGATATGGCAGGGGATTGAGCCGTTAGAGATGGAGGAAGTGCTTTCAAGAATTGCTTCTTCCACTCATTCCCGTACCCATGACGAATGGTTAGATACGGTCATGGGGTACTATTCTGGTAATTGGACGTACGAATGGATTCATCAAGGGATGTTGAATCAGAAGAAAGCATCGGAACTGAAGGGTGATGAAGCGAGTGACGCTTACTTTAGAGCCAGCCTGTGTTTTAGCATTGCGGGCTACCCGCACATAAAGGGAGATAGCCTTTCCATTCAGGCTCAGGTGTTGGTGCACAAAGCCTATGATTTGGCGATGGAACACAGTTCGCTCATTACTAAGAAGATCGAAGTGCCTTTTGGTAAGAAAAAGATAAAGGCGAATCTGCACCTTCCGCACACCGAAAGACAATTACCTGTTGTGATTGTTAGTGCTGGGCTTGATAGTTTGCAGTCGGACATGTGGCGATTGTTCAAAGACTATTTGGCGCCCAATGATATTGGCATGCTCACCTTAGACATGCCTTCTATCGGTCATAGCAGCCATTGGGATCTCACAGAAGATTCAAGCTGCCTTCACAAAGCGATTCTCGATGAGCTCCCTAGGATTCCTTGGGTTGATCACTTTAAAGTGGGGATGCTTGGTTTCCGCTTTGGTGGAAATGCGGCGATTCGTTTGAGCTTTTTAGAACAAGATAGGATTAAAGCGTGCGTTGCTCTGGGCGCGCCCATCCACGATGTTCTGTCTTCTACAGACAAGCTACTACAAATGCCGAAGATGTACTTGGACATGCTTTCATCTCGTTTGGGTAAAGAAGTCGTCGATGTACACAGTTTGGCAGGTCAAATGCGCGCTTGGTCACTTAAAACACAAGGTTTTTTAACGAATCGAAGAACTCAGGTGCCTATCCTCGCTCTTGGATTGGAAGGGGATCCCATTTCTCCCTATTCAGACAACAAATTGGTCTCAATTTTTAGCCATGGTGGTCAAGCAAAGAAAGTGTCATCTAAGTCAATTTCGAAAGGATATGAGGAATCTCTCTCATTAGCACTTCAATGGCTAAAATATGAACTAAAATAATGACTTTTGGTCAGTTTTAGTCAATGATTAATAAGTTCGACAGACGTAATCCTGCGCTTTAGGGCTGTCGGGTATAGGTGCCGAAACTGAATATCTTAAGGCACGTATCTTATAAATCTAAGTTCTTATAAATCTAATAATTGAAATGGAGATTCAATATGACTGAAAACACTGCGAATCCCACACACTTTCGTTTGTTGTCGGCATTAAAAGCCGTTGGTCCTTACTTGCGAGAGAAGGAGTCACAGGAAGGTCATTACTTGTTTGATTGCTTATCTGTTTGCGTTAGTGACAAAAAGTCACCGGAAGAAAGGGAGTTTTGGGGGTGGTGGTTAGAGTTCGATAAGCAAGATGAAGGTTATGTCGCTAACTACAGTTTAGGGCTTTACAATGTTGAAGGGGACTGGGAATCAAAGGCAATTCCTAAGAAAGCTCAAGATGAAGTTGCCAGAACAATGGAAGACTTTGATAAAAAACTAAAAAAAGCACTTTCAGAGCGATTTGAAATTGATTACGAGTTGCATAAAGAGTCAGTAGAAGTCACTTAATTCTCGTCTTTCAACACCGCACCTTGCCGTGACTCGGGTATAAGTGCATAAAAAGGCGCATTTTTGCGCCTTTTCTTCTTGTTAAAACCTCACTTCATTGTTACAACATCTGTTCTTAGTTTGTTTTTAACCATGTTGACAATGACAATGAATCAAAAAAACGGGATAGCCTCCCAAACTCAAACCATCGTTGTAAAGTTAGGAACCAGTGTGCTCACAGGCGGCACTTTGGAGATCAACCGACCCCACATGGTTGAGCTTGTAAGGCAGTGTGCAGAGCTTAAAAAGCAAGGTCATGCTGTTGTATTAGTTTCTTCTGGTGCTATTGCAGCAGGCAGACAACATTTAGGCTACCCGACCTTACCCAACAACATGTCGAGCAAACAACTGCTCGCGGCGGTTGGGCAAAGCAGATTAATCCAAATCTGGGAATCGTTGTTCGATCTATTTGGTTTGAAAATAGGTCAAATGCTCCTTACTCGCGCCGACCTTGAAGACAGAGAGCGCTTTCTTAACGCGAGAGATACCGTGAATGCACTGGTCGCAAACGACATCATTCCCATTGTGAATGAAAATGATGCAGTGGCGACGTCAGAGATAAAAGTGGGTGATAACGACAACCTATCAGCACTTGTTGGTATTTTATGCAGCGCCGATAAATTACTGCTTTTAACCGATCAGCCGGGGTTATTTACCGCAGACCCTCGTAAAGACCCGAACGCTGAATTAATAAAAGAAGTGAAAACCATCGATGACACTCTGCGAAAAATCGCGGGTGGCAGTGGAACCACGTTAGGTACTGGCGGTATGGCAACCAAACTGCAAGCTGCCGATATTGCGAGAAGAGCAGGTATAGAAGTGATTATTGCTGCGGGGAGCGGGCAAAATGTCATTTTCGATGCTTTAAGCGACAATCCGCAAGGCACTCGTTTCTTGCCGTTAGAAGAGTCACTAGAAAATCGCAAGCGTTGGATCCTAGCTGGGCCAGCGGCATCTGGCGATATTGTTATCGATGAAGGTGCAGTAAACGCAGTGATTGCTAGAGGAAGCAGCTTATTGGCTAAAGGTGTCGTGCAGGTAAGCGGATCGTTTGCTCGCGGAGAAGTTGCACGTATTACCACTTCCAAAGGTCAGCTCATTGCGAAAGGCATTACCAGTTACTCAAGTGGTGACTTAGAAAAAATTATAGGAAAACACAGCAAAGATATCAGCGCGATTCTTGGTTATGAGTACGGTGCAGAAGTCATACACCGTGACGATCTTGTTGTGATTCAAGAGTAGAATTGAGGAGAAAAGTCATGGATTTAACTAACATGGGAAAAGCGGCAAAAGACGCAGCTTTTTACCTTGCAACAGCATCAACCGCTCAGAAGAATCAAGCGTTAGCCATTATTGCAGATGAGCTAGAAGCGAATGAAAAAGTTATTCTTGAAGCGAATGCCAAAGATATAGAGCTAGGTCGTGAAGCGGGTTTAACAGAAGCGTTGCTCGATCGTCTCTTGCTGACGAAAGAAAGGTTGGCAGGTATTGCTGGCGATGTACGAAACGTCATTGGCTTGACTGATCCAGTCGGAAGCGAATTAGACAGCAAAATGCTTGAAAATGGCATGTTTCTGACCAAACGCCGTGTGCCACTTGGCGTTGTCGGAGTGATCTATGAAGCGCGTCCGAATGTCACGATTGATATCGCAGCGCTATGTGTGAAAACGGGTAATGCCAGTATTTTACGCGGCGGTAAAGAAACTTTCTTCTCCAATATGGAGTTGGTTAAGGTTATTCAATCTGCGTTAGAAAAAGCGGAGTTACCGGCAGCATCGGTCCAATACATTGAAAAGCCCGATCGTGAATTAGTGTCTCAGTTGCTCAAACTCGACCAATATGTCGATATGATCATTCCTCGTGGTGGGGCTGGGTTACATAAAATGTGTAAGGAAAACAGCAATATTCCAGTGATTATTGGTGGATTTGGTATCAGCCATATATTCGTGGATGAAAGTGCTGATTTGGATCGCTCACTGGACGTCGTTGAAAATGCAAAAATTCAGCGCCCCTCAGCATGTAACGCTCTGGACACTTTGCTTGTGCATGAAGCGATTGCTGCGGAGTTCTTACCTAAATTGGTAGGAAAAATGGCGGAAAAAGTCGCATTTGTTGCTGAACCGAAAGCCAAAGTATTTCTGTCCGATGCGGAAAACCTAAGAGATGCGAAAGAGGGGGACTTTGATACCGAATGGCTGAGTTTCACTCTCGGTGTGAAAGTGGTCAGTGACCTAGACGAAGCCGTACATCACATGCGTGTGCACAACGCGAGTCACTCCGATGCCATCATGTCAAATGACTTGGTGAATACCGAGCGCTTTATTAACTCAGTTGATTCCGCGGCGGTATACGTGAACGCATCGACACGATTCACCGATGGTGCCGAATTTGGTTTAGGCGCGGAAGTGGCGGTTTCGACCCAAAAACTCCATGCTCGAGGTCCTATGGGGTTAGAAGAATTAACCAGTTACAAATGGGTGGGTAAAGCCAATTATTTGCCGCGTAGTTAACAAATTGCTGGGCAGTTAACAAAAAAATGCTGCTAAAGTGTTGATAAGGGCTCCTTGTGAGCCCTTTTTTCTTTTCTCAACCCCTTATATTCCGGTAGACTAAGACAAATTTTTGGAGGTGATATGCATTGTCCATTTTGTTCAGAAAATGACACTAAAGTCATTGATTCTCGTCTGGTTGCAGATGGGCATCAAGTTCGTCGTCGCCGTCAATGCTTGGCGTGCAGTGAGCGATTCACGACATTTGAAAGCGCAGAGCTTGTCATGCCGAAAGTCATTAAATCCAACGGAAATCGTGAACCGTTTAATGAAGATAAAATGGTCGGTGGATTTCAAAGAGCGCTTGAGAAACGGCCTGTGGCAGCCGATGCCATTGAGCTCGCGATAAGTACAATTAAGTCTCAACTTCGTGCAACGGGTGAGCGTGAGGTACCTAGTGAAATGATTGGTAACCTTGTTATGGATCAGCTTAAAGACCTCGACAAAGTCGCTTACATTCGTTTTGCATCGGTTTACCGCAGTTTTGAAGACATTAGAGAGTTTGGCGAAGAAATCGCTAAGCTAGAAGACTAATGCCATTACCCATCCAAGACGCCCACTATATGGCATTGGCAATCGCTTTGGCTAAGAAAGGGCGTTTTACAACGTCACCTAATCCAAATGTAGGCTGTGTGATCGTAAAAAACGATCAAATTGTGGGGCAAGGCTACCACCAGAAAGCAGGTGAAGCCCATGCTGAAGTCATTGCGCTAAAAGACGCAGGAAAAGATGCCAACGGCGCGACAGCTTATGTGACTCTCGAACCTTGCTCGCATCAAGGTAAAACACCGCCATGTGCCGATGCATTGATTAAAGTGGGTATTGCTCGTGTAGTCTGCGCGACACAAGATCCAAATCCATTGGTTTCAGGGCGAGGCATCCAAAAACTAAGAGCTGCTGGCATCGATGTCGAAGTCGGTGTACTAGAGTCCGAAGCTATCTCCTTAAATACCGATTTCAATCAGCGTATGCAAAAAGGCAAACCTTATGTGCAATTGAAGTTAGCCGCAAGTTTGGACGGGCAAACAGCGCTGAGTAATGGCGAAAGTAAATGGATAACCTCAACTAAAGCTAGGAAAGACGTGCAGTTTTATCGTGCGCAAGCATGTGCGGTGCTATCGACTAGTAAAACCGTTATTGATGATAATGCATCACTAAACGTTCGTTGGTCTGAGCTTCCCACATCCATTCAGTCTGTTTACCCAGAAAGTGAGCTTCGACAACCCTTGCGCGTCATTCTTGATCGTCAGAAGAAGCTCCATGCTGAACTTGCGTTGTTCAAAACTGGCGGTAAAGTCGAAATCGTTTCGCCAGAGTCTGAACTTTTTGCGCTGGACAAGAAAAACAACATTGATCTATCGGCTGTACTGAAACAACTGTCTGCTATCCATCAAGTGCAAAAAGTATGGGTTGAAGCAGGGGCGACATTGGCCGCCAGTTTGATTCAGCTAGAATTAGTCGACGAGTTAATTGTTTATCTAGCCCCTAAATTGATGGGGAGTGATGGTCGAGGCTTGGTGCATATTTTGGGCCTGAACACTATGGCAGAAGCAATAGAACTCGATATAAAAGACGTACGCATGGTAGGACCAGATATTCGTATCACGGCCAAAATTCTAAAAAATACGTAGAAGAAATTATGTTCACAGGAATTATAGAAGCGGTGGGAACCTTAACCGCGATTACGCCCAAAGGTGAAGATGTTAGCGTTACGGTTGATGCTAGCAAGTTAGATATGTCTGACGTTCACCTAGGGGACAGCATTGCCACCAATGGCGTATGTTTGACGGTTATTGAATTTAACGATCACAGTTATACCGCCGACCTTTCACTGGAAACGTTGAACAAGACGGGATTCACTCAATATCAAGTGGGTGACAAAGTGAATTTGGAAAAAGCCATGTTACCAACTACTCGTTTTGGCGGGCACATTGTGTCTGGGCATGTAGATGGTGTTGGTGAGATTGTTGAGCGCAATCAGGTCGGAAGATCGGTTGAATTCTGGGTTCAGATACCTCAAGAGATAGGTAAGTATGTTGCGGAAAAAGGGTCGGTTACCGTTGATGGCATTAGCCTCACTGTTAATGCGCTCCGCAAAAATGCTTTCAAACTGACGATTGTGCCGCACACATCTTCTGAAACGACGATTAACGATTTTCAAGTTGGTCGAAAAGTAAACTTAGAAGTTGATGTATTAGCCAGATACATGGAACGCTTACTTCAAGGTTCTGCCCACAGTGGTTCTTCAATTGAAACACCTGAATCCAGCATGACAATGGAATTTTTACAACAAAACGGTTTTGCCTAACTAACGGGAACAGCATTATGTCTATTAGTACGCCTCAAGAAATCATTGAAGATATTCGTTTGGGTAAAATGGTTATCCTAATGGATGACGAGGATCGTGAAAACGAAGGCGATGTCATTATGGCAGCCGAGCACGTAACGCCTGAAGCTATTAACTTTATGGCAACGCACGGTCGTGGTCTTATTTGTTTAACCATGACCAAAGAGCGTTGTGAGCATCTTGGCTTGCCGCCAATGGTTCAAGACAATAATGCGCAGTATTCCACCGCGTTTACCGTCTCAATCGAAGCCGCAGAAGGCGTGACAACGGGTATCTCTGCAGCCGATAGAGCGCTGACTGTGCAAGCGGCTGTGGCGAAAGATGCCAAAGCGGCAGATCTCGTTCAACCGGGTCATATATTCCCTTTGACCGCCCAAGATGGTGGGGTCCTAACAAGAGCTGGGCACACCGAAGCAGGTTGTGATTTGGCGCGTTTGGCAGGGTTAGAGCCAGCTGGTGTTATCGTCGAGATTCTGAATGACGACGGCACAATGGCTCGTCGCCCCGATTTGGAAGTGTTCGCGGAAAAGCACGACATCAAGCTTGGTACCATTTCAGATTTAATCGAGTTTAGAAACAATACCGAAACGACGATTGAACGCGTGGCTCAATGTCACTTGCCAACAGAGTTTGGTGATTTTGAATTGGTTACTTACCGCGACACTATCGACAACCAAATACACTATGCGTTGAAAAAAGGCGACTTAGACGGCGCAGGAGCAAGTAACGGTAAAGCGCCGTTGGTACGTGTTCACTTGCAAGACACATTTACCGATGTTCTTCGAAGTGACCGCAGTGCCGAGCGAAGCTGGACGTTAGACAAGGCGATGAAGCGCGTAGGTGATGAAGGCGGTGTTCTGGTGATTTTGGGGAATGAAGAAACATCAGATTATATCGTTCACAAAGTAAAAACCTTTGAGCAGCAAGACAAAGGTGACGCGCCAACCATGGCAAAAAAGCAAGGCACTTCGCGCCGTGTAGGTGTGGGTTCTCAGATTCTTGCTGATTTGGGTATCAGTGATATGCGTTTGCTTTCTTCGAGCTCTAAGCGTTACCACTCTTTGTCCGGATTTGGTTTGAACGTTGTTGAATACGTTTGTGATTAAGGTCATCAGACCTTCGAGAACCATCAAACTTCTGAGGTTACTTTTTCAGCGGTGATTCTCTCATATCGTAATGACATGTTTTTTGTCTTAGAAAGAGCAGGTGCTTAAGTGCCTGCTCTTTTTGTATTCAACATTATCGGTTGTTTCAAATTCAATGAACGATAAATCGAATGGGATACAAAAGCTCTGTCGTGAATTCTGCTTTTAAGGAATCACGAGGGAAATTTTCTCAATAAATTTGCGTCTGTTCTAAGGTGATATCGCTTAATTTCCATTAGATATCTCTCACACTTTTGTGCTAGAATCCGGCGATTCTCACTTGATGAACATAGTTAAAGGAAAGCTTTATGAAAGTGATCGAGGGCGTTCTCCCTGCTCCAAATGCAAAAATTGCTATCGTTATTTCTCGTTTTAATAGTTTTATTAACGAAAGCCTGTTATCTGGTGCAATCGATACTTTAAAGCGTTATGGACAAGTCAGCGAAGACAACATCACTGTCGTACGTTGCCCTGGTGCAGTTGAACTGCCTCTAGTGGCTCAACGTGTTGCGAAAACTGGAAAATTCGACGCTATTGTGTCTTTAGGTTCAGTAATTCGTGGCGGTACGCCTCACTTTGACTATGTTTGTAGTGAATGCAACAAAGGGTTGGCTCAAGTGTCTCTGGAATACAGTCTTCCAGTTGCGTTTGGCGTACTTACTGTTGACACCATCGATCAAGCTATCGAGCGCGCAGGAACCAAGGCTGGTAATAAAGGTGCAGAGGCTGCACTAAGCGCGCTAGAAATGATCAACGTTCTTTCAGAAATTGATTCCTAATGGGGGCCAGTGTGAAACCAGCCGCACGTCGTAACGCACGTCAATTTGCATTACAAGCCATATATTCGTGGCAGATTACCAAAGAGAATGTTGCTACTGTTGAAGAGCAATTCCTGTCTGGAGGCAAATATGATGAAGAAGAGCATCATGCAAATGAGCCTTCTCTGTCTGCACCAGAAACTGACGTCGCTTACTTCCGTGACCTGCTAACTGGCGTTGTGCTTAGTCACACAGAGTTAGACAGCAAACTGCGTCCTTACTTGTCTCGCCCTATGCAAGACTTGGACATGATGGAGCTGGCTTTGCTTCGTCTTGCGATGTATGAAATGACGCGTCGCGAAGATGTTCCTTACAAAGTAGTGATTAACGAAGCTATTGAGCTGGCAAAAGTGTTTGCAGCGGAAGATAGCCACAAGTTTGTGAATGGTGTGCTTGATAAAGCCGCACCGCATGTTCGCAAAAAGTAATCGTGAATAAATACAAAAAGGTCAGCTAATTAGCTGACCTTTTTCTTTTCGTGCTCTAGGTCTTAAACTGCTTCGAGCAAGTCATGCAAACTTGGGTATAATTAACATAAATAACAACATGCAAGAGTCAGCTATGGCAGGTGAATTTAACCTAATTACCACCTATTTCGTAAACCGACAAACCCAGCGTAAAGATGTTCAGCTTTCCCTCGGCGATGACAGCGCCTTGGTTACCTCTCCTGAAAATGTTCAAATTGCAATCAGTACTGATACGCTCGTGGCGGGTACGCATTTTCTAGAGCACGCCAACCCAGCGTGGGTCGCTCACAAAGCATTGGCTTCAAATTTGAGTGATTTAGCTGCTATGGGCGCTTCGCCAGCATGGGTATCCCTTGCGCTCACTTTACCAGAGCCCGATGAAATGTGGCTGGCCCCATTTAGCGAGTCATTTTTTGAGTTAGCTAACTATTTCAATATCCAGCTCATTGGCGGCGATACCACTAAAGGTCCTTTGAGTATTACCCTAACCGTTCAAGGTTTTGTTCCCGAGGGTAAAGCGATGCGACGCGATGGTGCAAAAGTGGGTGATTGGATTTACGTGACGGGTACGTTAGGTGATAGTGCGGCTGGGCTCGAAGTTGTTCTTGATGAATCAAAGCGAAGTAAACCTTACGCAGAAGAACTCGAAAGAAGGCACTATCTCGCGGCTCCACGCTTGGTCGTTGGGCAGGCTTTGCGAAATGTAGCGTCTTCCTGTTTAGATGTCTCTGATGGGTTAATCTCGGACTTAAAACACATTATGGACGCTTCTAACGTTGGTGCGGTTATTAACGTGGATGCTATTCCTTTGTCTGATGAATTACTAGCGTATTGCGATGATAAAGATGAGGCTCTGAAGATGGCGCTGATCAGCGGTGAAGAGTATGAGCTTTGTTTTTGTGTCCCAGAAGAACATAAAGGTCAAATGGATACCTTGCTTGCGTATTCGGGTACAACCGCTACGTGTATTGGGCAAATTCGCAGTGGTGGCGAATTGGTACTGGAAAAAGAAGGTCAGAAACTGGATTGGCAGTTGTCTGGCTACGATCATTTTAAGGTTAACTCGTAATGCCATCTCCTTTATCCCTGATTTCGCTTAAAAACCCTTGGCACTTGCTTGCGACAGGTTTTGGCAGTGGATTAGCTCCCATTATCCCTGGCACCATGGGAACACTCGCCGCGGTTCCTTTCTATCTTCTATTGGTGCAGTTACCTTTGCCGCTATACATTATTGCTGTCATTGGCTCGTGTATTATCGGCATCAAGATTTGCCAAGTGACTTCTGATGATATGGGGGTGCACGACCATGGCTCTATTGTGTGGGATGAATTTGCCGGCTTTTGGATCACTATGGCTATTGTCCCACTGTTTAAAGTACCTGTTTTCGATTGGAAATGGATTCTTACTGGGTTCGTCCTTTTTCGCTTTTTTGACATGGTAAAACCATGGCCAATAGGATGGCTTGATAAGCGAGTCCACGGTGGGTTAGGTATTATGCTGGACGATATTGTCGCAGGCATCATGGCGGCTATTTCATTATGGCTTGTTGGCAGGTATGCTGGCTGGCTTATATAATGGAGTCGTTAAAAAAGGATACTTAACATGTCTAAAAAGGTGTATTGCATTGCTCAATTTTTACCGAAGGAAGGTAAGCTGGATGAATTGTTCGATGTTCTGTCATCATTGGAGTCTAATACATTAAGAGAGGATGGATGCTTACAGTATATCGTAACGCGCCATATCCCTAGCCCATTCGCAGAAGGTGAGTCTTATCCCATTGCATTTAACGAAATTTGGGAAAGTAATGAAGCGTTTGAAGCACATTGCCAGCGTTTTGAAATACAAGAGTTTTTTGAAACACACTGTATAGCTGAGAGTGGCTTGGTAGAGAAATATAATGTATGTATATATAGTGATGAACCAAACGGATACGATGCACCAAAATTGAAATAACGACAAGTTTGTAAGCATAAAAAAGCCGAACTGAGTTCGGCTTTTTTGATCATTACTTTAGGGTAATAGCGGTTATTTACTTAAGTATTCTTTTATCGCTAACTCAACACCCGCAGCATCTAAGCCAAGCTCGGTATGCATTTCTTCTTGCGTGCCTTGCGCGACAAATTGGTCAGGTAAACCAAGGTTTAATACTGGCACAATTTGTTTACTGCTCATTAGGTATTCAACAACACCAGCACCAGCACCGCCGGCGATAACGTTTTCTTCTAGCGTAACCAGCACGTCGTGTGTGGATGCTAATTCTGAAATCAAAGCTTCGTCTAGTGGTTTCACAAATCGCATATCAGCCACTGTGGCGTTTAACGCTTCTGCTGCAGAAAGAGCACTAGGCAAGAACGTACCGAAGCTTAATATGGCAACTTTTGGATGACTCTCTTTATCGTCAGTTTGGCGCTGGCGGACAATACGACCTTTACCAATCTCAAGTGCAGTCATGTCTTGTTGAATAGCCGTGCCACGCCCACTACCACGAGGATAACGAACAGCAGATGGACCTGTGTGTTTGTGTCCGGTGTACAACATCTGGCGACATTCATTTTCGTCACTAGGCGCCATAATAACCATGTTAGGGATACAGCGCATAAAGCTGAGATCAAACGCGCCTTGGTGAGTTTGACCATCGGCACCGACAAGTCCAGCTCGGTCAATAGCGAACAATACTGGCAAATCCATGATAGCGACGTCATGAATCAATTGGTCGTAACCACGTTGTAAAAACGTTGAGTAAATCGCTACAATTGGGTTCTGACCTGCGATGGCCATGCCACTTGCGAGCGTTACTGCGTGTTGTTCAGCAATCGCGACATCAAAATATTGTTTAGGATATTCCTTCGAGAACCGAACCATACCAGAGCCTTCACGCATTGCTGGTGTGATTGCCATTAGTTTTGGATCTTGAGCTGCCATGTCACAAAGGAAGTCGCCAAAAATATTGGAAAATGTTGGCTTTGAAGCTTTGGTCTTTGGCTTGTTATCTGGGTTTAGGAATTGTTTCTGTACCGCGTGGTATCCAATCGGATCTTTCTCGGCAGGTGCGTGTCCTTTACCTTTTTTGGTCATAATGTGTAGGAACTGAGGCCCTTTCAGGCTACGCATATTTTTCAGCGTCTTAACCAGTTCGTTCACATCGTGACCATCGACAGGGCCAATGTAGTTAAAGCCAAGCTCCTCAAACAAGGTCCCTGGAACAACCATTCCTTTGAGGTGTTCCTCTGTTCTGCGAACCAATTCTTTAATTGGAGGCAAGCCAGACAGTACTTTTTTACCGCCTTCGCGAATAGAGGTATAAAGGTTACCGGATAGAAGCTGAGCTAAATGATTGTTCAGTGCGCCGACGTTCTCTGAAATGGACATTTCGTTGTCGTTCAGAATGACCAGCATATCAGTATGTACATCACCAGCATGATTCATTGCTTCAAAAGCCATGCCTGCAGTAATCGCACCATCGCCAATAACGCTAACCACTCGCCTGTCTTTGCCTTCTTTTTCTGCGGCGATAGACATTCCCAGTGCTGCACTGATAGACGTTGAGGAGTGACCGACAGACAAGACATCGTATTCACTTTCGCCTCGCCAAGGGAAAGGGTGAAGCCCACCTTTTTGGCGAATGGTTGGAAGTTTCTCACGGCGACCTGTCAGGATCTTATGTGGGTATGCCTGATGACCAACATCCCAGATCAACTGATCAAATGGAGTGTTATAGACATAATGCAAAGCAACCGTTAGTTCCACTGTTCCTAAACCGGATGCCAAGTGCCCACTTGATTGGCTGACGGAATTAAGAAGGTACGTTCTCAATTCATCACATAGTGTCGGTAGGCTCTCCTTTGGAAGGAGGCGCAACTCATCAGGTGTATCTGCCAGTGCTAAAGTAGGATATTTTGAAATATCGAGAGTCATAAAATTCAGCGCTTATAGTTTAGTTTTTGCGCTCGACCACATAACGGGCGAACTCTTCAAGTAACTGCGTATTGTAAGGGATGGCTTCTAATGTGCCTAACGCCTCAGTGAGCAGCTCTTGAGCTTTCTTCTGAGCACCTTCCAAACCTAATAGGGAAGGGTAAGTACTCTTGTTTAATTCTTGATCTGAACCTTGAGGTTTCCCCAATGTTTCAGTATCGCTGATGATATCTAAAATATCGTCTTGTACTTGGAAAGCCAGACCGACTAGGTCTGCGTATCTTTCCAATTGAGGAAGAACAGTCAGCCCTTTCTCTCCAGCAGCCATTGCGCCCATCTTTATGGCGCTTTTTATCAGTGCTGCTGTTTTATTTAAGTGGATGGTTTCAAGTTCTTCGAGTGACACGCTGCGGTTTTCCGCGGCGAGGTCGAGCGCTTGCCCCATACACATCCCGCTCACGCCAGAGGCATTAGCAAGTGTTTGAACCATTTTTATACGGTTAAGCTCTCCGTCGGAACTCAGCTTACCTTCAGCAAGAATAGTAAATGCCAATGTCTGTAGTGCATCGCCTGTCAATATGGCGGTTGCTTCATCAAATTTGATATGACAAGTTGGCTGACCGCGACGAAGCTCGTCATCGTCCATTGCGGGTAAGTCATCATGAATCAAAGAGTAGGCGTGAATACATTCGACTGCGCAGGCTGGTGTATCCAAATCTTCTAGCCCACATCCCAGCATTTCACCGGTAATGTAAACGAGATAAGGGCGCGCACGCTTGCCACCCAGAGTTAATCCGTGGCGCATAGCCTGAATTAGAGGTAACTCTTGATAAGGAAGGGTATCAAGCCATGCATTCAACTGCGTGTTACTGCGGTTTTGATAAGGCGTTAAAGAAGCGGACATAAATTAATCTTCAGAATTTGATTCAAATGGCGAAAGTTCAGCCTGATCGTCATCTTGAGTCAGAATGGCAACACGTTGTTCAGCTTCAGATAATTTACCTTGACCTGATCGAGCAAGGAGGATTCCACGTTCAAATTTTTTTAAAGCATCTTCTAGTGCGAGATCGCCGCTTTCTAACTGCTCAACAATAGAATCCAATTCTGTTAGAGACTCTTCAAAAGTCATGTTTTCTGGTTTTTTGCTTGCCATACGGTTTCTGCTATTAAAACGTTGCACGCAAGTTACCCCAGCGACTGCTGCTGGTCAAACTCACGCAAGAGAAAATTTAACAAAAGTGCAGTATATCAGTTTTTATCCTCTATTCGTTATTAACAAATAGTCTCAAATTATGATGGAGATTCTTTTTTGCCCAATTCAGACGTGATCACAACACAAAACGAGAGATTGCCTACAATGTGAATGGGCAGCGAGCGTAGGTAACTCGGTTATACTCTGTTAAAGTTAAAGGAAAATTTGCGCTTGGTATCGGGAAAAGTCCTAAATAATACTCAGATTCTGCCGATAGTTGGTGTTAAGCGCACAGTAGAATTTATAGCATGAGGGGTGCTTTGTGGATTTAGCAACGTTAATTGGATTAATTGGCGGTTTTGCATTCGTCATCATGGCGATGGTGTTGGGGGGAGGCATCGGTATTTTTATCGATACCACTTCTATCTTGATCGTAGTCGGTGGCTCAACCTTCGTTGTATTAATGAAATTTACCATGGGGCAGTTTTTTGGCGCGGCCAAAATTGCAGGTAAAGCCTTCATGTTTAAAGCGGACGAACCTGAAGATTTGATCGCTAAGGTTGTTGAAATGGCGGATGCCGCTCGTAAAGGTGGTTTTCTTGCGTTAGAAGAAATGGAAATTACCAGCTCCTTTATGCAAAAAGGTATCGATTTACTCGTCGATGGGCATGATGCAGATGTTGTCCGGGCGACCCTTCAAAAAGACATTTCGCTCACCGATGAGCGCCATGAACAAGGAAGAGCTGTGTTTACGGCTTTTGGTGATGTTGCGCCTGCGATGGGAATGATCGGTACACTGGTTGGTTTGGTAGCGATGCTTTCCAACATGGATGATCCTAAATCTATCGGTCCTGCAATGGCGGTAGCACTTCTTACAACGCTATACGGTGCTATTCTTTCTAACATGGTGTTTTTCCCAATTGCCGACAAGCTATCCCTTCGTCGTGAGCAAGAAAAACTGAATCGCCGTCTGATTATGGATGGTGTATTAGCCATTCAAGACGGTCAAAACCCTCGTGTTATCGACAGCTATTTGAAGAACTACCTTAATGAAAGTAAGCGTGTTCTTGATGTGGATGGCGAGTAAGGTGAACTGAGATGGAAGAAGAAGAGTGCAAATGTCCCCCCCCGGGGCTCCCATTGTGGATGGGTACATTCGCTGATTTGATGTCGCTATTGATGTGCTTCTTCGTACTCCTGCTTTCGTTTTCTGAAATGGATGTACTGAAGTTCAAACAGATTGCGGGTTCAATGAAATTTGCGTTTGGTGTTCAAAATCAGCTGGAAGTGAAAGATATCCCTAAAGGAACCAGTGTGATCGCTCAAGAGTTTCGTCCTGGTCGCCCTGAACCTACTCCGATTGATGTGATCATGCAGCAAACCATCGATATGACGCAGAAAACCTTGGAGTTTCATGATGGAGAGTCCGATCGCGCAGGTGGTACAAAACGAGAAGTCGGTAAGCTGACAGGCGGTAAATCGCCAGACACATCTACTAAGATGAATCAAAATAACGAATCAGAGCAACAACAGCAACAAGCCGAATCTCAATCTCAGGAAATGGAAACCATTGTTGAGAGCATCAAAAAAGCGCTGGAAAAAGAAATCGATGAAGGCGCCGTCGAGGTCGAAAATCTCGGGCAACAAATTGTTATTCGTATTCGTGAAAAAGGTGTGTTTCCTGAAGGTTCTGCTTTCTTGCAACCTAAGTTCCGTCCTTTGGTGCGACAAGTTGCAGAGTTGGTGAAGGATGTGCCGGGAATTGTTCGAGTTTCCGGTCACACAGATAACCAGCCATTAGATTCTGAACTGTATCGATCAAACTGGGATTTATCCTCTCAAAGAGCCGTATCCGTTGCTCATGAAATGGAAAAAGTGAAAGGGTTTGAACATGCTCGTTTACGTGTTCGGGGGATGGCAGACACAGAGCCGCTCGTGAGTAACGACACTCGAGAGGGCAGAATTGAAAACCGTCGCGTTGAAATCAATATCATGCAAGGTAAACCGCACTTTAGTGACGAAGTTTCTGCTCAGCAGTAAATGATAGTTCTAAAATGATAAAGGTGAGTTCGATATGAGCTCACCTTTTTTTGTGGGGTTATCTCGGTTATAATCGCGCGCCTCAGAATTGCCTAAGGCAATCCTTTTTCTAATACAGTGAAGAAAGCCATGAAGTTTATTGTTAAACCCCATCCAGAAATTTTTGTTAAAAGTGATTCTGTTCGAAAGCGCTTCACTCGTATTCTGGAATGTAATATTCGCATTGTTATTCAAAAGCACACTGAAAATGTGGCGGTGTTTAACCGTCGTGATCACATTGAAGTGACAGCAAACAGTGACGAACACTACGAAAAGGTTTTAGCAATCCTGACTCAGACTCCAGGTATTCATCATGTTTTGGAAGTATTGCAATCAGACTTTGAAGACATGCACGATATCTATGAGCAAGTGCTCGAACTTAACCGCGACAAGCTAGAAGGAAAAACCTTTGTGGTTCGCGCTAAGCGCCGCGGTAAGCATGACTTTACTTCTATTGAACTTGAGCGCTATGTTGGTGGCGGGTTGAACCAAGCAGTCGAAAGTGCTCGCGTTAAACTCAGCAAACCTGACGTTACGGTAAAAATTGAAGTAGCGAACGAAAAGCTCAATCAAGTATTGGCACGTCATAAGGGATTGGGCGGTTTCCCATTGGGAACGCAAGAAGATGTACTCAGCCTCATTTCTGGTGGTTTCGATTCTGGTGTTTCAAGTTACCTGCATATAAAGCGCGGTTCTAAAACCCATTACTGCTTCTTCAACTTAGGTGGACCAGCACACGAGATTGGTGTTAAGCAAGTTGCTCACTATTTGTGGGAAAAATACGGTTCATCGGCCAAAGTAAAATTCATTTCAGTGGATTTTGAACCCGTTGTTGCTGAGATTCTAGAAAAAGTAGATGACGGTCAAATGGGTGTAGTCTTGAAGCGTATGTTTATGCGTGCAGGCGGAATGATTGCCGATAAGTTCGGTATTCAAGCATTAGTCACTGGGGAAGCATTGGGTCAAGTATCTAGCCAAACCCTGACCAATCTAAGACATATCGATATCGTGACAGACACACTGATTCTTCGCCCTCTTATCAACTGGGATAAGGAAGATATCATCAATCTTGCTCGTGATATTGGCACGGAAGACTTTGCGAAAACTATGCCTGAATATTGTGGTGTGATTTCGAAAAAGCCAACCGTCAAAGCAGTTAAAGAAAAGCTTGAAACGGAAGAAGAGAAGTTCGATTTCTCTATTCTAGAGAAAGTCGTTTACGATTCCCGCGTAATGGATATTCGTGATATTGCGAAAGAAAGCCTTGAACAAGCGCCAGAAGTTGAACAAGTAGAAGCTGTTGAGCAAGATGCGGTTGTGCTGGATATTCGTAGTGCAGAAGAAGAGGACGAAAACCCACTAGAGATAGAAGGTGTTGAGGTCGTTCATATTCCTTTCTTTAAGCTGAGCACTAAATTTGGCGACTTAGACCAAACTAAATCGTACTTGCTGTATTGTGATAGAGGTGTCATGAGCCGCTTGCAAGCTCTTTATCTTAAAGAACAAGGTTATCATAATGTTAAGGTATACCGTCCTTAATCTATAATTCTGTTAACCCCTACAAAAAAACCACTCTTTGGAGTGGTTTTTTTATGCAACACAATTACTATTTGTAACCTTCTTAAAATAAATATATCAATATCATGAGGTTGGTTATGAACGAATTTTTAAAAGCTTGGAAAAACCCTTTCGACTTCTCAAGTCGATCGCGTCGCAAAGATTACTGGATGTTTGCACTGATAAACTTTTTGGTCAGCCTTTTACTGGCATTCATCCCACTCGTTAATGTCATTTATCCATTAGCGGTAATGGTGCCCCAGCTTGCGTTGGCTGTTCGCCGTTTGCATGATATTGGTAAAAGTGGCTGGTGGTTATTGTGTCCATTACCTGGTGCTATTATTGCAGGTTTTGCCGCTTTCAATCAGTCTTACGAGTTGGCGTTCGTAGGCGCTGGTCTCGCGGCTATTGGTGGTATCGCTCTGTTTGTATTCAGCGTAATGGACAGCCAACCTGGTCCAAATCAGTATGGTGACAACCCTAAAGGGAATTCTGGTGATGGCAGCGCAAATCAAGAAACAGTGATTGCATAACCACTGCATTACTTACCGCGCACTTAATGACTTCAAGCCCTGTTTATCGGGGCTTTTTAGGCTTTGGAGACATAAAAAAACACCGCCTTTATAGGCGGTGCTGAAAAATTGACAGACAGGTCAAAATAATACAGGAAGTATGGTCTTGGCGCTGAGCGCTAAGACACTATGGTAGATAACTCTACCAACTCGAAATTCGAGTTTATGCAAACACAACATCGTAACAACCAAACCAATTGATTATCATAGATAATCAAGCCGTTCAGGCTTAGCGCTACGAGACGAAATATAGATTTTCTCTGGCTCATCGGCAATCGACAATTTATAATGTTTCGGATAAAAAAAACTAATGCTAAGTCTAAATTGGTGAATCATGTCCAGACGCCTTCCCCCTTTAAATTCTCTTCGTGTCTTTGAAGCTGCAGCCAGACACCTGAGTTTTACACGAGCTGCAGAAGAATTGTTTGTTACACAGGCAGCCGTGAGTCATCAGATCAAAACTCTGGAAGATTATCTTGGGTTGAAATTATTCCGTCGTCGTAACCGATCTTTGCTCTTAACTGAAGAGGGGCAAAGCTACTTCCTCGATATCAAAGATGTTTTTACTTCACTTGCTGAAGCGACCGATAAAGTGCTTGAACGCAGTGAGAAAGGGGCGTTAACCATTAGCCTACCCCCAAGCTTCGCCATTCAATGGCTCGTTCCAAGGCTTGCGGACTTTAATGCGCAAGAACCCGACATTGATGTTCGCATTAAAGCTGTGGATATGGATGAAGGCTCTCTCACTGACGATGTGGATGTTGCCATCTATTATGGGCGAGGTAATTGGTCGGGTCTTCGAGCGGACAAACTGTATCAAGAATGTTTGGTTCCTGTATGTTCGCCTCAGTTGTTGCTCGGTACGAAACCATTAGAATCTCTTGGGGATTTAAAACAGCATACGTTATTGCACGATACATCCAGAAAAGATTGGAAACAATTTACTCGCGTTCATGAAATTGAGGGGGTAAATGTTAATCACGGTCCAATCTTTAGCCATTCAACCATGGTATTGCAAGCAGCAGTCCACGGACAGGGTGTCGCGTTGGGAAACAATGTTCTTGCCCAGCCAGAAATTGATGCTGGGCGATTAGTTTGTCCATTTGATGAGGTATTGATCAGCAAAAATGCTTTTTATGTGGTGTGCCATGAGCAACAGGCAGATACAGGGCGAATAGCCACCTTCAGAGATTGGATGCTGGCTAAAGCGGCAAAAGAGCAAGAGGATTTTATTTAATGAGCCAAGTAATTGTAAATGGTGAAGGTGCGCAGACGTTTCTTTTTGCCCATGGTGCTGGTGCAGGAATGGATCATGATTTCATGACTCGGGTAGCGGAAGGTATTGCAGAACATGGTATTCGTGTTGTTCGTTTCAACTTTCCTTACATGGTAAAGCGCTCGGAAGATGGAAAAAAGCGTCCACCCGATCGCGCGCCAAAGTTGCTCGAAGCCTTTGAAGAGGTGATTGAGCGATACAGTGATGAGAGCCTTGTAATTGGCGGAAAGTCGATGGGGGGGCGCATGGCGAGCTTGTTATCCGAATCTCCACACATTCAAGGTATCGCGTGCCTTGGTTTCCCTTTTCACCCACCAGGGAAACCAGAGAAATTCAAAGGTGATCACCTCGCTCAAATCAATAAACCATGCCTTATCCTTCAGGGTGAAAGAGACACGTTTGGGAAAAAAGAAGAATGCGCCGAATTTCACTTTTCTGATGCAGTAGAGCTTCAGTTTATTCCCGACGGCGACCACAGCTTCAAACCCAGAAAAAGCTCTGGTCACACACAAGAAGGCAATATCGATTTAGCCATTGAACATTTGGTGAGCTTTATAAGAGGCTGTTGTGACGTTAAGGGGGAGCAGTGAAAAGTAAGCAAGTTTTAATGATCGCTGGTGTCTTTGGCGCGACTGCCGTGATGTTGGGTGCATTCGCAGCACATGGCTTAAAGGCGATGCTGTCTGAATATCTGATTGGGGTATTTGATACCGGAGTGCAATACCAATTCATCCACACATTGGCGTTGGTCTTGATTGGTATTTTGATGCAGATAAAAGTCGGAGAGAAAGTAGAAAAAGGACTGCGAAACGCGGCGATTTGCTTTATTATCGGCATCCTTTGCTTTAGTGGCAGCCTTTATGCGCTTGCATTAACGGGAATCAAATGGTTTGGACCTATTACTCCATTTGGTGGCTTAATGTTTATTGTGGGTTGGGTTTGCTTCACTATTGCTGCGTTTAGAATGAAAGAGGTGAAGTCGTGAAACACTTAATGCTCTACTGCCGCCAAGGTTTCGAAAAAGAGTGTGCAGGTGAGATTCAGGATCGTGCTACTCAATTAGAAGTGTACGGTTTCCCGAGAGTACAAAAAAACACAGGGTATGTGTTGTTCGAGTGCTACCAGGAAGGCGATGGTGCGAAACTGGCTCAGGAGCTGGACTTTAACTCATTGATTTTTGCCCGCCAGATTTTTGCCGTGGCAGCAGAATGTAAAGATTTGCCACAGGATGATCGAATTTCGCCCATTCTTGAAGGGCTATCTGAGATAGAGGCATTTCCACGTTGTGGCGATCTTCGTGTGGAAACACCAGATACCAATGAAGCGAAAGAGCTTCTGAAGTTTTGCCGCAAGTTTACCGTGCCATTAAGGCAAGCCTTACGTGGAAAAGGGGTGCTTTACAACAAAGACAACCCTAAAAAGCCGGTATTGCATGCGTGTTTTGTCGCACCGGGTCACTGTTTTGTTGGCTATTCCGTATCCGACAATAACTCAAAATTCTTTATGGGGATTCCTCGTCTTAAATTCCCATCCGATGCACCGAGCCGTTCCACATTAAAATTGGAAGAAGCATTCCATGTTTTCATTCCTAAGGAGGAATGGGACACACGTTTAGCTTCTGGTATGTGGGCGACCGATTTGGGAGCTTGTCCCGGTGGTTGGACATACCAGCTTGTGAAGCGCTCTATGTTTGTTCATGCAATTGATAATGGCATGATGGCGCAAAGCTTGATGGATACGGGTCAGGTTAAACACCATATGGAAGATGGGTTTAAATTTGAACCCCCACGTAAGAACGTGACGTGGTTAGTGTGTGACATGATTGAAAAACCATCGCGCGTTGCTCAGCTGATGGGAGAGTGGCTAATAAAAGGTTGGGCAAAAGAAACCATCTTTAACCTTAAGCTGCCAATGAAAGGTCGATACGATGAAGTTCTTCAAGATATCGAGAACTTAAAAGTTTTTCTAATCGACAATAAAGTGAAATTCAAGCTTCAAGCTAAGCATCTCTACCATGATAGAGAGGAGATCACGGTTCACATTCAATGCTTGTCGAACATATCGCCTCATTAGGTTTTCTAGGTAATGTAAGTTAACTAAGCTATCGCCTCACTTAGTTAAAGAAGCGGAAAGACATTAAAAGGCTTATTAGTCAAAAAAACGCTCCAATCGGAGCGTTTTTTATTGCTTCATTCTGGGGACAATAGAACCCAATTATTACTGATTAGTTGGCCACATATCCGGCCAATCTACCGACTCCATTTCATCTTCGGTAGTGTTTGGAGTGGCAGAGAAAAAATCCAATCCGGTTTGTTGTTCTACATCGTCAATCGTTGTAATGAAATTGACAAGTTCATCCCCTGAAACTTTTCTGTGTGGGACGATGAATGCGATGGCTTCGTTAAATTGCGGATCCAGAATTACTTTATAAAAAGCGCTCGGTATCGTTACACCATCTCCAATACTGTTTTCATTTCCTTGATAGATGGGCCCCGTTACCACGTACAGTTCATTGTACTCATTCGCCAAATCCCGCACGTGTTCTTCCAGTATTCGCCAACCCGCGCGATTAAATGTGGGAAGCTGGGGAGACATATTACTCATATAAAAGCTTTGTTTAATGGATTGAAGCGTAAAGTCCATGGTTGCTGAAGGGGCGAGGTGACCTCGGTCGTACCCAGTACCACGGTAATCTGCGAGAGTTGAGCGTGCATGCTGTGGCAAATCGGGGTCTTCTTTGAAGAAACTACTCTTTCGCTTGAACTTTAAGTTCACGCTGTCTGCAGTGATGTGATAGGCAACCCAATCTGCATTTTTTGTTGTGTAGTTATACCCTACGGCGTAGCCATCTCGACACAATACTTGGTCGGATTGACTTGAAGGAACTCCTATATCCAGATGCTTGGCACAGGTTGCAGAGAGAGCTGGGAGCGACATTAATGTCGTTAAGGTAAGTAAGATTGTTCTTTTCATTATTTTTCTCCTTATTGGGAGATATAAAAATAATGATATTTATCAATAACGTTGTGAAGCTGATTCTAGAATAATCAGCATCTTGTAAGGTAAGCCCAATATTGTATTGGTGTTGTGAGTGCAAAGGATTTCACAACACGTTTATTGAACATTGAGGAATGGTGCGGATATTAAGCGCATATATTACAGTTGGTTAGGTCCTGAATATCGGATATCTTGCAAGTTGAAGCCGAGCTCCATGTCTATTTTTAATGCTGAAATCTTTTTGCACGCTCGTGCAGATTCGATGTGTTCGTCAAATTTTTTACGGTACTTAGCTGGTAAATCGTCAGACGCATAGGCGCTTTCGATATCAGCATAAGCGGTGAGTATTTCTTTCGCCGCTTTGGGTCCAACCCCCGGAATACCAGGAACTTGGCTAGAGCTCACTCCCGCCAACCCCCAATAATCAGCGAGTTGTTCTGGTTTTACACCAAACTCTTTTTCAATAAACGGAGCATCAAGCCAGCGGTGCTGAAAATAATCTCGAATTTGAAGGGTAGGTGAGAGTAGTTGGCAGTAGCCTTTGTCTGTCGACACTATAGTTACTTTTTCACCATGGCTCGCGACTTTACAGGCTAATGTTGCGACTAAGTCGTCCGCTTCATCACCATCAGATAATAGTGAATCGATACCGAGTTTCCACCATGCATCTTGGATAGCATCTAAACCCTTCAGTAGTGGTTCAGGCATGGGCTTTCGGTTTTCTTTATATGTAGGAAGTACTTCAGCTCGCCACCCCCTATCTTGTTCATGATGATCGAAGACCGCAATGATATGCGTAGGACTAGATTCCGATAAGATTCGATTCAATGTTCGACCAGTAGTTTCTATGGTCCGTGAGATGTCTGTGGGATCAGGTTGCGCTGAATGCACGCGACGAATGAGGTTCAGAGCATCAATGATGACTAGATGAATCGACATTTTTGAATTCTAAAGAAAAAGGGGCGTAATGCCCCTTAGTGTATGTAAATAAAAACCGTATGTGAATAAAAAGAGTATACGAATCAAAACGTGATGATCTGAATCGGGATTTCCTGACTGATCAAGTAACCCCTATTGAGCTGACAGCCCTATATATCCCGTTAGTAACTATTGATCTGACAGAGCAATCTTGTAGCAAGGAATGTATTCCGAACCCGGTAGTTTCATCCTTTGTTGTTCAACAAAATCGCTGAGTAGTCGATCCATTTTTTTCATTAGCGCGGGGTCGCCATCGATAATGAAAGGTCCTTTTCGTTTTATTTCCCTAATGCCTTCTGCTTTTACGTTACCAGCAACAATTCCCGAGAATGCTTGACGCAATTTAGCGGCTAATACTTCAGGTTTTTGGTTTAGGTGAAGATCCAAATTGGCCATGTTGTCATGTGTTGGCTCAAACGGGAGCTGGAATTCAGGCTCAATCTTTAAAGACCAATTGTAACTGTACGCATCACCTGTTTCTTTGCGATGCTCGCGAACCGTTGGCATGGTTTCCTTGATGATTTTTGCCGCTTTTTCAGGATCGCCAATCACAATGTTGTAGCGGCTTTGCGCTTCTTCTCCCAGCGTATCCCCGATGAATTTATCGATGGATCGGAAGTAAGCCTCACTTTCTTTCGGTCCAGTTAATACAATCGGCATCGGCTGATCGACATTGTCTGGGTGAAGCATAATACCAAGGATGTACAGAAGCTCTTCTGCGGTACCAGCACCACCTGGGAAAATGACTATGCCGTGTGCCATTCGAACAAACGCTTCTAAACGCTTTTCGATGTCAGGCATGATGATGAGTTCATTCACAATTGGGTTAGGTGGCTCTGCCGCAATAATGGAGGGTTCAGTTAACCCTATGTAGCGTTGTTCGTCGTAACGCTGTTTTGCGTGCCCTATGGCAGCCCCTTTCATCGGACCTTCCATTGCACCTGGACCACAACCCGTACAGATGTTCAGCTCTCTTAACCCAAGCTCATGCCCAACCTCTCGGGTGTATTGATATTCGATAGGGTTTATAGAGTGACCGCCCCAGCAAACCACAAGATTTGGGTCTATTCCTGGGTGAAGTGCACCCGCGTTACGCAATATACCGAACACTAGGTTAGTGATGTGGGTTGCATTGGTTAGGTTGAGTCTTTGGTTGTCGGCTAGGTGCATGTTGACGTAAACAATGTCTCTCAACACCGAGAAAAGATGCTCTTGAATACCGGTAATAATAGTGCCGTCAACGAATGCATGATCGGGTGGGTTGTTGAGCTCGAGCTTAATACCACGTTCGCGACGCATCACGCTTACGTCGAACGCTTTATATTTATTAAGTAGTTCTTCAGAGTTATCGGTATGGCTGCCGGAGTTGAGAACCGCAAGGCTGCAGTTCCTATAGAGCTGGTAAAGCTCACTAGAGGCGGTTTTTTTTAGACGTTCTACTTCAATCTGAGACAGCAAGTCCATGCTGCCTGCAGGGCTGATATGAGTAATCATAGGCTCCTCCTTGGGATAGAAAGTCATTGTTTTTGTTAATTTCTCTACCCTGTCATTTCACCTTACACAGGAATTTGGGGTTTCGCCACTCACTTTTAACGGATAAATCAATAAATTGAGGTGTCCACCGAGACAAAACCTGTCTAAACGGTCGAAAAATTCATTACGCTCTTTGAGCGTTAAGTATACAACTCATTCCCATATCGATGAGCTCAATTAGGCATTGTGAAGGTGGAATAGGATTGAAAATTCAGCTCGGTTATCGGGAGGGAAATTAGATGATTTTTTCTAATGAAGAGATAAAAGTCAGGGGCTACAGCCAGATCAGCTGATTAGGACCTGTTCTCTTGGCGTTTTTGAGACCGAGTTGCAGCCTTTCAAGCACTTCTTCAGGAGTATCGGTATCACCGAAGACAGCACAAACCGCAGAGGCAGTGATAGTGATGCTTTGGTCTCTAAATTTAAATGGCAGCTTGGATATTTGCGCTTGAATCTTTTGTGTAACGACGTGAGTTTCTGAGTCCACTTGATCAGGAAGCAGAACTAAGAACTCTTCACCAGAGAATCGCGCCACAATATCGGTATCTTTCACAGCCTTTTTTATAGTGCGAGCGATGATCTTTAGTGCTTTATCTCCTGCACTGTACCCAAAGCTATCGTTCAACGTTTTAAAGTTGTCGATATCAAGCAACAAAATTCGGAAAGAGTGTTGAGCTCGGATCCAGCGGCGGTACTCCAGCTCGAGTTTATCCGCGAGTGCTGCTCTGTTATACACTTTAGTTAGTGGATCAAGAAGAAGCCTTTGTGCCTGATCTTGTAATCGGCGGCGATAGTCTTGAGTCACTTCTTGCAGCGCTTCCAGCTGGTTATGACTGTAGCTGAGCCTTTCGGTCAGAGTTTGCTCTCGTTTTTCGATGTGCTGCAAGCGTTCTGTTAGCGAACCTATCTTATCCAAAAGAGGTGCGATGGCGAGCTTAAGTGCCTCGGCATCTAAATCGGATTCCAAATTGCTTTTGCCCTGAGAGACCAAATCGTTGATCTCGAAGTGCATCATCTTACGATGTTCAGAGTAAGAAAGGCTTTGTTCGATATTCTGCGATGTGTTCTTTATTGCGGTGTTAAGAGAGGTATTGACCTGGTCTAAAAACTGCTCAGAGGTTTTGCGTTCGAAATGGGTGCCTTGAATAACAAGCTTCAAAATTTGAAGTATTAATTCAAACAATTCATTTGGTGGTACACCAATGAGAAGCTTAGCTCTTATGTCGGTTAATAATTCACCAGACTCGCCATCGAAATCTAATTCAGTAATCAGATTTTGCAGCTCTTCAGAAAGGCGATCAAAAATTTCCTGATCAACGGCTTTTTCTAAATTGAGGTTATTACGAGAATTAGACGCCATGATTTTTGTGGCGCGCTCGTATATACCCAAAAGGCGAATTGCTTGGTCAATTTCTTGGGTCAGCTTTCGACTTGGGAAATGAAGCAGGTTGCGGAGATCGCGTTTTAACTGTGCAGGCAGACCAGGGATGCGCTGCAACGTTTCTCCGCTATGTTTAATTCGCTCGTCTAAGTGAATTGTCTTTTTTTCCATGGTCACCGTGTTTTGCTTCAGCATTCTTTCTATGACGACCAGCTTAGGTATTAACTTTGTGACATCTTGTTGGTGTTCTAGGTCTTGCTTTAATAGCGACAAACCTTTATCAAGATCTTGGTTATTACCTTTGCATGCATCACTAAGATTAGCAACTATACGCTTAAGAACGTTTTGTTCTCTTTTAAATTTAAAAAGAGAATCTCGATGCGAAAGACGTGCGTGATCTAATTTACACTTTAAATCATGTAATTCGTCTTTCAACTCTTGCTCAAGAGTATCCAAATCATTCATAAAAAGCAGATGCCAATAAACCGCGATGGCGAAAACAGTTTAATGATAATAACAAAAAACAAAATAAGGTCACTTTAATCAGGAGTTAAGTGCTCACTTATCACTCGGATAGTGTCAATTTTTTGATGTCATCCTCATTTTGGCATGATGATTGGACTTTTATTAACCCTTGGTTTAATGCTTGCTTACATGCAAGTCGAATATTATCGGTCGCAAAACTTGCCGCTGGAGCATTTTCAATTGCTCGTAAATAGACCCATTGGCTTTCATCGCTATTTTTTTCTATTCCACGAGCAAGGTTTGTTGACAGCAGTAATATATCTATTAATTCTTGATCGTTAATCGCTGTATATGCTCTGGGCAAGAAAGGATAATCTGCCATACCTACGTGAACTTTGCGCGATATTTTTCTTTCTGGCTCAAATTCTGAGATCCAGCTGCAAATCTTATCGAACATTTGTTGCGGTTCGGTTGCAGTCTTAGTATTGGGCTCAACATACAGAAACATTGCGTCTGAAAAGTGGTAAAGGCGAGCAGGTCTGCTGACTTTTGATTTTATAAACTCTCCGAACGATCTCTCTAGCTCGAGTCCTGCTTGATAGCCCAGCTCAAGGTACGTGTTACGCAAAAAGGGTAAGTCAAACATTACAAAGCGCAGTCGGTCGCTGAATGGTTCACTGATTAGCTCACCAAGCTGCCATTGTTCGAATGTTGCACTACTGCGCGCTAATGAATTCTGAAGCTTTTTATTGAGCAACCGCAAATTTTGAAGGCCAGAACGAGCGTGCGTGTACAAATCGAGTCTGAGTGCTTTAACTTCACCTTTTAATTTGTCTATTACATAGCCACGTCTTAAAACAAATAGCACCAGTATCACGGTGATGATAAATAAACCAAACGCTGTATTTTGGAATTTTCTAAATTCTTGTTGCGCTATTTTTAGCTCTTCTTCCAGCCCTTTGTAATGTAAAGACTGCTCGATAATGTCCTTTTGCTGCTTTAGCACATCCTCGTTGATTTCATTCAATCTTCTTTGCTGGCTTGCGTTGAGAATAGAAAACTTCTTGAGCGCATTTAATGATTCTATGAAGTCGCCATTTTGTTCATATGCAGCAGATAGCACTCGATAGGATTGCAATAAAATAAAGTTATCGGATAAATCTTGACCTATTGCGAGTGCCTTTCTTGCATTATTTAGTGCATTTGAAGTTTGTTCTTGTTGCAGTGCCAAACTGGCAGTGAGTAATAACGTACGTGCTTTCAGCGGTTTTATTTGTGTGTAATTGACTAAGTTTTTTGCTTGGTCTAAATATCGCTCGGCTAGCGTAAAGTTAAATAACTGTAAATAAGTGTCAGCAATGCTTAATCTTAATTCAATCGCGTCGTGAATATCTCGTGCTAAGTATTCATGATCGAGTACGTTAAAATAACGCACTAATGCCAAATTATACTTTCCTTGTAAGAAATATATATCCGCCATTTGTTTAATTACATCGCCTAAAATCTGCGATTGTTCGTAATTTCGGTAGAAATCTGCAGAGCGAGCTAGATGTTCTAGAGCTTTGTCAAGAACTTGACGCTGTCTAAATAACTGGGCAAGTTGATAGTTCGCTTTTGCTAATTCTTGGCTCCTATCTTTCTCTATTGCCATCCAGTATCCGGTAAGTAATTCTGTTAACGCTAAATCGTAGGACTTGTAGCGTAAATAGTGTTTACCTAACTCAATATGGTAATTAATCAGCGTATCGATTCGTGTAATTTTGGCTAGTATTTCGAATGCAGTTTTATATTCCAACTCGGCATTAACACGATCGCCTTCAAAGGATGCGATTTCACCCTTGAGCATCGCTAATCTAAATTGAAGATCGGTAATAAGGCTCGAAGCGGTATGTGGTTGGAGTAGCTCTTGCTCAACTTTCTCAATGATGGGCAGAGCCTTTTTAATGTCCCCCGTTTGCAGCCAGAGCAATTCTGCTCTCAGCTGCAGAGTTTCAAGCGCGATTAATGGTAAGTCGTGGTTGTTGGCGAGCCTTTCTGCATTTTCTAAATGTAAAAAGGCATTGCGAGGGTCACCAAGCGTAATTTCCACTTGTGCCAATATCTGCAGAGCATCAATGCTACTGCTTGGAGTACGTAAAGAGTTGTCTGTATCTTCCCTAGGGATTGCTGACGGTCCTTTAGGCGAAGCGTCGGTCAACTTTCGCTGACGGAGAAATTTGGTGGCTATTTTCTTAGATTTTTTTGGGTCGACTTCAACCAAACTTGCGGCTTCACTGAGGACCGGCGATGTATAGAGCTTTGCCACTGCGGTCTGGCTTTGCAGCAAAATGGCAAAAAGCAGCCCCGACCAACCAAAAAATTTCATTCCTTTGTACTCCAGGCGTAAGTCGCTTCTATTGTCTTGCTAGGCGCAGATTGTTGTCCGGTCTTGATTGTTCTGTCGAACGATAAGGGTTGATATCTAATCCGCCACGTCTCGTGTATCTCGCAAATACTGTTAACGAGGTCGGTGCGCAGTATTTTTGAATATCCGTAAAAATACGCTCAACACATTGCTCGTGAAACTCGTTATGTTCTCGGAAAGAGACAAGGTAGCGTAAAAGAGATTCACGGTTAATTTTCTTCCCTGTGTATTGAATGGATACACTACCCCAATCGGGTTGATTGGTGATCAAGCAATTTGATTTGAGAAGGTTGCTGACTAAAGTTTCAGAGACAAGATCATCAGAAGTCGAGTTTTGAAGTAGCGCTGCATCAAATTCATAATGTTCAATCTTTATGTCCTGATTGTCGATGCATTCTCCCTTGAAGCTGACAATCGGCTGATTATCATAAAACGTGACAGGGTTGATAACGACATCCACCGCTTCGCCCGCACATTCAGACAAGTCTTTAACTAAAGCCTTTTTGACCTCATCCCAATGACTGAATCGAGTTTGATTGAAGCTGTTCAAATACAGTTTGAACGATTTGGATTCGACTAGGTTTGGACTAGTGGCTGGAAGTATTACTTCACCGACTGCAACTTGTGGGAGTCCGTTTTCGTTTAGCCAAGAGAGCTCATATAACGTCCAAATGTCGACGCCTATAAAAGGCAGGTCATCTGTTAGCTGGATATCATTGCGGTTTAGGCTGCGAGGAACACCTTGTAAAAGAGAAGGGTCATATTGGCTGCTGTATTCCGTTATTTGTCCAAGAGTTAAACCAGCCAGTTCTTCAGCGTTCGAA
This sequence comes from Vibrio penaeicida, assembly GCF_019977755.1. Classification (NCBI taxonomy): domain Bacteria; kingdom Pseudomonadati; phylum Pseudomonadota; class Gammaproteobacteria; order Vibrionales; family Vibrionaceae; genus Vibrio; species Vibrio penaeicida. The sequence goes on along the minus strand of NZ_AP025144.1, from coordinate 3,067,355 downwards.
TATTTGCTCATACTTGCTTTAAAAGATCGATTAGAATATCTCGGAGTTTACTTAATCCCTTTAATTCTGTCATCAATCTATGATGAGTATCTAGGAGCAATCAATGTCTCAAAATGTTGCACGTGCCTTAAAGTCGTTCAGCGAATCCTTCGTATCTTCATGGCAAGAGACGAACTCCAGTTTTCCCAAAAGCGAAGAGCTGGCGGGTATCCCTTCTCCTTGTATTGAGCAACAAGGCGATGATTTTGTTGAGTGGCAACCTGTATACCGAGATGAGTGGGCAGACTTTAGTAATGTAGAGAATGGCATTGAGCTGACAATTCATAAAGACATAAAAGCGTTCTACAGCTGTCAGTTTTGCGGTGATATGGAAGCGCTCTGGGATGGTAAGCCTTTAACTTTGCTTCAAGTGTGGAGTGAAGATGATTTCCTTAGATTACAAGAAAATATTCTTGGTCATTTGGTGATGCAGCGTAGGCTAAAGCTTAAGCCTACGGTATTTATTGGTTCGACCGATGCTGAAATGGATGTCATTTCAATCTGTAATTTAACAGGCGAAGTTATTTTTGAGCGTTTAGGAACGGATAAAAGAGACGTTCTAGCGCCGTCTGTAGAAGAATTCTTGGCGCAACTGACGCCAGACGTGCAGTAAGGTGAGATAGATGTACATTACCGAGCTCTCTTTTGAAGTATACCGCGATACGTCTATGGGCGATGTTGAGAAAGCGGTAAATTATGTGCTTGATTGTCTGAGATACAACGGACAAGTCTTAGGGCGAGAACTGCCTGTTTCGATGGACGGCGCAATTTTTACCGCGCGCGTTGTTTGCCCTGAATCCAATAGCTTGCATCCAGACTTCCACAGCCCTCAAGTTAAGCATGCGATGGATATATTGGCAGATTCGGGGTTACTTCAGCCAAAAATTAAAGTGATCGGTGAAGACATGAACTCCGATCCCAGTGATGGATGCGGTGAGCGAGATTGGCAAATCCTCTATACCAGTTATCTACATACTTGTTCGCCGATTCGATGCGGTGAACACTTCCAGCCCGTTCCACTGTACCGTTTGCCCGCTGTCGCGAATGGTGATCAAAAACAAATCATAAAATGGCAGGAAGATTGGAGTGCGTGCGATCAACTTCAGATGAATGGCTCGGTGGTTGAGCACCCATCACTTTACGAAATTTCTTCGAGCAAAAGTTTGCTGTTTCGTCGAGGGTGGGATTTATGTCGTCGAATTAAAGTCGTGAGTGGGATTCCTACTTATCTATATATCTACCGAGTGGGCGGTAAAAGCAAAGAAGAAGAGCTGTCTAGAAAATGCCCAAAATGCGAAGGGGATTGGAAGTTAGATGAACCCGTTCATGGCGTTTTCGACTTTAAATGTGACGATTGCTTACTAGTGAGTAATTTATCTTGGGACTTCAAAGACTAATCGACCCATCTATTTAAGAATCTGCCACGCACTCGCGTGGCGTTTTTAATCTGCCTACACTTTATAGGTCTGTTCATTTTTCGAAACAAACAGACACCAATACGCAGGTCAGGGAATAGAGGGTGATTATGTCAGTTACACAGCGTCAAATATCTTTGGTTCAACAGTCATTCAAGCAAGTTGAACCCATTTCAGAGCAAGCAGCAGAGATCTTTTATAACAAGCTATTTGAATATGAACCCGAGCTCCGCCCTCTTTTTAAGGGCGATTTAAAGATTCAAGGCAGAAAGCTTATGATGATGCTTAAAGCCACGGTCGAAGGTTTACAAGATGTGAACGCCCTTGTCCCTGTTCTGATCCAGCTCGCGCAACGTCACAATAAATATGGGGTTAAACGTTCACACTTCAGCCCAGTTGGTAACGCGTTGCTATACACGTTAAAAACGGGGCTTGGGGCGTCTTATACTAAAGAGCATCGCGAAGCGTGGGTTGCGGTTATACACGTGGTATCCGACACCATGAAACCTGAAATAATCCAGCGGTAGCTTTGAACTTACTTTAGTCGGACTTGCTGTTAGCGGTGTTTGGCTAAAAATCGGTCCAGTTGGTTGGCAAACTCTCTTCTTTCTGTTTGGGAAAGTGCGGCTGGACCACCAGTTTGTACTCCACTAGAGCGCATTGTGTCCATAAAATCACGAATATTTAGACGAGCTTTTATGGTGTCTTTGGTGAATAACTCTCCTCTTGGGCTTAAGGCTAAAGCATTTTTACTGATTACTTCATCGGCAAGAGGGATATCAGAAGTGATAACGAGGTCTTGCGCTTCGACTCTTTTCACAATCTCGTCGTCAGCGATGTCAAAGCCGCTAGGCACTTGTAGAGCATGAATATTATTCCGCTTCGGTAGTGGTATCGCGTGGTTAGCTACGAAAGTGGTGGTAATTCCTGTTCTTTCTGCGGCACGTATGAGTGTTTCTCGGATGACCTTGGGACATGCATCGGCGTCTACCCAGATTTTCATGATGATTGGTTCTCTAATTTTTCAATTCGTTTATTCAGATCTTCAATTTGCTTAGAAAAAGCAGCTATCTGTGCTTCCAGCAAAGCAACACGTTTGTTGCTAGATGGTTCACTGACCCCAACTTCAACTTTTGGGATATGAGATGAAGATTTCCAGCTTTTTATCGCGGCAATAATAGCAGGCATTGGCGCTGGGGTTTTCATTCTTGTTTTCACTAAGGCGACAGTAGGCTCTTTGCCTTGGTCGGCCAGAGACTGAATAGCCGCTTCCAATTCTGCTGTAATGTCCTGAGTTTTCATTTTGAGATCCTTAAATTCTACTCATCACCAAGGTCTACTGCCCTGAATGAATATGCGCTAATAGTATCGGTTCCAAGAAGTGTGCGCCAGCACTGGTTATTTGTAGTGAGTTTAACGAGGGGCTCGAGTTATTTGCTCATTAGCTTGTGAGAGATCTCTTACAAGAGGTGTAGGAAATGTTTGCTATTTATATTGGGGTATTATTACTAGTTGCGATTAACTTACTGTTATTTATAATAAAATTATTTGATGATATTTCTTCTCATAAAGAAATGTGAGATGGCTAAGTTGTTCTAAAAAGAGATAAACGTAATCTGTTCTCTGTCGGAAGGATTCCGACACGGAACAGGAAACAACCAAGGAATGGTTATCTTCAGGAAGAAGATTTGGTTATTCAGGATGAATGATCAGCATGGAGCGAAAGGACATTGAATGGACTCAATCGTTATCAGGAAGATGACGACAAAGGAAAGACAATGGACACCTCTAGGAAGAGGCAAGGAACGAGCATCAGGATGATGTAAAGGACACCGCTCAAGGAACAAGTGAGTGCGCTAATCAGGAAGGTTAGCAGATCAGGATAGGATCATGGACACCGCTAGGATGGCGACGAAAGGACTAAGCTGAAGGAACACAGCATACTATCAAGGATTTGATGCATGGAGCACTTTTAGTAGCCGGATTGCTGCGAGTAAGACTACAGCCCCGATACGCGAGTATCGGGGCTTTTCTTTTCTATGGGCTTTATGACGTTGAGTGTGTTTCCGAGAAAATTATAGCGTTATCTGTCTGTTTACTGGACAAAAAGCTATTTGCTTAACCAAGAGCTATTTACCCTCACACAGGCTACATTCGATAAGGTGGGATCTCGAAGTGGCTGGCATGAAAGCCCACCATAGTAAGCTCCCCGATGTAGTAATCATCCCCAAGCGCCGAGAATTCAAACTGGTAAATGGTGTGCCAGCCTAATTTACCTGTTTTATGGCGAATTTTGTGCCCCTTGAAAGAAACAGACAACATTTGTATCTCAAGCTGCTTACAACGATGCGCAACCATCTGTTTTGCTAGCTCAGATTGTCTGCGTTGTTGCCAGAACAACAAACAGAACAGGGTGACCAGTATGATTGTGAAAAGATTCCCTATCATTATTCCATCCTTTGGCGCTGTTTATTGAGAACGTGTGTTTTGCTGAAGTTTCAGCAAGGCAGTGGCCAATTCTTGCGATGGCGCGTTATGAAGTAATGGCAGCAAAACCATTCGAAGTTCAGGCAACATAACGAGATCGGCAAATAGCTGGTTGAACAGGTTTTGATTTCCTGTCTGTGCGAGCCTCAATAAAAACTGCCCAGCTCTTTCTGTGTCCGCCAATGAGGACCAACTTCTACCTGCGATCCCCACCAATACTTCCTGATGGCTCAATCTCGGGCTCTGTAATATATGGTCGACGATTAAGTTAAGAGAGTTTGAAGACCCTGCCAATGCTCTCACTAATGCCGATACGAGAAACAAGTCTGGCGTGTCGGAATTGCATTCAGAGAGCGCTTTTTCTTGCAAGGCTTTCCCGAGGTTGTCAGGCAGTTCACAGTGTTCTAGCACACCCAATAAGGCATAAAGTGGTTCGTTAGGCAGCTGGTTAAGCGCTTTTTTAAGCATCACGCTATTTTGATCAATGCCAAAGCGCGCACAAATGTCTGCAATGCCTTGTAATCCAATTGTCTGCCAGTTGTTCCAGCCTAAACCACCTGAGAAATAGTGCTGCGCGTGTTCATAGTATTGGCTTGTTGGCATCGACAGCTTTGCTCGAACTTGGCTGTGGAACACGGCCATTTTGTCTTCTGCTGGCTTGAAGGTGTAAGGGTTGTTAGAGAGCTTTTCTTGTTGCTCTTCACTCAACTCACCTCCCAGTCGTGTCCCCATGGCTTCAATGATGTATTTAATAAAGTTACCCACGTCAGCCTGTCTGAGTAGTCCACGTTCATCCAATTCAAACTTCAAAAACCAGATCCAAGGCTGTTTCGATTCGTTCCAGTAGGCAATAGCAATGTGTGCCTTGCGCTGCATTGGGAAGGGGTAAGCTTGTCGCCCCAATTCTACTTTTGCAAATGCACTAGGCTCGATCTTCGTAATACGACGACCCAAATCGAAAACTTGGTACTCGCAATGACTGTCACTTAGAAGCTGGGTAAGGGTATGAATGGTGTCCATGGACTGACTTGTTATCCTATATGTCTTTAGCCAATAGATGGTACTCTATGGGCATTTTTCAAGGCCATTTGAAACGAAATAGATGAATACTGCTCGAATATCGATCCTTATCGAGAATCTTAAAACCGCTTTGCAGCAACAAAACCTCTGGGAATCTTCGCCTCCTTCTCCTGAGGCGTTGGCTAGCCAACAGCCCTTTTCCTACGACACACTCGAGCCACAGCAGTGGTTGCAGTGGATATTCATTACCCGACTAGAAGCGATGATAAGTGCCAGCCAACCTTTACCTTCTGCGTTGCAGCTTTTGCCATACTTTGAAGAAGTTTGGAAAGATGATGTATCTAAGATAAAAGTGTTAGCAGCTATTTCTGACATCGATGAGGCATTTGCATCGTGCTAGAAATTTTATTTCAAGATGAGTATCTGGTCGCTGTAAACAAGCCTGCTGGAATGTTGGTTCATCGATCTTGGTTAGACAAACACGAAACGCAGTTTGTGATGCAAACATTGCGTGATCAAATTGGGCAACATGTGTTTCCATTGCATCGACTCGACAGACCGACTTCCGGTGTGTTGGTGTTTGCACTCTCTAGCGAAGTGGCTTCTGAAGTGATGCCGATGTTTGCGAATCATGAAATGCAAAAAACCTATCACGCGATAGTGCGAGGATGGATAGAGCAGGGTGATACGCTGGATTATCCTCTCAAAGAAGAGTTGGATAAAATTGCGGATAAGTTTGCAGATAAAGACCAAGAAGCCAAAGAGGCGATCACGGTATATCAGCCATTAGGAAAAGTAGAAGTTCCGCTGTCTACAGGGCGATTCCCAACCACACGTTATGGCTTGGTTGAGATGAAACCCAAGACGGGACGGAAACACCAGTTACGACGGCATATGGCGCATTTAAGGCATCCGATTGTCGGAGATACTTCTCATGGTGATGGCAAGCACAACCGCTTGTTTAGAGAGCATTACGACGCACATCGCCTGCTTCTTCACGCGTCGGAATTATCCTTTGTTCACCCTTATACCAAGGAAGAACTGGTGCTAAAGGCGAAGTTTGATGATGTTTGGGAAAGGTTATTGATTGAGTTTGGTTGGGTGGAGTTGTTTGCTTAATCCGGTTTGAAGCGCTTAATTAGCCGCTCTGTACTTTACTAGTAGAGGGTTCATTATGATAAGAGGGTCGGAAACCCTCTTATTCATTGTTTTCTATCGTAAATATCCGCTTACTTTAGCTTGTCGAGATCAGCTTCGATTTCAGCGATTTTGCTGGATACGACTTTTTCTAAGTGACGAAGATCAGACAAGACTTTCTCTTTCACATCAACTTCAACCAATTTTTCAGGCTTCGTAATGGTGTTTAACTCATCGATCACGAGTGTTAAGTTGCGGTTTATTTCAGTTACTTCTTTGTACTGATGGCTGCCGCTGTCGACCAAAACATTTTTGCGCTGTCTTGGGTATTTGAATTTGACGCTTTTAGCAAAAAGCTCGCCCTTTTGCTTTTTAAAATAGATCTTAAGTACGTCTTTTTGCGATTCTTGTCGAAGGGAATAACGTTCGATCTGTTTCGGGTCTTGAATACCTAATCCAGTGAGGTTTGGATACATAGAGCACCTCGTGTTAGCCAATGAATAGTAAATCAGTTTAATATTCATCAGGCTACAGGATGAACAAACTGATTGAGTACTGTTCAACTTTAGCAGCTATTGATAGGTCAGACAGGCGTTTGAGCAGAGAGTGTGGACGAGATCGCGATAAACCGGATCTCGTCCATTTACTTGTTTCGTTAGTGATGCTGAAGCTCACTAACGCTTTCTTTCAGCTTGGTTTTTAGCGCGGCTTGTTCTTCTTCACTCAAAGGACCGCCATTAGGTGAGGTGAGAATAAACAAGTCTTCTGCTCGTTCGCCTATGGTGATGATTTTTGCCGCATGAAGGTGAATACCTAACTCGGCAAAAGTTGCGCCTATGTTTGCCAGTAACCCTGGAGTATCTAAGGCAACGAATTCCATTAGCGTGCGCTTTCGTGTTTTGGTTGGAATAAAATCCACACGTGTTTTGACGTTGAAATGCATCAGTTGCCTCGGAGTCCGGCGCACTTTTGAGTTTGCCACGTCGTCTTCACTGAGAATGCTTTCTATATGACGAACCATATTGGCATGTCGGTTTTCGTCTATGGGTTCACCATGATGGTCTAACACAATGAATGTATCGAGGGCATAACCATCTTTGCTCGTCATTACTTGTGCGTCATGGACGCTAAAGTTACGCCTGTCGAGCTCACCAACAACGTTGGCAAATAGGTTGGGCAGGTCTTTTGAGTAAATGAACACTTCTGTACCGCCACGAGTGGCTTCTTTACTCAGTAAAACCAGAGGTTGCTCTTTGGATTCTAATCTAAGGAGATGTTCTCCGTGCCAAGCAATTTGTTTGTGGGTGTGGCGAAGGAAATAGTCGGCTTTGAAACGTTGCCATAACACTTCAATTTCTCGGGCGGTGAAGCCTTCTTTTCTTAACATAGCCGAGGCTAAGTGTTGGTTATGACGGATTCTGTCGCGAACATCGACTGGGTTTTCTAAGCCACGGCGTAGAGCTCGCTGGGAAGAGTAAAAAAGTTCAGCGAGCAGTGTCCGCTTCCAACTGTTCCAGAGTTCTGGGTTGGTTGCGCAGATGTCTGCAACGGTGAGGCATACCAAAAATTCGAGGTATTCTTCATCGCGAACTTTCTTTGCAAACCCTGTGACGACTTCTGGGTCATAAATATCACGTCTTTGAGCGGTGACAGACATCAACAGATGGTGTTTGACCAACCAAGAAACCAGCTTAGATTCTGGTTTGGATAAACCGTGCTCTATGCAAAAGTCGTAAGCTTCGACTGCACCAATCTCTGAGTGATCTCCTCCGCGCCCTTTTCCAATATCGTGGAAAATAGCCGCTATGATCAGCAATTCCTTTTTTTGAATCCGAGGGTAGACCTCGCAACAAATGGGGTGTTTCGCGTGGTTTTTGGCAAAGCTAAATGTGTGGATATGCTTGAGCAAACGCATACTGTGCTCGTCTACGGTATACACGTGGAATAAATCGAACTGCATTTGCCCAACAATTTGGCTCCACTGTGGTAGATAAGCCGACATCACGCCTAGGCGATGCATCAAACTGAACGCTTTATGCAAAGCATTAGGATGACGAACTAAGTCCATGAATTTTTCACGGGCTTCTGGAATGGTATGCAAAAATTTGTTCAATCGACGGCGAGCGGTTCGCAGTTGTCGCATGGTCGCGGGTGCCACGCCTTCAATAGAGGAGTCATTCGCAATGTGTAAAAACATATCCAAAATGGTTTCAGGGCGGGCCTGAAACAAAGCTGGTTTTCTGGCTTCGATTAGAGGTCCTCGGCGCTGAAAATCGGCATCCAGAATTTCTGCTGGTAGCTGTTCACCTTTATTGATGATGGCTTGGTCGAACAATTTGAGTAGCATTTTATTGAGTTCCGCCACACGTCTTAATGTGCGGTAAAACTCTTTCATCATCATTTCGATAGGCTTATTGCCTTCGCCAGTAAACCCAAGATGCTGCGCAACTTGAAGCTGGTGGGCAAACGTCAAACGATTATCGTAACGTTTCAGCTCTATATGTAAGGCAAAGCGCACTCGCCACAGGTAATCTTGGCACTCTAACAGTTCACGGTATTCAGCATCAGTGAGAAATCCATAGCGGCTCATTTCGAATAACGAAGTTGCCCCAAAGTGGCGTCTGGCAACCCAGCTTAGAGTATGGATATCACGAAGCCCGCCGGGACTAGATTTGATGTCGGGTTCTAGATTGTAAGTGGTATCGTGGAACCGTGCGTGTCGCTGCTTTTGCTCTTGGATTTTCGCTTGATAGAAGATCTCGCTCGGCCAGAAACTCTCTGAGTGGATAAGCATTTTTAGGCTGTGAAAGGTTTCTTCACAACCGCAGATTAACCTTGCCTCTTGGAGGTTTGTTGCGACGGTCAGATCGTCTTTTCCTACCTCTTCACACTCCGCTACGGTTCTGACACTGTGTCCGACTTCTAATCGTAAGTCCCAAAGCAGAGTAATGAATTCACTGACCTTGGTTTTGACTTCGCTCTGAAGTGGTGAGCTGTTAAGAATCAGGATATCGATATCGGAAAGAGGGTGTAGTTCACCACGTCCATAGCCACCAACAGCGACTAGGCTGAGTTCCTCTATGTGCTCAAATCCATAGTATTCCCAAAGGCGAGTAAGCAGCATATCCATATATTCGCTGCGACCAAGAACCAAATCGGTTACCGGGTGGTGCGAGAGAAACTCTTCTTTTTGGTCATTGGAGAAACTCTCCAACTCATGACGTAAATTTTCGAGATTCATAGCAGAATCTTTAAGCGTAAAAGGGGATTGAAAAGTCATCCATGCGTTCCGTGCTAGCTGTTATGTTTTAACTTTAACAATTGATACTCAAGTTTTCGAACTCTACAAAAGAAAAATCCCAGCAATGCTGGGATTTGAGTTATTTGTTAACCATGTTTCGAGGAATGCTTTCATCACCTCGTAAGGTAAGAACTTCGCAGCCGTCTCTTGTGACTAGTATCGTGTGTTCCCACTGCGCGGAGTTTTTCCCATCGCCAGTGTACACCGTCCAGTCGTCTTCTGAGTCGACGCTGCATCCAAATTTACCTGCGTTAATCATTGGCTCGATAGTAAAACACATGCCTTCTTTTAGCTTGCGTTTGTCGGAGTTCTTATAGTGAACCACTTGAGGTTCTTCATGGAACTCGCTACCAATACCGTGACCACAAAAATCCTTCACAATGGAGTATTTCATGCGAGGATTTTTCTTATTGTTGTCTTTTATAAATTTATCGATGGCTGTACCAAGCTCGCCAACCGTAACACCTGGCTTCACTTTACGCATGGCTACGTATAGTGCTTCTTGTGTTACCGTACATAAACGCTTATCGGCTGGTGAAACCTCGCCTACGCAGAACATTCTTGAAGTATCGCCATGATACCCCTTCGGTCTGACGCTCAAGTCGGCATTTTTATCTTCTGGGATAATAACAGTGACGTCGATATTGATGACATCACCGTCTTTTAAAATCGCAGGTTTTCCCTTACCGGTAGAACCGATTTCATCTTTGGATGCTGGGATCCCGTGGCAGACAATGTGATTAATTGAAGTACAGATAGATTTTGGGAAACCGTGGTAATCCAATGGTGCCGGATACGCATTGTTTTCCAGAATGTAATCGTGACAAATGCGGTCAATTTCTTCGGTGGTGACACCTGGTTTGACGTGCGGCTCTATCATTTCTAAAACGCTCGAAGCCAATTTGCAGGCTACACGCATTTTCTCGATTTCTTCTGTGGTTTTAATTTTAATAGACATCGTCTTTCTCGAACTCATTAATGCAATCGCTGCATTCTATCAGTGGGTTGCTCCACACGCAAAGGCCGTGGCAACGGGTTTGTAACAGCAGCAGTGGTGTTAGTTATGTTTCATTTAACGTTCAATTTCAGCTCAGGGTACGGCAAGCATAGACCTCATGGTGACTTTCAATAGAAGAGATATTCAAATTTATGCTAGCCAAAATGGCGATTTTTATGGTATAAAGCGCGCCGGAATTAAGAACAGTTATCTCCACTTGGCGAAGCTGTTTTTGAGTCCAAATATATTTTCTTTAAATCACACACATACCGACACATGATCCGGGGTGCTCACTTACTTATATTTAAGAAGTCGAGTCGGACGCATGGGGTATGTGGAGGCCTAACCCCATAGAGGAATTTAAAATGGCAACTGTATCAATGCGCGATATGCTTAAAGCTGGTGTTCACTTCGGTCACCAAACTCGTTACTGGAACCCAAAGATGAAGCCATTCATCTTCGGTGCTCGTAACAAAGTTCATATCATCAACCTAGAAAAAACTGTACCAATGTTCAACGACGCTCTAGCTGAGCTAGGCAAAGTTGGCGAGAAGAAAGGTAAAGTTCTTTTCGTAGGTACTAAGCGCGCTGCATCTGAAGCTGTAAAAGAAGCTGCTATCGCTAGCAACCAGTACTACGTAAACAACCGTTGGTTGGGTGGTATGCTTACGAACTACAAAACTGTTCGTCAGTCAATCAAGCGTTTGAAAGATCTTGAAGCACAAGCTCAAGACGGTACTTTCGACAAGCTAACTAAGAAAGAAGCTCTAATGCGTACTCGTGAAATGGAGAAGCTAGAGAAATCTCTTGGTGGTATTAAAGATATGGGCGGTCTACCTGACGCACTATTCGTTATCGACGCTGATCACGAGCACATTGCAGTTCGCGAAGCAAACAACCTAGGTATCCCAGTATACGCGGTTGTTGATACTAACTCTGACCCAGACGGCGTTGACTTCGTTATCCCAGGTAACGATGACGCAATCCGCGCAGTACAACTTTACCTTAACGCTGCAGCTTCTGCTGTAAGCGAAGGTCGTAACCAAGATGTTGTTGCTGCAGCTGCTGAAAAAGACGGTTTCGTAGAAGAAGCTGAATAATAGCGGCTCTGAGTCACGCTTAGTCTTATAGATAACAAGCCTTATCAGCAATCAAAGTTAAATATAAGCTAAGTTATAGTTACAATCAGGGGCCGAAATCGAGCCCCTGATTTTTACCATATCCAGAATTAACTGAGGAATAGAGAATGGCTGTTACTGCTGCTCTAGTAAAAGAACTGCGCGACCGTACTGGCGCAGGCATGATGGACTGTAAGAAAGCGCTGAACGAAACTGACGGCGATATCGAACTAGCAATCGAAAATATGCGTAAATCAGGTGCTGCAAAAGCTGCTAAGAAAGCAGGTAACGTAGCGGCTGAAGGTACAATCATCATCAAAGATGCTGATGGTGTAGCGGTACTTCTAGAAGTGAACTGCCAGACTGACTTTGTTGCTAAAGATGCTAGCTTCACAGCGTTTGCAAACGAAGTTGCTGAAGCGGCTCTTGCTTCTAAAGCTACTGCAGAAGAACTACAAGCTCAATTCGAGGAAACTCGTATTGCTCTAGTTGCTAAAATCGGCGAAAACATCAACATCCGTCGCGTTCAATACGTTGAAGGTGTTGCACTAGCTTCTTACCGTCACGGTGAGAAAATTGGTGTTGTTGTTGCTGGTGAAGGCGACGCTGAAACTCTTAAGCACGTTGCAATGCACGTTGCTGCTTCTCGTCCAGAATTCGTTAACCCAGAAGACGTACCTGCAGACGTAGTAGAAAAAGAGAAAGCCGTTCAAGTTGAAATCGCAATGAACGAAGGCAAGCCAGCTGAAATCGCTGAGAAGATGGTTGTTGGCCGTATGAAGAAGTTCACTGGTGAAATCTCTTTGACTGGTCAAGCTTTCGTTATGGAACCTAAGAAATCTGTAGGCGACGTTCTTAAAGAAAAAGGCGCTTCAGTAACTAACTTCGTACGTCTAGAAGTTGGTGAAGGTATCGAGAAAGCGGAAGAAATGAGCTTCGCTGACGAAGTAGCAGCGGTACAAAAAGGTTAATCCTTAGCGTATTGTTGAAAAAAAGACCGTAGCCAAGGCTGCGGTCTTTTTACGAACAAAATACATAAACTTACAAACAATGACCTATGTGGCTAATTGTCATAAATGCATGTTGGCATCAACGTAAAAATGCAATTTGTATTCATGACTGTTAATCAACAACTCTCATTTGGAAGGTAGACTCCATGACAACTAACCCTAAGCCAGCGTATCAACGTATCCTGTTAAAACTGAGTGGTGAAGCTCTTCAAGGTGAAGAAGGTTTTGGTATTGACCCTGCGGTACTAGACCGTATGGCTCAAGAAGTAAAAGAACTGGTTGAACTGGGTGTTCAAGTGGGTGTGGTTATCGGTGGTGGTAACTTGTTCCGTGGTGCTGGTTTGGCTGAAGCGGGCATGAACCGCGTTGTCGGCGACCATATGGGTATGCTAGCGACGGTAATGAATGGTCTTGCTTTACGCGATGCCCTTCACCGTGCTTACGTCAATGCGCGTGTAATGTCGGCGATTCCATTGAAAGGTGTGTGCGACGATTACAACTGGGCTGATGCAATTCGCGAGCTTCGCCAAGGTCGCGTAGTGATCTTCTCGGCAGGTACAGGTAACCCATTCTTTACTACAGATTCTGCTGCATGTTTGCGCGGTATTGAGATTGAAGCGGATGTTGTTCTTAAAGCGACAAAAGTTGATGGCGTATTTACTGCGGATCCAGTAGCAAACCCTGAAGCAGAGCTGTATGATAACCTATCGTTTAGTGAAGTTCTTGATAAAGAACTGAAAGTAATGGACTTAGCGGCATTTACACTGGCACGTGACCACAAAATGCCAATCCGTGTATTCAATATGAACAAGCCAGGCGCTCTACGTCGCGTGGTAATGGGTGAAGCCGAAGGTACGCTAATCAGCGAAGACCAATAATTGGCAGCCAAAAACACTCTTATTAAAAAAATATTAAGGTGAAATTGTGATTAACGAAATCAAACAAGATGCACAAGAGCGCATGGATAAAAGCGTTGAAGCGCTAAAGAACAACCTATCTAAAGTACGTACAGGTCGTGCTCACCCAAGCCTACTGTCGAATATCAACGTTGAATACTACGGCGCACCAACGCCTCTAAATCAAGTTGCAAACGTGATTGCTGAAGATTCTCGTACCCTTGCTATTACCGTTTTTGACAAAGAGCTAACGCCAAAAGTAGAAAAAGCGATCATGCAATCGGATCTTGGTCTGAACCCAATGTCTGCAGGTACTGTAATCCGTGTTCCTCTTCCTCCATTGACAGAAGAACGTCGTAAAGATTTGGTAAAAATCGTTCGTGGTGAAGCAGAAGGTGGTCGTGTTGCTATTCGTAACATCCGTCGCGATGCAAACAGTGAACTTAAAGCGCTTCTGAAAGACAAAGAAATCTCAGAAGATGAAGATCATAAAGCACAAGATGAAATTCAAAAGCTAACTGACGCTGCTGTTAAGAATGTTGATGACGTTCTTGCTGCAAAAGAAAAAGAGTTGATGGAAGTGTAATATAACTTACACTTTTCTTTTTCGAAGCGCTGTGCCCACAGCACAGCGCTTTTTTTATGCTATTATCTCAACCCCATTAGATTCAATGAACTTCCTATGCTGAACACTCAAGTCTATCCAGACGCATTCCCTAAACATATCGCTATCATTATGGACGGTAACGGCCGTTGGGCAAAAAAGCAGGGTAAGCCTCGCGTTTTTGGTCATAAAGCAGGGGTAGATTCAGTTAGAAAAACCATTTCAGCCGCTTCTCGACTCGGTATCCAAGCTGTTACTCTTTTTGCATTCAGTAGCGAAAACTGGCGCCGCCCGGAAGAGGAAGTTAGCTTGTTGATGGAGCTGTTTATTACCGTTCTGTCCAAAGAGGTCAAACGTCTTCATAAGAATAATCTTAGATTAAGAGTTATAGGCGACATCAGCCGTTTTAATCAACGATTGCAAAAAAAAATTGCAGAAGCGGAAAGCCTAACTAAAGACAACGAAGGTATGGTTGTTAACGTGGCGGCTAACTATGGTGGAAAATGGGATATCACCCAAGCTATTCAAAAAATCGCGACTGAAGCTAAAGAGGGTGTACTTGACCCAGCTGAAATCAATGAAGATCTGGTAACATCTCATTTAACTATGTCTGATTTGCCTGAAGTCGACTTACTCATCCGCACCAGTGGTGAATGCCGGATCAGTAATTTTGTTTTGTGGCAGATGGCATACGCTGAAATGTATTTTGTTGATCAACATTGGCCTGATTTTAATGAGCAAAGCCTAGCAGATGCTGTGGCATGGTTTGTTAATCGCGAGCGCCGTTTTGGTTGCACAGGCGAGCAGATTCAAGAAATTATGAATGGCTAACAAAGGATCATCAGCTTGAAACAAAGAATTATAACCGCGCTGATTCTGGCTCCATTAGTTGTATTAGGGATTTTTAAGCTCTCTATACCCCTATTTATTGCTGCGATTGCTGCAATTGTAGTAATTGGCTTTTGGGAATGGACTCAATTCGTTGAAACACCGAACCGCTCTATAGCAATAATCCCCGCTTTAGCAGTGCTTGCGGGTGTATTTTACTTTTTACCGTTTGAAATCTCTGCTTTGCAGCAGGTCTCGGGTGGACACATTTTAATCTTAGCCGCTGCAGGAATATGGTGGTTAGTATCCAGTGGAATGGCAATGACATTCCCGAAATCTTCTGCATTGTGGCAAGGCTCTAAGGTTCTGAGGCACGTATTTGGCTTGCTGACACTTATTCCATTCTTAACTTCCGTTATCCTTTTACGAAGTGTTGGTTACGATTCAGATCCATACTACGGTGCTAAGCTCGTACTGTTTGTTTGCTTTTTGGTTTGGGCTGCTGACAGCGGTGCTTACTTTGCAGGTAAAACGTTCGGAAAGCGTAAAATGGCTCCAAATGTAAGCCCAAATAAAACCATTGAAGGCTTGGTTGGTGGCATTATTACCGCATTGGTTATTGGATGGGGTGCCGCAAATTGGTTTGAACTCACCTTCCCAAGTCATGTCATAATGATATTCATCACTTTCACTACTGTCGTTATTTCAGTATTAGGTGATCTGGTAGAAAGCATGTTTAAGCGAGTTTCGGGCATTAAAGATAGTGGAAACATTATCCCGGGACACGGTGGTGTGCTAGACAGAATTGACAGCCTGACCGCCGCCTTTCCTGTTTTTGCCTTACTCTATTTCACGCTTTAGCATAGTAAAAAGGCAAGGAAACTTGCCTTTTCATGTTCTGTATAACGGTTTTCTATAATGCAAAATATAACCATTCTTGGAGCAACAGGCTCAATTGGTGATAGCACTTTAAAAGTTGTCGCCCAAAACTCCGAGAAGTTCAACGTCTTCGCGTTGGCTGCTGGCACAAACGTTTCAAAAATGCATGATTTATGCGTTGTTTGGAACCCATCGTATGCCGTTATGGCGGACGAAAATGCAGCGAATTCGCTCCGAGAAAAACTGTCAGCCTCCGGTAAAAAAGTAACCGTCTTAAGTGGAAACGAAGGACTTTGTGCCGTTTCTTCAATGGATGAAGTTGATATGGTTATGGCAGCTATCGTTGGAGCTGCTGGGTTAATACCTACTATGTCAGCGATTCAAGCGGGTAAAAAGGTGTTACTCGCTAACAAAGAAGCGTTGGTTATGTCTGGTCAGCTTTTTGTTGATGCTGTAGAGAAATATGGAGCGCAGCTGTTACCTGTAGACAGTGAGCACAACGCGATATTTCAGTGTCTACCTAAAGAAGTTCAGGTTCGACCGGGTAAATGCAATCTTGCAGATTCAGGAATCTCGTCCATTTTACTCACTGGTTCTGGCGGCCCTTTTCGTTATTCAGATGTTGCAACTTTGGCTAACGTGACGCCTAAAGAAGCCATTGCACACCCTAACTGGTCTATGGGGCCAAAAATCTCGGTTGACTCTGCCACTATGATGAACAAGGGGCTTGAGTACATTGAAGCCAAATGGTTATTCAATGCTGCGCGAGACCAGCTTAAAGTCGTAATACATCCTCAGTCGGTGATTCACTCAATGGTTCAGTATTGTGATGGCTCTGTATTGGCTCAGATGGGTGAGCCTGACATGGCGACGCCGATTGCTTACTCGATGTCTTATCCTGAGCGTATTTCAGCGGGTGTTAAGCCGCTTGATTTTACCAAAGTAGGTGAACTCACATTTCTTGAGCCAGACTTCGAGCGTTACCCTTGCCTTAAGCTAGCGATAGAGGCTTGCTATACAGGGCAACATGCCACTACTGGTTTAAATGCCGCCAACGAAATTGCGGTGGATGCATTTTTGAATCACAAAATTAAATTTACAGATATAGCTGCAATCAACGATCAGGTTTTATCTAAGCTGTGTGGTCTACAGCAAAACCTTGAAGTAGATTGCTTGGAAAGCTTATTAGAGCTGGATAGAATGGCGCGTACTTTTGCGCATGAATATGTAGGTAAGCGAGCAATATGACTGGTATTTTGTGGAATTTAGTATCGTTTATCGTCGCCCTTGGGGTGTTGGTTGCTGTGCACGAATATGGGCATTTCTGGGTAGCGCGACGCTGCGGAGTAAAAGTTCATAAGTTTTCGATAGGGTTTGGTAAGTCTATCTGGAGCAAGATAGGTAAAGACGGAACAGAATACAGCCTATCTATTATCCCGTTAGGTGGTTATGTCAAAATGCTCGATGGGCGAGTTGATTCGCTCAAAGAAGAAGAGAAAGAGCAAGCATTCGATCGAAAATCATTGTGGCAAAGAAGCGCAATTGTGGGCGCTGGTCCTGCATTTAACTTTATTTTCGCACTGTTTGCCTATTGGGTTGTCTTCATTATTGGTGTTCCAGCAATAAAACCCGTGATAGGAGAGGTAACCCCCAATTCCATTGTTGCACAAGCCGGAATTCAAGATGGGATGGAACTAAAGTCCGTCGCGGGAATCAAAACCGCAGATTGGGAATCCGTTAATATGCAGTTAATTGCCCATATTGGCGATGATGAAATGACGATGACGGTTACACCGGAAGGTGGTGTTGGCTTCGAAGAAACCTATACGCTTGATTTGCGTGAGTGGCGCTTCAACCCAGAAACTGAATCGCCAATGAGAACATTAGGCTTTACACCATTTCGCCCAGATACGACCACTAAAATCGCGCACGTAGGTAATGGCGGAGCCGCTTATAAAGCTGGATTTGAAGTTGGTGATCAGCTTCTGGAAATTGATGGTCAGCCCGTGTCGGAATGGCAGCAAATGGTTGATGCTATCCAGACGAACCCAAATAAATCAATTGATGTGTTGGTTGAGCGTAATGGTGTTGAAGTTCAGTTGGCGCTGATTCCTGAAGCTAAGGAAGCAAAAAACGGAACAACCAAAGGGTTTGCAGGTATTGCTCCTGAAATTGGTGAATGGCCCGCAGACTATCGCTTCGACCTACAATATGGTGTGGTTGAATCCGTTGGTAAAGCTGTTGAGAAAACAGGACAAGTTATTTCTTTGACCTTCAGTTTATTGAAAAAATTGGTTGTTGGAGATGTTGGAATAGAGAACTTGAGTGGTCCTATATCCATTGCTAAAGGCGCTGGCACAACCGCTGATTATGGTTTGGTGTACTTCCTAGGTTTTCTTGCTCTAATCAGTATCAACCTAGGAATTATTAACCTAATGCCATTACCAATTTTGGATGGTGGTCACTTGTTATTTTTTGCGGTGGAAGCAATTATCCGCCGCCCTGTGCCAGAAAAGATTCAAGAAGTCGGTTACCGTCTGGGAGGCGCAATTATATTCTCTCTCATGGTAGTTGCATTGTTTAATGATTTTACTCGCCTTTGATATCACCTGATTGGTAGAAGATGGCAAAGAATAAGAAGTTGCAAGGAATAATCAGAATAGATATGGCGATCAAGCATTTATTGCTCACCTCTCTGTTGCTATCGAGCACAGTGGTGAATGGTGCAGAAAAATTTGTCGTAGAAGACATCAAAATTGAAGGTCTACAGCGCGTAGCGTTGGGGGCAGCACTCCTCAAGATGCCTATTCGTATTGGTGATACTGTTGATCAGCAAGATGTGGCAAAGATCATCAAATCCTTATACGACTCTGGCAATTACGAAGATGTCAGGGTTCTCAAAGACAACAATGTGTTGGTTATCGAAGTGAAGGAGCGTCCAACCATTGCGAACATCTCGTTCTCTGGTAACAAAGCCATTAAAGAAGAGCAGCTGAAAGAAAACCTAGATGCTTCTGGGATTCGTATTGGTGAAGCGCTTGACCGAACAACTTTAAGTAACATAGAAAAAGGTTTAGAAGATTTTTACTACAGCGTCGGTAAATACAACGCCGAAGTAAAAGCGGTTGTAACACCGTTACCTCGGAATCGTTCTGACTTAAAATTTGTTTTTACCGAAGGTGTGTCAGCGAAAATTCAGCAGATTAACTTTATCGGTAACTCGGTATTTAATGACGAAGATCTCCGCTCTCGCTTTAACCTAAGAGTTGACGTGCCATGGTGGAATTTCTTAGCTGATGAGAAATACCAGAAGCAAGTATTGGCAGGTGACTTAGAAGCATTACGTACATTTTATCTCAACCAGGGTTACTTAAAGTTCCAAGTTTCCGACACTCAGGTTTCTATTTCTCCAGATAAAAAAGGCGTGTATATCACCCTAACACTGGATGAAGGCGAACCTTATGCTGTCGAATCTGTAAAGTTCCGAGGCGAGCTCATCGATAAGGAAGCAGAATTCGACAAGATGGTTCCTTTCGCTGCTGGTGATATTTATAATGGCAGCGCCGTAACATCACTCGAAGAAAATGTTAAGCGCGTATTGGGTGAGTCCGGCTATGCATATCCTCAAGTTAGGACCATTCCAGAATTTGATGACGAAAATAAGCAAGTTTCACTTGTTGTGAATGTAGAGGCTGGCAAACGAATTTATGTTCGTGATATTCGATTTACGGGTAACAACGCAACGCGTGATGAGGTACTTCGCCGCGAAATGCGTCAAATGGAAGGCAGTTGGTTAAACTCGAAAGCCATTGATACCGGTAAAAGCCGTTTGAATCGCTTGGGCTTTTTTGAAACGGTCGATGTTCAAACAGTACGTGTGCCCGGCACGGAAGATCAAGTTGATTTGGTCTATAACGTGAAAGAAGCAAACTCCGGAAGCATTAACTTCGGGGTAGGATACGGTACGGAGTCGGGAATCAGTTTCCAACTTGGTCTGCAGCAAGATAACTTTATTGGTAGCGGTAACCGCGTTGGTATCAACGCATCCACCAACAAATTCCGTAAGAACGTAAGCCTTGAATACCGAGATCCATACTGGAACCTTGATGGTGTCAGCCTGGGTGGTAAGATTTTCTACAATCAGTTCGAAGCCTCTGAAGCGGGCATCGTAGACTATACCAACGAAAGTTACGGCACACGTTTAACTTGGGGTTTCCCATTCGACGAACTTAACTTTTTTGAAATTGGTGCGGGTTATACGCACAACCGAATTTCCAACTTGGATGAGTACGTACAAATTGAAAAGTTCTTGCAGGCGCAAGAAGACAATTTGGACAAAAATGATCGAAGCCTGAACGTAAACGACTTTGATTTTTCTCTGTCTTGGACACGAAATAACCTAAACCGAGGGTTTTTCCCGACAGCAGGTAACCATCAGCGTGCATTCTACAAAATGACGGTGCCAGGTTCTGATGTTCAGTACTTCAAGCTTCAATACGATGTGAGACAGTACATCCCTCTGACAAAAAAGCATGAGTTTACTCTATTATTGCGTGGGCGGTTAGGTTACGGAAATGGCTACGGCAAGAATGGCGACAACGATAACTTGTTCCCATTCTACGAAAACTTCTACGCGGGCGGCTTTAGTTCGTTACGCGGATTCCGATCCAATAGCGCAGGTCCGAAGGCTGTGTACAATGAAAACCACACGGGTGGTAACAATTCCCAGTACACAGTGACAGACGATGCCGTTGGGGGTAATGCGATTGCACTTGCAAGCATGGAATTGATCTTCCCAACCCCATTTGCATCAGATGAAGCACGTAGCCAAATACGCACCAGTGCGTTTATTGATGCAGCAAGTGTGTGGGATACAGAATTTAACTATCTTGATCCAGACACTGGTGTAAGTGCTGGTGATTCTTATTACTATGATTACTCCGACCCGACAAATTATCGAATGTCTGCAGGTGTCGCCTTACAATGGATGTCACCAATGGGACCGTTGGTTTTCTCTCTTGCGAAGCCAATCAAAAAATTCGAAGGGGATAAAGATGAAGTCTTTACCTTTACAATCGGTCGAACTTTCTAATACTTAGGAGAGAATTTTGAAAACAACGTTAAAAGCAGCTGCACTTAGCCTAGCCTTACTGGGTACATCTTTTTTTGCCAATGCTGCAGAAGCGGCTCAAAAAGTGGGTTATGTAAATACTGCGCAGATTTTCCAGGCTCTCCCTCAGCGTGAATCTGTTTTACAAAAACTTCAGGCTGAATTTAAAGACCAAAACGCAGAGCTACAATCACTTGAAGCGAAGCTGAAAACGAAAATCGAACAAGGTCGCCGTGATGGTGAATTACTTGGTGAAGATGGTCTTCGTAAACTGCAGATTGAAATTGGTCAACTTCAGGCTGAATACAAAATTAAAGCGCAATCACTAGAGCAAAATGGTCAAAAGCGCGAAGCGCAAGAAAGACAAAAACTGCTTAAGCTGATTCAAGATACAATTGCAAAAGTAGCAGAGAAAGAAGGCTTTGACGTAGTGATTGATGCTACTTCACTCCAATACGCAAAACCAGAATTGAACCTGTCTAAAAAAGTAATTGAACAACTTAAATAAGAATATATGACAACATTAACCCTTGCAGAAATCGCGAAAATTGCAGGTGGTGAGTTACACGGAGACGGCAGCATTGCCGTTTCCGAGTTTGCTGCCATGGACAAAGCTGGTCAAGGTCAGCTTTCTTTTCTTTCTAGTCCCAAATTCAGAAAATCACTCGATCAGTGTAAAGCGGATGCTATTTTATTACGTGAGTCCGATCTGGAGCATTACTCGGGTAATTCAATCGTCGTTGAAGACCCATACGTAGCGTACGCCCGTATCGCCCAAGTGCTTGATACGACACCTTCACCAGCTTCCAATATTCATAAAACAGCGGTTATTGACGAATCGGTTTCATTAGGTGAAAACGTATCTGTCGGAGCTAATGCAGTGATTGAATCTGGTGTGTGTCTTGGCGATAACGCTGTGATTGGCGCTGGATGTTTCGTTGGTAAAAATACCTCAATAGGTTCAAATACCAAACTTTGGTCGAATGTTAGCGTATACCATGATGTAACGATCGGTTCGGATTGCTTAATTCAAGCTAATGCTGTGATTGGATCCGATGGATTTGGCAACGCCAACGAAAAAGGTGAGTGGATAAAAATCCCTCAAGTTGGCGGTGTTCGTATCGGAGACCGCGTAGAGATCGGAGCATGTACTACTATAGACCGTGGTACACTGGACGATACCGTAATAGAAGACAACGTTGTTCTAGATAACCAGATCCAAATTGCTCATAACGTCCATGTCGGTTATGGCACCGCAATGGCGGGAGCAGTGATAGTCGCAGGCAGCACTCAGATTGGTAAGTACTGTCAGTTTGGCGGCGGTGCGGTTGTTAATGGTCACATTACGATTGTCGATCAAGTGGTTGTTACTGGTATGTCCATGGTGATGCGTGACATTGAAGAAAAAGGTGTTTTCTCTTCAGGTGTCCCGGTGCAACCGAATAAAGAATGGCGTAAAATGGTGCCACGTGTACACAAGATTGCGGAACTAGACAGAAGACTGAAATCTGTCGAGAAAGAGCTAAAATCCTGACACGAAACGTTTAACTTAAAGCCTGCGCACTGCGGGCTTTCATTCGTTTATCTAACGATGAATTGAATTTGAAAATTGATAGGAATATGACTTTGACTACTGAAAAGAAAACGATGGACATCACGGAGATTCAAACACTTCTTCCACATCGCTACCCTTTCCTGATGATTGATCGTGTTACTGACTACGAAGAAGGTAAGTACCTAGTAGGCTTGAAAAATGTGTCAGTGAACGAACCTCAGTTCACCGGTCATTTCCCACAATTGCCTGTATTTCCAGGCGTATTAATTCTTGAAGCAATGGCTCAGGCAACGGGGCTACTCGCATTTAAAACATTTGGTGCTCCTGCGGAAAACGAACTGTACTACTTTGCTAGTGTTGACGGCGCAAAGTTCCGTGCACCTGTGATGCCAGGCGATCAAATGTTGATTGAAGTTGAATTTTTGAAAGAGCGTCGCGGTATTGCTGCGTTTAATGGTAAAGCGACGGTGGACGGCAAGGTAGTGTGTTCTGCTGAGCTGAAATGTGCTCGTAGAGAATTTTAATATGATTCATGAATCTGCCTCTATTCATCCTAGTGCGGTTATTGAAGGTAATGTTCGTATCGGTGCTGGCACAACGGTAGGGCCATTCACTTATATTTCGGGTGATATCGAAATTGGTGAAAACAACGAGATTATGTCTCATGTTGTGATTAAAGGTCCGACAATCATCGGTAATGAAAACCGAATCTTCCCCTATGCGATCGTAGGTGAAGAATGTCAGGACAAAAAATACAGCGGCGAAGATACTCGTTTGATTGTTGGCGACCGCAACGTTATTCGAGAAAGTGTACAAATGCACCGTGGCACAGTTCAGGATAAGGGTGAAACTCGCGTTGGTAGTGATAACCTATTCTGTGTTAACGCCCATATTGCTCATGATTGTATTGTGGGTGATAACGTTATTCTAGGTAACAATGCGACATTAGCGGGTCATGTTACAGTCGAAGACTACGTGATTCTAACTGCCCTTTCTCCGGTTCACCAATTTTGTACGTTGGGTGCTCACTGCTTTGTTGGCGGCGGATCCATTGTTGTACAAGACGTACCACCTTTTGTTATGGCGCAAGGGAATCACTGTAAACCTTTTGGTATCAATATCGAAGGGCTGAAACGCCGAGGGTTCGAGAAAAAAGAAATCCATGCTATTCGCCGGGCTTATAAGTCCCTTTACCGTAATGGACTGACGCTTGAAGAAGCGAAAACAGAGATTGCAAAAGAAGCGGATGAGTTTAAAGCTGTACAGCAGTTTTTGGATTTCTTAGGTAACTCGCAACGTGGGATTATTCGATAGGGTCAACCCGATCGGCTATATAAGTGCGTTGATTGTACTGACCACTGAAAAGATCGCTGTTTTTAGCGATCTTTTTGTATTTTTAAGTGTGAAAATTTGGCTTTGGGTGAAATATGACTTCAGGTACTGGTCCGTTAAGAGTTGGCATCGTTGCTGGTGAATTATCTGGTGATACGTTAGGTGCTGGTCTTATGGAAGCGATGAAAAGGCAATATCCAGATGCCGAATTTGTCGGTATTGGCGGACCCAAAATGAAGGCGTTGGGCTGCGAATCTCTGTTTGAGATGGAAGAGCTAGCCGTGATGGGGCTTGTAGAAGTATTAGGGCGCTTGCCTCGGCTTTTGAAAGTAAAAGCGGATCTAGTAAAGCACTTTACGCAAAACCCACCGGATGTGTTCATTGGTATAGACGCGCCTGACTTTAACTTGCGATTGGAATTGAGCCTCAAGAAAGCAGGGATTAAGACTGTCCATTATGTCAGTCCATCTGTATGGGCTTGGCGTCCAAAGCGAATTTTTAAAATTGATGCCGCAACGGATTTGGTTTTGGCTTTCCTGCCATTCGAGAAAGCTTTTTACGACAAATACAACGTAGCCTGCGAATTTGTCGGTCATACACTCGCAGACGCGATCCCCCTTCAGCCCGATAAAAAAGAAGCAAGAGCGCATCTCGAGCTTGAGCAAGATAAAACTTGGTTAGCCGTATTGCCTGGTAGCCGAGGAGGGGAAGTAGGTTTGATTGCTAAGCCGTTTATCGAAACGTGTAAACGCCTTAATCAAAAACATCCCGATGTTGGTTTTGTTGTTGCCGCTGTAAACGAAAAGCGAAAAGCGCAATTTGAACAGATCTGGAAAGACATCGCTCCCGAACTCAACTTTGTCATTGTTCAAGATACAGCTCGAAATGTGATTACGGCGTCTGATGCAGTATTACTTGCTTCTGGCACAGTAAGTTTAGAGTGCATGCTACTTAAGCGCCCTATGGTTGTCGGCTACAAAGTAAATAGACTGACAGGTTGGATAGTTCAGAAGTTGGCGATTACAGAATTTGTTTCTCTACCCAATATACTGGCAGGTAAAGAGTTGGTGAAAGAATTCATTCTTGATGGGTGCCACCCAGACTTTTTGTATCCTGAAATTGAAAAAGCCTTGTTTGGTGACAACCAAGCTTTAATCAGCGAATTTACAGAGATGCACCAGTGGATTAAAAAAGATGCCGATCATCAAGCCGCTACTGCCGTTCTCAATTTAATTGGAAAATAATTATGCCTAAGAAAGCAACGCAAGACTTTCCTCCATTTGAATACCCTACGGGTTATCAGCTTTTCGCGGGTGTAGACGAAGTCGGTCGTGGTCCATTGGTTGGTGACGTAGTGACTGCTGCGGTTATTTTAGATCCTAACAACCCCATTGAAGGACTGACCGATTCAAAGAAATTGTCTGAGAAAAAACGCCAAGCGCTTTTCCCTGAAATCAAAGAAAAAGCACTGGCTTGGGCAGTAGGTCGTTGTTCTCCAGAAGAGATAGATGAACTGAATATTTTGCAAGCCACGATGGTAGCAATGCAACGAGCCATTGCAGGATTGGATACACAACCGAGCTTCGCGCTTATTGATGGTAATCGTGTCCCTGAGTTACCTATGGCTGGTCTAGCTGTAGTAAAAGGCGATTTAAGAGTAGCGGAAATCAGTGCTGCATCCATTATCGCCAAAGTAGTACGAGATAGTGAGATGGAAGAGCTTGATAAAAGACACCCAGAATTTGGATTTGCAAATCACAAAGGGTATCCGACCAAGGCGCATTTTGAAGCAATCGAAAAACACGGTGTTATAGCTGAGCACAGAAAGAGCTTTAAGCCTGTAAAACGCGCACTTGGGATCGAATAGCTTCTCTTGTTTTTGGATTCAAGTATCATGTACGCAAGTGGGTTTAACCCTCACGAAATATCTAAGTAATCTGAGCATCAGGATCTGATTAATGTCTGACCCGAAATTTGTACACCTACGTATTCACAGTGACTTCTCTATGGTCGATGGCCTTTCTAAAGTGCCACCTATAGTCAAAAAAGTGGCTGAATACGGGATGCCTGCAATGGCGCTGACAGATTTTACAAACCTTTGTGGTTTAGTGAAATTTTATAATACGGCGCATGGGAATGGTATCAAGCCTATCATCGGGGCAGATTTCACAATGCAGTCGGATGAATTTGGTGATGAACTCACAAAAATGACGGTATTGGCAACGGATAACACGGGTTATAAAAATCTGACTTTGTTGATCTCAGATGCGTACCAACGTGGTCATGTACAGCACCAGCCGGTTATAGAAAAAGAATGGCTGGCGAAATACAGCGAAGGTCTTATCGTACTTTCAGGTGGGCGTGTTGGTGAAATTGGCCGTGCTTTACTGAAAGGCAATACTGCTCTTGTATCTGAATGTGTTGAATTTTATCAAACTTACTTTCCAGACCGCTTCTATTTGGAACTCACCCGTACAGGTCGACCTGATGAAGAAAGTTATCTGCATTTTGCTTTAGAACTTGCTGAGCAAGCAGAATTGCCCGTTGTTGCGACCAACGAAGTGGTATTCATTACTGAAGATCAGTTTGATGCACATGAGATTCGCGTTGCCATTCACGATGGTTTCACACTCGAGGACCCTCGTAGACCTAAAAACTACAGCCCACAGCAGTACCTTCGTAGTGAAGAGGAAATGTGTGAGCTGTTTTCAGATATACCTGAAGCACTAGAAAACAGCGTAGAAATTGCCAAACGCTGTAACGTAACCGTGCGTTTAGGCGAATATTTTCTGCCAAACTTTCCTACTGAAGGTATGGCGATCGAAGACTTTCTGGTTAAGAAATCGCAAGAAGGCTTAGAGCGGCGATTGGCTTTTCTCTTCCCCGATGAAGATGAACGCCTCAAACGCCGTCCAGAATACGATGAACGCCTAGAGATAGAGCTCGACGTTGTCAACAAAATGGGGTTCCCTGGTTACTTCCTTATTGTTATGGAATTCATCCAGTGGTCGAAAGACAATGATGTACCCGTTGGACCTGGGCGAGGTTCTGGTGCAGGGTCGCTTGTGGCTTACGCGTTGGATATTACCGATCTCGACCCATTAGAATACGATCTTCTATTCGAACGTTTCCTCAACCCAGAACGTGTATCCATGCCCGATTTCGATATCGATTTTTGTATGGATAAGCGTGATCAAGTTATTGATCACGTGGCTGAAATGTACGGTCGTGATGCGGTATCGCAGATCATTACATTCGGTACCATGGCTGCAAAAGCGGTTATTCGAGATGTGGGGCGTGTGCTTGGTCACCCATATGGATTTGTTGACCGAATATCGAAACTTGTTCCACCTGACCCTGGGATGACGCTAGAGAAAGCATTTGTTGCAGAGCCACAACTTCCCGAGATTTATGAAGCCGATGAGGAAGTAAAAGAACTCATCGACATGTGTCGTATTTTAGAAGGCTGTACTCGAAACGCGGGTAAGCATGCCGGTGGTGTTGTTATTTCACCAACGACCATTACCGACTTTGCTCCTATCTACTGCGATGCTGAGGGTAACTTCCCTGTAACTCAGTT
Source organism: Vibrio penaeicida (assembly GCF_019977755.1). Taxonomy (NCBI): domain Bacteria; kingdom Pseudomonadati; phylum Pseudomonadota; class Gammaproteobacteria; order Vibrionales; family Vibrionaceae; genus Vibrio; species Vibrio penaeicida. Next base: position 3,040,047 of record NZ_AP025144.1, on the reverse strand, counting down.
TGATAAGAACGACGTAGAAACGGCAGGTTTGGTTAAGTTTGACTTCTTGGGGCTACGAACGCTGACCATCATCGATTGGGCGCTTGGCCTAATTAACCCTCGATTGGAGCGTGAAGGCAAAGAAAAAGTCCGTATAGAATCTATCCCTCTTAACGACCAACCGTCATTTAAATTGTTACAAAACTCCGAGACTACCGCGGTATTCCAGCTGGAATCTCGCGGTATGAAAGATCTGATCAAACGGCTTCAACCCGACTGTTTTGAAGACATAATCGCATTGGTAGCCCTGTTCCGGCCGGGACCGCTTCAATCGGGCATGGTAGATAACTTCATCGACCGTAAACACGGACGTGAAGCCATCTCTTATCCAGATGAAACATGGCAGCACGAAACGCTGAAAGAGACGCTGGAACCGACTTACGGCATCATCCTGTATCAAGAGCAGGTGATGCAGATTGCCCAGATCTTGGCGGGTTATACGCTAGGCGGCGCCGACATGCTTCGCCGAGCGATGGGTAAGAAAAAACCAGAAGAAATGGCCAAACAACGTGCCATTTTCGAAGAAGGCGCCATAAAGAATGGGGTCGATGGCGAACTCGCCATGAAGATCTTCGACTTGGTAGAGAAATTTGCAGGTTACGGTTTTAACAAATCTCACTCAGCTGCTTACGCGTTGGTTTCTTACCAGACGCTTTGGTTGAAAAAGCATTATCCAGCGGAATTCATGGCGGCAGTAATGACTGCTGATATGGATAACACAGAAAAAGTTGTCGGTTTGGTAGATGAATGCATAAGAATGAAGCTGACTCTGTTACCACCAGACATCAATGCTGGTTTATATCGGTTTAATGTCGATGAAACCGGTGCCATCGTTTATGGTATTGGAGCCATTAAAGGTGTTGGTGAAGGACCCATCGATAACATTATTGAAGCACGTGAAAAGGGCGGTTATTTTAAAGATCTTTTCGATTTTTGTGCTCGTATCGACCTTAAAAAAGTCAACAAACGTGTTATCGAAAAACTGATTTATGCCGGTGCGTTGGATAGACTCGGTCCACATAGAGCAGCCATGATGGCATCGCTCAATGATGCAGTGAAAGCCGCGAGCCAACACCATCAAGCGGAATCGTTTGGTCAGGTTGATATGTTTGGTGTCCTAACGGATGCACCCGAAGATGTTGAAACGAAATATACCCAAGTTCCCGCATGGCCAGAAAAAGTTTGGCTAGAAGGGGAGCGTGAAACCTTGGGTCTGTATTTGACCGGGCACCCAATTAATGCCTATTTAAAGGAACTCGGTAAGTACACCAGTTGTCGACTTAAAGATGCGCAACCAACTCGCCGTGACCAATCTTTAACCATTTCAGGGTTAGTGATTGCCGCACGTGTTATGACAACCAAACGCGGTACGCGCATTGGGCTTATGACACTGGATGATCGCTCTGGGCGCATGGAAGTGATGTTGTTCTCAGATGCGCTCGAAAGATATGCAGAACTGCTTGAAAAAGATAAAATTTTGGTCATTTCCGGACAGGTCAGCTTTGATGACTTTAACGGTGGGCTTAAAATGTCCGCGCGCGAGGTTATGGATCTCGGAAATGCGCGTGAAAAATACGCTCGTGGTTTGTCCGTTTCTATACAAGAACAACAAATTGATGAACATTTCTTTGAACGCTTCAATCAAATATTGGAGCCGCACCGAGCGGGAACAGTGCCAGTTAATGTATATTATCAGCGCAGCGATGCGCGAGCCCGTTTAGCACTGGGCGTGGAATGGCGAGTAACGCCAGCAGATACATTACTAGACGATTTAAAGGAGCTGCTTGGTCATAGCCAGGTAGAACTCGAATTTAACTAATTCAGCTGCGAAATGGTACGCAGTTGACCAATAAGGATTCATAGATGAGCCTAAACTTTCTTGAATTTGAAAAGCCTATCGCTGAACTGGAAGCAAAAATTGAAGCATTGCGTGACGTATCTCGTCATGGCGGGGATGCTTCAGTTGATCTAGATAAAGAAATCAAACAACTTGAAGACAAAAGTTTAGAACTGAAAAAGAAAATCTTCAGCGATCTAGGCGCATGGCAGGTAGCTCAGCTAGCTCGTCACCCTCAGCGCCCTTATACACTGGATTACGTGGAAAACGTATTTACAGAGTTTGATGAGCTTGCTGGTGACCGCGCTTATGCAGATGATAAAGCCATCGTTGGTGGTATCGCTCGTTTAGAAGGACGTCCAGTGATGATCATTGGTCATCAAAAAGGGCGTGAGACAAAAGAAAAAGTGATCCGCAACTTTGGTATGCCAAAGCCTGAAGGTTACCGTAAAGCACTTCGCCTTATGGAAACAGCAGAGCGCTTCAAAATGCCAATCATCACGTTTATCGATACCGCGGGTGCATACCCAGGTGTTGGTGCCGAAGAGCGCGGGCAATCAGAAGCTATCGCTAAAAACCTAAAAGTGATGTCTGGTCTTAAAGTACCCGTCATTTGTAACGTTGTGGGTGAAGGTGGTTCTGGTGGTGCATTGGCTATTGGTGTCGGTGACTACGTGAACATGCTTCAATACTCAACATACGCTGTTATTTCACCGGAAGGTTGTGCTTCTATCTTATGGCGTGATTCAGATAAAGCACCTCAGGCCGCCGAAGCAATGGGTCTTGTTGCTCCTCGCCTTAAGGAATTGAAGCTGATCGATGAGATCATCGAAGAGCCTCTAGGTGGCGCACACCGCGACAAGCTAAAAATGGCTGAAAACATGAAGGCGATGCTTGTTAAGCAACTTGACGAGCTTGACCATCTTGATGAAGAAACCCTACTTGAGCGTCGTTACCAACGCTTAATGAGCTATGGTTATTGTTAAGAGCTACGGTTATTGCTAAGAACTACAGTTACTGGTTAATAAGCCATAGTTACTGTGAGTTAGCAGATTAAGGTAGAATAAAGCGAGCATTAGGCTCGCTTTTTTATTGGGACAAACGTGTTACAAAACGAATTCAACCAACAAATACTGAAACATACCTCACCTGAGACAACGATTATCCTTGCCTTAAGTGGTGGGATGGACTCACGCGTAATGCTGCATCTACTGAGTCACATGGTTGAATCTCATCACATCAAAACCAAAGCCGTTCATGTCCATCATGGCTTGAGCAGCAACGCTGATGACTGGCAAAAAAATTGTCAGGCTTGGTGTGAAAAAGCCAACGTTCCGTTTTTTGCTGAAAGAGTTGTGTTAGATATTGAATCGGGTAGGAGTGTCGAGGAATTGGCCCGCGAAGCAAGGTATGATGTTCTTCGTCGATACGTCGGTCATAATGATGTTCTGTTGACGGGGCAGCATATGAGCGATCAAACGGAAACGTTTCTGCTGGCCTTAAAACGAGGAAGTGGTCCAAAGGGTTTATCAGGTATGCCGCGCATTGCTTCATTTGGAGAAGGGGAGATTTTACGTCCTCTACTCAGTGTTTCTCGCCAAGATATCGAACAGTATGCCCTCGAACACAAACTGAGTTGGAATCATGATGAAAGCAATGATGACACTCAGTTTGATCGCAATTTCTTACGCCACCGAGTTGTCCCTGAGCTTGCTAACCGCTGGTCTGGTTTTGAAAAATCTGTTCAGCGAAGTGCTCAATTGTGCGCCGATCAACAAAATCTCCTTGAAGAGCTCTTGAGCCAGAATCTATCGGATGCTCTGTTTCATGATGGTAGCTTAAGCATTGGTAAGCTTTCTGAACAGAGTGAACTCGCCAGAGCGCAATTGATCCGAATGTGGCTTGAGTATTCTGGCGCCAAAATGCCGTCAAGAAAACAATTGCAGGTCATCTGGCAAAATGTGGCGTGCAGTCAAAAAGATGCCAATCCAAGTTTGTCTTTGCCATCTGGAGAAATACGCCGATATGACCATCGCCTTTATCTAGTGCCCCCTGAACATGATCTTTCTGATTGGTGTGAAGAGCTAAGCGTTGGGAAGACGTTGCTTCTTCCCTATACCCTTGGTGAATTAACACTGGGTACAAGCGACCTCAATACATCACAGGGCAACTCTGTTTCAGTAAGCTCGCTTTCACTGCGCCTTCCACTTCCATCAGAAAAAGTGACAGTGCACTTCTGTCCTCAAGGGCTCAGCGCCAAGCCTGTGGGTCGAAATGGCAGCCGAAAACTTAAAAAGCTCTTTCAAGAGTATGGCGTGCCGAGTTGGAAGCGCAGGCAAATACCTATTCTAATGTACGATGATAAAGTTGCTGCTGTTGCCAATCTATTTGTTACTCAAGGCTTTAATGCTTCGGATTGTGAACTTGTTTGGATCAGTTGATCGAAAAATGTGCCACAATTAGCGGAAACTATAACCCTAATAAATACATGGTGAAGCAATGAGAAACGTAACAATAGGATGTGCAATGGCATTCGCAATGGTGTTTAGTGGTGCCAGTGTCGCAGGAGATGCCAATGCTGGGAAAGCTAAAGCGGTGGTGTGTGCTGCTTGTCATGGTGCGGATGGTATTGCAGCAATTGATGGTTATCCGAATTTGAAAGGTCAGAACGAGAAGTATTTAGTCAGTTCTCTAAAAGCGTATAAAGCAAATCAACGCACTGGCGGCTTGGCGGCAGTAATGTCGGCGCAAGCAATGGGGCTCAGTGATCAAGATATTGATAACTTGGCTGCTTACTTTTCGAGCCTTAAATGAAATTCGAACACGATAGTGTGATCTTATGCCCAGTACTGACTTCAATACTGGGCATTTTTATTTTTATTAATAAAAGAAAAGGTATAAATAAAGGTAGGCAATAGAAAGTCACTATATTTTTTCCATCTATTGTAAGGAGCTCATTTCCAACTACACTGAAATGAGATGGTATCAAACTATACGGGCATAAAGGTTACTATCGAAAAACAATAACGGACAACAAGGAGTGTTGCCATGAATGTGAATTCGTCAGGACAAAAGCGCATTTCGACAGAACGCATTATTGCGCTGATTCTTATTGGCTATTTAGCTTTTCATTCACCTATCCTAACTCAAGCTCTTTCCCAAACTGTACTCAAGCTGATTCCAGCGACCATAATGGCACTAACCTATATTAGTGGGCTACTTGCTGTTGTTGGGCTATGGCGTCAAAGAACTTGGGGTTATCTACCTGTTCTCTTCTTTATTCCCTCGCTAACACTGTTTTCAGGTGTGCTGTCGTTTGATGGTAGTGGGCTGTTATTCCAAGATTTTGTTCTCATGTTGGTAAACATAGGCGTATTCTTATTTGCTGCTTGGGGATTAATGCAGAAAATGGACGCTGCTTAGACATTTGCTTATTGCCAAATTTTAGTGGCATACAGCTAAGCGTGGGCGGCAGGACGTAGCATCTTGAAATCACTTGGGTATAATGATCTGCAAACGAATACGTGAAGGGAAGACAATGAAAAAAATAGAAGCAATCATTAAGCCATTCAAGTTGGATGACGTTCGTGAAGCTCTGGCAGAAGTCGGTATCACAGGTATGACTGTATCTGAAGTAAAAGGATTTGGTCGTCAAAAAGGTCACACCGAGCTGTACCGTGGTGCGGAATATATGGTTGATTTTCTGCCTAAAGTAAAACTAGAAATAGTTGTCTCAGAAGACGTTGCAGATCAGTGTGTGGATACCATTATTGAAACGGCGCAGACGGGTAAAATCGGTGACGGTAAAATTTTCATCACGGATATTGAGCGTATTGTACGTATTCGTACTGGTGAAGAAGACGAAGACGCCATCTAAACCAAAATTAGTATTAAAGAAATGGAGCTTCGGCTCCATTTTTGTTTGAAGCTTAGTCGCGTTAGGTTTTAGGAGAAAACATGAGGAAGTGGTTACTCAGTGTGGTTGCGGGCTGCTTTTGTTTAGTGGGTATTTATGCCATTTTGTTCACTGTTCCGGAAAAGCCTATACTCATTTCCCTCGATGCGACCAGCCAGCGTACCGACCAATATTGCTATACCAATGCGAATACCACACCTTTAGATTCCGATGAGAGAATTCGTTTATTGGTGTGGAATATCTACAAACAAAATCGAGAAGGGTGGTCTCAAGCACTCGACCGCTTTTCGGAACATGCGAACTTAGTGCTACTGCAAGAAGCCAACCTGAATGCTGAATTTATTCAATGGCTGTCTAAGCATCGCTGGGCAAGTAGCCACGTGAGCGCTTTTAAGCTTTTTGATAGCAGTGCAGGTGTTTTGAATCTCGCCCCCAACTTCCCCATAAAAGCGTGTGCTTATACCCAAATAGAGCCGTGGCTCAGATTACCTAAATCAGCCTTATATTCCACTTATCCTTTGTCTAACGGTCAAACACTAGCGGTCGTGAACATTCATGCGGTTAATTTCACAATTGGTACAACGGAGTTTGAAGCGCAGATAGACGCTTTGAAAGTGGCAGTTGAGTCACACGAGGGGCCAATGATCATTGCTGGTGATTTCAATACTTGGAGCGAAGAACGAACCTTGGAGCTGAAAGAAAGAATGGCAGCATTGGAAATGGCTGAAGCAAAGTTTTCACCAGATGCACGGCTAGCGTTTATTACGGGATGGGCATTGGATCATGTGTATTACCGTGGATTAACGCTAGAAACAGCAGAGGCGCCCATTTCAGGCGCCTCTGACCACAATCCTATGTTGGTCACGCTTAAGCTAGTTAAACACAGCGATACCGACGAGCATAGCAAAGAATAAAAACCATGGAAGGATAGCAATCGCTAGTGCCTGTCCTTTATCAAACTCAGTCCAAGCCCCTAGAGCGGCATAGCCCAGTACAATGTACCAAGGCAGTAACAATGGGAAGGTGCTGGTAAAGATATACCAGTTATGATCAGGTGATAACTTGATCAGCCCATTCAAACTGTTCAGGTCAGCGGCGTAACTCACTATGTGCCCGTGATTAACTAAAAGGCTAATGTAGCTTGCTAGATCCCCTAAAACCGCAGGGAAAAGCATCACACAGCTTGCAGCGACCCACTTCCAATAACCCATTTTGTATTGGCTTTGCCTTGTTGCCAAAGAAAACCAAAAACCTAAAAGCAACACGGCAAAAATACGACCCATGACATCGAGCAACACCTCACCCGCTAAAAGCGTATCGCTGTTTAGCAAAGCTTGTTGGTCTTGTGGAATGGTCATGGTGGCGATGAGCTCGGACTTTAGCCATTCAAAATCGACGATATCGAAGTAGGCACCCCAAAACAGAAACGGCGTAATCAGCAGAAAGATGAAAGGTTGCCATCCCCATATCCCTTTTTGGTAAAGAGCTGCAAAGCATTGAGTTGGTGAACGGAAAATGTCGACCAACATCACCAATGAATTCTTAGAGGGGGTCATGCACTTACCTTCGTTACGTCAACATACAGCTTTAATTTTTGACCAGGCTGTAAGTATTTGGATTTATTCAAATCATTCCACTTCATAATATCGCCTGTTTTGACTTTGAACTTAGACGCAATACCGCTGATGGTGTCGCCAGATCGCACCTTATAGAACACTGGGCGGATGATTGCACCTTCGTTGGAGTTTTTCCAAACAACCAGTTTCTGACCAATACGCAATGTATCGCGTGGTCCCATACCATTCCATTTTGCGAGAGATTGATGTGAAACTTTGTGTTTTTTGGCAATTGACCAAAGGTTGTCGCCTGATACGACTGTGTGGCTAAATTTGTATTTTCCACGAGCTTTGGACTGTGTTTTTGCTAATCGGTTATCAGCACTGAGCGCGTAAATGGTGTCGTTTTTTGTCGACGTAGGAATCATCAGATTCTGACCAACCCAAATGCTTGTGCTTGAAAGCTCGTTTGCCGCTTGAATGACTTTTGTCGTCGTGCTGTATTTTTTAGCGAGCACGCTTAAAGTGTCACCGGATTTCACTTGGTGGCGAACCAATTTCATACCTTTACCGCGATTTTGCGATATTTTTTGGTTGAACTGCTCTACTTTCTCAACGGGAATCAATAAATGGTGCGGTCCTGATGGAGCCGTTGCCCATTGGTTGTAAGCCGGGTTATAGCCTTGAAGTTCAGCCACACTCAAGCCTGCATAATTTGCGGCAATGGCTAAATCCAATTGTTCTTTAGGGTTTACTTGTGCTAGCACCGGTTGGTTCGCAATAGCCGGGATATTGATACCGTATTTTTCTTGGTTAGCGACGATGTCTGCTAGTGCAAGCAGTTTAGGTACGTACCCACTGGTTTCTTTTGGTAGAGACAGTGAAAAGAAATCGATAGGTTTGTTGGCTTTCTTGTTCTTTCGGATGGCACTCGATACTCTGCCACCACCACTATTGTATGCGGCAATGGCGTGATTCCAGTTACCCTCAAAGCGTCGATTCAAGTTTTCTAAGTAATTCAGAGCGGCATCGGTAGCCTCAGTAACATCACGTCTACCATCGTACCAATAGTTTTGCTCTAGTCCGTACATTTTTCCGGTAGCTGGAACAAACTGCCATAAGCCCGCTGCACTGCCATGAGAGTAGGCAAATGGGTCAAATGAACTTTCTACTACAGGCAACAGAGCGAGCTCCAAAGGTAAGCCGCGTTCTTCAATTTTTTCTGTAATTAGAAATAGAAATGGTTCTGCTCTTTGTGCGACCGTTTGTAAATGTCGAGGGTGTTTTAGGTACCATGTACGATAGTAATCGACAGTTTTATGGTCTGGGATAGGCATTTCAAGCTGCATGGCGATTCGTTGCCAAACATCAAGCTGACTTTGAGGAGTGACTACCGGTGTTTCTTTTGCCGTGGTGTTGCTAACAGGTTTGCTTGCCGACGGTGTAGAAGTCGAAGTAACTTTAGTTTCCTTTTGGTTACTTTCCGGTGATGTTTGATTGGGTGTTTCCGACGACGTTAGCTGACAACCTGTCAAAAATAACGCCAACACCCAACTGTACTGTACTCTCATTGATGCAGCCTTTTAATTAAATGGCTGCTGATAATACTTGTCTCTCTATCTAGGTGACAAGCATCAAATCGTTAAAATTCGTTCTTCCACTCACGAAGTGCCGAAAAGACTGCAAGTGGTGACGTATCTTGAGTGCGATGAGACACGGCCTTGATCACACTTTCTTCTTGAATGCGAAGAAACGGGTTTGTCCGCATTTCTTGGCTTATGGTGGTTGGGATTGTTGGCAAATTTTGTGCTCTTAGACGATTGACTTCATCGCGATAGATATGGAGTTCAGGGCTATCAGGTTCGACAGCGAGCGCGAAAGAAACATTGGATGAAGTGTATTCATGGGCACAATACACTTTGGTTTCTTGAGCCAGAGCAGACAGTTTGTTAACTGATTCAAACATTTGAGCAAAAGTGCCTTCAAAAACTCGACCACAACCTGCGGCGAACAGGACGTCACCACAGAACAATTTACCGTCGCCGACATAACCAATATGACCTAAAGTGTGTCCAGGTAGATCTAAAACGAGAAACCTTTCTCCAAATAGTTCGATTTGGTCGCCTTCTTTAACTGGTGTCGTTAGGGTAGGGATGGGTTCATCGGCAGGACCGACGACTTTACAATTTGGAAAAGCCCTTATGAGGTCTGATACACCACCAATATGATCGCCATGATGGTGTGTAATTAGAATGGCTTCCAGTTCAAGCTCATGAGTTTTTAGGTGCTCCAATACTGGAGACGCATCGCCTGGGTCGACAACCGCACAACGCTGATCGTTATTTTGGATGAGCCAGATGTAATTGTCGCTAAATGCAGGTATGCTTTTGATGGTTAACATATTTGGAACTCCAGTCCCCAGATATTTAGACGGATTATTATGAAGCCAGCTCGCACATCACGCAAATTAGAACAGCCACATTCTTGGGAACAGCTCAAAAATGGTCAGTGGGTATCAGAAACTATCCAAATGAGGCTAGATGAATGGTGTCCCAAGTTGTTTGGTTACCATATGCTCAAGCTCGGTGGCTTAAGTTGTGAGCTAAGTAGCTCTAACTGCAACATACAGCACCAAGTACTACTGGATGTCGAAAACCCACTCCATAACGTCATAGCCGATGCATACGATCTGCCTTTTCTTGAGAAGAGTTTTGACGCAGTGCTGATGGCGCACCAACTTGATTACTGTAATGACCCCCACCGACTACTGCGTGAAATAGACAGAGTAATGATTGACGATGGTTACTTAATCATAACGGGGTTTAATCCTATAAGCGTGACAGGATTATCGAGTTTGATGCCATGGCGAAAGAACAACTTACCTTGGAGTGGGAGAATGTTTACTCCCAACCGAATCCGTGACTGGTTAGGATTATTGAACTATCAGGTCGTTCATTTAGACAATTACGCACTATTGCCATTTGAGCGCTATCAACCTTTATGGACTTGGACTGAGAACGCACTAGGTAATTTCGCGAACCCATTTGGTAGCCTTTATTTTATCGTCGCTCGTAAACGCACCTATCCTCTTAAACCCATTAAGCCCCATTGGCGATTTAAGCGTAACTTATCGCCAATAGGAGTGAATTATCGAGTTTCTTCTCGGGAAACCAAGTCGTCTTAGGCTGTGGGAGTCTAAGTAATCTGAGTTTGATTAAGAGGTTAACTAGCTTGGTAGCCGGTATCTTCTTCGGTAGGTGATTCTGCAGCGGCGCGGGCAAGTTCATCACATATTTCGTTTTCTCTATGACCAGCGTGTCCTTTTACCCAGCGCCAATCCACATCATGACGAGCGGTTTCTTTGTCGAGCTCTTGCCATAAGTCGGCATTTTTCACGGGCTTTTTGTCAGCCGTTTTCCATCCTCGCTTTTTCCAATTATGGATCCACTGAGTGATGCCTTGTCTGACATACTGACTGTCTGTAGTCAAAATCACATTACAGGGTTCTTTAAGCGACTTCAGCGCAACAACCGCTGCCATCATTTCCATGCGGTTATTTGTGGTGAGGTGGTATCCTTTAGAAAGGTTTTTTTCAGTTTGCTTGTATCTGAGTACAATGCCATAACCGCCTGGTCCGGGATTACCTAGGCAGGAGCCATCTGTGAAAACTTCAACTTGTTTCGCCATGATTTGATACTATTACTCGATATTGCGAAATGAATTCATTGAACATAGTCTGACACATATCCTTATGAATACCAGCAACAATTCTGCGCACCAGAGAATCGTGGTGCTCGATACCGAAACAACCGGTATGAACCGAGAAACCGGTCCACACTACATGGGTCATCGCATCATCGAAATCGGTGCGGTAGAGATCATGAATCGTAAGCTCACTGGTCGACATTTTCATGTGTACTTGAAACCCGATATGTTAATCCAGCCCGACGCCATATTGGTCCATGGTATTACGGATGAGTTTTTGGTTGATAAACCTGAATATCGAGATGTCCATAAAGAATTTCTAGAATTCATTGATGGTGCAGAGCTGGTGGCTCATAACGCGCCCTTCGATGTCGGCTTTATGGATCATGAATTTAAGATGCTCGATCCATCAATCGGGAAAACTGAGCAATACTGTAAAGTAACCGATACCCTTGCCATGGCGAAGAAAATCTTCCCCGGCAAGCGGAACAACCTCGATATCTTGTGTGAGCGATATGGAATAGATAACTCTCACCGTACGCTCCACGGGGCATTACTCGATGCCGAAATCCTAGCAGACGTATACCTGTTAATGACAGGCGGTCAAACCACACTTAAGTTTAATAGTGGAGATCAGAACAGCGATGGATCGGGAGAAGCGATCAAACGGGTAGCGGCTGGTAGAAAGTCGCTTAAAGTTATTCGCGCATCAGCCGATGAAGTAGAAGCGCATGGTGCGCGTCTTGATATTGTAGAAAAAGCTGGCGCTTGCCTCTGGCGTCAATAGGAGAGTGTATGTGGCGGATTTTGATTCCCTTATTGTTGGTGTTTGCAGCTGGTGTAAGCAGCGAAGAATCAGAATCCTCAATTCGACTCTTAGACAACCGCTTTAGGGTCGATCCCTCTATTTCTCAAGCGTCCTTCATTATTTATCGCAAGCGTAACAGCCAATCTGTCGTCCTTGTAAGACCGGATGGCAAGAAATACTACGCTTGGAGCCATCCAGAAAACGTACGTTGGTATGAAGAGTCTGGTATGGACATCATTTCAATTGATGACCCAATGCCAGGACCGTGGCAAGCCGTCGGTAAAGTGCACCCCAGCAACAACATTAAAATTCTTTCAAACCTCAAGCTGAGTGTGGATCGTTTCCCACAGCGCCTTTATATGGGCGAAAGCACGAAGTTTACTGCTCAGTTAAGGCACGATGATAAGCCACTGATACTAAGAGATTTCTTGGACAGAGTGAACCTTAAAGTTACCTTTACGAAGTATGTAGAAAATGAAGCTTCGCTAAGCTCAGATGCTAGACCAAAACCTCAAGTTATGGGGGAATTTGAAGATGATGGGCAAGGGCTGGATGAGTACCCTGGAGATGGTGTGTTTACCGTAGAACTACCTATCCAAATTGAGCCTGGAAAATATCGAGCGCGCATCACATCTGGGAATGGAATCTTTCTTCGGTCGATTGAGCAGACAATTTTGGTGTATCCGACCCCATTGTCGGCGGAATTCATGCAAGCGCGAAGTGAAACAATGAACCATTCCATTACCGTGACGGGTGAAGAAGGGGCTATCAAGCCTGGATCTATTGCCGTCAGTATCGAGCAAACGACACCTGAAGGCAAAGAAATGATCACTCAAGGGCAATCGGATGAAGATAGCCTGAAAGCGTATTTTGGTTTGCCTAACGCTGCTATGCCCGGTAAACACACTTGGTCGGGAATTGCTTTCGCTACAGAGGCAGCAACGGAGCGAGAACTCGTTTTTCGTTTTGCAGAACAGTCTTTCAGTGTGGTGGAAAAGGTAGACGTGGAAGCTTCCATGCAAGCATTCAAGCAAGCTCAAGATGAGAAACGCATGCTTGAAGAGCAAGCCATTCGTGAGCAAGAGAGAGAAGATGAACGCTTCAAAGGGATGATGATCATTATGATCGGAAACCTTATTGCGATTATTCTGGGAATTGTTGTTTGGTTTGTTGTTCGCAAGATTAAGATGAAGAAAGCACAAATGCCAGAGATGCAGCTTTCAATGCCGCCTAAAGGTTAGCGGTAAACCTAGAGAATAAAAAAACGGGCTCGATTGAGCCCGTTTTTCGTTGAACGGTTTTGATTAGTTCAATTTTAGATTACGAATATCGAAGCCGTCACTAATTGCGCTATAACCTTGTTGGTAAGACGGAATCTTATGCGTTCTGTCTACAAAGCGGATTGCACGAAGCTTACAGCTTGAGTACTTGTCGTCGTTAAACGTTTTGTTGATTTTATGGTTGGTGATCAGCAAGTTATCAGGGAAAGTCGTTTCTAATGTTTCCCAGTTAAGCACGGTTTCGTTGTCTTGTTCACAAGCTAGAAGGACTTTCGTCAAACCTTGCTCTGCGAATCGTTGGAAATCCCAGTTATTACCTGTAAACTCATCCAGTGACAAAGTCTTGTTCTGAACATCACAACCTGAGTAAACACCATTGTATGCAAGGTTCAGTGTCACGACACCACCTTTACCCACAGAATAGTAATTCTTGTGATGGAAGATATTTTGTGGAACATAACGGAATGGTTCACTTTCTGCGCGGTAGCCCGGCTTGTTGACCACAAAGTTACCTAAGCTTTCATCAATACTTAGATCACATGATTCTGGTGTAACTGTTGGTTTGCCCGTCGACGTTAAACACTCTTTCTGAAGTTCAGGGTCATTCGGGTGGAACATCTGACATGCCACTTCAAATGGGTTTGCCATTGTTTCATCAGACACCACTTTTGTTACCAAGATACCGTAAGAGTCTGGGTGACCCGTATCTTTCAAGCTAATAGGCGTATAGAAACGATCAGCCTTGAAGGTGATTTTTGCGGATTTGAACCCGTCATTTTGAGCTTCACTTGATGCATAAAGCTTGTTGAAGCTTACATTTCCGCCAGCGGTGAAATTGCTGGTTAACTTAATGCGATCCCCTTTTCTGGCGATAAAGTTGTTTGTGAATGCCCAGTGGGTTGTTCCGTTAGCAATGCGTCCAGTGGCTGGATCATAGGTGTTCGAAACACGAACCTGATATACACGACCGTGTTGGCCTGTTGTCAGGTTAATCGCGTTTTGGTAGGCACGAGAATGCACGTATGCCCCTTTATTGAACGCCCCAAATCCAACGGCTAAACGCTGTTCGGTTCTATCCAAAGATTGTGAACCTTCAACGTTGTTGGAGCCATTGTTGTCTTCAAGTAGGTTGTCGTCGTCTTTTACAGAAATCGAGAAAGAATCCGAAGGCAGTGTGAAAGTGTGACCCACTGGGCTGCCATTTTGACCAATACCTGTATCGGAATGGTTAAACACTTGGGTCAGTGTATAGACGTCATCCAAACCATTCACTGTTGGCGTGATTGGAAGGTAGGATGTATGGCTATCATGCTCAATTTCAGCAATACCGGATACGGATACACTTTCAATTTCACCAGCCGTTGTTGTGACAAGCTCACGGTACGCAGCATCGGGATTTATGCTAGTACTGTAGTTACGTTTTTGGTAATCCACATCTAACTCGTAGGTCGCACCAGGAACGGTAGGTAAGAAGCTTTCAATGATGACGGTTGAAGCCTGACGACCAGAGAAGTCTAGTGGGTAGTTTGTCCCGTCAACATAAATCGAAGTACCGCGCTGACAGTGGTAGTTGCCAGAGTCTAACTCGGACGTGTGTCCAGCGGTGAACTGACTGCCGTAAGTACGATGTGTACCCACTTCAAGTCTTGCCGGGCAATACTCTTCAACAAGCTCACGAATCTTATCCACACCGACACTGGTTTTCAACGTTTCGAAACTCTCATCGCTTAGAAGTTTGCGCAGAGTACGCTCAGTCCAGCTAACTTGAAACAGTATTTCGCGTCCTTCAACAAATGTCGCTTTATCATCTTCAATAACAGGCTGACCATTGTTGTCAAATTCAACCAATCCCCAAGAGCCACGATCATACTGATCCGTAAAATCGTTGAAATCTTGAATCAATTGCTTATTTGTTGGAACGGTAGCACGAGACAAAACACGCATTGACCGTGGGTGAGAGAAATCAAGATTACGACCGTTGTATGCACGAACATTTTTCATATCTTCGTTGTTCGTGTCTTTAGTGAATACCGCTAAACGGTTGTAAGACAAGTTATCCCAGTCACTCAACATAACTGCCAAGCCTTCAGGTGCAATAACATCTACTTGATGTCCCCGAATGTAGTAGGGCAGTGAGTAACCCGAACGTTGACCTGCTTTCAAGCAGTATTCAGCGCCTGTTTGACGGCTAACGATACAGGCTTCATCCGGCTTCGCGGTGCTGACTACTCTCATTGAGCGAGGGTTAGAAAAGTCGAGGTAACGCCCATTACGAGCTAAAACGTGTTCCATCGCTTCGTTGTGAGTATGGCGTTCAAATACCGCTAATCGGTTGTAGGAAAGGTTATCCCAGTCACTGAGCATCACACCTAAACCTTCAGGTGCAATTACATCAACATCATGACCACGGATGTAAGATGGCAACGAGTAGCCAGATCGCTGACCTGCTTCTAAACAGTATTTTGCGCCTGTATCACGGCTAACAATACAGGCTTTTGCTGGTTCAGCTGCGCCTGCTGTTGCGATCATTGGCGTTTGGATGCCTACACCTAATATGATGGTGGACAGCAGTATTGGAGTCTTTTGCATTATTCTCTTCCCTCTGAGAGCTAATGAAATCAATAAACAACTTTCGTTTTAAAATGAAATTATTTAAGTGTTCGCTTATTTAGGTAATTATTTTTATTAAATTAACAAGTCGGTATTTTTGCATTTATTAAAAAAATAGAGTCGAGCATAAAAATGCATAAATAGTAAATAACGAGTTAATAGTGTGATTCGCCTGAATTCAGGCTGCTCACTGATATGTAAATTTTTGTCGAGGTGATTGTTAATTACTTGGAGGAAGATCTCAATTGCCCGTTTGTACTATTTTTGAGACTAGAGCGTTTGTCTTAAGTTTGAGAGGGTTTGTGGGAAGGCTAAGTAATTGTTTAGCTAAGTATTAGATGAATCCTAGTTCACCTAATACTTAGCTGAGGGAAAGAAACTATGCGACTTCATCCATTTTAGAAGACATATGAGGGTTTGCTGCAAGAGCATTGAAGTCGAAATCATCAACGTTGATGGTTTCTAACCTTAGCTTCTCGGCCAATACCAATAAATTAGCCTCTTCTTGAGAAAGAATATTATTTTCAATTCCTATATTTGCTATTTTATCTAGTTGCGTAAATGGTTTTCTTTTCTCAATTGCTTTGCATACTTTATTAAATAAAGGCTCCGCTTCCAAAATTATTTCCAACGCATATTCTAACTTACCCGCAGGGTTATTTTCTGTTGGAATTAAATATTGGTTACGACCTATTCTAGAACGTGTTTCACTTGGCACTTGAAGGATTGCTGCTACTTTGTGATCCAAGTTATCTGAAGGTGACTTTCTGATTCGACCAAAAGGTAGAATGATGACTCGGAGCATTTTTCCTAGCCAAGGGCTTGGGAAGTTCGCGAGGAACTCATCAATAGCGATTTCTGTTTGGATCAAGCTGTCTTGCATTCCCCATTCCAGTAATGGCAAATCTTCCGTTTTCTTTCCTTCATTTTCGAAACGCTTTAAGGTTGCGCTTGCCAAATAGAGTTGGCTCAGAATATCACCTAAACGTGCACTTAAGCGCTCTTTTCGTTTTAGCGAACCACCCAGAACAGCCATGGAAATATCGGATAACAATGCCATATTCGCGCTGTAGCGATTAAGCTGTTGGTAGTAACGACGAGTTTTGTCGCTGGTTGGGCTGTCTGAGCCTCTGCCATCTGTAACACCAAGCCAGAAGCTACGCACTAAATTACTCATGGTAAAGCCAATGTGTCCCATCAGTGCCTTATCAAATTTAGCTAACGCGTCTGGCTTATCTGAATGTGCGGCATTCATCTCTTCTAAAACATAAGGGTGACAACGAATCGCTCCCTGACCATAAATGATCATCGAACGTGTCAGAATATTTGCACCTTCAACCGTGACGGCGATGGGCGAACCTTGATAACCACGAGCCAAAAAGTTAGATGGACCTAGGCAGATACCTTTACCGCCGACAATGTCCATGGCGTCGATGATGCTTTGCTGCCCTCGGTGAGTACAGTGGTATTTCACAATAGCGGAAATAACCGATGGTTTCTGCCCCATGTCGATCCCAGCAACTGTAAGACTGCTCGCGGCATCCATAACGTAAGCGTTACCTGCAAGGCGCGCTAAAGGTTCTTCTATTCCTTCCATGTGACCAATAGGTTGCTTGAATTGGCGACGAATTCGAGCGTACGCCCCAGTTGCTAACGCTGCCGTTTTGATCCCACCGGTTGAATTTGAAGGTAACGTAATACCGCGACCGACACTTAAGCATTCAACCAGCATACGCCAACCTTGTCCTGCCATTTTTGGACCGCCGATAATGAAATCGAGTGGCACAAAGACATCGTTACCTTTGGTTGGACCGTTCTGGAATGGAACATTCAATGGGAAATGCCTACGACCGATCTCAACACCATCAATATTGGTAGGGATCAACGCACAAGTAATACCAAGATCTTGCTTTTCACCTAATAGCCCATCTGGGTCTTGTAGCTTGAATGCTAAACCCAAAACGGTGGCGACAGGTGCCAAAGTAATATAACGCTTATTCCATGTTAGGCGCATTCCCAACACTTCTTTTCCTTCCCATTCACCCTTGCAAACTACGCCATAGTCAGGGATGGATCCAGCATCCGAGCCAGCTTCTGGGCTCGTCAAAGCAAAACAAGGGATCTCTTTGCCGACCGCTAGTCTTGGTAAGTAATGGTTTTTTTGTTCTTCGGTACCATAGTGCTGAAGTAGCTCACCAGGACCTAAAGAGTTAGGTACGCCAACCGTGGAAGAAAGTACACCCGAGACGCCCGTGAGCTTCTGCAATACCAAAGATTGGGCATAGGCAGAAAATTCCAAACCGCCATATTGCTTTTTAATGATCATGGCGAAGAATTTGTGATCTTTAAGGTATTGCCAAACTTCTTGAGGAAGATCGGCAAGTTCATGAGTGACCTGATGATCACTTGTCATCGCACACACTTCATTCACCGGGCCATCAAGGAATTCTTGTTCTTCTTTTGTCAGAGTGGGTTTTTTAATGGATTGAAGTTGACGCCAGTCTGGCTTGCCTTTAAACAGCTCCGCTTCCCACCATACCGTACCTGCGTCCAGTGCTTCTTTTTCTGTTTGAGACATGGCAGGAAGAACTTTTTTAAAAAACTGAAGCGCTTTAGCACTGAACAGGGATTGTCTTACTGCTGGAATCGCTACGATGGCACTCAACACGATAAATACAATCCAACTTGTTCCTTCGGTCCAGCCTAGAACAGTTGTTCCGATTAGTGCAGCACCAATCATAAGCAGAGAAACAGCGAGCGACGTTCGATGATAGAGCACTAGCCCGACGGCTAGTACCAACGTAATTGTAGAGAGCAAGATATCCATAATTATTATCCTTTTAATTGGCAGTCTACTGCCTTATTCAGATAAGAGGTCATACCAGTTAATATGGATTGTAACTTAGATGTTACTGACTTGTAAAACTGTTATTTGTTCAAGATTTGATCGCGATCCGGTGTGCGAGCAACCAGTTTTATTTCAAGCGACAAATTCTCACTACAATTGAGAGGATTCTGCTCTCTGCTATCGACACGAAATTAATAATCGGTAAAATTTAGGGGGAAGGTAATCGGAACTCCCATTCCTCAATTTTTTGGGGATATATACTCAAAATGTTTGAGTTTAGGAAAGGGGTGGCTCTCCACATTGGAAGGCTGAAAGCAAACAACTATTCAGAGAAAACCATGTACCAAGACCTAATAAAAAATGAACTGCAAGAAGCTGCCGACGTACTGAACGCATTTTTAAGTGATGATGCAAACATCAAACAGATAGAAAGTGCTGCTAAATTAATCGCCGACTCTTTCAAACAAGGTGGAAAAGTCCTGTCATGTGGAAATGGGGGCTCGCATTGTGATGCAATGCACTTTGCGGAAGAATTAACAGGGCGATATCGTGAAAACCGCCCAGGCTACCCTGGTATCGCGATTTCAGATCCAAGCCACCTTTCTTGTGTGAGCAACGATTTCGGTTATGAATCGGTGTTTTCGCGTTATGTAGAAGCGGTAGGTTCAAAAGGCGACGTGTTGTTTGGTCTTTCAACGTCTGGTAATTCGGGCAATATTTTGAAAGCCATTGAGGCTGCAAAAGCAAAAGGAATGAAAACCATTGCCTTAACGGGTAAAGATGGTGGAAAGATGGCTGGTTTGGCTGATATAGAAATCAGAGTACCTCATTTTGGTTACGCTGATCGAATTCAAGAAATTCATATAAAAATTATTCATATCGTTATTCAGCTAATCGAAAAAGAAATGGAATAAAGGAGTACCAGTACTTATGTGCGAATTGCTCGGAATGAGCGCCAATGTGCCAACAGACATTTGTTTCAGCTTTACAGGGCTAATGCAAAGAGGCGGAAATACGGGACCACACCGTGATGGGTGGGGAATCACGTTTTACGAAGGGAAAGGGTTTAGGACGTTTAAGGACCCAAACCCGAGCTGCAAGTCTAAAATTGCTGAACTGGTGCAGAATTATCCGATCAAAAGTAAAGCCGTCATTAGCCATATTCGGCAAGCCAATCGAGGGGGAGTGAATTTAGAAAATACTCACCCTTTTACACGAGAGCTTTGGGGGCGTTACTGGACTTTTGCACACAATGGGCAGTTGAGTGGGTACGAAAAATTAAAAACAGGTTTCATTCGACCTGTTGGGCAAACAGACAGTGAATTGTCATTTTGTTGGCTACTCAATCGCTTGCAAGACCGTTATCCAGAGCCGCCGCAAGACATGGTTGGCATGTTTAAGTTTGTAGCCGAGTGCTGCGATGAACTGAGAGAGCTCGGCGTGTTTAACATGTTGCTCAGTGATGGTGAGTATGTGATGACCTATTGCACGAATCACCTGTATTGGATAACAAGACGCGCACCGTTTGGTAAAGCAAGCCTTATCGATGAAGATGTCACCATTGATTTTCAGAAAGAAACGACACCAAATGACGTTGTTTCTGTCATCGCAACTCAGCCGTTAACCGACAATGAGGCATGGCACCGCATGAAGCCGGGAGAGTTTAATATCTTCCATTTTGGTGAAAGCATTGACGGAAACCACGATGAGCTTGAGCACGTCCCGTTCGCAGAAGCGAAACCAAAATCACAAGCTCCAACAGAACCATTAGAATAATCGATTTTAAATCCCACTTACTTCGGTGGGATTTTTTATCGCATCTCTTCATTCTTCTCTTTTTCATTCTTCTCCAAAATCAAATCCAAGCAATCAAAGAAGGTCTGCGTGGCTCCAGAGTAGAGCTCATCAACAGCAGAGAAGTGATTTTTATTCGGTAGCACAACCTTGCGACCAGCCATGCCGTTTGAATGTATGTATTCAAGAAAAACATCGGTTTGTCTTTGAAATTCATCGCTTTCATTTTTTCCTACATAAAGGTGGAAGTCGACGGGTTCAACAGCGTCGCAATGGATAGGGCTTGTCTCTTTTAACTGTGTTGAATCGAGCTTCAACCGATCGCGCATCACGATAGATAACGGCTCTAAATCGTAGAGACCTGAAAAGCCAATAACGGTTTGAAAAATATTGCGAGGCAACACTGGATCTATCGTCGACCAATTAGTCAGCCCCGCCATGGCAGCAAGGTGTGCGCCTGCGGAATGACCTACTACGGTTATCGCATTTGGGTCTATGCCGTGTTCTTCTGCTGCGAGAAACAAGGCACGAATACCTTTGCGACACGATTCGATGATCTCACTTATAGGGACATCAGGGGCTTGAGGGTAGTTTAAGTTAGCCACCGCAACACCGGACTGAGTAAAAGAGTTGGCGACTTTGATGTAGATTTCTTTATCCGTGTATTGCCAATAGCCTCCATGAATATGGATAAGTAAGGGGATTTTCTTGCTCTTTTGTTTTGGAATAAACAAATCCAATGAATGATGATAAGAAGATGACCCGAATACCATTTCTGTTTTCTCGCAGTCAGGTGAGGGCTGGGTATTGACCCAATTACGAATGATTTGTGGTGCATCTGGTGCAGTCAAAAACGTGTAATACTGATCAAAGAGCGCGGTTTTTGTGTAGCGATGAAAAACAATCTCATTCGATAGAGGCTCACGTACAATTGCTGCTTCTAGCGCCACCGTGTCGTGTTCAATTAATGCCACCTCACCAATATTTCCTGCTAGTTTGAATCTGAGTAACTTATCTATTTCGTCAGCATTGCTATAGAAATCATCAAGTGCTTTTAGAAAAATCGTTAACGTTTTGATGGATGATCGATTCACGCCATAGGATTGAAACTTTGCGTTGATTTTAGTAGCAAGAACGTCAAGGGTTTCTATTGTATTTTTAGAGTTTTCTTCTGACACGTAATCTATGAAAATTTCATTATTTTCAATGCTTTCTATCGGTATTTTGCGATTTATAGATGTGATTTTCATGGCTGCTCTCCTTGCATTTTAGTATGGCAAACTATCAAGCGATTAGGCAAAAAAGCCCAAGTTTTCTGTTGTAGTGAAATGCGTCTCTTATGCACTGCAAATCTCCATATGCACACAAGATCCCTGCGATTTTTTCTAGAAATTCCCTCTAACCTTCAAAGTCCTTGATTGGAAATATAATTCTTCAAATTCTATAAAAACAGCATAACAACACAGATCACATTTACTTTAAGTATATATATTTTAAGCTTGAAGTATTTTTGTGAATTGTATACTTTTTGATCAAATCATCAAGGCAAGGAGCACAAAAATGAGAGTCGCTTGTATCGGAGGTGGGCCAGGAGGCCTGTATTTCGCAATATCAATGAAACTACGCAACCCTGAATCAGAAGTGGTCATTTTTGAGCGGCATCGTGCTGATGATACGTTTGGCTGGGGAGTCGTATTTTCAGCGGAAACACTAGACAACTTCGCACAAAACGATCCGTCAAGCGCAGAAGCGATAAGAGAAAACTTTGCTTATTGGGATGACATTGCTTTGGTCCGAAACGACGAAAAAATTGTTTCCACTGGTCATGGGTTTTGTGGAATAGGGCGTTTAAGGCTACTGAACATTTTGCAAAAAAGGGCAGAGGAACTTGGTATTGAAATTCGTTACGCCACTGAAGCATGTCCTGCCGAGGAATTAGCGAAGGAATATGATCTTGTCGTGGCTTCTGATGGCTTGAACTCCAAAACAAGACAAGCGCACGAAGCGGAATTCAAACCTAATGTGGAAATGAGACCCTGCAAATTTGTTTGGCTAGGTACCCCACAAAAGTTTGATGATGCATTTACGTTTATTTTTGTGGAAACCGATAAAGGTTGGGTTTGGGCACACGCCTATCAATTTGACGATGAGATGGCGACGTTCATCGTCGAGTGTGATGAAGAGACATGGCAAAACTATGGCTTTGGAGAGTTGAGCCAGCAAGAATCTATCGAAGTTTGTCAGGACATTTTCAAAGACCACCTATCCGGTCAGCCTCTCATTACCAATGCTAACCATATCCGAGGCTCAGCATGGATCAACTTCCCACGCTTACTGTGCGAAAAATGGAGCTTTAACAATATTGTCTTAATGGGGGATGCCTCTGCGTCGGCGCATTTCTCCATTGGCTCTGGCACGAAATTGGCGATGGAAAGCGCCATTGCCCTAGCTACTTATTTGAATCAAGAAGACTCCATCCAAGATGCGTTCGAGCTGTATGAAAGTGAACGTCGAGAGCAAGTGCTGCGGATTCAATCGGCCGCGATCAATTCTTTAGAGTGGTTTGAACACGTCCATCGTTATTTAGGATTTGATTTAGAGCAATTGAACTACTCCATGTTGACCCGCTCACAGCGAATTGGGCATGAAAATCTGAGAATGAGAGATCCGAATTGGCTAGCGGATGCAGAAGCTTGGTTCTGCAAACAGGCTGGTGGCACTGATTCAGATGGCGTTCGATCCCCTATGTTTACCCCGTTTTCTCTGCGTGACTTGGAATTGGTGAACCGCATAGTGGTTTCCCCTATTGCTCAATACAAAAGCAGCGAAGGGCACATTAGTGACTGGCACTTAATTCATTACGGTGAGAGGGCCAAAGGTGGTGCGGGTTTGGTGTGCACAGAAATGGTGTCTGTGTCTGAAGAGGGGCGTCCCACTCTCGGCTGTGCAGGGCTTTATCACGACTCCCAAATAGAAGGTTGGAACAGGGTTAACCGATTTGTTCATAAAGAAACTCAAGCGGCAACCTGTTGTCAGTTAGGACACGCAGGTGCTCGCGCGGCAACTCAATTGCCTTGGGAAGCGGAAAACCAACCATTAAACAAAGGAGGTTGGCCACTGAAATCAGCCTCTAACGTGCCATGGTCTCCTAGCAGTGAAACGCCAGACCCGCTTTCTGAACATGACATGGATACCGTGTGTGAGCAGTTTGTTCTCGCCGCAAGAAGGGCGGAGCGCGCTGGGTTCGACATGCTGGAAATTCACGCGGGTCATGGTGGTTTATTGGCGTCATTCATATCACCGCTCACCAACTTACGGGATGACCAATTTGGTCGCCAATCACTTGAAAATCGAATGAGGTTTCCGCTTCGAGTTGTCACAGCGGTCAGGCAAGCGTGGCCAAGGAAAAAACCGATGTCTGTTCGTATTTCTGCCAGT
Organism: Vibrio penaeicida; assembly: GCF_019977755.1. Classification (NCBI taxonomy): domain Bacteria; kingdom Pseudomonadati; phylum Pseudomonadota; class Gammaproteobacteria; order Vibrionales; family Vibrionaceae; genus Vibrio; species Vibrio penaeicida. Next base: position 3,016,216 of record NZ_AP025144.1, on the reverse strand, counting down.
GACTGGTCTGGCGACAAGGGGGTGACACCCGATGAAGCCGTGGACATTTCCGCCATGTTTAAAAAAGTAGGCGTCGATATCATTGTGGTTTCATCCGGTGAAACCACGTCTTCGGTCACGCCAAGGTACGGTCGCCTATACCAAACGCCTTTTGCCGATCAAATACGCAATGAAGCCGATATCAGTACCATGGCCGTCGGGAATATCTACGAAGCTGACCATGTGAATTCCATCTTGCTCGCAGGTCGTGCCGATCTCGTGGCGATAGGTCGTCCCCATTTGTCGGATCCTTATTGGACGAATAGACAAGCCGCGCAAATACAAGACAAAGAGCAGGCATGGCCAAGCCCGTATCAAACTGGTAAAGAACAGCTTCAGCATTTAGTAAACAGAGAATTAGCAAACACCGGTTTGCCGAAAAGAGAGTCTTAAGCGCATGAGTGAATTGAAAAAGTCAATAATGAATACCGATGAACAAAAATCGAAGTCGCGTCTTCGGTTATGGCTCAGGATCCTCGGTGTTAGTCAATCTGTTCAGTCGGAGCTTCGGCAGAAATTCCGAGTAGAGTTTAATTCAACGCTTCCTCGATTTGATGTGTTAGCCACGCTGGCACGTTACGACGAAGGAATGAAAATGAGCGACTTATCCAAAGCGTTACGAGTTTCTGGCGGTAATGTGACGGGCATTATCGATAGGCTGATAGAAGACGAGTTCGTTGAAAGATCGGTGATGCCAAACGATCGCAGAGCCTCTTGTGTGTCGCTAACGGAATTGGGTCGGAAAGAATTTGAAGTTCAAGCGAAAGCCCATGAAACGTGGGTGAACGATCTTTTGATTTCATTGGATGACGAGTCGCTCGACACCTTGTGTCAGCAACTCGACGACATCATTCATCATACCGTCAAAGATTAGGGCAATAGAACCCTATTATCTGTCGATTACTGACAGAGCGATTGATGAAATGTTTATACATAACGCGTAGTGAGGGAAAACTATGTTAGGACCAACCGCACATGTCGATCCGTTTACACGGAACAACCTGCCACCTGCTGAGATGTGGCCAGAATTGCTGTATACGGAATCGCGTTACCCAGAATACCTCAATGTCGCCGAAGAACTGACCGACAAAATGGTCGCAATCGGGTTCGGCGACCATACTGCTCTTATCGGGAATGGGCGCAGGCGAACCTACAAAGAACTATTGGACTGGAGTAACCGAATAGCCAATGTTCTGGTTGAGGATTTAGGGCTCGTCCCAGGAAACCGAGTGCTCATTCGTTCATCAAATAACCCAGCGTTTGTCGCATGTTGGTTAGCCGTAACGAAAGCGGGTGGTGTTGCGGTCAATACCATGCCGATGCTAAGAGCGTCCGAGTTGGCTCAAATCGTTGAAAAGGCAGAAATAAAGTATTCATTATGTGATTCGCGGCTAATAGATGAACTTGAAAAGTGCCAAGAATCCAGCCCATGTCTAGAGCATGTTATCGGGTTTGATGGCAGTTCAAACTTCGATGCCCCACTCGACAGAATGGCATTGGAAAAGTCGGTGAAGTTTAGCCCAGTCAAAACAGGGCGAGACGATGTGGCCTTACTTGCGTTTACATCTGGCACCACAGGTAAACCGAAAGCAACAATGCATTTCCATAGAGACTTGCTACTGATAGCGGATGGATACGCAAAAGAAGTGTTGCAAGTGTCGCCCGACGACATTGTTGTAGGTTCTCCTCCGCTAGCCTTCACTTTTGGGCTCGGTGGATTGGCGATATTTCCTTTACGTTTCGGTGCATCAAGCATCCTGTTAGAAAATGCGTCCCCAACCAATATCATTGAAATTATTGATAAGTACAAAGCAACGATTTGCTTTACTGCACCAACGGCGTATCGAGTCATGCTGAAAGGCATGGAAGAAGATGCGGATCTGTCTTCGCTAAGAGTGGCTGTGTCTGCCGGTGAAACACTTCCCGCCCCCATTTATAAAGAGTGGTTTGAGAAAACTAAAAAGCCGCTGCTCGACGGAATCGGGGCGACCGAAATGCTGCACATCTTCATCTCCAATCGTCTTGACGACCATGCTCCAGGTTCAACGGGGAAACCCATTTCAGGATACGAAGCCAAAATCGTCAACGAGAATGGTGAAGAGTCTGCGGTGGACGAAGTTGGGAGGCTGATGGTTCGTGGGCCTACAGGATGTCGATACCTTAATGATTCTCGACAAAATGATTACGTCTCTTCTGGTTGGAATATCACGGGAGATGCCTTTTACAAAGACGAACAAGGCTTCTTTCATTTTGTTTCTCGTAACGACGAAATGATTGTGTCTTCTGGCTATAACATTGCTGGACCGGAAGTGGAATCGGCGCTGCTTAGCCATCCCCATGTAAAAGAATGCGCTGTGATTGGGACAAAGGATGAAGCGCGAGGCATGGTAGTTCAAGCTCATATTGTATTAGCCGAGAATGCCGCCCCATCGGAGCTGACCATCAAAGAACTTCAAGACTACGTCAAGAATACAATTGCTCCATTCAAATACCCAAGATCCATAAAATTTATTGAAGCGTTACCAAAGACAAAAACAGGGAAAGTACAAAAACACAAGCTAACAGGCGTCTAAGTTAGCTTAACCATTTAATTAAGTAGGCAAATACCATCTCGTGTGGTGGATAAGGACAATGCTATGAAATTAAAGATATATTTATCAATAGTGGTTTCGTTATTTTTTTCAATCTCATCGTCGTATGCGAATGAGCTCAAAGTGGGTTTGATTACCACGCTTTCGGGAGGTGGAGCAGCACTGGGTATTGATATTCGTGATGGTTTTCTATTAGGGATTGAACAAGCGGGCAAGGGCAATATTTCTGTTGTGGTCGAGGATGACCAGCGCAAGCCGGATATTGCCATCAAAGTCGCCGATAAAATGATTCAGTCCCATAAGGTGGATGTCTTAACTGGGATCGTTTTTTCCAATATTGCGATGGCGGTGATCCCAAGTAGCCTTTCTCAGAAGAAATTTTATATCTCTTCCAATGCGGGACCTTCTTTACTGGCGGGTAAACGCTGCCACAAAAACTATTTTAATGTTGCTTGGCAGAACGATAATTTGCATGAAGCCGCGGGCGCATTTGCAAATTCGAAACAGTACAAGAAAAGCTTCATTATGGCGCCAAACTACCCTGCCGGTAGAGATGCACTGAACGGATACAAAAGATTGTATCGTGGTGAATTGGCGGGTGAGATAAAAACTAAGCTAGGACAAACCGATTACGCCTCTGAAATTGCTCAAATTCGCGCATCGGGTGCGGACAGTGTGTATTTTTTCCTGCCGGGCGGAATGGGGGTTTCTTTTCTTAAACAATATGCCGACAGCGGCGTAGGTATTCCGTTGATTGGCCCTGCGTTCAGTTTCGACCAAACCATTTTAGCGGCAGTGGGCAAGGCAGCGATAGGGGTAAACAATACTTCTCAGTGGAACAAAGATCTTGATAACGAAGCGAATAAAGCATTTGTTTCTTCATTTAAGGAAAAGTACGGTCGATTGCCGTCCCTTTATGCAAGCCAGGGTTTCGACGCGGCAATTCTGCTATCCAACGTCAATGCCAAAGCGCCTATTTCCAACCCCGATCTCTTCCGAGCAGAACTAGAGCAAGCGGACTTTTCTTCGGTACGAGGAGCATTCAAATTTGGGCGTAACCATCACCCGATCCAAAGCTATTTTGTTAGAGAAGTCGTGAAAGAAGGCGACATTTATACAAATAAGACGGTCGCTACGGTACTGACTGATCACGGAGACGCGTACTCTCCTGAGTGCAAGTTTTAGCCCAAGGTGTAGGTGAGAAGATGTCGTTACTCCTCATTATTGAGCAATTGTTAAACGGGATACAGCTGGGTGTCATGCTGTTTCTTGTCTCGTCGGGGCTGACCTTAGTGTTTGGTGTGATGGGGCTCATTAACTTGGCTCACGGTTCCCTTTATATGGTGGGCGCATTTGCTGCGGCTTATGTCGCCAGCATCACCGGGTCCTTTCTTGCTGGTATCGCCGCCAGTGTGATTGTTTCGGGGCTTGTTGGGGTTCTGGTGGAATTTACCGTCATGCGAAAACTGTATGCACGTGACCACCTAGATCAAGTGCTTGCCACGTTTGCCCTCATTCTCATTTTTTCTGAAGGAACAAGGCTGATATTTGGATCATTCCCCCTGTATTTATCGATACCCGATTATCTGTCGGGACCGGTCACCCTTCCAGGTGGGATTAACTACTCGCTATATCGCTTGGTGCTGATTGTGATTGGGTTGTGCATTGCCATTGGTATGCATCTTTTGATCAGTAAAACCAAACTGGGTATCCAGATTCGAGCGGGGGAAAGTGACAGGGAAATGATCGCGTCTTTAGGGGTGAATATTTCCAAGTTGTACACCGTGATATTTGCTATTGGTGCCGCTTTGGCTGGGCTTTCGGGCGCGTTAGTTGGGGCGATACAGTCTGTGCAAGTAGGCATGGGAGAACCTGTCTTGATTACCGCCTTTGTAGTGGTGGTAATCGGTGGTATTGGCTCCATAAAAGGGACATTCTACGCCGCTATTTTAGTCGGCTTAGTGGATACCCTTGGGGGGTACTTACTGCCCATTCTGTTCATTTCACTTTTTGGTACGGAAGCGCATGAAACGGGTGCCACCATCGCCTCGATGCTGGTGTATATCTTAATGGCTTTGGTATTGCTGTTTAAGCCAACGGGTCTTTATGGAGCATCGCAATGATACGTTCTAATCTGTTGACATGGGTTAGCCCATTGTCTTCAACCTCTTTGAATGCGCTGCTCTACCTGAGCCTCATTTGCATTGCCATTGTCGCGCATTTGGTGGGGGAAGTGTTTCTTATCACGCTGTCTACGCGAGTGGTCATTTTTGCGTTGGCAGGCATCGGTTTAAATATCGCTTTAGGGTATGGCGGATTAGTCAGCCTTGGTCATGCGGCATTCTTTGGGCTGGGTGGGTACTCCATGGGTATCCTTGCCAGTCACGCACAAGACTATATGCCGTTGTATGAAGGGGTGATAACTGTCTCAGGCACGCAATCTATGCCGATTGTCTGGCTTGTTGCTCTGATAAGCAGTGGGATTGCGGCGTTCGTGATTGGGCTGTTGTCTCTTAGAACCTCGGGCGTTTACTTCATTATGGTGACCTTAGCCTTTGGTCAGATGCTTTACCACTTTGCCATCAGCTGGTCTCGATATGGTGGTGAGGATGGGCTGGTTATCTATACGAGGAACACCTTCCCAGGGCTGGATACACTCGACCCTCTGCAATTTTTCCTCATTACTTTTGTCTTGCTTTCGGTCGTGCTGTATTTCACTGCTCGCCTAAGGTACTCGCCATTTGGCATGGTGTTGAAAGCGGTGCGACAAGCCCCCGGTCGGGTGGAAGCGGTCGGTGTTCACCCTTTTAAAATTCGACTTATTGCGTTTGTTATTTCAGGGATGATCACGGGTTTAGCTGGGGCGTTATACGCCGATCTTAACCGATTCGTTAGCCCTGAAATGTTCAGCTGGCAGCTGAGCGGTGAAATTATGATCTTCGTGATTTTAGGCGGTGTTGGGCGTTTGTTTGGGCCCGTTGCTGGCGCTGGAGTATTTGTTTTTCTCGAATACTTACTCGGTGGCTTAAGCGATTTTTGGCACATCTACTTGGGCGCGATTCTGCTGTTTGTCGTCTTGTTTGCTAAGGGCGGTATTGTGTCGATTCTGTCTAAGAAGGAGTCGGTTCATGAGTAACTCTGTTTTGTCTTTAACAGGACTATCTAAATCATTTGGAGCGCTAAAGGCGACGCAAAACGTGTCTTTAGATTTGGCTCCAAATGAGATACACGCCTTGATTGGCCCGAATGGTGCCGGAAAGTCCACCTTGATTAAACAAATTGCTGGTGAGCTTCAACCCGACGAAGGGACAATTCACTTTTTAGGGCAGGACATCACTGCATTGGGCGTGGTAGAGAGAGCGCGAATGGGCTTAGGAAGAAGCTTTCAAATCTCCTCAATTGTGCCGGAGTTTACGGTGATGGAAAACATCCTATTGGCGCTAAAAGGGCGCGAACATGTTTGTTTTCAATTTTTTACGCATTGGAAATCGGATCGTCAACTGAATGAGCAAGCCGTAGAGTTCGCCGAGAAAACTAAGCTTCATCACCGTTTGTCGGTACCCGCAGCCGAACTGGCACATGGAGAACGTCGTCGATTGGAGTTGTCCATGGCGCTCGCCTTGAAACCCCAAGTATTTCTGTTGGACGAACCCATGGCAGGGTTAGGGAGCGAAGGTGCATCGGAAATGACAGAGTTGCTGTCGGAGTTGAAATTCGATGCTCCGATTCTGCTTGTCGAACACGACATGGACGCCGTTTTTGCGTTAGCAGATTCCATTAGCGTGCTGGTGTATGGCGAGGTCATCGCCAGAGGCTCGGTGGATGAAATTCGATCACACCCTGATGTTCGCCGAGCTTATCTGGGCGAAGAATCTGCAGAGAAAGGAGCATGATATGAATTTACTCACGGTCTCTGGATTACAAGCCTCTTATGGTCCGTCCAAAGCTTTGTTTGGTGTTGACTTAACCGTTGATAAAGGAGAAGTCGTGGCATTGATGGGGCGTAACGGTATGGGGAAAAGCACAACCGTTAAATCCATCTGCCGAATGCTGAAGGATACCCAAGGCGAAATACGCTTTCTCGATCGCTCTTTGCATTCGATGGCGTCTTTTGAAGCGGTTCGGCTAGGCATTGGATTGGTGCCAGAAGGGCGACGCTGTTTTCCCAGTTTAACGGTACATGAAAACCTCATTGTTGCTTCTCGTGCCGGGTACTGGGACTTCAACAAAGTGGGCGAGTTGTTTCCACGCCTTTTAGAGCGAGAGCACCAGCCTTGCAAAACACTGTCGGGTGGGGAGCAGCAAATGGTCGCGATAGGACGAGCGCTTATGACCAACCCAAAATTGTTGATTTTGGATGAGGCGACAGAAGGTCTTGCCCCCATTGTTCGCCAAGAAATATGGGGAGCGATTAAAGCGCTCAAAGACAAGTCGGACATGGCCATCCTCATCATCGATAAATCGATAAAAGAGCTATCGACCATCACTGATCGAGCCGTGATTTTAGAGCGAGGAAAGAGTGTGTGGGAAGGTCGTTTAGACATGCTCGATGACGAAACCTTAAATGAACGCTTAGGGGTATAACGATGACTTATATTGTGAAACAGAAAGTCCTTTTCAAGCACTGCGATCCCGCTGGCATTGTCTTTTATCCTCGGTACTTTGAGATGATCAATGATGTCGTTGAGATGTTTTTCGCTGAAGCGTTATTGATGCCATTTGAAGAATTGCTCAAAACGGGTGGGCTGCCTACCGTCGAAATCTGTACTCGTTTTCATTCGCCGAGCAGGCACGGAGAGTACTTACATATTTCTCTGGAACCCAAGCGCCTTGGTCACTCCAGTATGAATGTGGATGTGAAAGCAATTTGTGAAAGCGAAGAACGATTTTCGTCATCTCTCACATTGGTCAATGTCGATTCAAACGGCAAGTCCTGTGAATGGAGTGGAGAAATTCGAGAAAAAATCGTGTCGCTGATGTCGACAGAAATGGAGGAGGCATGATGAAAGAGTTTCCAAAATTTAAAGCAGCAGCCGTGCAAACAAGCCCCGTTTTTCTTGATGCTGAAGGTACGGTAGAAAAAGCCGCTCAGCTGATTGCCGAAGCGTCAGACAATGGCGCAAAGCTGATCGTGTTTCCCGAGTCCTTTGTACCCGGATATCCATATTGGAATTGGATTACCGATCCGGTTTCGGGCAGTGAGTGGTTCGAAAAGCTCATCAAAGCGTCCATTTTTGTTCCCGGACCTGAAATCGATGTAGTTTGCGCGGCTGCCGCTGCTGCTAATGCTTATGTGGTGATTGGCGTCAATGAGCGTTCGAAAACATCGCTCGGCACCTTATACAACACATTGGTGTTTATTGACCCTCAAGGTCAGATCATGGGGAAACATCGCAAGCTGGTTCCTACATGGGCTGAAAAACTCACTTGGACGGGGGGGGACGGTTCTAGCTTAACGGTTTACGACACTGATATTGGTCCGTTAGGTGGTCTTGCGTGCGGTGAAAACACCAATACGTTAGCGCGATACAGTTTATTGGCTCAAGGTGAATTAGTGCATACCGCCAGTTACATCTCGCTTCCGGTCGCTCCCCCTGATTACGACATGGCGGAAGCCATCAAGCTCAGAGCGATGTCGCATTCCTTCGAAGGCAAGGTGTTTACCGTCGTTTCTACTTCAACCATTTCAGAAGAAATCATCAATGAGATGGATAAAGTTCGCCCCGATGCTCGCCAGTTAATGGAACGGAAATCCAGCTGTTATTCCGGTGTTATTGGTCCTGATGGCAGGGCGGTAGGCGATGAATTGATCGATGAAGAAGGCATTGCGTATGCCGACATCGATTTAGCACGTTGTATTCAGCCGAAGCAAATGCACGACATTGTTGGGCACTACAACCGGTTCGATATATTCCAGCTCACGATCAATCAAACGAAGCAGCAACCGATATTTCAATCGGATATTCAAGAGTTAGCCAAAGATGATCCTACCGAAACATTGACCGCTCAGGGTTCTTAGTTGATACGAGAGAGGGCACAACATTAAGGGTGATAGATATGAATAACTTTAAAGAAAGCTTAGACGCCAACCAAGATAGGACGGATGACCAATTGGGTAGGTCGAGAGTGACAGATAGCGACGCGCTGGAGGCTTACTACTCTGAACTGGATGGGCAAAACACCGGTGCATTTTGGAAAGTTGCCAACAATATTGAACCGTGGGAGCCCAAAGCACTTTCTGAACCTGTGGTTTGGAAAAATGAAGAACTGCGAAAACTGGTCTTGAAATCAATTGATTTGGTCAGCCCAGAAGACGCTGGAAGACGCGTGGTGTATTTGAAGAATCCTAAGCGTACCGAAGTAAGTGCGGCTTGTGGCTGGCTATTTTCTGGTTTGCAAGTGATGCAGCCGGGAGAAAGAGCGGGTGCGCACAAACACGCGGCATCTGCTTTAAGGTTCATCATGGAAGGAAAGGGGGCCTATACCATTGTAGATGGTCATAAAATTGACCTTGGGGCGCGTGATTTTGTCATTACTCCGAATGGAACGTGGCACGAGCATGGTGTTGCTGAAGATGGCGAAACCAGCATGTGGCAGGACGGGTTGGATATTCCGTTAACCAATGTTCTGGAATCCAATTTTTATGCCGTTCACCCTGATGGCTACCAAACGGTCGATTTGCCAAAAAATGACAGCCCACTCACTTATGGAGCTCCCGGACTTCGACCTGAACTGGATAAATGGGATAAACCCTATTCTCCACTCATGAAATATTCATGGGACCAAAGCTACGAAGCACTATTGAACTACTCAAAAGTGACCGATGGCTCACCGTACGACGGGGTCATGATGCGTTACATGAACCCTCAAAATGGCGATGACCCGATGCTTACCATGGGGGCGAGCCTGCAGTTGCTTCGCCCATCGGAGCACACCAAAGCGCATCGCCATACTGGCAACATTATCTACCAAGTCGCTAAAGGTTCAGGGTATTCGATCATCAACGGACAACGATTCGAATGGAAAGAGAAAGATATTTTCTGTGTTCCAACATGGATGTGGCATGAGCACGTCAATACATCGTCATCTGATGATGCTTGTTTGTTTTCTTTCAATGATTTACCGACGATCAAGAAACTAGGGTTTTATGTCGAGCAAGGCTTGGTCGACAACAATGGGCATCAGGTTGTGGTTGCCTAAATTCCGTTTTTTGTCAGTTCAAATAACTAAAGGATGAGTAAATGAAACTTATAACATACAGAAATGGGCACCAAGGTGAAGCCCGATTGGGTGTGGTTTTAGATAATATGGTGGTGGATGTCGAAAAATTAGGAAGTGCAGTCGGTCAAACCTTCCCTAACTCTATGCTTGAATTGATCGACCAAGGTCTAGATGGTTTAGCGGCGATATCCCGAGCGTTGGAAGAAACGCAGGCGAACCGACCAAATGGAATCGCAACCGCGGAAGAGAATGTTACGGTGATGGCACCCATCCCCAAGCCTAGAAAAAACATTTTTGGTATTGGGTTAAATTACGTGGAGCACGTTGCTGAATCGGCAAAGTCGCTGGATACGTCAAAAGACCTACCGGACAAGCCAGTTGTGTTTTCTAAGCCACCGACCAGTGTGATCGCCACTGGTGAATCCATTCAACATAACGCAGCAATGACTCAGCAGTTGGATTGGGAAGTGGAATTAGCGGTCATTATCGGTAAGCGTGCTACGCGTATCAATAAAGAAGATGCCATGGACCACGTATTTGGTTATACCGTCATCAATGATGTTTCTGCTCGTGATAATCGCAGAGCTGGTCAATGGATCTTCTCCAAAGGTCAGGATTCCTATGCGCCTATGGGACCGTGTATTGTGACGGCGGATTCGGTCGAAGATCCGCATAATCTCGACTTATGGCTAACCAAAAACGGCGAGGAAAAGCAGCGTTCGAATACCCAGCATTTACTGTTTGATATCCCCACGCTCATTTCCGATATCTCAACGGGCATCACCTTAGAACCTGGGGACATTATCGCAACGGGAACCCCTTCAGGCGTTGGGGCTGGTCGTGAACCTCAAGAGTGGATGTGGCCTGGTGACGTAATTGAGTGTGGTGTCGATGGAATCGGGGTGATTAGAAACCCTGTAGTCAACATTGGGGCGCAGTCATGAGTCAAACATTCAAAATTGGGCAAATTGTGCCCAGTTCTAACCTCACGATGGAGCGTGAAATTCCAGCAATGCTAAGGGCAAGAGAAGCGGTTTATCCAGAGAGATTTTCGTTTCACTCCAGCCGGATGAGGATGAAGCACGTTACGCCGGAAGAGCTGAAGTCCATGGACAGCGACAGCGATCGATGTGCATTAGAGCTGTCGGACGCGGATGTGGATGTTATGGGTTACGCCTGCCTTGTTGCCATTATGGCGCAGGGCAACGGCTACCACCGAGAAAGCCAGAAAAGGTTGCATGAAGTGACTCAATCTAACGGCTACCCGACTCCAATAGTGAGTTCAGCAGGTGCGCTGGTGGATTGTTTGAAATTAATGAATGCCAAACGGATTTCGTTGATTACCCCATATATGAAACCGCTCACTCAATTGGTTTGTGATTACATCGAGTACGAAGGCATCGAAGTGCACGATTCTGTCTCGCTCGAAATCCCCAACAATTTAGAAGTTGCAGCGCAAGACCCTATGAATCTTGTCGAGATATATAAGCGGTTAGATCTCACTGGCATCGATGTATTGGTTTTGTCTGCCTGTGTTCAAATGCCTTCATTGGCAGCAATACAAGCTGTGGAAGATGAATGTGGAATCCCTGTCATCTCTGCCGCGGTGGCGACAACGCATCAAATTCTGACTACTTTAGGGTTGGAGGCTAAGGTGCCCAACTGCGGAAAGCTACTGTCTTGAGTATAAAAAGCATCAAGGTGTCGCTACCACGGATAACAGATAGGAGAAAATCCCATGTTAACGTCAATCATTTTTTTCAATGTTGAGCGAGATAAAATAAACGCCGTCGCGGAGCAGCTAGCGGGTTTAAAAGAAATGTCGGAAGTCTTTTCAGTAAGTGGTGCGTTTGATTTGATTGCGATTGTTCGAGTAAACAAAGCGGATGATCTGTCTCGGCTTGTAACAGAAGAGATGATCAAAATAGAAGGCATCACCAAAACCGATACGATGTTGGCCTTCAAAGCGTATTCTCGACACGATCTCGAAAGCATGTTCAGCTTTGATTGAGCTTATGTTGAAGCTTTATCAAAAATATCTGCCGATAACAAAAAAGGTGACCGAGTGGTCACCTTTTTTCTATCAAGTATTTTCTAACAAATATCGTTTATAGAAGCATCGCTTAAACAAGCATGTAAGCAATTTATTCTTCAGCGTAGCCATTCTCGCCTAGGATATGCCCATCCAAAACCGCTTTACCGTCTTGCATCGATAATCTGTTGGTTACAAACCATTGAGCAACTAATGGGTAGATGCGGTGTTCCTGAGTTTGAATACGTTCTGCTAAAGCATCCGCTGAATCGTTTTCGAATACAGGGACTTTTGCTTGCAAAATAACCGGTCCGCCATCGAGCTCTTCTGTAACGAAGTGAACACTGGTTCCATGTTCCTCATCGCCAGCATCTATTGCACGTTGATGAGTGTTTAAACCAGGGTACTTCGGAAGAAGAGATGGGTGAATGTTGATCATCTTACCTATATAGTGACGAACAAATCCTTCACTCAGAATACGCATGTAGCCTGCAAGAATAATTAAGTCGGGTTGGTATTGGTCGATTTCGCCCATTAGCGCTAAATCGAATGCCTCACGCGACTCAAAATCTTTGTGGCTGACAGCGCGGGCATCAATCCCGCTGCGTTTTGCTCGTTCCAATCCGTAAGCGTCAGCTTTGTTAGAAAAAACGGCGCTGACTTTTCCTTCAATGCTTCCATTTTCACAGGCGTCAATCACTGCCTGTAAGTTACTGCCATTTCCGGAAATTAAGACAACGATATTTTTCATGGCTTAGCGAATCTCTACTTGCTCTTCACCAGCTGCTGCTGATGCGATTTCACCGATAACCCAAGCGTTTTCGCCTTCTGCTTTAAGCAGTTCAACTGCCGCTGCTGCTTGCTCTTTTGGTAGAGCAACAATCAGACCAACACCACAGTTAAAGGTACGGTACATTTCGTGAGTTTCAACATTGCCTTTCTCTTGTAGCCAAGAGAAAATTGCTGGCCATTCCCAGCTGTTGCCATCGACAACCGCTTTTGTGCCTTCAGGAAGAACGCGTGGGATATTTTCCCAGAAACCACCACCTGTGATGTGCGAGATCGCGTGAATGTCGTGTTCTGCAATCATCTTAAGTGCTGATTTAATGTAAATTTTTGTTGGTTCAAGCAGTTGCTCACCAATCGTGCGTCCGTTTAGCTCTTCGCTTAAATCCGCTTCAGAAACTTCAAGAATCTTACGGACTAGAGAGTAGCCGTTTGAGTGAGGACCACTAGAGCCTACCGCAATCAGTGCATCGCCAGCGGCAACTTTAGTACCGTCGATCACTTCAGATTTTTCTACAACACCGACACAGAAGCCAGCAACGTCGTAGTCTTCGCCTTCGTACATGCCCGGCATTTCAGCGGTTTCGCCACCGATTAGCGCACAGCCAGCTTGAATACAGCCTTCGCCAATACCCGCAACTACGTCTGCTGCAGTATCAACATCTAGCTTGCCTGTTGCGTAGTAATCAAGGAAGAAAAGAGGTTCTGCACCTTGAACGATAAGATCGTTCACACACATTGCAACCAAGTCGATACCAATGGTGTCGTGTTTTTTCATATCCAATGCTAGGCGAAGTTTCGTGCCTACGCCGTCTGTTCCAGACACTAGCAGTGGTTCATTGTATTTAGTTGGTAATTCGCATAGTGCGCCAAAGCCACCAATACCGCCCATTACTTCAGGACGACGAGTGCGCTTTACCACACCTTTAATTCGGTCTACCAGAGCATTACCAGCATCAATATCTACACCAGCGTCTTTATAACTTAGAGAAGAGTTGTTACCACTCACGGGGATGTCCTCGTCATAGGTTGGATGTGAAAAACGGCGCTATTCTAACAGGGGTTGAAAAGAAAAGGAAAACGTTTGCGCAGTTTTTTTTCTTCGCGTTTTTGTCTCTCAAATCACGCCACGTAAAGGCTGGGTACTTATTGTTTTTACAGTCAGTTAGCTAGGCAAGTAAAAGGTCTGCAACTCTGTAACTATTCCGACCAGTTAGGTATAATCTGAAAGTTTATTAAAATTTGCTGGAGTTGGAAATGAAAGTTGTTGAAGTAAAGCACCCATTAGTTAAACACAAACTGGGCTTAATGCGAGAAGGTGACATCAGCACTAAACGTTTTCGTGAGCTTGCGACTGAGGTAGGTAGCCTACTTACTTATGAAGCCACCGCGGATTTCGAAATGGAACGTGTGACGATTGAAGGTTGGAACGGTCCAGTAGAAGTGGATCAAATCAAAGGCAAAAAAGTAACGGTTGTGCCAATCCTTCGTGCTGGTCTAGGCATGATGGACGGTGTTTTGGAACATATGCCAAGTGCACGCATCAGTGTTGTTGGTATCTACCGTGATGAAGAGACACTAGAGCCAGTACCTTACTTCAATAAACTGGCGTCAAATATTGATGAGCGTATTGCCTTAGTAGTCGATCCAATGCTGGCGACTGGCGGCTCGATGATTGCAACCATCGACCTTTTGAAAGAAAAAGGCTGTAAGTCGATCAAGGTACTTGTGCTGGTTGCTGCACCTGAAGGTGTAGAAGCATTGAAAAAAGCGCATCCAGATGTGGAGCTATATACAGCCGCGATTGATGAAAAACTTAACGATAAAGGCTATATCGTTCCTGGGCTTGGTGATGCAGGCGATAAGATTTTCGGCACTAAGTAACTAAGTAACTAAGTAACTGTACCGTTTATTAACTCTTTTCTAGAGAAAAATCACCCAGGCTAAATGGTTAGCCTGGGTTTCCTACAAAGCGCACCAATCAATGCAGTGCCAATCGGAGCTTCGAGCTGAAGAAGTCTCTCTTCTTTCTAGTTATATCAAGCAAATAATCCGTTTAGTTATAAGCGATAGACGGTAACCACAGCGCGATACTCGGCCAGAATAAAATCAGCAACAACGCTAAAAGCTGCAACAGAATAAATGGTATTACCCCTTTGTATATATCCGACAGTTGTATCTCTGGTGGACACACCCCTTTCAAGTAAAACAGTGCGAATCCAACAGGTGGCGTTAGGAAACTGGTTTGCAATGTCATGGCGACGAGCATGACAAACCAAACTGTTGTTGGGTCATCGATGCCAGCAAATTGACCAATGTTCAGATCTAATCCCGCAACAACCGGCGCTAACAACGGCAAAATGATCAGCGTGATTTCAATCCAATCAAGAAAAAAGCCCAGTAGAAACACCATCAAAAGGATGAAAGCGATAATGCCGTAGGGACCGAAAGGGAGCTGTTGAAAGATGCTTTCAATGAACTCATCCCCCCCTAATTCTCGCAAGACCAATGAAAAGCAGGTTGCCCCAATGAAAATGGCAAAGATGTAAGCCGTGGTCTTATAGCTTTCAATGGTGACTTCTTTCAGAATTTTGAGGGAAAACCGTTTGTAGTATATAGCCAGTAAGGTTGCTCCTGCCGCACCAACACCGGATGCCTCAGTTGGCGTGGCGATACCTGCAAATATGGACCCTAATACTGCAAGAATGAGTAGTAATGTAGGGATGATTGCTTTGACGACTTGCCAGATAATTTTGAAGGATACTTTTTCAGCGGTATCAGGTAACGGCAGTGCATTGGGTTTTAGCACCCCCGAAATGAGGAGATAGAATATGTACATTGCCCCAAGTGCAAGCCCCGGGAAAACCGCCGCCATGAACAAATCACCAACCGATAATCCCAGTTGATCCGCCATGATGACCAACATGATGGATGGGGGAAGTAATATTCCAAGGCAACCAGAAGACGCAATGGTTCCGAGCGCTAAAGGTTTATTGTAGCCTTGTTTGAGCATGGAAGGCAGGGCCATCATTGCGAGCAGTACTACGGAAGCCCCAATGATTCCGGTTGATGCGGCTAAGATGATGCCAATAGAAACGACGGTAATCGCTAAGCCACCATGTACTTTTCCAAACATCGCTTGCATAGAGAACATCAGCCGATCAGCTACCCCAGACTTGTCCAACATATTTCCCATGAAGATGAACATGGGCAAGGCGACTAGGATCCAGTTATCCATGATCTTATATAGGCGGTTAACCAAAAGTCCGAGCGTTTGAAAGTCGAGTCCCGTGATGGTGTCTAGGTACAGATCTGAGAAATACGCCAGACCGCCAAATATAATGCCAATTCCACCTAACACCCACGCCACCGGGATGCCTAAAAAAAGCAAAAGGATAAAGCTGCCGAACATGCTTATGATGAGAATTTCATTGATTTCCACGGTTGGCTCCTTTTCGTATTGTGGCAAATGAGCGAATAACCTTAGAAAGCCCCGCAAGTGCGAGTAATGAGAAGGCTAGCGGGATGGTTGATTTGATGAGCCAACGGAAGGGCAGCCCAGATGGGGCGTTAGAGCGTTCGCTTACCCGCCATGACTCATAAACAAAATCGATAGAGTGAAGAAATACAACCAGAATAAATGGCATAAGAAACAAGACGATGCTAACAATCTCTATCCAAGCTTTAGCCTTTACGCTGAAGCGATGATAAAAAATGTCAACGCGCACATGTGAATTGGTGATTTCAGCGTACGCGAGACCAAAAAACACGCCAATGGCGTACAAATGCCACTGAAATTCCTCTAGTGCGATCAAGCCATGGGAAAACCCTTTTCGAAGAATAACCTGAGTTAAAATGACCAAGACTAAACCTACGTAAACCCAAGCAATGCCATGGCTTACTTTTTTTATAAACGCATCCATTCTGTCGGCCATTGGAGCAGGTGCGTTAATGTGAGTACGATTCAAAACGACGAACCTTTTTGAAAAACGGTAGGAATCACTCAAGCCACAAGGGTGCGGCTTGAGTGTACTTTTCGCTGGGGATTACTCTCCCGTTCTTGGTAAAAACGCTTTGTCAGACCAGACTTTGTAATTCGTACGGAACTGAGTCAGATCCGTCCACACTTTGTTGAAGAAGGCATCTTTCTTCTGTTCTTCAACCACTTCGAGCCATGTGCTTTCGAACAGATTCAACATGTCGTCGTTCCAATAAAGTTGTTTAACGCCGTTTTCCTGAGCTTTTATCATTGCGTCATATTGCAGCGACTCACCTTCAGCCATGGAGTAGGTCATGGATGCCATACAAACGGTTTCAACAGACGATTGTTGGTCGCTGTCCATTTTGTTCCATGTGTCTTTGTTGATCAGAAGCTCCCATACTGTCGACTGTTGGTGCCAACCAGGGAAATAGTTGTATTTCACGATTTTATGGAAGCCTAAACGGTGATCGATGGCGGGCTGCGAAAACTCGGTGGCGTCAATGGCACCCTTCTCAAGTGCCCCGAAAATCTCGCCGCCTGGCAGTTGGACGGTACTGACACCTAGCTTCTCCATGATCTGCGCACCCAGCCCAAAGAAGCGCATGTTGAGACCTTTCAGATCTTCTGGTTTATTGATGGGCTTGGCGAACCAGCCAGAAGTTTCTGGTGAGTTGATTGCACAAGGCAACACTTTGACGTTATAGCCAGCTTGGTCATACATTTCTTGGTAAAGCTTATTACCGTTACCGAAATACAGCCACGCCATATATTCAGGGGCTTCAGGACCAAAAGGTACGGCAGAAAATAGCGGAGCAGCTGGAATTTTCCCTTTCCAGTAACCCGCGGTGGTGTAGCCTGCATTTACTTTACCGGAAGAAACAGCATCTAAGATTTCATTGGCAGCAACCAATTTTCCCGGTTCGTAAATCTTCATTTTTACGGTACCACCTGATGCAATGGGCAATTGCTTGGATACCCATTTCATGGGGGTTCCGAGTGCTGGCAAGTGAGTACCAATAGCCAGTGGGGTTTTCAGTAGAACTTTATCTGCGTGGGCAGGTAATGCCATAAAGGTGGCTGTCACTGCCAATGCAATGGCCGATTTTCCGATGTGCTTTTTCATTCTTCACTCCTTGAATTAGGCGATTTTTTCGCCTTGCATGCCATGTCTAGGTTTTTATGTTACGAATATGTAAAAATTTATTAAATTCGTAAGACAGCGTAATTTGTAGACGTACATTCATGGATGAAATGTACGCAGTACTACGTACAGGACGTGAAAGATGACAGAAGAAGAAAATCGATTTAAGCAGAGAACGATCGTTCTTTCTCAGATACCTATATTGTTGATGTTGATTTACATTTTGGCGCACATCTACACCGAAACCGATCCGCTGTTCACGCAAGAGTATTCGGATAAAGTGGCCAGAGCCGTTCAAGAGGAAATGGCTGAAGACACTTATATAAACAATGAATTCAAATCCATTTCACCAGTTCAAAAACACGAGTTGGATTCCTTTCTATTGGAACTGTCCATCTTCATCTTTTTAGCCTGCGTCTTGGTTGCTGGGTGGGTCAGTGTGGTACACATCAATCGCAGTGAATTGGCCAATAAACAGCTTGTTCTGCTCAACAAACAACTCATCGACATGCAGGAAGAGGAGCGAGCCCGAGTCTCTCGCGAGCTACACGATGGAATCAATCAGATTTTAGTGTCCACCAAGATGCGGTTTGAAAATATAGAAAATGCCAACCCAAATGACCAAATCTTAATGCAAACGGACTTGGGTCGGAAAAGTGTCGATCTCGCGATGGACGAAATTCGTCGTATTTCGAAAGCGCTTCGCCCTGCTGTATTAGACGATTTTGGTCTGGTGGTCGCTATCGAGAATTTAGCAAAGGAATGCCGAACACGTTCTGGTATTGATGTGGTTTTCGAACACCAGATAGATGAAAGCCTTTGTTCTCGTAATGTCGAACACGCGCTCTACCGAGTAGCTCAAGAAGCGATTCACAATGCGGAGAAATACTCAAAATCGAACGCGATTGATATCGTCCTTCAAGAAGAGAAATCTCAAATTATTTTCACAGTAGCGGATGACGGTAAAGGGTTTGACCTATCAGATGTAGAAAATCGAAATAAGACCATTGAATCAGGTATGGGGCTGACCAACATCCGTAAACGAATAGAATTGATTGGTGGACTACTAGAAGTGAACAGCGACCCGGATGATGGAACGGAAATTCGGGTAACCTTTGCGATTTCAATGGACGATGAAAGGAACGAAGTATGACTACGATTGTATTAGCGGATGATCATACGTTGCTCCAAGACGCATTAGTCGAGCGTTTACGCCGTGAGGAACAGTTTTCAATTGTCGGCACCGCTGAGAATGGGGTAGAAGCCGTTGAAGTGACGTTGGAAAAAGAGCCCGATATTTTGATTACCGACATTTCAATGGAAAAGATGACGGGCATCGAAGTACTCGAAACCTTGAATAAGCAGGGTGTAAATTCAAAAGTGGTCATTTTGAGCATGCACAAAGAAGAAGAATACGTCATGTCGGCCATTAAATGTGGAGCGAGTGGCTACATTTGCAAAGACATTTCTTCGAATGAACTGATTAAAGCATTGGAGGTGATAGCGAGTGGTGGGACCTTCTTTAGCAAAGGCATTTCAGAGCAACTGTTTCAAGCATTCAGTCAACATGACGACCATGTAAATACGCAACTAACCCCGCGCGAAAAGGACGTTTTGCTGTTGATTGCGGAAGGGGAGTGCAACAAATCTGTCGCCAATACTTTGTGCATTAGCGTCCGAACGGTTGAAACACACCGATTGCGAGTGAAAAAGAAACTGAACATAAAAACAACGGCAGGATTAGTGAAATACTGTTTAAGTCAGGGGTGGCTATAGAGTCTCTACCTTTGGTAAAACTATGAAGTAAATAGAGGCAGTCATTTATTACTGCCTCTATTTGTTATCAGGTGCTTGGCTATTTACTTGTTTCTTCTTCCATCTGAGCGTTATCTACGACATGAGATTCACCCATGTCTTTAGGTAAAATTAGGTTTAACGCAATGGCCACGATACCGCATAAGCTCACGCCTTGTAGGCTGAACTCACCAATCCCAAAAGCCATTCCGCCAATACCAAAGACTAACGTCACCGCGACAATCACAAGGTTTCGGGATTTGTGGAGATCAACGTGATTTTTAATCAGCGTATTCAAACCGACAGTGGCGATGGAGCCGAACAGTAGAATCATAATGCCACCCATTACTGGAACGGGGATGGTTTGTAGCAGCGCGCCTAGTTTTCCTACCAGCGCAAGAACAATCGCGGTTACCGCTGCCCAAGTCATGATGACTGGATTGTAAGCTTTAGTCAGCATCACTGCGCCAGTCACTTCACTGTACGTTGTGTTTGGTGGAGCACCCACCATAGAAGCCGCCATTGTAGCGACACCGTCACCTGTAATGGTGCGGTGAAGCCCTGGCTTCTTGAGGTAGTCTTTTCCAGTCACATTGGAAATCGCAAGCATGTCACCCACGTGCTCAACCGCTGGTGCAATGGCGACAGGGATCATGAAAAGAATCGCATTAATGTTGAATTCTGGCGTTGTGAAATTGGGAAGGGAAAGCCAGCTTGCTTGAGCAACAGGTGTAAAGTCTACGATTCCGTACAGTAAGCTGAGCGAGTACCCGACAGCGATGCCTCCAAAAATAGGTAGCAACTTTAAGAAGCCCTTGGCAAAAACACTGATAGCAATGGTGGTGGCTAGAGACGCAGAAGCGATAATAAGGGCGGTATTGCCATCGATAAGCTGAACTGCTCCATCGCCCGTTTTCCCTAAAGCCATATTGACCGCGACAGGTGCAAGCCCCAATCCAATCACCATAATAACCGGACCAACAACAACAGGGGGTAACAGTTTATGGACGATTCCAACGCCCCGCAATTTGATCACCGCTCCTAATGCAACGTAAACCAAACCAGCACACATAAGCCCACCCATGGTGGATGCAATCCCCCACGTTTGTACGCCATACATGATTGGGGCAATAAACGCGAAAGAGGATGCAAGGAAAATAGGAACGGTGCGGCGAGTGATAAATTGGAATAAAAGGGTGCCTACGCCAGCGCCGAACAGAGCAACACTAGGGTCGAGCCCAGTGAGTAAGGGGACGAGCACGAGTGCGCCAAATGCGACAAAGAGCATTTGGGTACCTTGGAGTATTTGAGTCATGATTCTCTTCCATTTTTAAAATTTGCAGGATTTTATCACTAAGAAAACGATTGCATTGATAAATGGGTCAAAAAATATCTATACAGGGGGAATTATTCCAGTGAAGGGGGATGTCACTGTATTCGCGATGTTTCCTTGCTCCGGCATTGAGAGTTGCTTATCATTTGAGGTTCATTCACGTTGTGACAGAGAATTTATGAATCGGATAGCTTGTTTGTTGTTGAGTTTGCTGGCTTTTCCTGGCTTTGCTTTAACTAAAGTGGACGTATTCCAATCTGAAATTGTATTGACTGAAGAAGAAAATGCAGAGGATCTTGCGAAAGCTCAAGGGTTAGAGCAGGTTCTTATTAAGGCATCTGGACAAAAAACCGTTGCCAGTAATCCGGTTATCGAAAAAGCGAAAAAGAGCACAGGCCCTTATCTTTCTCAAATTAGCTTCGGGCAATTAGATGGGCAAGAAACGTTAAAAGTCGCTTTTAGTCCAAGACAAATTCAGGGGTTATTGACTCAGGCGGGCTTGCCGTATTGGTCTGAAAATCGCGCTTCCATTTTAATGTGGATTATTGAAGAAGATCGCTATGAACGCCAAATAGTGTGGGAGCAGAGTGGCTCTAACGTTACTAAACTGTTGAACCAGTATGCCGATTCTCGAGGCTTACCCATTACCGTACCAGTTGGTGACTTTGATGATGTAACAGGAATCTCTGCACCGGAGATCTGGGGAGCCTTTGTTGAACCAATCAGTAGAGCCAGCTCACGTTATCCTGCGGATGCGGTATTGGTTCTGCGGGTACAACACTTAAGCTCAGGCAGAGCATCTGTGCGTTGGACTTTGTTTGACCAATCACCGGAGCAAATGCTTGGCTCTCAGCAATCTCCTATGTCGGGGCAGGAGCGAGGTGAATTTAATTCTACACTGCAAACTGTGGTCGATAGCATCAGCGATTACTTTGCGAGTAAAAGTGCGGTTCAGGTTTCGGATGTATCGACAGAAAGCGTGACAGTTCAATTTTTGGACGTTAAAAGTTCACGCGATTTCTTCCAATTGGAGTCTTTGTTTGAAGGCTTGAACTCGGTTGCATCGACAGAGATTTTAAAAATCAAAGGCAACGATGTCACTTTTAAAGTCAATTTACTTGCTCCAGTTGTGGATTTTCAGCGTGAGTTAGAAAACTTTAAACAAGTGAGAGCGTTTACTTTGGACGCTTATGTTGAGAGTGAAGAAGAGCAACGAGTTGAAAGTACGCCAGTAGAATCTACCGATCCTCAAACAGCCGAACCTGAACTTGTCGCACCCGAGATCGCCGATGAGGGCGCAGTAGAAACAGACGTGGCTACAGGTGAAACGACAGATCAGCTAGTCAGCGATGAGCTTTCAGTAGAAGGGGATACGTCAGAAGCCCCTGTACAAACAGATGATTCGTCTACTGTTGATGGCGTTCCAAGCATTAGTGCTGAAGTCGTCGAAGAAGCGACTCCTGAAGAAAAAGCGGACTTGGTGTATGAGTGGCTTGGTCTTTAAAAGAAGTTCGTACACAATAGAATTACATGCATAAAAAAGAAGAGCTTCCGATGGGGAGCTCTTCTTTTTTTGATGCTTGATTGACTACTCAAGCATCAACTCTTCAAATTTCTACTGCTCAAAACGTGCTTTTTCTTGTTTCTCTACTTCAGAAAGCTTCGTGAGTTTTAGACCTAGTTCTTTTCCTCTTTGCCGCGCATAAAGGGTGTTTCCTACAAAGGCAATAGTGGTTAATAAAAGCTCCACCACCGCAAGCCATCGCTCGCCTTCATTAACATACAAAATGGTCAGCGCATGCAGAAAATACAACATCAAAACAAAATTAGCCCATGCGTGTGTGTAAGGCTTACCTGCTAAAATACCCGGTAAGGGAAGTAGCAGTGGGACACACCATGCAAGTGCGAGTGTTACGCTATTGATATGAGGATGAGGAGATAGGCTGATCTGCCATAAAGCAACCCAGCCTAAAAGACCAATGTTTCCAGCTAACGCTAAGTATCGATACTTAATGGATTGAGATTCCGTCATACAGAGTCCTTAGGGCGATTAACCCTAGCTTTTCAGTTTTTTTGCACACTCTGCCAGACGTTTTCCAAGAGCAAAAGCTAACTGCCCTTCATCTGACTGGTTTGATTGTATCTGACTACCAATAGTGGATGCACCATAAGGAGTACCACCTTGTGATGTAGTGTGCAAAGCGGGCTCAGAATAAGGAATACCCAATAACATCATGCCGTGATGAAACAACGGAAGCATCATACTTTGAAGTGTTGTCTCTTGACCGCCGTGCATGGAAGAGGAAGACGTAAATACGCAAGCGGGTTTATCGATAAGGTCGCCACCGACCCAAAGAGGGGTTGAGGTGTCCCAGAAATGTTTGAGTGGTGCCGCCATGTTTCCAAACCAAACAGGGCTACCCATAGCAAGACCATCGCAGACTTTTAACTCGTCAAGCGTGAGAACAGGGTCGTCTGGTTCAGCGGGCTCACCTGAATTAACGGAATTGTCTGAAATTTCGTTGACTGTTCGGAGCAGCGCTTCGCACTGTTCAACAGAGGCAATGCCACGGGCAATCTGGCGAGCCAGCTTTTTGGTGCTTCCGTGGCGGCTGTAATAAAGGACAACAACCTTTATGCTCATAAAATTTCCAGAACCTGTTCTGGTGGTCGGCCAAGACGAGCAGCGTCGCCTTTAATGACAATAGGGCGCTCAATCAATTTAGGATTTTCGACCATAGCTTCAAAGAGTTGCTCATCAGTGACAGACTCATCGCCTAAACTTAGTTCTTTGTATATAGACTCTTTGGTTCGCATCATATCTCGTACGGAACTCAGACCCAGCTGCGCGTAAACGGTTTTCAGTTGCTCAACACTTAACGGGCTTTCCAAATACTTGATGACTTCTGGTGTAATGCCTTTTTCTTCAAGTAAAGCAAGTGTTTGTCGGCTTTTTGAGCAGCGAGGGTTGTGATAAATCGATACTGACATGTTGATTCCTTATTAGCTTTTTACCTTGCACACAGTTTGAATTCACAGACGGTAAGTTCTCAGGCTGTGGTGCTTATCTTTTCTAAGTGCCTATGTTTTCTAAGTGCTTATGTTTTCTAATTTTGAAGGGCGTAAAAGCGGTCGCGTTGCAGCCCTAGCTGGTCAATTCTTGCGTCATATCGCGCCTGTTTTAGGCTTCCAAGTTCTACCAGCTTACTGGCTTCGGCATAGAAACTGATGGCTTGCTTCCAATCCGCTTTGAGAGCAAAAATCTCGCCTCTCGCTGCTGCCTCTTCGTCTCGTTTGCCTTGCTGAGCGGTAGAATCCGCAAGCATTGCCCAGCCGTTTACGTCTTCTGGGTGAGAATGTGTGTAACGTTGTAAAAGCCGAGTTGCCTCATTATACCTTTCGCTTTCTACTAACAAGTTAGCGTAGTTGATTTCAAGTACAGGGTTGTTCGGCTTTTTATCCAGGGCTCTTTTTAGCATAGCCAGCCCTTTATCGTATTCTTTTTTATATAAATACAAGTCTGAAAGCGCATCTAAATAAAAATTGTTGTTTGGATCTTGTTTGTCTAACTGGACTAACAGCGTTTCTGCTTCATCCAGTTTTTTCATATCGAGCAATGCGAGGGCTTTACCGTATTTTAATGTCGGTACGATATCTCGATGAGCTTTCTTAAGCCTTCTGTCCATCCAATCTATGGCTGCTTCACTATCAATACCAGCGTGCCGTGCAATGATTCGTGCTCTGGCTAAGTTGTATTCGATAGATGGACCTAACCGTTTTGGAGGCATGCTTTGTGCTCGCGCGCGCGAATCCGTAATTCGGTCTTCAGGCAATGGGTGCGTCAGTAGCATTGGAGGCGGCTTACTCACGTAACGAAACTCATCCGCCAATCGACCAAAGAATTGCGGCATGGCTTGGGGATCGAAACCAGCTTTAGACATGGTGACAATACCAAAGCGATCGGCTTCTTTTTCATTAGAGCGAGTGTAGTTAATTTGGCTTTGAATCATCCCTGCTTGAGTGGCAGCAATAGCAGCAATACCTGCTTGAGGTGCGGCAACGGCAAGCAATAAAGAACCTACCAATGCAGCGATGGTTGCAGGAGAGCGACGAGCTTGGTCTTCCATTGCTCTCGCGAGATGGCGCTGAGTAATGTGTGCGATTTCGTGAGCAAGTACTGAAGCTAATTCGCTTTCTGTTTGTGCGTGTAGGAACAGACCAGAATGGAGTGCAACGTATCCACCAAAAAAGGCAAAGGCGTTGATGTCTCTATCTTGAATAAGGAAGAAGTTAAACGGTGTTTTTACGTCGTTGGCATTAGCAACGAGTTGATGACCAATGGTACTAATGTATTCGTTTAATACTGGGTCATTAACGATGGGTTGGCTTCTGCGCAACATGCGCATGTACGCATCGCCATACAATGATTCCTGATCGATCGTCAGTGTAGAGGCAGCAGCCGTTCCTATATCTGGCAATTCATACCCCGAATTCTGCGCCAGAGTTGGCTGACTCAGGAGAGCGGCCATGCTGAGGTACAGGGTTGAACGAGTAAATTTAAACATTCTGCTCCATTACATTGTCATTTTTATGTCGTATCGTGTAATTGGACTGTTGAACACAGATATGGTTCGCCTATCAATTTTTGATTGCTATTTATTTCATCAATGGGCGCAGTTTAAAACATAAAGAGCTCAAACATTTTGGCACGATCATCTCCACTTCTGCGAATGAAGTGGGAGACCATAGGTCCAAATGCTATTACAATACAGGCACAATAGTAAGTATTGGTGCTAAGAATGAACAGCTACACGCTTGATTTATGTGAAGAACGCTGCCCAATGGCGTTGCTTCTAGCGAAGCGTCGCGCAGCAAGCTTAAAAGAGAAAGAGACCTTAGTCATTCAAGTGCATGATAAAAGCTCAATACAAGATATGATACGATACTTTTCTTCATCCCTCTTTTCGGTCCATTTGGAAGAGAATGAGTGTGTGTCCACTTTAACCGTAGTAAGAGAGAGCGATTCATAATGTTCGATATGGTCAGCCGCTGGTATAAGCGACGTTTTTCCGACCCTCACGCAGTCAGCTTGGTTGCTATTCTTCTGTTTGGCTTTGCCACTATCTACTTTTTCGGACACTTAATTGCGCCGCTGTTAGTCGCAATAGTGATCGCTTACTTGCTTGAATGGCCGGTAATGCAAATGATCCGTTTGGGGCTGCCTCGTGCGGCGGCAGTGCCTATTGTGGTGTTGGCTTTTCTAGGTCTTATGCTAATGGCTGTTTTTGGTTTAATGCCAACCATATGGAGCCAAGTGGGTAACTTGATTAACGATATCCCTAATATGTATAACGGGCTTCAAGGGTTTATCGCTTCTATTCCAGAACAGTATCCAGAGTTGGCTAACCTCCAAATAGTCGAATCGATTGTTTCAAATGCTAAGAACAAAGTTCTTGGCTTAGGTGAAAGCGTGGTGAAAGGGTCACTGGCTTCACTCGTTAGCATTGCAACACTTGCAGTTTACCTAATCTTAGTGCCCTTATTGGTGTTCTTTTTGTTGAAAGACAAAGCAGAAATGATGTCAATGTTGAGTGGCTTTCTACCTGAAAATAGACGTTTAGCGACCAAGGTTTGGCGCGAGATGAACCAACAAATTTCGAATTACATTCGCGGAAAAGTGATGGAAATCTTAATCGTAGGTGGTGTCAGTTACGTGACGTTTGCCATTCTCGATCTGAGATATTCCGTTTTACTAGCAGTGGCGGTGGGTTTGTCTGTGCTGATTCCTTATATTGGTGCGGCGGCAGTGACTGTGCCGGTGGCCATTGTCGGGTTATTCCAGTGGGGGTTAACACCACAGTTTTACTGGCTTCTTGTTGCGTATGGCATCATTCAAGCGCTTGATGGCAACGTACTGGTTCCAGTGTTGTTTTCTGAAGCAGTAAATTTGCATCCAGTCGCCATCATTGTTTCAGTTCTGGTGTTTGGAGGGCTCTGGGGGTTCTGGGGCGTTTTCTTTGCTATTCCTTTAGCAACCTTGGTGAAAGCCGTCATTAACGCGCTGCCCAATACGGAATCAAAAGCCCCAATACCTAAATCCGATTAGCTTTAAATGTAGATATAAAAAAAGCCTCTGATATCAGAGGCCTTTTTGGTTTTACAGTAAATTCTTACGCAGATTGATTGAAATAATCCAATACAACTTCATGGTGCGTCTTAGTTTTGAACTTGTTGAACACATGTTCAATCACACCTTCTTCATTAATCAGGAAGCTGATGCGGTGCAGACCGTCGTACACTTTCCCCATGAATTTTTTCTCGCCCCAAACACCGAACTGTTCAGCAACGGTATGATCTTCATCAGAAAGTAGGGTGAAGTTGAGTTCATCTCGTTCGATGAATTTACCCAAGCGTTTTACTGGGTCGATGCTAACACCAAGAACCACAACATTGTGTGCATCCAGTTCGGCTTTGACATCTCTAAGACCTTTCGCTTGCACTGTGCAACCTGGAGTCATGGCTTTAGGGTAAAAGTAGAACAATACTTTTTTGCCCTCAAAGTCAGATAATGTCACGGTGTTACCGTCTTGATCTAATAGTGAAAAGGCTGGAGCAGGCGCGCCAGCAGTCAAAGTTTCCATTGAGCGATCCTTTATTTTTATTGGCTGTTTTTTATGAAATTTAGTGAGCCTTGAACCGATAGCTGTGAACACAGTAATTGGAAGTCTTCTTCCAACTGCATCAGGTTACATTCGCCATCGACGTGGGCTGTCAACGCAATATGAAATTGATTCTGTTCTTTTTCGACCTTGGATTTATCGATAGTTTGCGCACTGAGTGAAGACATACCGATTTGTCGGTCAGCAAAAAACTGAGTGAATTTCTCAGTCAACCCTAGTTTGTCTTCAGATTCAACAAAGACTTCTATCCGATAGACATGATCGGGGTGCTGATGAGGAGAGGTACGTTTCATGATCGTAATTAGATCATGTTCTTGACCTAAAAGAGGAAGGCGAGTTTCAACTCGGGCTAAGCTGTTGCTATTTCCAGACAACAACATAATCAACGTAAATTCGCTGCCAAAGAGTGCAATGCGGCTGTCGATAATATTGCATCCCGATTCGGTAACCAAATGGGTAATTTGGTTACTGATACCCGGGCGATCCGTACCAACAGCGGTAATCACTAAATGTTGTAACATGAGGAGGCAATTTTTCAATAACTGTTAATTTGCATGTTAGCACAGTTCCAACTATTCGCTCGGATACCCACTGAGAATTTCAGTGGGCAAACCTGAAAATTTACCCAATTCGATAAATTTTCGACCAATCCATGCTTAACCTCCAATTATTAACGTGAGATTGTCATCTAAGGCGCTCTGAACCCTTGTTTTATTCAAGGGTGTTACAGTACCATGCTAGAAGCCCATTTGAGCTGAGGTAGACCTGCTGGAGGTCGTTGAAGTGACGCCATTTGGTATAAGAATTTATTAAGGAGATGGACATGTTTTCTGGAAGCTGGGTTGCGCTTTTGACACCGTTTAATAATGAAGGTGAAGTGGATTTCGAAAGCCTGAAGCAACTTGTTGAATACCACGTAGAAGCGGGCACCGATGGAATCGTCGCTGTTGGCACTACGGGTGAGTCGGCCACTCTAACAATCGAAGAGCATGTCAAGGTGGTGAGCAAAGCAGTCGAGTACGCTGATGGTCGTATTCCTGTTGTTGCGGGAACAGGAGCAAACGCTACTCACGAATCTGTAACGTTTAGCCGCTTGCTTCAAGGCTCTGGTATTGTAGGTGTGCTAAGTGTTACGCCTTACTATAACAAACCGACTCAAGAAGGTTTATACCAGCACTACAAAGCCATTTCTGAAGCCAGTGATGTGCCTATCATTCTTTACAACGTACCAGGTCGCACAGCGGTTGATCTTCAGCCTGCTACCGTGGCTCGTTTAGCCAAAATTGAAAACATCGTTGCTTTGAAAGATGCGACAGGTGATTTAGAAAGAGTTGCAATTCACCGTGAACTTTGTGGCGAAGATTTTATCTTACTAAGTGGTGATGACTCGACAGGGCTCGAATTCTGTAAGTTAGGTGGTCATGGCGTAATCTCTGTAACGAACAATATTGCAGCAGCAGATATGGCGAAAATCATGCACTTAGCTCAAGATGGAGAGTTCGAAGAAGCGGAATCTATCAATGCACGATTGATGACATTGCACAAAAACCTGTTTATTGAAGCTAGCCCTATTCCAGTTAAGTGGGCTGCGCATAAACTTGGTTTGATCGCAAATGGTAGCCTAAGACTTCCAATGACAGAGCTTTCTGAAGAGGCTCAGCCAGTTATTGAAAAGTCTCTAGCAGAAGCTGGGATCAGCTAGGGTCAAACCAACGAACCCAATAAAGTTAACCCCGAAGCCAATAGCTTCGGGTTGTATTTAGGAGTTTTAATGAAGTTTTCACGTCAGCTAGTGATCAGTTCACTGGCTGTTTTTGTTCTCGCTGCTTGTTCAAGTGACCCTTCATCTCGCCGCCAGGCGAAAGATGATTTTTCGTACCTTGATTCAACGCCGCTAAAAGAGTGGTCGCTTCCACAAGGTGCCACACCGCAGTTCTATCCTAACTACGATATTCCAGCGGGTGAATACACGGGTGGAATTGGTAAGAACGTTGATATTCGTCCGCCGCAACAAATTTTGAACTTAATTCCTGGTGCACGTTCAGAAGTGAAAGACGGCGAAGCAACCTTGTGGTTGGTTCGAGAAACGGAACAAGAGAAAGTATGGCGAACCGCTTTACAGATGCTCTCAAACCAAGGCGTTCGGTTGAGAGAAAATACAAATACTCGTATCGAAACGGAATGGGTAACGTGGAAATCGAAAGATGAGGACTCTGAGATCGGCAGCCGCTATTCAATAGAAAAGTTGGAATCGAACCGTCGCTACGGTTTTAAAATTTCACTTATCGATTGGCGTGAAGGCAATCAAGTTAAGCCTGTTAAAGCGACTGACAAAGAGCGCTACAACATTCTGATGACTAACTTAGTTACGTCAACTTATGATCAGAATTTGCGTGCTGAAGCGGCGTTAAAGGCACAGGATCTAGTGAAGCGTATTCCTATCAGTCTTGGTAAAGACCGTAGCGGATTGCCTGTTATTATCGCTCGAGCGCCATACGCTACATTGTGGCAACACATGCCAACTATTCTGCCGCAAATTGGTTTTAATATTGAAGAACGAAACCAGTCCCAAGGTATTATCAAGGTGAAGTACGCCAAACCAGATGATGAATTCTGGCAAGAAATTGGTGTTAAGCCGTTAGACTTGAGTGGCAGTTCATTTACGTTCTTGATGGGTGACTTAGACAACAGAACATCTATCAACGTAACGGACAGTTCTGATAAGCCGATTAGTGAACAGTTGCTTACTGATTTAGCGCCCATCTTGGCTAAGATAGCTGAGAAGTCGCTTTAAGTTTGTTGATTTCACAAGTCGAAAGTCATAAATAGATCAGAAGAGCCAGTCGATTGACTGGCTCTTTTTATTTATCTTTTTCGTGGGCTTTTTTGTCTAGCTCGTTGAGTCTATCTAAGTCACTTTCCCTTTTAGAAGGTGTAAACTTCATTTTTGCAGTGTATTTTAGCGCCGCAATGTTGCCGATAACGACAGCCAAAACAATGGTGATAATGACCCAAGGGTTGGTTAGGAATTCCATCTTAGTCCCTCACATTTATTATGAAGCGATTGTACAGAGTATCCAGTAAAGGTAGCACCGCTGATTGCCCTTCAATAGGCGATAGGTGCAATGCCTCACGAATTATTTCAGTCGTTAATGAAGCGAGATTTTTACTCGCAACACTAAGGTAGCTTATGTGCCAAGGCTCGATTGCGACGCCGCCCAAATCTTCACGATAAGGAAGAAAAAAACCGAACTCTGGCATCGCTTCTTGTAACCATTCTGAAAAATCTTGTTGATGACCCGTTTGGTATTCCCAAGGCTCAAGTTGCAGCTGTATATTTTCAGGTAAACAGTTCTTAGCATAGACATCGAAATCCGTTCCCCAATGATGGCGGCTTGCACCTGGCAATGCCGACCAGCGCATAATGGCAACAGCCTTCTCTTCATCAGACAACGTAGAGATATCTATGGGGTTGGATTGACTGTCTAAGATAGCCCTTTGACCGGAATACTTGGCGTTCCAAATGGATTTTTGACGCTCATAGTCTCGAAATCCACTGGCGACTGCCAGTTCAAACCCTTTGTTTTTGGCTTCCTTGTGCAGGGCAATTAGTGCCTTTCCTGCTTCTGGGGAAGCTTGGATCTTTTGAGCACCAACGATGTGATCAATAAGATGGGATTGGGTTTGTCCGGTCAGTTGGGCTGGAGTCATTTGTTTGCCAATAGCTCTTCTAATGTCGCTTCGTACATGTCAGTCAGCAGCTCTAAATCTGCTACGCTTACACATTCGTTCACTTTGTGAATGGTTGCGTTAACTGGACCAAGCTCGATAACTTGCGCGCCCATGGTCGCAATGAAGCGACCGTCTGAAGTGCCACCTGTTGTTAGTAATTCAGGTTTCTTGTGATTCACTTTTTCGACAGCACGAACAATGGCTTCTTTAAGCTCACCTGTATCGGTTAGGAATGGGTGACCACTTAACGTCCAGTTAAGGTCGTAATCTAACCCGTAAGAGTCTAGCGTGGAATGCACGCGACGTTTGATTTCTTCGTCGGTCAATTCAGTACTGAAGCGGAAATTGAATTGAACATTGAATTCGCCAGGAATAACGTTCGACGCACCTGTACCAGAATGCAAATTTGGAATTTGGAAACTGGTCGGTGGGAAGTATTCATTACCCTCATCCCATTTCGTGGACGCCAATTCCGCTAACGCAGGCAATGCATGGTGCACTGGGTTATTCGCCAAGTGAGGGTAAGCGACATGACCTTGCGTGCCTTTAACAACAAGATCGCCAGTAATTGAACCACGACGACCATTTTTAACCACATCACCAACGTGCAGCGTACTTGAAGGTTCACCAACGATACACATGTCGATGATTTCGTTTCTCTCAACAAGGGTATCTACAACACGTGTTGTACCATTGATGAATGGACCTTCTTCATCTGATGTAATCAAAAATGCAATAGAGCCTTTGTGGTCAGGGTTTTCAGCAATGAAACGCTCAACCGCCACTACCATACAGGCGAGTGAGCCTTTCATATCCGCAGCACCACGACCATGCAAATGACCATCAATGACCGTTGGCTCAAAAGGTGGAGTGTGCCATTGTTCTAGAGGGCCAGCTGGCACAACATCGGTATGCCCTGCAAATGCAAACAATGGGGCTTCTGAGCCTCGGCGAGCCCAAAAATTGGTGGTGTCTTCAAACACCATGATTTCAATTTCAAACCCTAGCGTTTTTAAGCGGTTGATCATGAGTTCTTGGCAGCCTTCATCCAACGGAGTGACCGATGGGCGGCTAATGAGATCTTTGGCAAGCGCCAATACAGGGCTGTCTGTCATCCTTGAAAATCCTTACTTACTTAAAAATAGTTTGGTACTGATCGGCTTTGAAGCCAATGTGGTATGTATTTTCTACCACTAAAATAGGGCGCTTGATCATGGCTGGGTGCTCTACCAGCAATTCAACCGCAGTTTGTTCATTGAGCGAATCTTTTTGCTCTTGAGATAGCTGACGGAATGTAGTTCCACGCTTATTTAAAACTTGCTCCCACCCCAATTGCTCGCAGAAAGTTTCAACCATGGATTTATCGATACCTTGCTTACGGTAATCGTGAAAGTCGTATGCGATGTTTTCAGCTTCTAACCACTTTTTTGCTTTCTTAATTGTGTCGCAGTTAGGAATGCCATACATAGTATTTGCCATAGCGTTTTCTTGTCCTTTTTTCTTTCGAAGCCCAAATCCTATCAGGTTGAAAAAGTGGAGCAAGAGGAAACCGCGTGTGGGAGCAAAATTAACGTTCCATATTGAGCTTTTAGTAAGTAATTGGTGTTTATTAGTGAAATCGACTATTCCCAATAGAAACAAATCGGTTCACGTACGATAAACGAGAAGTTAATCACCTCCAATCTCATCAAATTTGATCACGCGCAACATTCCGCGTGCCAGAAAATCAATAATGTGAATAGACCCAGTTGGTGTGGGGAAATAATCAAGACCTCAATAGCAGGTCTCTAGGGCGACGAGCTCTAGTAAAAAAATACAGCGGTAGGAGGCATCAATGGAATTGAATCCTGTATTTGCGAGACGACTATATTTGGCTTTGTTGGTTGAAAGTCTAGAAAGACCCAATGTTCCTAAGCTGATTGAAATTACAGGTTGGCCTAGACGAACCATTCAAGACGTATTGAAAGCCTTACCAGGCTTGGGTATTGAGCTGATGTTTGTGCAGGATGGACGTCGCCATAACGACGGGTATTATCAGTTATCTGATTGGGGACCGTTTGATAGCCAATGGGTTTTAGATCGACAAAAAGACATTGCATCGACCCTAGGTTATTAGGGGCAAAGAAGGTTATTAGGGGTAAAGAAGGTTATTAAGAGAAAAGAAAGGGGCTAGGAGCAAATAAGGCGACTAGAAACCCAAATCCAGAATAAGATGATTCGGAACCACAAATCTTAAGATAGAACAGAGCTTAAGACAGATTGCGTTTGGTTGCTAAAAATCCGTAAGCCAGCCCACAACCTGTAGGCTGGTTTTTTGGTATTCGCGAATCAATATTGATAGAAATAATGAGTTACTTGCAAAGGTAAGCATTGCCTAGAAAGGTAACGGATGTTTTAAAGTGAATTGGACTGTTCAGGTAAACCCGGTTCGCACCTAGGCTTACTGCCTGATTTTTTATGTCATTTACCGCACCCTGAATCATGGCGTCGTTGTTATAGAACAAAAATGAGTACCAATGACCCTCACTACCAGTGACTTCACCTTTCCATTCACATCCCGAAGCGACAATGGCTGAATCAGCATACACAGAGACGCTCTGAGCGTCGGAAATCAATTTTTGCGACGGTGTGGCGCACGCCGTTATTAAAGGAATGATGGCAAAAGCAAGACAGCGCCAACCTAGCTTATACATATTGGTTGCCTATTACATACGCAATAAAGCCTACCCAACTCACGATAAGAAGAATCCAAGGCAATAGATTGGATGATTTCTCTGTTGTCGTTGGCTCGACCGGTTGATGTTCTTCAACCGAATCTGTTTGCTGTTTGCTCCTTTGCGCTTTTTTCTTCGCTTTATCGGCTTCACGCTGCCTTTCTTTCTGCTGTTTTTTGTACAGCGCAATGCCTTTTTCGATACCTTGCGCAATTAGCTTGGTTTGTTCCTTGGTTTGACCAGGCTTTTGCGTAGCTTTAGCAATTTTTTGCGCATCAGATTGTGTTTCTGCAGATGGAGTGTTTTTTTTCTGTTTCATTGCTAACCGGGGATTGATATGTTTGGCCTATAGGGTGAAACCCTAGTCTACCATTATGAAATGCAGAGGTGATAGTGCGCTATCCAATTGAAGACTACGACAAACATGGTTATCTAAAAGCGCCGATCTGGCTTTGGCTCGGTTGGATATTTCTAGCTAAGGCATGGGTAGTATTTGTTGTAGCAGGGGTCAGCCGAGAGTCTGGCAGTAAGCTTCTTGAAATCATTTACCCAGTAAAAGACACGCTATACCTTGGGTTGGCCATTGGTCTTCCTTCAATCTTGTTGATGTGGTTAATTGGCTTTCGAAACCCAGATAGAACATGGATAAATCGCTTCATTAGCTGGGGGAGAGGGCTCACCTTGCTATTGATCGCTGGGCATTTTGGTTTGGTTATTTATCAAATCACACTCGACAAAGGGGTGTTTAGCTGGTCGCATTCTATAACGGCTGTTTTACTCATTTGGTTTTTTTTGTTTGTTTGGAAAAGCCGTCGATTGAAAGAATGTTTGAAAATAACGAAATAAAGATCACACTTCTTTGATATTGCTTGCACTTTTTTGACTCACGTTTATGGCACTATATTTTTATATCCGTTCATCAAGAAACGGAACAATAACGCTAACTAAATGTGAGAATAAATATGTCGAATCCGCAAACTGCGATTGTACCGGAAGGAAGCCCTTTCGCGCTTTACTCTTTATTTAAAATCACGAGCGAACCTCAAACGGTATTGTCTTCGCTTCAAACGCTGCCAGCCTTAGTGGAAGAGATCAATCAGCAGCAAGGTGCCAATGTTAAACTGACGGTGTCTTTCACGCATCAATTCTGGTCGAAGCTGAATCAACCTATGCCTAGCGAGTTAGAACCCTTTCGCGAACTGGGCAAAGATAAGGTGATAGCACCATCAACTGATGTCGATTTTCTGATTCATTGCCATTCTGATCGTCACGACTTGCACTTTTTTGCTCTGCGTAAGTTCTTAACACCGATAGCTGAATGCGTAGACCTCGTCGATGAAACTTATGGTTATCGCTATCTCGACTCGCGTGATATGACTGATTTTGTTGATGGCACAGAAAACCCAGAAGGTGAACAGCGCCATCAGGTTGCCATTATCCCTGAAGGGGAGTTTTCTGGCGGCAGCTACGTGATGCTTCAGCGCTTCGTGCATAACTTGCCTGCTTGGAATCGGCTCAACGTGTCAGCGCAAGAAAAGGTGGTAGGAAGAACTAAGCCTGATTCAATTGAATTGGATGACGTTCCGGCGGCATCTCACGTTGGACGTGTTGATATAAAAGAAGAAGGGAAAGGGCTTAAGATTGTTCGCCATAGTTTGCCTTATGGCAGTGTGTCTGGTGATCACGGTTTGTTGTTTATTGCCTACTGCCATACGCTTCATAACTTTAAAGCCATGCTTGAGAGCATGTACGGTGAAACAGATGGAAAAACAGACCAACTCCTGCGTTTCACAACAGCGGTGACTGGGGCGTATTTCTTTGCACCTTCGCAATCCATGCTGTCTTCTTTAGAAATGTCGTGATGTTACCTTGTCAAAATGCAGATCGGCATTAACGCTGATTGAGCATAAGACTGTTTCATCATAACTAGCCCAAGCGATGTTAGTTGCACCATTCTTCTAACGTTTGCTTGGGTCTACCAATCCCATCTGTGAATCAACCAGATAACTGAAATTTCCCACCGGATAAAAAATATTCAAATTTTTGCTAAAGGTTTCTTTTTCACTGCCGCTATAAAGCTGAATACCCTTATTTTGAGTGTGCAGGTTTATGGCCGTTACGGTTAATACAAATGTTTCAGCGATGGTCGCCCAGAGAAATCTCGGGGTGGCGACTCAGGCGTTGAACCAATCTTTGGAGCGGCTTGCTTCAGGGAGTCGTATTAACAGCGCAAAAGACGATGCTGCGGGTCTGCAAATTTCCAATCGATTGGAAACACAAATGCGTGGTTTGGATGTCGCGGTGCGCAATGCTAACGATGGCATCTCCATCATGCAAACCGCAGAAGGAGCGATGAAAGAAACCACGAATATTCTGCAACGAATGCGTGATTTGTCGCTGCAGTCTTCAAATGGTTCAAATAGCCGGGCAGAACGAATCGCTCTTCAAGAAGAGATGAGTGCGCTCAATGATGAGCTTAATCGGATAGCAGAAACTACGTCGTTTGGCGGCAAAAAACTCCTTAATGGAACCTATGGCACTTCCGCTTTCCAAATCGGAGCCAGTGCCGGTGAAGCGGTCAATGTGTCACTTAGTAATATGCGTTCAGATACCCTTGCCATGGGCGGAGCAAGTTACATGGCGGCCGGAAAAGCGGACTCAAGCTGGACGGTTAGTGCAGGGCAAAACGAGTTTAACCTTAGTTTTACCGACAAGGCAGGGGACCTCGTTAATATCAATGTTCAAGCAAAAGTTGGCGATGATATTGAAGAGCTGGCAACTTACATTAATGGGCAAACCGATCAAGTTTCGGCATCTGTTAATGAAGATGGGCAATTACAAATTTTTGCTTCGGCAGATGTCGTTGCAAGCCCCATTACCTTCAGTGGCAGCTTAGCTTCTCAATTAGCGATGTCTGGACCTGCTCTAGAAACGGTTGATGACCTCGATATTACAAACGTTGGTGGTGCTCAACGCGCGGTTTCAGTGATTGACACGGCGTTGGAATATGTGGATAGCCACCGTGCGCAATTGGGGGCTTTTCAAAATCGATTCGACCACGCCATCAGCAATTTAGATAACATTAATGAAAACCTCGCGTCTTCCAATAGCCGAATCAAAGATACCGACTTTGCTAAAGAGTCGGTCGAAATGATAAAGCAGCAAATGCTGCAGCAAGTCAGTACCACTATTCTTGCTCAAGCCAAACAAGCACCAAATATTGCTTTGACTCTTTTAGGGTAGTCCCAGTACCGAACGATAACATGCGCTAAGTTACAATTGAGAAAACTTCATCTCAAGAAAGTGCAGCAACGCTTGTGTTTTCTGAGACAAATATTTCTTAGATGGATACACACCATAAATCGGTCCCGGGGTTTCCACTTGGTAGTCCGGCAGCAACTTAATCAATTGACCTTTCTTCACAAACTCTTCGCCAAACGTTGTTGGCAAAACGCCCAGTCGATCTCCATGAATTAACGCTTCAGACAGCGGTCCAAAATCATTACTGAAAACACGATATCGCGTTGCGATGACCTCATTATGATTGCCCTTAAAAACACGCCAATCTCTAGCTAGATAAGGGATGGTGAGTGATTCCATTTGATTTAATTGAGATGGGTGCTTAGGCAGTTTATGTTTTTTAAGCCATGTAGGGCTCGCAAATATACTCATTTTGGTTTGGTAAAGTTTACGTGCAACCAAACTAGAGTCTTTGAGTGGTCCGGGTCGGATTGCGACGTCAATTTGATCGCTGAGTAAGTCGTCAAGTTTATTGCTGATACGATATTCAATATCAAGCTTTGGATGCAAAGCCTGAAATTCGGCAATCCATGATGAAAGGCGAAAATAGGATAGGAAAATAGGCGAAACTACGGTGAGCTTTCCACTTATCGAACTGCTTTGTTCCTGCAAAAAAGAGACGCTATCAATTAATCCTTGTACATGAGGGCTCGCTTGTTGATTCAATATACTGCCAGCTTCCGTTAAGGACGCGGAACGTGAGGTACGCTGAACCAAAGCGACACCCAATTCTTTTTCCAGTTCCGAAAGCCTTCGGCTTACTGTGCTGGTGGGCATGTTGAGTACTTGTGCCGCCGCACCAAAACTGCCTTTATCGGCGATAGCTTTAAGTACTTGTAAATCATTGAAATTAATCATTGTGGGTGTTTTCAAGGTAACCAGAATTATCATCCCGAAAATGGGATGCTGCTTTCAGTGTATCGTATTTAATTATCATTTTTGGGTCTATAACATGACGGGAAATTCATGAGAGGATTCAAACAATGACAATACGTTGCATTCTGATCGGTCTATTAAGTGCTTCATTTTTGCCAGCACAAGCCAGTGTGATAAATCAAACTTCTAACCCCGCGCCAAATCCTGTCAACTTTTCCCAATTTTCGACTAAGGGTAACGTGAACGTTGCTATCAGCATTATTGATTGTGGTCGAATTGAGGCGCGAAAGCCCACGATGTTTAACCCGAAAGCATCCAACGATAACCCTATAGAAATGGTGAACAGTTGTTATGTTATCTCTCATCCGAAAGGCAAGTTGTTTTGGGATGCGGGTATTAACGACAAATTTGTCGCACAGAAGGATGGCATTGAAGTGATGGATGGCGCATTTCATTTTTCTGTGCAGAAAACTCTCTCATCTCAATTGGAATTGCTAAACATTGATGCTAATGACATCGAACATCTCGCGTTGTCGCATCTTCATTGGGATCATTCCGGTAATGCTTATAAATTTTCAAATGCGCAATGGTTAATCCAAAAACCAGAATATGACATCGCTTTCGATCAAGAAAAATTTAAAAACTACGGCTTCAATCAGGATGATTACGCAAGCCTAAAACCCAATGCAAAAGTAATAGAGGGTGATCATCAAGTGTTTGGTGACGGGTCTGTTGTTCTTATCTCTGCATACGGGCATTCGCCAGGTCATCAAGTTTTGTATGTTGATCTGCCTGAATACGGCCCCATCATTTTGTCTGGTGACCTGTACCATACTCGTGAAAACCGCAGGTTACGCGCCATCCCTATTTTTAATCAGGTAAACCAAAGCAAACTTGCCTTTGAAAAGGTGGATAAAATTTTAGAAAGAACAGGTGCAGAGCTTTGGATTGGGCATGATGCAGAGGAGTTTTACGAGAAAAAACACGCGCCGTATTGGTACAAATAGCGCATATACCTAGGTAAATTGAGGTTACTTGGGTTTGTAATCTGGAACGTCGTTTTTTACAGGGTTAATAAGGCTACTTAGTAAGCATACTGCAAAGTTGTCCTGAATTTGAGAGGTTGGTTTTTATTGAATCTTTACTTAGTGAAAATAACAACCTCCTTCTTATACCTTTATATATAAGGGGTGCAAGGGAAAAAAGAAATTTGTATCGGCAAAGGGAATACTAACTTTAGAAGGAAATGACAAAATATATCGCGTTTGGTTTATTTGTAACCACTTAAGCTAAAAAATCCATTTTTTCTTAAAAAACGCCTCAAGGAAAAAAACTTTGTGTCGTTAACTGGTTCATCTTGAAAATACCCAAGTGACTTTCGATTCTGATTAATTAGGTCACTTAGGTATCAATCAACTTGGTTTTCCGAAGCTGAAGCTCGGAAAGCGCAGTATCGGAAAATCATTTGGAGCAGTAATCATGGGCATGACAGTAAACACCAACGTATCGGCGATGACAGCACAACGCCATCTTAATAACGCGGCAAGCGATCTCACGACATCAATGGAGCGCCTATCATCAGGCTTCAAAATCAACAGTGCGAAAGATGACGCTGCTGGTTTGCAAATCTCCAACCGTTTGAACGTTCAAAGCCGCGGTTTGGATGTCGCAGTTCGAAACGCTAATGATGGTATTTCTATTGCTCAAACTGCCGAAGGCGCGATGAATGAAACCACCAACATCCTTCAACGTATGCGTGATTTGTCTTTGCAATCAGCGAACGGTTCTAACTCTAAATCTGAACGCGTTGCCATTCAGGAAGAAGTAACGGCATTAAATGACGAACTGAACCGAATAGCCGAGACAACATCTTTTGGTGGTAACAAATTACTAAATGGTACTTACGGCACTAAATCGTTCCAAATCGGTGCTGATAACGGTGAAGCTGTCATGTTGACACTAAAAGACATGCGCAGCGATAACTCGCTGATGGGTGGCCAGAGCTATCAAGCGGCTAACGGCAAAGACAAAGATTGGACAGTATCCGCTGCTGCATCAGATTTGACGATTAACTTGACGGACAGCTTTGGTCAAGCTCAGGCGTTGACTATTAACGCTAAAGATGGCGATGACATTGAAGAATTAGCAACGTACATTAATGGTCAAACGGATTTAGTGAAAGCATCGGTTGGCGAAGAAGGTAATCTGCAAATTTTTGCTGGCAATAATAAAGTATCCAGTGACCTAACATTTGGTGGTGGGCTTGCTGGTGAACTTGCCATGGGACTGAAGCAAGATGTTACTGTTGATAGTATTGACGTGACCACCGTTTCTGGATCACAAGAATCTGTCGCCATCATTGATGCTGCACTTAAGTATGTGGATAGTCACCGTGCAGAATTAGGGGCATTCCAGAACCGCTTCGATCACGCTATCAGCAACTTAGATAACATCAATGAGAATGTGAACGCGTCGAAGAGCCGAATTAAAGATACGGATTTCGCATCTGAAACCACTATGATGACGAAGTCACAGATC
This sequence comes from Vibrio penaeicida, assembly GCF_019977755.1. Lineage (NCBI taxonomy): Bacteria > Pseudomonadati > Pseudomonadota > Gammaproteobacteria > Vibrionales > Vibrionaceae > Vibrio > Vibrio penaeicida. Next base: position 2,975,457 of record NZ_AP025144.1, on the reverse strand, counting down.
TTACAACAGGCTTCAACTTCAATTCTTGCACAAGCCAAGCAAGCACCTAACGCTGCGATGAGCCTATTAGGTTAATTAGATACTTGGCTAACAAACCCTAAAGATCAGAGCGTGCTCTGATCTTTTTTATTATCCCAACCTCAATAATTGGCTGATGCGCAGGTTATTCAAGTGAGTTGTCTTTAAAGAAACGAGCCTTGAGAGCGTTTACGAATGGAAGCTGAGCTGATTTCGATATGATTTTTTTGTCTACTTCATTTGATTAGTATAAATAGCGAATCTATTGCCCTCGATTTTTACACCGTCCAATGTGATTTCTAGCTCTCAATGTATTGATTTTATTTCAGTTTGAAAATTCATCTATTAACAGATGAATTTTTGCTAAAGATCTTTTCAATTGAGCCGTTATAAAAAGCACGAGAGAGAAATACGCTTGGTTTTCCGCGACGGCGGAGACCGTAATATCGGAAAATCAATTGGAGAATACATCATGGGCATGACTGTAAACACCAACGTATCAGCAATGACAGCGCAGCGTCACTTAAACAACGCAACCAGTGACCTAAACCTATCCATGGAGCGCTTGTCTTCAGGTTTCAAAATCAACAGTGCAAAAGACGACGCAGCGGGTCTACAGATCTCAAACCGTTTGAATGTACAAAGCCGAGGCTTAGACGTAGCCGTGCGAAATGCCAACGACGGTATTTCCATTGCTCAAACCGCCGAAGGTGCGATGAATGAAACCACGAACATCCTTCAACGTATGCGTGACTTATCCCTTCAATCTGCCAACGGTTCGAACTCAAAATCTGAGCGTGTGGCGATCCAAGAAGAAGTCACCGCATTGAACGATGAGTTGAACCGTATCGCAGAAACCACCTCGTTCGGTGGTAACCGCCTACTTAACGGAACGTACGGCACAGCCGCATTCCAGATAGGTGCCGATAACGGTGAAGCGGTCATGCTTACTCTAAAAGACATGCGAAGCGACAACTCTCTAATGGGGGGTAACAGCTACCAAGCCGCGAATGGTAAAGACAAAGATTGGACGGTGCCAGACGCCGCAACGGATCTGACCATTTCACTGACCGACAGTTTTGGTGACGCTCAGGTGCTGAACATCAATGCCAAAGGTGGCGATGATATTGAAGAGCTGGCGACGTACATCAACGGTCAAACCGACTTAGTGAAAGCGTCGGTGGGTGAAGGCGGGACACTGCAAGTCTTCGCAGGGAACAACAAAGTGGTTGGCGACGTGACCTTCGGTGGTGCCCTGGCAGGGGAGCTGGCGATGGGAGCGGCAAACAGCGTAACAGTCGACACCATAGACGTGACAACAGTCGCGGGTGCACAAGAATCGGTAGCGATAGTGGATGCGGCGCTGAAATACGTAGACAGCCACCGAGCAGAGCTGGGTGCCTTCCAGAACCGATTTGGTCACGCGATCAGCAACTTAGATAACATCAATGAGAACGTGAATGCTTCGAAGAGCCGTATCAAAGATACCGACTTCTCATCAGAAACGACCTCAATGACGAAAGCTCAGATCTTACAACAAGCGTCAACATCAATATTGGCACAGGCGAAACAAGCGCCAAATGCTGCGATGAGTTTGCTTGGCTAATCAAATTTAAATCCAAAAAATATGACTTTAAAGGAGCTGTTCAGGCTCCTTTTTGTTTTTGTTGAGCTTAAAATTAAAAATGCATGTTTTTATTGAAATATCATGGTTTTTTTCTTTTTGTAATTGGTTGTTTTTATAGTTTGGGTAATTAATTTAAATAAAATGATTAAAATTACTAAAGTAATCGAATTTGTTGCCGTTAAATAAAGTACAGAGAGAGGAATGGGCTCCATTAGAGAGGGAACCCATAAATACACAACTTAATTTGGAGAATACATCATGGGCATGACTGTAAACACCAACGTATCAGCAATGACAGCGCAGCGTCACTTAAACAACGCAACCAGTGACCTAAACCTATCCATGGAGCGTTTGTCTTCAGGTTTCAAAATCAACAGTGCAAAAGACGACGCAGCAGGTCTACAGATCTCAAACCGTTTGAATGTGCAAAGCCGAGGCTTAGACGTAGCCGTGCGAAATGCCAACGACGGTATTTCCATTGCTCAAACCGCCGAAGGTGCGATGAATGAAACCACGAACATCCTTCAACGTATGCGTGACTTATCCCTTCAATCTGCCAACGGCTCGAACTCAAAATCTGAGCGTGTGGCGATCCAAGAAGAAGTCACCGCATTGAACGATGAGTTGAACCGTATCGCAGAAACCACCTCGTTCGGTGGTAACCGCCTACTTAACGGAACGTACGGCACAGCCGCATTCCAGATAGGTGCCGATAACGGTGAAGCGGTCATGCTTACCCTAAAAGACATGCGAAGCGACAACTCCCTAATGGGGGGGAACAGCTACCAAGCCGCGAATGGCAAAGACAAAGATTGGACGGTGCCAGACGCCGCAACGGATCTGACCATTTCATTGACCGACAGTTTTGGCGACGCTCAGGTGCTGAACATCAATGCCAAAGGTGGCGATGATATTGAAGAGCTGGCGACGTACATCAACGGTCAAACCGACTTAGTGAAAGCGTCGGTGGGTGAAGGCGGGACACTGCAAGTCTTCGCAGGGAACAACAAAGTGGTTGGCGACGTGACCTTCGGTGGTGCCCTGGCAGGGGAGCTGGCGATGGGAGCGGCAAACAGCGTCACAGTCGACACTATAGACGTGACAACAGTTGCGGGTGCACAAGAATCGGTCGCGATAGTGGATGCGGCACTGAAATACGTAGACAGCCACCGAGCAGAGCTGGGTGCCTTCCAGAACCGATTTGGTCACGCAATCAGCAACTTAGATAACATCAATGAGAACGTGAATGCTTCGAAGAGCCGTATCAAAGATACCGACTTCGCTTCAGAAACGACCTCAATGACGAAAGCTCAGATCTTACAACAAGCGTCAACATCGATATTGGCACAAGCGAAACAAGCGCCGAATGCAGCGATGAGCTTGCTGGGCTAGTCGACTCTCTCGCGGGGAGGAGCGCCTGCCCATGACGTTCCTTCCCGCCTCTCTTTCTTATGAGAGGCAGGGAGAAAACAATGGGTGTAACGATCACAGTGGACATTAATCGAAACAAATACATAGACCGTTTTGCTGTTCTGACTTCTTAGTCGAAACAGCAAAGCGAATCTGTAAATGAAGACAGATTTCCACCATTTAATATCAAATTAAGAACTCATGATGAATAAGGCAGTGTTTTTCGGCTTTCTGCCGATAATCTTGAGTGTTTTTCTTACTTTGTTGTTTGTTTTTGTGATTAGAATTTGATTTGTGCTTTTAGCGTTAATATTTTTAAGTTTTGTCTGTTTTTTAACTAAAGAATTTTAACGTTGAGCCGTTACATAAAGTACAGAGAGAGGAAAGAGACTTAGCAAATACGCAAGGCTCTTTAATTACAAACAATCAACTAATTTGGAGAATACATCATGGGCATGACTGTAAACACCAACGTATCAGCAATGACAGCGCAGCGTCACTTAAACAACGCAGCAAGTGACCTAAACCTATCCATGGAGCGCTTGTCTTCAGGTTTCAAAATCAACAGTGCAAAAGACGACGCAGCAGGTCTACAGATCTCAAACCGTTTGAATGTGCAAAGCCGAGGCTTAGACGTAGCCGTGCGAAATGCCAACGACGGTATTTCCATTGCTCAAACTGCCGAAGGTGCGATGAATGAAACCACGAACATCCTTCAACGTATGCGTGACTTATCCCTTCAATCAGCTAACGGCTCGAACTCAAAATCTGAGCGTGTGGCGATCCAAGAAGAAGTCACCGCATTGAACGATGAGTTGAACCGTATCGCAGAAACCACCTCGTTCGGTGGTAACCGCCTACTTAACGGAACGTACGGCACAGCCGCATTCCAGATAGGTGCCGATAACGGTGAAGCGGTCATGCTTACCTTAAAAGACATGCGAAGCGACAACTCTCTAATGGGGGGTAACAGCTACCAAGCCGCGAATGGTAAAGATAAAGATTGGACGGTGCCAGACGCCGCGACGGATCTGACCATTTCATTGACCGACAGTTTTGGCGACGCTCAGGTGCTGAACATCAATGCGAAAGGCGGCGATGATATTGAAGAGCTGGCGACGTACATCAACGGTCAAACCGACTTAGTGAAAGCGTCGGTGGGTGAAGGCGGGACACTGCAAGTCTTCGCAGGAAACAACAAAGTGGTTGGCGATGTGACCTTCGGTGGTGCCCTGGCAGGGGAGCTGGCGATGGGAACGGCAAACAGCGTCACAGTCGACACCATAGACGTGACAACAGTCGCGGGTGCACAAGAATCGGTCGCGATAGTGGATGCGGCACTGAAATACGTAGACAGCCACCGAGCAGAGCTGGGTGCCTTCCAGAACCGATTTGGTCACGCAATCAGCAACTTAGATAACATCAATGAGAACGTGAATGCTTCGAAGAGCCGTATCAAAGATACCGACTTCGCTTCAGAAACGACCTCAATGACGAAAGCTCAGATCTTACAACAAGCGTCAACATCGATATTGGCACAGGCGAAACAAGCGCCGAATGCTGCGATGAGCTTGCTGGGCTAATCGACTCTCTCGCGGGGAGGAGCGCCTGCCCATGACGTTCCTTCCCGCCTCTCTCTTTCAAGAGAGGTGGTGAGACAGGCCACGAGAAGCATTGAGAAAAAAATGGGTAGAAGAGCAACACAATCGGTTCCAAACCAATTGAAAACAACAACCTAAAGGCAAATGAGATCCCAAACGATCGAGATCTCGCGCGGCATAGACCAGTTTGCTGTTCTGATTGAACAGTCGTAACAGCAAAAAGGTTTAAAGCGATATTGAAGTTTTAAACGATATCGTTCTTAAAGTTCAAGCAACTCAATAAGGTGCTTGAAGACATTAAACAGAGACTAAGGAGACAGATACGATTAGCTAAACAATGCTCAGGCTGATTTGCTTTTTAATATAACGGGGAAGTGGGATGGATCTATCTGGACGCGATAAGCGAATCGAGATCGACGCATTCATGGTAACTGGATAATTAAACTGCGAACTATCAACCTAAAACGCAATAACTAGGTCACGAGGGAAAATATTGGCAGAGTGAAATGTACTGAAGAAACCTTATAGTTCATACATTTATACAACACTTGCTCATATCGAATTCGTTTCATTAGAAGTGATCTATCCAGGGGTTGGGTAGTGATTCAGAACCATAGAGTACGGGTGCCTCGTCAGTAATTTACTGGACGTTAGAGCATCGATGTATTCTCTGAATTTCTACAGTTATTCTTGGTACTAGTTCCTCTAATTTCTATTTGTTTAGGCGTATCTAAAACATTAGATTTCTGAATAGGTATTACATTATACCTATGCCTCTCTATATCTTCATACTGCCGTTCTGGTAGGGGTCTTTTGTATCTAAACCAAATTGGATTATATTGTATTTTTATACAATTATAACTTCATGTATTTAAAGATAAATTTTTTTAAAGTTTATTTAAATAAAGATTTCAGTGGTTTAGATGTGTTTTTGTGCCATTTCTTAAGATTTATTTCAAAAATAGCTAAAGAAAATAAATAGTAAGTCGATACATTTTATGACTTTGAGAGAACTAATTGGTTTTCCGAGACGTCGGAAACCGCCCTTAACGGAAAATCAATGGGAGAAACACCATGAGTATGACAGTAAACACTAACGTATCAGCGATGACAGCACAGCGTCACTTAGGCAACGCAGCAAGTGACATTAATACATCAATGGAACGTCTATCATCTGGTTACAAAATCAATAGCGCGAAAGATGATGCAGCGGGTCTGCAAATCTCCAACCGCTTAAATGTTCAAAGCCGCGGTTTGGATGTGGCAGTACGAAATGCTAACGATGGTATTTCTATTGCACAGACAGCTGAAGGTGCGATGAAAGAAACCACTAACATCCTGCAACGTATGCGTGACCTATCTTTGCAATCTGCTAACGGCTCGAACAGTAAAGACGACCGAGTAGCGATTCAGGAAGAAATCACTGCATTAGATGACGAACTTAACCGTATTGCTGAAACCACATCGTTCGGTGGTAACAAGCTTCTAAACGGTACCTTCGGCAACGCATCATTCCAGATTGGTGCAGACAGCGGTGAAGCAGTAATGCTGGGTCTTAAGAGTATGCGTTCTGACACAACCAATATGGGTGGTCAAAGCTACCAAGCAGCTAACGCTAAAGGTGCTGATTGGACTGTTGATGGCGCAGCTGCTGACCTAACTATTGCATTCACTGACAAAGATGGTGCTGCTCAGAACCTCACCATTAACGCGAAAGCAGGTGATGACATTGAAGAAGTAGCGACATTCATCAACGGTCAAACGGATGCAGTAAAAGCGTCGGTAGGTGATGACGGTGTACTTCAAGTCTTTGCAGACAACAACAAAGTAGACGGTGCAGTTACGTTTGGTGGTGGTCTAGGTGGTGAGTTAGCCATGGGAGCAGCACAAGCAACGACGGTAAGTGACATCGACGTAACCACAGTATCTGGTTCTCAGCAATCAGTAGCGGTAGTGGATGCAGCGCTTCAATATGTTGATAGCCACCGAGCTGAACTGGGTGCATTCCAGAACCGATTCGACCACGCTATCAGCAACTTAGATAACATCAACGAGAACGTGAACGCGTCTCAAAGCCGAATCAAAGACACAGACTTTGCGAAAGAAACAACAGCAATGACTAAGTCTCAGATTCTGCAACAAGCATCAACCTCGGTACTTGCTCAAGCAAAGCAATCTCCAAATTCAGCGTTAATGCTGTTGGGCTAGTACTCGAAGTTTAAGGGCGGTCTAGGTGGTTGATTGTGTTGCAACCACCTGGCACACCACAGGGATAACGACGGTTTACCGTTATTGCAATAAATCGTCAATCCCGTGCCCAAGCAAAAGTTTTGCTTAAAGTGGTTTTTCTACGGACTCAAAGATTTTCAGGAGCTTTCAGTGGCATTAACGGTTAACACCAACGTATCTGCAATGGCAACCAGACACCAATTAAAAGGTGTTATGAGCGATGCAAATACATCACTGGAACGCTTATCTTCAGGTACGAGAATCAACACAGCAAAAGATGACGCAGCTGGTCTGCAGATCTCAAATAGACTCCATGTACAAACTCGCGGGATAGATGTAGCAATTCGCAATGCAAATGATGGGTTGTCCATCGTTGAAACGGCTGAAGGTTCGTTAGACGAAGCAACCAATATCATGTTGAGAATGCGAGATTTATCCATTCAATCTGCCAACGGAAATAACAGCGATGACGATCGTCAGGCACTGCAACACGAAGTGTCCTCTCTCAATGACGAACTTAATCGAATTGCTGAAACAACCAGCTTTGGTGGTGAGAAACTGATTAACGGAACATATGGAACCAAATCGTTTCATATCGGACCTAACACTGACGCCATTATGGTATCACTGACGGACATGCGCACAGATAGTGAGCGTATGGGAGGAGACAGCTACGAAGCACAAAATGGAAAAGACAGCGACTGGATAGTTACCGACTCAAGCAACGAATTAAATATCCAGTTTCAGGATGTCGCAAACCAACCCGTTAATTTGCAAATTGTGGCTAAATCCGGTGACAACATCGAAGAGTTAGCGACATACATTAACGGACAAACGAACGAGATCAGTGCTTCAGTCAATGAAAATGGGAAACTACAACTGTTTGCACCTAATCATGATGTAAAATCTGATCTTACGTTTGGTGGCAGTCTTGCCTCAGAACTTGCACTATCGAAACAGGGTCAACTTACCGTCGATACTCTCAACATCAGTACGGTGGGCGGCGCACAGCAAGCAATCGCGGTGCTCGATGCGTCATTGACCTATGTCGATAGCCAGCGTGGCCAGCTGGGAGCAATTCATAATCGATTCGAAAGTGGTATCTCTAACCTAGGAAACATGAGCATTAATGTGAATGACTCCAAGGGGCAACTTAGAGATGCCGATTTCGCAAAAGAAGCCACTAGCCTGACAAAGTCGAAAATTTTGCAACAAGCTTCAAACGCGATCATCGCGCAAGCTAATCAAATGCCTTCAGCGGCGACAAACCTACTGCACTAATCAACAAACCTACTGCACTGATCAACAAACCTAGTGCACCGACAAAACAACCAGCCGCATAAATTTCCAAGCCTAAAGCGCAACCATCTCAAATGTGTTGAGTTTCGTTCTTCTTCTTTCCACCCTTCTTAACTCAGTATTGCTAGAACCCATAACTCTCTTATCTTTACAGGCGCTAGATAGAGAGAACCAGCACTTCTCCCGTAGACGCTCTCTGAGGCTTCTAGTGAATCGAAATGTATTTTATACATAACGCTAGTGCTTAAGATGTAATTCACCCTATAGCAAGCTTTGTAGGCGTTTTTTTAAGAATCTAAGAATACTAACGCTTGGCGTTTTTTCTACTGTCGAAATCTTTTTATTACGACATTGTGAGCTCTTAGTGAAATGACCTGTAATGCTAACTTACTGATCATCATGCGGTTATTGAGTTCCCTGCACTTTACTCCATAAAAACATAAAAAAAACGTGTTTTTCTCTAAAGAACTTAATGGATCCGCCGTTAAAAGGAATGCGAGAAATGAGATGGTTTAGCGAGGTGAGAGACGCGACGCCATCATCCTTAATGTCAAAGGAGATCTAATATGACAATATCAGTAAACACTAATGTGTCTGCTATGACGGCTCAGCGTAACCTGAATAACGCTGCTTCCGACATGAACAGATCAATGGAGCGTTTATCATCGGGATACCGTGTAAATAGCGCGAGAGATGATGCCGCTGGGTTACAAATATCGAATCGATTGGATTCACAAAGTCGCGGTTTAGACGTGGCAGTGCGAAATGCAAACGACGGGATATCGATAGCTCAAACGGCGGAAGGGGCGATGAAGGAAAGTACTAACATCCTTCAACGTATGAGAGACCTTGCACTTCAATCGTCTAACGGTTCCAACAGCCGCTCAGAGCGGATTGCGATTCAGGAAGAAGTGGGTGCTCTAAACGATGAGTTAAATCGTATTGCAGAAACGACTTCATTTGGTGGCAATAAGTTGCTGAACGGTACATATGGTACTCAATCTTTTCAGATAGGTGCCAGTTCCGGTGAAGCTGTATTGTTGAAAATGGGTAACGTCCGTTCCGACCATGAAAGCATGGCAGGAAAAAACTACACAGCTGCGAATGCGAAAGATGGCAACTGGGTAGTGGATAGCGGAGCTACTGACATGACCTTTGCGTTTACGGACACAGAGGGTAACGCGCAAAACATCACTATCAACGCTTTGGCCGGCGACGATATTGAAGAAGTTGCAACTTACATCAATGGTCAGCAGGATTACCTAAAAGCTTACGTAGGCGACAATGGTGAGTTGGGTGTGTTTGCCCACAACCAAAAAATAGATGGCGATGTGACGTTCAGCGGCGGGTTAGCTGGAGAACTGAGCATGGGAGCAAGCGCTGATGTTGCGGTTAATGATATTGACGTAACAACGGTTGCTGGTTCTCAACAAGCCGTGGCCGTCATTGACGGTGCACTAACAAGTGTCGACAGTAAGCGCGCAGAGCTTGGTGCATTCCAAAGCCGATTTGACCACGCTATCAGTAACTTAGATAGCATTAACGAAAACGTGAACGCATCGATGAGTCGTATACGCGACACTGATTTTGCAAAAGAGACCACTCAATTGACGAAGTCTCAGATCCTTGAGCAGGCGAGTACATCTATCCTCGCTCAAGCAAAACAGTCACCATCCGCGGCACTGAGTTTGTTAGGTTAAATCTGGTATACTTCTGTGTAAGAAGCGTGCATAAGGGCAACCTTTTGTAAGCTATCAAGGTGGAGGTGAGATCGTTATGGACATATCATCCTACACATCGATTTCCCAGCCTTCTTATGGTAGTGGCACAAAGATTGCTTCTACAGCTGAGGATGTATCCAGTGCTAATGCGCTAAAAAGAGCAGAGAATGAGGATCCGAAAGAAGCGATTCAAAACGATTCCGCACAATCATTCGCTGAAGAGCGTACTAAGATTAATGCAGATGAGTTAGAAAAGCGGATTGATGAAGTAAATGATTTTATTTCTTCACTCAATAAAGGATTATCGTTCAAATTCGATGACGAGTCTGGGAGACGAGTTGTCACTGTATTCGATGCGGATACTGGTGATATCATCAAACAGATACCGAGCGAAGAAATGCTCGAAATATTAAGGCGCCTAGCCGCCAATTCCTCCGGGTTAATCGTGGAAAAGGTGTAATAGGTTTGAAGGTGAGAGAATGAGTGTAAACCCAATGGGTGGAATGTCTGGTATGGACATCAACTCTATGGTGAGCAAAATTGTGGATTCGGAGCGGCTTCCAAAGCAGCAACGGATCGATAATGAGCGCACCAAAGTTGAGACCAATATCAGCGCCTATGGTCGACTCAGGGAATCACTGGATTCTATGAAAGCACTGATGGCTCAGTTTCGTCAGGATAAGGCTTTCGCCGTACGTTCGGTGGAGTCATCCGATGAAGAAGTAGTTTCAGCTACAGCCACAACGGACGCAATCGCAGGCAGATATGCCGTCGATGTGGTGCAGCTTGCTCAGAACCATAAGTTGGGTTCTAACATTGTGGGTGAGAAAACTCGCTATGGGGCTGGTGAGCTGCAGATCCGTTTAGGAAACAGGGATTTTACTGTTGAAGTAAAACAAAATGCCAAGCTCATTGATGTTGTTAAAGGCATCAATGCAGCTACCGGCAATCCTGGTGTTCGCGCTGCCATCATCAACGATGTTGATGGTCAGCGCATTATTTTAGCTTCAGAAAAAACGGGTGTAGAAAACCAAATCTACGTTTCAGCTAACTCTGCTGACCCAAACAACCCCTTGGAAGCGCTTGAATACAAAACGCTAGAAGACAGGATGAAAGACCTGGAAGAAGCGCAAGCGGCACTCCTCAAATTACAAACTTCGCCAGTTTTAACTGCAGATGGGCAAGATGTTGCCGTTCTGGAGAACAAATATTCACCAAAGGAAATCGAAGAAGCCCTCGAAGGCAAACCGATCAATCCCGACGGTGCACTGCCTGTCTATGTCGTCAACCTACCGGGAATCGAAGAGCCGGTCATCATTGATGGCGTAGAGCAAAAGCCGCCTAAGCCGGAAGACACTATTCCCGGCTTCTCTGAAGCGGCGTCAGGGACACTACTTAGCTCTTACGAGCCCGGAACAGACGGGTTGGACGACAAAGCACGAGAGAAGTCGTCCGATATTCCTGGTTGGTCGCCAACAGCGTCAGGGACACTCACGGACTCCTATGTCACGGTGAAAGAACGTGACGCCATGCTGATGGAAAATGCGAAAGCTCAGCATGATAAAGACATCAAAGATGCACTAGCAAGAATTGAAGCTGCCCAAAAAGCGTTTGATGGCTACGGCGGTATGAATGAATTGCAAGAAGGTCAAGATTCTCTCGTAATCTTGGATGGCATTGCGCAAGTCAGTAGCGACAATAATGTTATCGAAAACGCGATTGATGGCGTAGATCTGACGCTAAAAGGCGTGTCAGACTCCAAGAAACAAACTGAAATCGGAATAGACTACGACAGAGAGCGCGTTAGAAACGACATCCTGACATTTGTTGATTCATACAATCAGTTCTATAAGCTCAGTAAAGAACTTTCGGGGGCTGACCCTGCCTCTGGTGTCGCTGGTCCTCTTTCTGGTGACAGTATTGTCCGTGGTGCTGAGTCGCGTTTAAAAACAGTGTTTACCACCGCGATTAAAGACGCACCAGAAGATATTCGAACCCTAACAGAGTTTGGTATTACAACAACACGTCAAGGTACACTTGAAGTGAACTACGACATGCTTGATCGCCAACTCAATAAAAACTTTACTAAGCTTGGAGAGTTTTTTGGTGGGAATGATGGCTTTGCAAAAAAAGTAGAAGACGCCATACATTCGATGACGGGTGTCACTGGTTCTATAAGTACTCGAGAGAAGAGCTTGTATGAGCAGAACTACCGTCTAAACGATCAGCAGGTTAATTTAGATCGTCGAATGGACAGCCTTGAACAAAGAACACATGATAAGTTTTCTGCTATGCAGGAAGCCACGAGTAAGATGCAGGCACAACTTTCTGGCATGATGAATGCATTTGGTTAATGTATGTCCAATATATTGACAGACCTAAGCGATCTGGATCAGCAGCTTCTATCTTTTTTGGAAAAAGATGAAATAATTGCTGAAGAAATTGTTGCTGTGGTCGATAAAAGAGAACAGTTGTTGCAAAGTGCTTTGCAAGAGTTTGAAAAATCGCCTGACCTCGTCAATAAAGAAGAGTGGCAACAAGCAGTGGAAAGAACACAGAAAATTGTGTTACTGATGCAGGCGAATACCAATAAAATTGCTGATCACTTGAAAAAGTACCGACACGGAAACAAGTCTGTTCAGCTTTATAAGAAGTTTCTATAAGAGAGGATTACCATGCGAGGTTCTTTACAGGCTTACAAAAAGGTTTCAGTAGACAGTCAACTGTCTGCGGCCTCTCCGCATAAGATTATTCAAATGCTGATGGCTGGTGCAATTGAGCGCCTGATTCAAGGTAAGGCTGCAATGCAGCAGGGAAATATAGCAACAAAAGGTGAGCGTTTAGGTAAAGCGCTAGACATTGTTATCGCATTAAGATCTTGCTTGTCTATGGATGACGGTGGTGATATTGCTAAAAACCTAGACCAGCTTTACGAGTTCATGATTACGCAAATCACTGTGGCGAATCAGAGTAATGAACCAAAGCCGATCGACGACGTGGTTGATATCATTCGTGAGATCAAATCAGCGTGGGATCAGATTCCAGCAGAGTTCCATAACTTAACCTCTGCAGAATTAGGCCAGTAATCACGGATTTAGGATGTTTTAGAACAAAACTCACATCCGCAAAGTGCTTGGTTGCCTTATTTTTTTTATCGCATAGAATAGAGTCATTATTAGAGCCTACTCTTTTAATGGCTTTTTTGTTTTTGCTGCGCTCTTAATGCCCATGAATTTGCACACTTTATTCGTAAATGAAACAAAGTTGCAGGGCTTAGGTATGTACGATAATGATTAAAATCTAAAGGCAAACACTTATTTCTATGCAAGGCTTGGCACAATTGTTGGTTATTGAAGATGATCAGCAGGTTAAACATAATTTAAGCATAATTCTTGAGTTCATCGGTGAACACTGTGAAGTTATCAGTACCGATGAAATCGACAGCATTGATTGGACCGCGACATGGGCTGGATGCATTTTAGGCTCCATAAACCATAAATCGCAGACAGCACCTCTTACTAAGATACTGAAACAATCCAACCATATTCCACTTCTAACACTAAGCAGTAACACCATTTCTGTGGACGATTTTCCACATTATGTTGGTGAGCTTGAACAGCCTTTGAATTACCCTCAGCTCAGTGATGCGTTGCGACATTGCCAAGAATTTCTTGGACGCAAAGGGGGACCGCTTCCGTCTGCCAGCCGAAAAAATACGCTTTTCAGAAGTTTGGTTGGTCAAAGTCAAGGCATACGAGATGTGCGCCATTTGATTGAACAAGTGTCTGCAACCGAAGCCAATGTACTTATTCTTGGCGAGTCTGGTACGGGTAAAGAAGTGGTGGCGAGAAACATCCACTATCACTCGCCGCGTCGAAACGGTCCATTTGTTCCTATTAACTGTGGCGCAATTCCACCTGAACTTTTGGAAAGTGAACTGTTTGGTCATGAGAAAGGCGCGTTTACGGGGGCAATCACTGCACGTAAAGGGCGTTTTGAGCTAGCCGAGGGCGGCACACTTTTCCTTGATGAAATTGGCGATATGCCAATGCCAATGCAGGTGAAATTGTTAAGAGTACTTCAAGAGCGCAATTCCGAGCGAGTTGGCGGTAACAATACAATCAAAGCGGATGTTCGAGTTGTTGCGGCGACGCACCGTAATCTTGAAAAAATGATTGAAGCTGAAAAGTTCCGTGAAGACTTATTCTATCGATTGAATGTTTTTCCTATCGATATGCCTGCTCTGAAGGATCGCAAAGAAGACATTCCACTGTTGTTAAAAGAATTGCTAACCAGAATGGAAGCGGAAGGTGGCATGCCGATATGCTTCACTCCACGAGCTATTAACTCAATGATGGAACATGACTGGCCTGGTAATGTCCGTGAGCTTGCCAATCTCGTTGAGCGCATGGTTATTCTTTTTCCAAACAGCTTGGTGGACGTTAATCATCTGCCCACCAAATATCGCTACAGCGACATTCCAGAGTTTCAACCGGAGAATCTTGGTTCAAGCCAATCCATTGAAGAACAGGAGCGTGATGCACTTTCTGACATCTTTTCGGAAGATTTCAATTTTGAAGAAAGCGCTCTCGATATGGAAGAAAACGCCAACAGTCCTCAGGAATTACCCCCAGAAGGCGTTAACTTGAAAGAGCTTTTGGCAGACGTTGAAGTGAATATGATCAGCCAAGCGCTAGAAGCTCAAGGTGGTGTCGTTGCGCGAGCTGCGGACATGCTAGGAATGCGCCGTACAACCCTTGTTGAGAAAATGCGTAAGTATAATCTCAACCGATAAGCGCGTTTTTGTCAATCAATTGACACTGACAATATAATTTAAACTTTTGATTTTTAACGACAAATAGCCTGGCATGCATTATGCATTACAGGCTATTGTTGTTTTTAGTCGGAAACCTGTCATGACACCATCAGAAATTCAAGAAAGTACCTCAGCACTTGGATCCTTAGAAGATCAGGTTGCGCGTTACAAACAAGTTTTGGATGTGATGCCAGCTGGGGTTATTTTACTTGATACACAAGGCAGTGTTTACGAAGCGAACCCTGAAGCAGAAAGGTTGCTTGAAGTTCCTCTGGTCGGTCAGAAGTGGTTTGAAATTATTCAGGCCGCATTCGCACCTCGAGAAGATGATGGCCATGAAATTTCGCTCCGAAATGGTCGTAAGGTACGTCTCGCTATTTCTGCATCTCAAACTGGACAGCTTATTTTGATCACGGATTTAACCGAAACTCGGTTATTACAAGCTCGTGTTGGTGATCTACAGCGATTGTCTTCATTAGGGCGAATGGTCGCATCTCTAGCGCACCAAGTACGCACGCCCCTTTCTAGCGCCATGCTTTATGCTTCCAATTTAGGTGCGCCAAATCTACCGGCTCCCACGCGTGAACGCTTTCAAACCAAATTGGTCGACCGATTACACGATCTCGAAAAGCAAGTGAACGACATGCTGTTGTTTGCCAAAGGTGGAGACAACAAGGTCGTTAAGCCATTTACAGCTGAAGATTTGCGAACCGAATTTCAACCCATGGTGGAAACCGCAATCAAAACCAGTTCGATTGATTACCATCTCGAATTGGAAAACCCTGATGCAATGTTGATGGGTAACGCAAATGCAGTGGCTTCGGCGCTCAGCAATCTTGTGATCAACGCAATCCAAATTTCAGGAAAAGGGGCACAAATAGATGTCTATTTCCGAGTAGTAAATAACGAATTAAAAATTTCGATTCAGGATAGCGGCCCTGGTGTCCCACCTGAATTACAGCAAAAAATTATGGAACCTTTCTTTACCACCCGATCTCAAGGTACAGGGTTAGGGCTCGCCGTTGTTCAAATGGTTTGCCGCGCCCATGAAGGAAGGTTAGAACTGATTTCAGAGCCGGGAGACGGTGCTTGTTTCACTGTCTGTCTGCCCCTTGCA
This sequence comes from Vibrio penaeicida, assembly GCF_019977755.1. Taxonomy (NCBI): domain Bacteria; kingdom Pseudomonadati; phylum Pseudomonadota; class Gammaproteobacteria; order Vibrionales; family Vibrionaceae; genus Vibrio; species Vibrio penaeicida. Next base: position 2,959,619 of record NZ_AP025144.1, on the reverse strand, counting down.
ACGACAAACTCTGGAGAAGAATGATGGCTCAAAGTAAAGTATTAATAGTTGAAGATGATGAAGGTCTACGTGAAGCTCTTGTCGACACCCTTGCTTTAGCAGGTTACGAGTGGGTTGAAGCAGATTGCGCTGAACAAGCTTTGATTATTCTGAAGTCAGAAGAAGTCGATATCGTTATTTCAGATGTTCAAATGGCAGGAATGGGTGGGCTTGCGCTGCTTAGGAATATTAAACAGCATTGGCCAAACTTGCCTGTATTGTTGATGACGGCGTACGCCAATATTGAAGATGCAGTTGCAGCAATGAAAGAAGGGGCCATTGACTACATGGCTAAACCATTTGCGCCAGAAGTGTTGCTCAACATGGTAAGCCGTTACGCCCCAGTAAAAAGTGATGATGAAGGTGATGCCGTCGTTGCTGATGAGAAGAGCCTAAAATTGCTTGCCCTTGCGGATAAGGTAGCGAGAACAGACGCAAACGTCATGGTGCTCGGACCAAGTGGTTCAGGTAAAGAAGTGATGTCTCGATACATACACAATGCATCTCAGCGAAGTGATGGCCCTTTTGTTGCTATCAACTGTGCCGCTATTCCCGATAACATGCTGGAAGCCACACTGTTTGGGTACGAGAAAGGGGCGTTTACCGGTGCCGTTCAGGCATGCCCAGGGAAATTTGAACAAGCGCAAGGCGGTACCATTTTGCTAGATGAAATCAGTGAAATGGACTTGAATCTACAGGCTAAACTGCTCCGTGTTTTACAGGAACGGGAGGTTGAACGTTTAGGTAGCCGTAAAAGTATTAAACTGGATGTACGTGTGTTAGCAACCAGTAACCGTGATTTGAAACAATACGTAGCTCAAGGCAATTTCCGAGAAGATTTGTATTACCGCTTGAATGTATTCCCAATTGCTTGGCCACCACTGTGCCAGCGTCAGGGGGATATTGAGCCGCTCGCCAAACATTTGGCGGAGCGCCATTGTAAAAAATTAGGCATGCCGGTTCCTAACGTTTCTGCTACTGCTTTGCAAAAATTAGTTTCGTACCCTTGGCCTGGTAATGTTCGTGAGCTCGATAACGTTATCCAGCGAGCATTAATATTAAGCGAACAAGGCGATATCGGGTCCGACCATATCCTACTTGAAGGTGTTGATTGGGAAGATGCGAACAGCTTGCAAGCCGTTGTTGAATCGGGTGATGTGGCCATACCTTCCGTTAAACCTATTGCTGAACCCGATAATGAGATCACAAAAACCATGGGAGCTTCTGCTGATGGTCTAGGTTCTGAGCTAAGAGAGCAGGAATACGCTATTATTTTGGATACTTTGGCAGAATGTAACGGGCGCAGAAAAGAAATGGCAGAAAAGCTAGGTATCAGCCCAAGAACCTTGCGCTACAAGTTAGCAAAAATGCGTGATTCAGGTATTGATATCCCTAACTGATAAGCGTCATACTTGCGCCACTGGTTAGTGGCATATTAATTGCAGCGTCAAAGAATAGAATGCAGTAACAAGTCAGAATATTGACGACAGAGGTGAACAATGAAAATTGGTGGAATGAATCAGGAAATGCAAGCGATGATGCTTGAAGCGACAAACTCCACTAAACCCGCTACAGGACAGCAGGTTTCCTCTGATTTTGGTGCGCTATTGGATAACGCCATAAACAACGTTAATGCGCTACAGAAGCAATCCGGAGAGCTAGCAACTCGATTTGACCAAGGCGACCCTAACGTATCGTTGTCTGATGTGATGATTGCTCGAAACAAATCTAGCGTGGCTTTTGACGCGACGATTCAAGTAAGAAATAAACTGGTAGAAGCTTATAAAGAGCTGATGAACATGCCAGTATAAAACAGGTAGTGACAAGTGGCTGAAGACAAATCAACAGATCTCGCGGTATCCGATGGTGGTGCAGTAGCAGTAGGAAGTGACCTGGATAACGAGAGTCAAAACCTAGACTTAGATGAGCAAAGCTCCTCGAAGTTTGACATGTCAATGGGTGATCTAGACCTATTGCGTCAGGTGGTTTTGGTTGTTGCTATTTCAATATGTGTAGCGCTTATCGTCATGGTGTTCTTTTGGGTGCGTGAACCTGAGTTACGTCCGCTAGGAACATATGAGACAGAAGAACTGATCCCCGTTCTTGACTATCTTGACCAACAGAAAATTGACTATAACCTCGAAGGGAATACGATTCGTGTTCCAGTGAGCGAATACAGCAACATCAAACTCAACATGACCCGAGCGGGCTTGAATCAACCGGATCCAGCGGGTGATGACATTCTTCTGCAGGATATGGGGTTTGGTGTTTCCCAGCGTTTAGAGCAAGAACGCTTGAAACTCAGCCGAGAAAGACAACTTGGTAAAGCTATCGAACAAATGCGACAAGTTCGTAAAGCACAAGTTTTACTCGCCTTACCTAAACAAAGCGTGTTTGTTCGCCATAATCAAGAAGCGTCAGCTACCGTATTTTTGACGCTTGGTTCCACAAACTCTCTTAAGCAAGAAGAAGTGGATTCCATTGTCGACATGGTATCCAGCGCCGTACCTGGCATGAAGCCGACACGAGTAACCGTAACCGATCAGCATGGTCGGTTGCTCAGCTCGGGGTCGCAAGATCCAATGGCAACAGCTCGCCGAAAAGAACATGAACTAGAACGCAAGCAAGAGCAGGCTTTACGAGAAAAAATCGATTCGGTTCTTATCCCTATTTTGGGTATCGGGAACTACACCTCTCAAGTAGACATTGAGCTCGACTTTAGTGCTGTGGAGCAAACTCGCAAACGATTTGATCCCAATACACCTTCTACACGCAGCGAATATACGTTAGAAGATTACAACAACGGAAATGTGGTTGCCGGTGTACCTGGTGCGCTTTCAAACCAGCCGCCTGCGGATGCGTCCATCCCTCAAGATGTGAAACAGATGAAAGATGGCTCTTTGCTTGGGCAAGGTTCTGTTCACAAAGAAGCCACTCGAAATTTTGAGTTAGATACCACTATTAGCCATGAACGTAGACAAACAGGTACCGTAAACCGCCAAACGGTGTCTGTAGCTATCCGTCATAAACCGAGCGTTAATGCGGAAACGGGTGATGTGACTTACCAACCGTTGGCTCAAGCAGAGATTGATGCCATTCGAAGTGTACTGATCGGTGCTGTTGGGTTTAATGAAACACGCGGTGATTTGCTGAACGTTCTTAGTGTCAAGTTTGCAGAACCAGAAGCCGAAGTCATGATGGATGTGCCAATCTGGGAACACCCGAATTTCAACGACTGGATTCGTTGGCTGGCAAGTGCGCTGGTTATCATCGCAATCATCTTGATTTTGGTACGCCCAGCGATGAAGAAACTTATCAACCCTCATTCGGAAGAGGACGAGGATTCAGAATTTGGTGCCGATGGACTTCCACTGTCGGCGGATGGCGATACCAGCTTGATTGGTAGTGATATCGACGCGGGCGATGCCTTTGAATTTGGTTCAGGTATTGACTTACCTAACCTGCACAAAGATGAAGATGTATTGAAAGCGGTGCGTGCACTGGTTGCAAACGAACCAGAGCTCGCAGCACAAGTAGTGAAGAATTGGGTGTCAGAAGATGGCTAACGACGTTGCAAAAACAGAAGATGGCGGTGAAAAAGGCTCGGAAATCGATATTGAGTCGATTCCTGGAGAGGAACGTGCCGCGATATTGCTTTTGAGCCTAAATGAATCGGATGCCGCAGGCATTATTCGTCATCTAGAACCCAAGCAGGTTCAAAGAGTGGGTAGTGCTATGGCGAGGGCAGCCGATCTAAACTCAGATAAAGTTAGCGTTGTGCATCGCGCGTTTCTGGAAGATATTCAGAAATACACCAACATAGGTATGGGTAGTGAAGACTTTATGCGAAATGCTTTGGTTGCTGCCCTGGGTGAAGACAAAGCGAACAACCTCGTTGACCAAATATTGTTAGGTACTGGCTCGAAAGGCTTGGATTCTCTTAAATGGATGGACCCTCGTCAAGTTGCCAGCATCATAGTGAACGAGCACCCGCAAATTCAAACTATCGTACTTTCTTATCTCGAAGCCGATCAATCTGCAGAGATCTTGTCGCAGTTTGCCGAGCGTGATCGTCTCGACTTGGTTATGCGTATCGCCAACTTAGAAGAAGTTCAGCCTTCTGCATTGGCAGAGCTAAACGAAATCATGGAGAAACAGTTCGCGGGTCAAGCCGGTGCGCAAGCTGCCAAGATTGGTGGTACTAAGGCTGCCGCTGAAATCATGAACTTCATGGATAACAGTGTCGAAGGCATCTTGATGGACCAAATCCGTGAACAAGATGAAGACATGGCGACTCAGATTCAAGATCTGATGTTCGTGTTCGAAAACTTGATGGAAGTGGACGACGCCGGTATTCAAAAATTGCTGCGTGATATTCCACAAGATGTATTACAACGAGCGCTTAAAGGTGCCGACGATGGTCTTCGCGAGAAAGTATTCAAGAACATGTCAAAGCGTGCAGCCGATATGATGCGCGACGACATGGAAGCGATGGCTCCGGTAAAAGTTTCCGATGTGGAAGCTGCTCAAAAAGAAATTCTGGCGATTGCCCGACGTCTTGCCGACAATGGCGAGCTCATGCTGGGTGGTGGCGCAGACGAATTCCTATAACCCCATACGCTCAATTAGTGAGCGCAGCTTGAACAATTCAAAATAGGTAGTGTGATGTCATTAGAACGTAAACGCGGCTTTCTACGACCGGATGAAGATGACATAGCCGAAAAAGCGGAAGCGTGGGGGTTACCTGACTATACAGGTGATGCCAATGCTAACGCCAAAGATACCGCCCTCAAATACGATCCTTCTTGGGTCCCCAACTTTGACACGCCCGAAGCTGAAGAGCCGGTAGAACTGACCGAAGAACAAATAGAAGAAATAAAGCAAGCCGCCTATCAAGAGGGCATGGCGTTAGGTCAAGAGAAAGGGTACCAAGACGGATTCGAAAAAGGTAAAGAAGAAGGGTTTACCGCAGGTCATCAAGAGGGTACAGAGCAAGGTAAGCAAGAGGGGCTTGAAGCTGGTCAAACTTACATTGAAGAACAAGTAAATCACTTTATGACGTTGGCAAGCCAATTTGCTCAACCTCTTGAATTAATGAATGCTCAGGTTGAAAAGCAATTGGTAGACATGGTTCTCACCATGGTTAAAGAAGTGGTTCACGTAGAAGTGCAGATGAACCCACAAGTGATATTGGATACGGTTCGTCAAAGTGTTGAAGCTCTGCCTATTGCGGGTCACGCTATCACAATAAAACTCAATCCCGAAGATTTGGCCATCGTTCTTTCGTCTTACGGCGAGGAAGAACTTAAAAATCGCAGCTGGACGTTATCCAGTGAACCATCTCTGAATCGAGGAGATGTGCATATTGAGGCCGGCGAATCGAGTGTGAGCTTTAAAATGGAAGAACGAATCCGTTCAGTCATTCAATCCTTCTGTGGTTCAAATCGGCATCAGGAGCAAGTGTAATGCTGGCTCTTGAAGAAAGACTTTCCAATTATAAAACCCAAGGTTTAACCACGAAAGCCATTGCTTCCGGCAAGCTAGTTCGCGTGGTGGGCTTAACGCTTGAGGCAACGGGGTGTAAAGCCCCTATCGGTAGCCTTTGTAAGGTTGAAACACTCAGCGGAGAAATGGAAGCTGAAGTGGTTGGGTTTTCAGGGGAAAGCCTTTATTTAATGCCGAGTGAACAAATTACAGGTGTTCTACCAGGCGCAAAAGTAACGCCAATTACCACTGACAGTGGTTTGTCGGTTGGAATGGAGTTACTTGGCCGGGTCATTGATGGTGTGGGCAATCCACTGGATGGCCTTGGTGATATCTATACAGAGAAAAAAGCCTCATTCAATGGTCAGCCCATAAACCCATTGGCACGAAAGCCGATTTCAGAACCGCTGGACGTGGGGTTGAAGGCGGTAAATGGATTACTAACGGTAGGCAAAGGTCAACGTATTGGCCTCTTTGCTGGCTCCGGTGTCGGTAAGTCGGTCACTCTCGGTATGATGACGAGAGGCACAACCGCGCAAGTGGTGGTAGTGGGGCTGATTGGTGAGCGTGGGCGCGAAGTAAAAGAATTCATTGAAGAGATCTTAGGAAAAGAAGGCCGCCAGCGTTCGGTCGTTGTTGCTGCTCCTGCCGACTCTTCACCTCTTATGCGTTTGAAAGGGTGTCAGACAGCGCTGACCATTGCGGAATACTTTCGCGATCAAGGGTTAGATGTTCTTTTGCTAATGGATTCATTAACGCGTTTTGCCCAAGCACAGCGTGAAATTGCCCTTTCTGTAGGCGAGCCGCCAGCGACCAAAGGCTATCCGCCATCGGTATTCGCTAAGTTACCAGCGCTGGTTGAGCGTGCTGGTAATGGTGATGATAATCAGGGGTCGATTACTGCCTTCTTTACCGTGTTAACGGAAGGGGACGACTTACAAGACCCGATCGCCGATGCGTCGCGAGCCATTTTGGATGGTCACATCGTGTTGTCACGCGAGTTGGCTGATGCTGGTCATTATCCTGCGATTGACGTCGAGAAATCCGTCAGCCGTGTTATGCCTCAAATCACAACAGATGAACACATGATGATGGCGAAAGCCGTACGTCAGGTGCTTTCAGTTTGTCGTAAAAACCAAGATCTTGTTTCTATTGGTGCATACAAACCAGGAACAGACCCAGCGATTGATACCGCTTTTACTCTCAAACCTAAATTGGATGAGTACGCGCAGCAGGGTATGGGAGAAGCGGTCCCATATGAAATGTGTGTGAATATGCTTCGCAGTATATTGCAGCCATCTTAAGAGAGGAATAAGTGAATAATGCTCTAGAGTTTTTACTTGAACAGGCGAAAGATAAAGAATCTCAGTCCGTGCTTGCTCTCAATAAGTCGAGAGCAGAGCTTGAAGATTACTACCGCCAAGTCGAGCAAATAGAAAAATACAGATTGGATTATTGCAATCAGCTGGTAGAGCGAGGAAAAGGTGGGCTTACTGCGAGTGAGTATGGACACTTAAATCGATTCTTAACTCAGCTAGATGAAACCTTAGCTAAGCAAAAAGCTGCAGAAGAACACTTTGTTTCACAGGTCAATAATTGTGAAGAACACTGGTTGGAGACTCGTAAAACCCGTCGTTCTTATGAGTGGATGATTGAAAAAAAAGCAAAGGATAAGCGCATTCAGCAAGAAAAAGTAGAGCAAAGACAAATGGATGAGTTTTCCACTTTGCAATTTGCTCGTAGAAAAAGTTCATTTTAGTCTTGTAACTAGAGTATATGAATTCAAATTGGCTCATTTTTTGCAAACTTTCTGACTTATATAAACTGAATTGAATCGCCGAAAGTCGACTGTTAATCGTGACGCAGTTGGTCACTAGAGTGAACCAACGCATAGAGAGTGTGTTTATGAGCCAAAATCCTCTGTCAGTGAACGAATCCGGAAGCAAATCCTATTTGCTGGGAAAATCCAACCAATCTACTGATTCTGCAAAAGAAAGTGAATCGGGAGGGTTTCTTAACGCGCTAAAATCTGTCTTTTCATCTGAGTCTGAGCCCACTGAATCAAGTAAAAAAATCAAAGTAGATGGTTCAGAAGAGTCTAGTAAAACAAAAGGTGAGCTAGGTACAGAGAATGTAGAAGGCAAAGGCTCTGAATCATCAAAGGTTGCCGCGGTGGCGGCAGTATCGACAGATGAAGCTGGTGGAGAAGAATCTGTCGACAAGCTTCTATCAAGTTCTGAGGAAAGCTCAGACGTAGCTGGCGATGTAAAAAACGCTAAAAAACAAAACGTTGACCAAACTATGACTGAGGGGAATGACTTGCTTGGTCGGCTCGACGATTCAAATAAAGCCTTAAAAACAAAAGACACTCCAACCGACGCTAATTCAGCTGAAAACATCGATTCCAATGGCAACAAGTTGCCACAAAATTCTGCGGTTGTCGCAGGGGCGGCAGGTCAGCCATTAAATGAAAAGGCTATTTCTGAGCAAGATATAGCAGACGCAAAATCCAAATACCTTCAACAGTCTAATGTCGACGCTTCTAACGGAATAGGCGCAGCTACTGTTGATAAAGCATCAGCAGAAACGAGTAAGCTTTCGTCTTCGCAAGTGACAGATGAAACAAGCAGTGACTTTGTGAAAGGCGCGGTCGCCGTTTCAGGAGGCATGGCTTCTGGAGGCATGATTGTTGCCAACCAAGGTCAAATAGCACAAACATCAGCTGGAGCAATGTCAAACCTCTCTGTTGATGGGGCACAAAGTGGAGCCGAGTCACTACATAAGACTGGACAAGCAGGAATGGTCCAAGGTACTTCCGAGCTAAGTGGTGAAGATGCGCAGCTTGCAGGTGCAGCAACCGCTAATAGCGCAGTCAGTCAAAACGGTTTGAAACACGCTAACCAAAGCCCTCAAGACGCACAGATTGACTGGACACAAAATACAGCGACTCAGTCAGCGATGGATTCTGATACTAAGCTTGCTACAACGTTTTCAGATACTCAAAAGGTTGACTTGAAAGGTGCTCAAGCCAGTGCCGTTGGAGCCGGAGTTATCGCAAATCAGGTAGCTTCAGAGACATCGTTTGATGGCCAACCACTGGCGGCTTCTGAACAACTTCAAGGTCAATATACCGAGCCAATGTGGACAACAACATCTTCAGAGATGAGCAAAGCGGAATTACAGGCAGCGAAAGGCGCGATAGAGTCTACAAACAATGCCAAAATGGCCGCTAGCGCAGCTCTTGCTGCCCATTTAGCAAATCCAACGTCGACTCCGTTGCCAGCCGATAGAATGGCGGCGGCTTCCGCGACACAAATTATGCCACAAGAAATCAATGCCGCAGCAATGAACCAGCAGATGATTGCACAAAGCATGACGGCTGGTGCAGCGACTCAAACCAGTAATGTGGCAGCAGCATCGGTAGCCGGAAGTGCAGCTGTTTTAGGCGCGACTAAACTGGCTAAAGGCAATGAAAATGGTCATGGCGAAAAAGCTGATTTTTCCCAACAACTCGCTGGTGTCGCGTCGCAACAAGGTTTAACCGCGGCACAAGCTAAAGCAGAGGGGCAAGCTGTAGCAACCACTCAGCAATCACCACTACAGTTATCTCGAGACGGTGCCGCGGCAGGTGATCAGCTCGCCGAACGTGTTCAGATGATGCTGTCTAAAAACCTCAAAAATGTCGACATTCGCTTAGACCCGCCAGAATTAGGGCGAATGCAAATTCGCATGACGATGAATAACGACATTGCGTCGGTTCAATTTACGGTTGCGAACCAACAAACCCGAGACATTGTTGAACAAGCAATGCCCAGATTGAGAGAAATGTTGTCTCAACAAGGTTTACAGCTTGCAGATACGTCCGTTCAGCAGCAAAATGCAGGACAACAGCAACAAAGTCAGTATGTTGCGGGGCAGGGTTCCGGAAAAGGTAAAGATGGCGATGGCATTGATAGCGAATTTGGCTCAGAGGGTGACGAATCGCTCGAAGTTAACGTTGATGTGAAACCAAACCGTGATGGAATCAGTTTTTACGCTTAACATTATAACTTAACCTTCTATTTAACCGAGACGTTTATGGCAGAAGAACAACAAGACGCAGACGCGCCCAAAGGAAAAAGCAAGCTCCTGATCATCATCATAGCGGTAGTCGTTTTACTTGCTGGTGGCGGTGGCGCAGCCTTTTTCTTGATGGGATCCGATCCTGCAGAAGAAACTCCAGTAGCAGAAGAAGCAGCAGTTCCCACTAATGAACCCGCTTCTTATGTCAATATCCCACAGCCGTTTGTATTTAACGTTACAGGGGATAAGAAAGACAGATTGGTGCAAATCAAAGTCCAAATTATGGTGAGAGGGAGCGAAAATGAGGGAACGGCAAAACACCATTCTCCTCTGATTGAAAGCACCCTTCTTTCTACGTTTGGAGTCGCTACTGCTGAGCAACTTCGTACTCCTTTAGGTCGTGGGCAGCTACGTGATCAGGCAACTGACGATATTAAAGCTGCTTTGAGTCAGCTAGTAGGGCAGCCTGTCATTGAGAAAGTGCTGTTTACTGACTTCGTAATGCAATAGGTATCCTGTGACAGACTTATTAAGCCAAGATGAGATTGATGCGTTACTGCATGGTGTAGATGATGTAGATGACGGAGATGATGATGATCTTGATGCCGGTGGTGGGTCCCCCGAGAACACATCCGACTATGATTTTTCGTCTCAAGACAGAATTGTTCGTGGTCGAATGCCGACCTTGGAGCTCATCAATGAGCGCTTTGCTCGGCACCTTCGAATAAGTTTGTTTAACATGCTGCGGAAAACCGCAGAGGTATCGATTAACGGTGTACAAATGGTGAAGTTTGGTGAATACCAAAACACCCTTTATGTACCAACCAGTTTGAACATGGTGCGTTTTAGACCACTTAAAGGTACAGCGCTTATTACCATGGAAGCGCGATTAGTTTTTATCTTGGTGGAAAACTTCTTTGGTGGTGATGGTCGCTTCCATGCTCGGATCGAAGGGCGAGAGTTTACACCGACGGAACGTCGAATTATCCAACTGCTTCTGAAAATCGTATTTGCAGATTATCAAGAAGCGTGGTCACCTGTTATGGGCGTTGAATTTGAGTATTTGGATTCAGAAGTAAACCCAAGTATGGCGAATATCGTGAGCCCGACTGAGGTGATCGTCGTGAGCAGCTTCCATATTGAAGTGGATGGTGGAGGCGGTGATTTTCATGTTGTGATGCCGTACTCCATGGTTGAACCGATCCGTGAGCTCTTAGATGCCGGTGTTCAATCCGATAAGATGGAAACTGACGTACGTTGGAGCTCGGCGCTAAAAGAAGAAATTATGGATGTTCCCGTCAATTTCCGAGTGAACTTGTTGGAGCGGGATATTTCCCTTCGCGACTTGATGGAACTAAGACCTGGCGACATTATCCCAATTGAGATGCCTGAGAACGCGACAATGTTTGTAGAAGAACTGCCAACATACCGAGTTAAAATGGGTCGCTCCGGTGATAAATTGGCTGTGCAGGTTTCTGAAAAAATTAAGCGTCCAGATGTGGTTAAATCCGATTTGGTATTCCTTGGCAATGACATGGAATCAGAACTAGATAGTGGCGATGAGTTTGAAGAAATCTCGCCAGAAACAAATGAGTAGGTGATTGAGTATGGATCCAAACGAAGATCAAAAACTGGCAGATGAATGGGCCGCTGCATTAGGCGAAGACCCGTTAGCATCTGGTGGCGATGATGATGTTGAAGCGGCTCCCCTTGAAGAATTGTCTAATGAGCCAGCTCCGATTTCTGAAGATGAGCGTCGTAAACTCGACACCATCATGGATATTCCCGTCACAATTTCGATGGAAGTTGGGCGTTCACAAATCAGCATTCGTAACTTATTACAACTGAACCAAGGTTCCGTTGTTGAATTGGACCGAGTTGCTGGTGAATCACTGGATGTACTGGTCAATGGAACTTTGATCGCGCACGGTGAAGTCGTTGTGGTGAACGACAAGTTTGGTATTCGTCTAACCGACGTTATTAGCCAAACTGAACGAATCAAGAAACTTAGGTAGCCATGAAAAAACTCTTTGGCTGGTGGTTGTTTCTGCCTGTGCCGGCATTGGCCTCCAGTGCTGGTCAGTTAGATATGGCTGCAACACTGGGATCTTTGCTCTTTGTTATCGCGATTATTTTCATATTGGCATGGGCATTAAAGCGAATGCGTTTGCCTAGTATGATGGGGCAAGATGGGCTAAGAATAGTTCGCCAGCTACCTGTTGGAACAAAAGAACGGCTAGTGATAGTGCAGGCCGGAGAAGAGCAGTTTCTCGTAGGCATAACCGCGAACTCTATAAATTTGGTTTCTAAACTGGACAAGCCTGTCGAAGACGCACAACCCGTGTCGGCACCCTTCGCCCAACAACTTAGTCAGTTATTGAAAAAAGATGAAAAAAAATAATTTTATCGCTGCCTTACTGGCAGCGTTTCTGTTTTTATGCCATTCGACCTCGGTGGTAGCGCAGGAAGAATTGGCGAGTACAATTCCGACGAATGCGGTAGGTTCGCAAAATATTGCGGTGGCGGAATCACAGACTGCAACAGGCTCTTCAAGTGCGTTTATCTCAGGTGGTGCTCCCGGAAGTGGTATTCCAGCGATAACGGTGACTACGAACCCTGATGGTACTGAAGATTACTCGATAAACTTACAAGTCTTGGCCTTAATGACATTGTTGGGCTTCTTGCCTGCAATGGTGATTTTGATGACGTCGTTTACCCGAATTGTCGTGGTGATGTCGATATTGCGTCAAGCTATGGGTTTGCAACAAACGCCGTCTAATCAGGTGATTATTGGTATTGCCATTTTTCTCACCTTCTTCATCATGTCCCCTGTAATAGACCGAGTAAATAATGAAGCCATTCAGCCATATGTAAATGAACAGATTACCGCTCGTGATGCGTTTACTTTGGCTCAAGTACCTATGAAGGACTTCATGCTTAAGCAGACGCGTGTTAAAGATTTGGAAACATTCGTCAATATCTCAGGGGCTCAGGTAAATAACCCCGAAGACGTGCCGATGAGTATTCTTATCCCTGCATTTATAACGTCGGAGTTGAAGACCGCGTTTCAGATCGGTTTTATGCTCTTTTTGCCATTTTTGGTCATCGACTTGGTGGTTGCCTCTGTATTAATGGCTATGGGTATGATGATGCTTTCTCCGATGATCGTTTCTTTGCCCTTTAAACTCATGCTATTTGTGCTGGTTGATGGTTGGAACCTCATCTTATCCACCTTAGCTGGCAGTTTTGCAATATAGCGGAGGGAATGTATGACTCCTGAAATGTTCGTTGACCTTTTCCGAGAATCGCTATGGTTGGTTCTGGTCATGGTATGCGCAATCATTATTCCCAGCCTTATTATTGGTTTGGTTGTTGCCATTTTCCAAGCGGCTACGTCCATCAACGAACAAACACTGAGTTTTCTTCCTAGGCTAGTTGTCACGCTCTTGGCTTTGATGTTATTCGGGCATTGGATGACACGTATGCTGATGGAGTTTTTCTTCGAGCTGATTGAACGCATGCCAACTGTTCTGCATTAGAGGCGGGTATGGAGTTTTCTGCAGACATCATTCTCGACTGGATAGCTAACTACTTCTGGCCTTATAGCCGGATTTCAGCGATGTTAATGGTCATGACCGTGACGGGGGCAAGATTTGTATCTACCCGGATCCGTTTGTATCTAGGTCTCGCTATTACGTTTGCGGTAATGCCCGCTATTCCCGCTGTTCCTGAAGATATCGAGCTATTGTCTTTTCAAGGTTTTTTAACGACGTTTGAGCAACTGGTGATCGGCATTGCCATGGGGACCGTTACTCAGTTTATGCTGCAAACGTTTGTTGTATTGGGTCAAATCCTAGGTATGCAGTCCAGTTTGGGTTTTGCGTCTATGGTCGATCCCGCAAACGGACAAAATACGCCCTTACTTGGTCAGTTATTCATGTTTTTGGCGACCATGTTTTTTCTATCGACTGATGGTCATCTGCAAATGATCCAATTGGTTGTTATGAGTTTTACCGCTTTACCTATCGGCCAAGGGGCGTTGAATTCGGTTGATTACCGAGAGCTCGCTTTGTGGTTTGGTACTATGTTTAAAATGGCGCTGAGCATGTCGTTGTCGGGTATTATCGCTCTACTTACCATTAACTTGTCGTTCGGGGTAATGACAAGAGCGGCACCTCAATTGAACATATTCTCGCTCGGTTTTGCGTTTGCCTTGTTAGTCGGTTTACTGATTTGTTGGTATATCATCGCTGGGTTGTTTACCCACTACGACTTGATTTGGCTCGAAGGGCGTGGGCAAATTTGCCGCCTTATCGATATGAATTGTTAGGTCAATAAGCACTAGGAGGCTTTTTTGGCAGAATCAGACGGTCAGGAACGCACAGAAGACGCCACGCCCAGGCGGCTAAAACAGGCGAGAGAAAAAGGGCAAGTCGCCCGCTCTAAGGAACTTGCTTCCGTGTCTGTTTTAGTGATTGGGTCTGTGGCGCTAATGTGGTTTGGTGAATCTCTCGCAAGAGGGCTGTTCACGGTGATGTCACGCCTATTCTCTTTGAGCCGAGAAGAAATCTATGACTTTGGCAAGCTCATCGAGATTATCTTCGGAGCCATGGTTTACCTGATACTTCCTCTCCTGTTGATTTTGGTTACTCTCTTTGTGGCAGCCTTAGCAGGTGCTGCTGGAGTGGGGGGGATCAGCTTTTCTGTTGAAGCTGCGATGCCAAAAGCGTCTAAAATGAACCCACTTAGTGGCCTGAAACGGATGGTCGGTATGCAGAGTTGGGTTGAATTGATTAAATCAATCTTGAAAGTGCTTTTGGTCGCGGGTGTTGCGTTTTACCTGATACAAGCGTCCCGTAAAGACCTGTTTCAGCTGAGTTTAGATTTGTTCCCAGCCAATATATTCCACGCTTTGGACATTCTGCTTAACTTCACATTGCTTATTAGCTGCTCATTGCTGGTTGTGGTGGCCATCGATATTCCTTTCCAAATATGGCAGCACGCGAATCAGTTAAAAATGACTAAGCAGGAAGTGAAAGACGAATTCAAGGAGACGGAAGGTAAGCCAGAGGTGAAAGGGCGCATTAGAATGCTTCAGCGTGAAATGGCGCAGCGTCGGATGATGGCAGATGTTCCACAGGCCGATGTGATTATTACCAACCCAGAGCACTTCTCTGTTGCGCTTCGCTACAATCAAAAAACCGACAAAGCACCCATTGTGGTCGCAAAAGGTACCGATCATATCGCGTTAAAAATTCGAGAAATCGCCAGAGAGCACGATATTTACGTCGTCCCTGCACCACCACTTGCTCGTGCACTTTATCATTCCACTGAGCTGGAACAACAAATTCCTGACGGTTTATTTACGGCGGTGGCTCAAGTACTTGCGTATGTATTCCAGTTGAAGCAGTTCCGAAAACGAGGCGGAGAACGCCCTACACTAAAAGAGAAGAACATGCCGATTCCACCAGACTTAAGACATTGATAATTCAATACTCTCGCTATCTATCGATAAGACAAATTTTTGACTATTCAAATGGACTGGAATTTGCATAATAGCCTTCACCTTGCGTTTTAACTTATAAATCTTCTATTTAGCTTCTTATGAAATTGAACCTGCCATTTGCAGAAAAACTGCCCAATATGAGTAATCGGGCAATGCCCGCAATAGGGGCTCCGGTACTGGTCCTCGCGACACTCGCGATGATTGTGTTGCCCATGCCTCCGTTTCTGCTGGATTTAATGTTCACGTTCAATATTGCGCTCGCAATGGTCGTTTTGTTAGTGACGGTATACACTCGTCGCCCTCTTGATTTTGCAGCGTTTCCTACGGTCCTACTGGTCGCGACTCTTATGAGGCTTGCGCTCAACGTAGCGTCTACTCGTGTTGTTTTGCTCTATGGTCACGAAGGACCAGGCGCGGCAGGTAACGTAATCGAAGCCTTTGGTAACGTTGTTATTGGGGGTAACTACGCTGTTGGTTTGGTTGTCTTCCTTATTTTGATGATCATTAACTTCATGGTTGTCACCAAAGGTGCAGGGCGAATTTCAGAAGTAAGTGCTCGATTTACTTTGGATGCATTACCAGGTAAACAAATGGCGATTGACGCCGATTTGAACGCAGGGCTTATCGATCAGGAGCAAGCCAGGACTCGGCGCTTTGAAGTGACCAAAGAAGCTGACTTCTATGGTTCGATGGATGGTGCGTCAAAGTTTGTTAAAGGAGATGCCATTGCTGGTATTTTGATCTTGTTTATCAACATCATTGGTGGTCTCTCCATCGGTATGATCCAGCACGACGTGAATTTTGGTGATGCAGTTCAAATCTACACATTGCTAACCATCGGTGACGGTTTGGTCGCTCAATTGCCGTCGCTCTTGCTCTCGATTGGCGCAGCGATAATGGTGACTCGCCAAAATACTGACGAAGATATGGGACAACAAATGGTGTTCCAGATGTTCGATAACCCGAAAGCGCTCATGATCACAGCGGGCATATTAGGGGTTATGGGTATTGTGCCTGGAATGCCACATTTTGCTTTCCTACTGCTGGCTATCATCGCGGGTGGTGGTGCTTACTACATCAACAAAAAACAGAAAGAAGAAGCGAATAAACCGAAGACTCCAGCGAAACAAGAAGCTGAGCCTGTTTCTCAGAAAGAACTGTCGTGGGACGATGTTCAGCCTGTAGACGTGATTGGATTGGAAGTTGGTTATCGCTTGATTCCGCTAGTTGACCGGGACCAAGGTGGAGAACTGCTTGAGCGCGTAAAAGGTGTCCGCAAAAAGTTATCACAAGATTTTGGTTTCCTCATACCTGCTGTCCACATTCGCGATAATCTCGAACTGCCACCAAACAGTTACCGCATAACGTTAATGGGCGTGGCAGTAGGTGAAGCCGAAATTCGTGCCGATCAAGAGTTGGCGATTAACCCTGGTCAAGTTTATGGCGTCGTAGAGGGTGAAGCCACCATTGACCCTGCATTTGGTTTAGAAGCCGTATGGGTGAAAGACGATCAGAAAGAAACCGCTCAGGCTCTAGGTTATACCGTTGTCGATTCGTCAACCGTACTTGCGACTCACTTGAGCCAGCTACTCACAAACAATGCTTCGCAGTTAATTGGTCATGAAGAAGTCCAAAATCTATTGGAAATGCTGGGAAGAAATGCACCGAAATTGGTCGAGAATTTTGTACCGGACCAGCTTCAGCTTGGTGTGGTGGTTAAAGTGCTACAAAACTTGCTCAATGAAGCCATTCCTATCCGAGATATTCGCACCATTGTTCAAACTCTGTCCGAGTATTCATCAAAGAGTCAAGAACCCGACATACTTACCGCTGCGGTTCGAATTTCGTTGAAACGACTAATCGTTCAGGAAATCAACGGGATAGAGCCAGAATTGCCAGTAATTACCTTAATTCCTGAGTTGGAACAAATATTGCATCAAACTATGCAGGCGTCAGGTGGAGAGTCGGCAGGCATTGAGCCAGGATTAGCAGAGCGATTGCAGTCCTCGTTGAGCCAAGCCACACATGACCAAGAGCTCAAGGGTGAGCCAGCAGTATTACTGACATCAGGTGTATTAAGAACAACGCTCGCAAAATTTGTGAAGAACACCATCCCGAACTTAAGAGTACTTTCCTATCAGGAAATACCGGATGAAAAGCAAATTAGAATTGTTCAGGCCGTCGGAAACTAAACATTGTTAGATTTGGAAAGCGATTTTGAAAATTAAACGATTTTTTGCCAAAGATATGCGCGGTGCGCTGCTTCAAGTGAAAGAAGAACTTGGATCGGACGCTGTGATCATGTCTAACAAGCGAGTGACTGGCGGCGTCGAAATAGTTGCGGCGATCGACGGCGACAGCGCGGCAAAAAATGGAAATAGAGATTCTAGCGCTTCTCGTAGCTCAAACGACTATTCACAAATGTCGTCTCCGAGAAGAGAACTAAAAGATGACAAAGTCAGCATAGGCGAGGGTAGCGGTTCAATGACTCGCCGTTTTGCCAACATGTTAAAGCAGTACAGCCAAGAAGCTGACTCAGAAAAAAGCACAGAAGCAGATTCATTGGAAGCGCTATTAAAGCGTCAATCTTCAAACAAAGACTCAGAACCTTACGATCGCCGTCGCTCTTCTTCACCTTCTGGAATGGGTGCCTCTGGACGCTCGCTTGCCGAAGAGTCTGGGTTATCTCGGTTACTCAAAGATGATTCTTCCACAGACAGGCGCGCACCTAAGTTAGATCCGACTCGATACGATAAAGGCGAACGCGACACGCGCGACAATGGAAATCCAGAAGAACTGGAGAACATGCGTGAAGAAATGACGTCTATTCGCCGTCTACTTGAGCACCAAGTTTCTGGATTAATGTGGCAAGAGGTTGAGCGTCGTGAGCCTCTAAGAGCCATGTTGATAAAGCGATTGGAGCGAATGGGGGTTTCTCAGGAGCTTGCAGATCAAATGGCATGCTACATCCCTGAAGACACCCCACCAGTACATGCTTGGAAAGCCTTGTTAGGTCTGATTTCAGATCAAGTAACCATTCCCCGTGAAGATATTTTAAAACGCGGTGGCGTTGTGGCCTTGCTCGGACCTACAGGTGTGGGTAAGACAACAACTGTAGCAAAACTGGCTGCGCGAGCTGCCATGGAGTACGGTGCCGATAATGTCGCGTTGGTGACAACAGATACCTATCGTATCGGTGCACACGAACAACTGTCGATTTATGGTCGAATTATGGGCTGTCCGGTAAGAGTTGCTAAAGATTCTGAACAACTTGCCGAAGTCATATATCAGCTTAGAAATCGAAGACTTATCTTAATTGACACAGCTGGTATGGGACAAAGAGATGTACGACTTTCCGAACAGCTAGATACGTTAATGCAGGAAAGCGGTGAAGTGATTAGCAGCTATCTCGTTTTACCTACAACAGCACAGCGAAAAGTGCTGCAAGAAACCATCGACCATTTTAAACGGATTCCTCTTTCTGGCTGTATTTTGACCAAGTTAGATGAGTCCCTGAGCTTAGGAGAGGTTATCAGCGTGGTTATTCAAAATGCCATCCCTGTGGCTTACATTGCCAACGGACAAAGGGTGCCAGAGGATATTGTGATAGCTCAACCTAAGTATATGCTTGCAAAAGCAAATGAGTTGCTAGAGAAGTCAGCGGAAGATGAACCTCACTATTGGAATAGTGAATCGGAAGGACTTTAAGCGGCGGACTACTATGAATAAAAATATGATACAAGATCAAGCCAGCGGCCTCCGTCGCTTAACGCAACCAACTCTTACTAAAGTAATTTCGGTTACTGGCGGTAAAGGCGGTGTTGGTAAAACAAATGTCACACTTGGTTTAGCACTTTCAATGGCGCGTCAAGGCAAAAAAGTTGTAGTGTTGGATGCCGATCTCGGGTTAGCCAACGTTGACGTAATGCTAGGCATTCGACCAAAAAGAAATCTAGGGCATGTATTGGCTGGAGAATGCGAGCTGAAAGACGCCATGGTCGAAGGACCTTTTGGCGTAAAAATTATTCCAGCTACTTCGGGTACTCAAAGCATGACAGAGTTGTCACCAGCCCAACATGCTGGTTTAATTCGTGCTTTCGGTTCTCTTGAAGAAGATATGGATGTACTTCTGATTGATACCGCGGCAGGTATTTCAGATATGGTCGTAAGTTTTTCACGTGCAGCTCAAGATGTCTTGATTGTGGTGTGTGACGAGCCTACATCCATTACAGATGCCTATGCATTGATTAAACTATTAAGTCGTGAACATCAGGTTCAACGCTTTAAAATTGTAGCCAATATGGTAAGAAGTTACCGTGAAGGGCGAGAATTGTTTGCAAAATTGACCTTGGTCACAGAACGATTTCTCAATGTTAGTCTCGAGCTCGTCGCTTGTATCCCTCTTGATGATAAAGTACGTCAGGCGGTGAAAAAGCAGAAGATTGTGGTGGACGCATTTCCGCGTTCTCCGGCTGCATTGGCTATCAGTTCGTTAGCAAACAAAGCATTAACTTGGCCAATTCCTAAAACTCCGAGTGGACATTTAGAGTTTTTTGTTGAACGCTTACTTAATAACAGAGAAGTAGCAGGAGAGCCTTTTGGTGACTAAGGCGCTGACATACGATCAATTTGGTAACCCAGGAAGCCAATCGGCTTTCTTGGAGCGTTACTCCGATCTTGTAAAGCGAATTGCCCATCATCTCATTGGTCGATTGCCACCTAGTGTATTGGTGGATGATTTGATTCAAGCAGGAATGATAGGGTTAATTGAAGCTCAGCAAAACTACGATGGAAGTAAGGGCGCAAGCTTTGAAACCTATGCTGGTATTAGGATTCGCGGCGCTATGTTAGATGAAATGCGACGTGGTGACTGGGTACCAAGATCGGTACATAAGAACAATCGAAGCATCAGTCAGGCGATAAATGAGCTAGAATCACAATTAAACCGTGATCCAACTGATGCAGAAGTAGCCAAACACTTAAATATGTCGCTAGAACAGTACCATAATGCGCTAACTGATATAAACTGTTCACGACTGGTAGGAATTGAAGACCTTGGTGTGTCAGAAGATGCAATATCTCCACACGAAGCGTCCGAAGATAACCTACCATTCAAAGGGGTAGCAGACGAATCTTTCCGACATGCCCTTATTGAAGCTATTAAAACTCTTCCTGAAAGGGAAGCCCTAGTTCTCTCGCTTTATTACGATGAAGAGCTAAATTTAAAAGAAATTGGGGAAGTATTAGATGTCAGCGAATCTCGCGTTAGTCAAATACATAGCCAATCTATGCAACGTTTACGAGCTAAGCTTAGTGCGTGGACAATTAACGAGTAATAACACTGACTTCGACCTCAGTGGAGGCAATTTTGAATAAAAACATGAAGATCCTCATTGTTGACGACTTTTCAACAATGCGCCGTATTGTTAAGAACCTACTTCGTGACCTGGGTTTCAACAACACTCAGGAAGCTGATGATGGTCTTACCGCTTTACCAATGCTCAAGAAAGGCGAATTTGACTTCGTCGTAACGGATTGGAATATGCCTGGTATGCAAGGCATTGACCTGCTTAAGAATATTCGAGCTGATGATGAGCTTAAGCACCTTCCTGTTTTGATGATTACTGCTGAAGCCAAGCGCGAGCAAATTATCGAAGCAGCACAGGCAGGGGTTAATGGCTACATCGTCAAACCTTTTACTGCTGCAACGCTGAAAGAAAAACTAGATAAAATCTTCGAGCGTTTGTAAAGCCATTATTACGCTTATAACAAACACACATACAGAGGCGTTGAAAGGGCAAAAGTAGAATGATTTCTTTAGAGCAAGCGAAAGAGTTGGTTAGCTTGTTGGAAGGCGACAAGCAACAAGAAGCTAACGATCTCGTCAAATCTATTTCAAAGACTATCGAGAATCCAGTGATCCATGAAATTGGAACATTGACTCGGGAATTGCACGATTCTTTAACGCAATTCAAAGTCGATCAGCGAATGAATGAAATCGCTACAGATGAGATCCCTGATGCGAGAGATCGTCTAGAGTATGTGATAGAAAAAACGGAAACCGCTGCAAATAAAACTATGGACGCGGTCGAACGTTCTCTTCCAATGGCAGACAACCTGCATGAGCATTTAATGCTGGTTCGCCCTCAATGGAACCGGCTTATGAACGGGCGTATTGAGCTGGATGAGTTTAAATCTCTTTGCCATCGAATCGATGAACTGATGACCCAGGTTGAGGGGGATAGCTCTGAGTTGAGAAGCCAATTAACGGAAATTCTTATGGCTCAGGACTTTCAAGACCTTACTGGACAAATCATCCGACGTGTCATTACCTTAGTTCGTGAGGTAGAAGACCGACTTGTCGAAATTTTGACGGCCTTTGGTGTTGAGCAACAAACAGACGAGCACGAAGAGGACAAAGCGAAGAATGGTGCCGAAGCAGAAGGCCCAATTATTAACGCTCACGAGCGTGAAGACGCTGTCGCTTCACAAGACGATGTTGATGACTTGCTGTCGAGTCTTGGCTTCTAGGGGTTATATATGAGTTACGAATTAGACGAAGATATTCTACAGGACTTTTTGGTCGAGGCTGGTGAGATCCTGGAACTGCTTTCAGAGCAGTTAATAGAACTGGAAAACAATCCAGACGATAAAGATCTGTTGAATGCAATATTCCGTGGTTTCCACACCGTAAAAGGCGGTGCTGGGTTTTTGGCTCTTACCGAGCTGGTAGACGTTTGTCACGGTGCGGAGAATATCTTCGACATTTTACGTAATGGCCAGCGATCTGTAAGTGCTGAGCTGATGGATACCATTCTGCAAGCACTTGACGCAGTGAACATCATGTTCGAAGCCGTTCAAGAGAGACAGCCGCTTACGCCTGCAGACCCAGTATTAATCGAAGAGCTTCATCGTTTGTGTAAACCTGAAAGTGCTGATGAAGCTGCCCCAGTTGCTGAAGAACCTGCTCCCGTCGCGGCTCCTGATCCTGTGGTGGAAGCGCCAGCTGCACCTGCTTCTAGTGATTCCACTGATGCAGGGTCAATTGATGAAATAACTCAAGATGAGTTTGAAGCTTTGCTCGATGAATTGCATGGCAAAGGTTCGCCATCAGCTTCAAGTAGTACGCCTGCACCAGCCCCAGCTCCAGCTGCAGACATTGCGTCTGGTGGTGATGACATTACGGATGATGAGTTTGAAAAGCTTCTCGATGAGCTGCATGGCTCAGGTGGCAGCCCTACTGGTGGCGCATCTGATTCTCCTGCCCCAGCTCCTGTCACACCAGCCGCTCCTGCCCCTGCAGCGCCTTCTGGTGGTATTGGCGGAGACTTAAAGACAGATGATGAATTTGAGAACTTGCTTGATCAACTTCATGGTTCTGGTAAAGGTCCATCTCCCGAAGAGCTTGAAGCTGCAACAAACCCTGTAGCTCCAGCTGCCGCAGCACCAACTCCTGCGCCAGCGCCAAAAGCTGAGCCGAAGCCTGCCGCTAAACCAGCACCTAAACCTGCTGAGAAGCCTGCCGCAGCGAAACCAGCAGCACCAGCGAAAGCGCAGACACCAGCAGCGGCAAAAGAGTCGAAGAAGCCTCAAGCTGACGCAACAGTTCGTGTTGATACATCAACATTGGATGACATCATGAACATGGTTGGTGAACTTGTATTGGTTCGTAACCGATTGGTTAGCTTAGGATTGAATAGCAACGACGAAGAAATGTCGAAAGCTGTCGCTAACCTAGATGTTGTTACTGCAGACCTCCAAGGTGCGGTAATGAAAACTCGAATGCAGCCTATCAAGAAAGTATTCGGGCGTTTCCCTCGAGTTGTGCGTGATATAGCACGTACCTTGAAGAAAGATATTGTTCTAGAAATGCGTGGTGAAGAGACCGACCTAGACAAAAACTTGGTTGAGGCACTCGCTGATCCATTGATTCACTTAGTTCGTAACTCGGTTGACCATGGTATAGAAATGCCTGATGTCCGTGTCGAAAATGGTAAGTCGCGTACAGGTAAAGTGATACTTTCTGCATCGCAGGAAGGTGATCATATTGAACTGAGTATTGTTGATGATGGCGGCGGTATGAACGCCGACAAACTCAGAAGCATCGCTGTTGATCGTGGTTTGATGGATGCGGATGCAGCGGGACGACTGTCTCCTAAAGAGTGTTATAACCTCATCTTCATGCCAGGATTTTCGACCAAGACAGAAATCTCGGATATTTCGGGGCGTGGTGTAGGTATGGACGTGGTTAAAACCGCGATCAATACCTTAAACGGGTCTATTGATATTGACTCCGAAATGGGTAAAGGCACCAAGATCACCATCAAGGTTCCGTTGACTCTAGCTATCCTGCCGACACTTATGGTAGGCGTGTCTGGACAACCATTCGCTTTACCATTAGCAAGTGTAAACGAGATATTCCATCTAGATTTGAGCAAAACTAACACCGTCGATGGTCAACTTACGATCATTGTTCGAGAAAAATCGATTCCACTGTTCTACCTTCAGCATTGGCTCGTTCCAAGTAGTTCTGATGGAAAGAAAAAGTCAAACCATGGGCATGTTGTTATTGTTCAATTGGGGAGTCAGCGTGTTGGGTTTGTCGTGGACTCTTTGATAGGTCAAGAAGAAGTGGTTATCAAACCACTCGATGAATTATTGCAAGGTACGCCGGGTATGGCTGGTGCGACAATTACCAGTGATGGTCATATTGCATTGATTCTAGATGTACCAAACTTATTGAAGAAATATGCCACTCGCTCGCATATTTAATTGAAGGGATAATATGGCGGTAAGAGTATTAGTAGTTGATGATTCGAGCTTTTTTCGCAGACGCGTAAGTGAAATTATCAACTCAGATCCGCGCCTAGAAGTAGTGGATATGGCCGTCAATGGTAAAGAAGCTGTTGAAAAAGCCATCAAAATAAAACCAGATGTAATCACAATGGACATCGAGATGCCCGTCATGGACGGCATCACGGCTGTTCGTGAAATCATGAAGGCGCAACCAACGCCAATTTTGATGTTTTCTTCGCTTACTCATGATGGTGCCAAGGCTACTCTAGACGCACTTGATGCTGGGGCTTTGGATTTTCTTCCTAAGAAATTCGAAGATATTGCTCGTAATCGCGATGAAGCTGTTACTTTATTGCAGCAGCGCGTACAAGAAATTTCGCGGAAACGTGTGTTTATGCGTCGTCCAATTGGCGGCGTATCCGAAAGCAGTATTTCGACTGGCGCGACTGCACGTACACCTGCACGTCCGGCGGCTTCTGCATTGCAAAGATCGGCTCCTGCTCCGGCACAAGAACGCAGTCGACCAGTGAGTGCCAAATTTCGAGCAACGGGTAAGAAATATCAAATTACAGCGATTGGTACTTCAACGGGAGGACCTGTCGCGCTACAAAAGATACTGACCAAATTGCCTGGCCACTATCCGCACCCGATTGTTCTTATTCAACATATGCCTGCTACGTTTACTGCTGCATTTGCCGCTCGTCTAAATTCTTTATGTAAGATCCAGGTGAAAGAAGCAGAAGATGGCGACATCTTAAAGCCTGGTTGTGCGTACCTTGCGCCTGGCGGTAAGCAAATGATGATTGATGGTCGCCCTGGTTCTGCAAAACTGCGAATTATCGATGGCGGTGAGCGGATGAACTACAAACCTTGTGTGGACGTAACCTTCGGCTCTGCAGCAAAAATCTACCAAGACAAAGTGTTGTCTATGGTACTAACCGGCATGGGGGCAGACGGTCGTGAAGGCGCGCGGATGCTTAAAACCGCTGGTGCGACCATTTGGGCACAAGATGAAGAGAGCTGTGTGGTTTACGGCATGCCACAGGCTGTGGCAAAAGCGGGCTTATCGACAGAAGATTTGCCTCTGGATCGAATTGCAGAGCGTATTCTGGTCGAAGTTGGACTATCCTAAGGAGCCAATGTGGTAGTTTGGAGCGTTGCTAACCAAAAGGGTGGAGTGGGAAAAACCACGACTACGGTTACTCTTGCTGGGTTGTTAAGCAAACAAGGTCACCGAGTGCTATTGGTTGACACCGATCCGCATGGATCGTTAACAACTTATTTGGGTTACGACTCCGATGAAGTTCCCTCGAGTTTGTTTGATCTTTTTCAATTAAGACAAGTTGAAAAGTCGACCGTTCAGACCTTAATACTGGGTTCGGATATCGAAAATATCGATATTATTCCAGCGCATATGTCATTGGCAACATTGGATCGTGTCATGGGTAACCGAAGTGGAATGGGGCTAATTCTAAAGAAAGCGCTAATGTCTGTTCAAGATGAATATGACTATGTGCTTATAGACTGTCCGCCGATTCTTGGTGTCATGATGGTTAATGCGCTTGCGGCAAGTGATAGAATATTAATTCCGGTTCAAACCGAGTTTCTTGCCATGAAAGGGCTTGAGAGAATGGTTCGCACATTGGCGATTATGCAGAAGTCGCGTCCAGAACCATTCAAGACCACAATTGTTCCTACGATGTATGACAAACGCACTAACGCCTCATTGCAAACACTAACTCAGCTAAAGAAAGGGTATCCCAATCAGGTATGGCCTTCCGCTATCCCTATTGATACGAAATTTAGAGATGCGAGTTTAAAACATCTCCCTGCCTCACACTTTGCATCAGGTAGTCGTGGCGTTTTTGCCTATAAGCAGCTATTACTTTATCTCGAGAGGTTAGCTTTCGATGATTAAAGATTCAGTGCTTTCTAGCGAACAGGCTTTAGATGAATATTTTACCTCGCTTCTTGATGAAGAGGGGTTGTTGTCGTCTGCGGAAGCAGAAGCACTTGATGCCAAAACAAGGGTGACAGAGGATACGCTCGCAGAATCGGACAATCCATCAGACTCTGTAATTGTAGACAAGCCGGATCTTGATATAGCTGGCGATGTCGTATCTGAGGATGATATACCGCTTTCTGAACCTGCAGAGTATTCTGTAGAATCGCCGTCAATAGCTGAATCGCCTGAAGAGTTGGAGTCGGAGCAAGAGAGTTTTAACCTCGACCCTCAACCTGAAGTACAACCCGAGCCTATTCCGTCCTATACTGAAACGGTATACAACGAATTTGAAGCACCTGATTTGGAAGATGTTCAACGTTTGTTGAGCCAACTCGAATCAACCAATATTGCTGATGAACCGGAAATTGATGAATTAATCGGTCAAAACACAGTTGAGATTGCGACACTTAGTGCCGAAGAGCCTGAAGTTGCAGTTGTCGATAAAACCGCTGTTGAAGAGGTTGCCACTCAGTTGGAGCCAGATGAAATTCAAGAGTGGGCGGTTGACGAACCAGAGGTAGCAATCGCTGAGCCAGACATCGCTATTGCAGAACCTGAGATCGTCGTTTCAGAGCCAGAGATAAATGTCGATGAGCCTGAAATTACCAAAGTAGAGAGTGCACCTGAAGTACAAAGACCTATTGTTGAAGATAAGGTCGAAGAGCCAGAGGTTGAAGTAGCAACCGAAGTTGAGGCTCAAACTAAAACAGGTGGTGATGCAGAGGATACTTGGCACACAGTCGCAAGGCATGAGGCGTTCCAAGTACTCTACTTTGATGTAAATAACGTGACTTTTGCGGTGCCGCTAGACGAACTAGGCGGGATTCATCGCAAGAACGAAGAATTGAATCACCTGATTGGTCGACCTGATTGGTATTTAGGTTTACAAACCAGCCGTAAAGAACAGCTTGATGTTGTCGATACAGCTAGGTGGGTTATGTCGGAAAAGCTGGTTGATGATTCTCATCGTGAGAATTATGAATATATTGTAATGCTGGGCGAAAGCCATTGGGGGCTCGCTGCTAATCAATTGATGGGCACCGAGTGGTTAGAGCCGGAAAAGGTTCGCTGGCGTGAAAGCGCAGGTAAGCGACCTTGGTTGGCAGGCATGGTTAAAGAGAAAATGTGTGCTTTAATTCATGTAGAAGAGTTAGTTTCCATGCTCAATGCCGGGCTGGATGTCAAAGCATTAGACAGTTAGTAGTAGAATTGTCGGTAGCGACACAGATGAGGATAAAACATGTCTCAAGCTAATGAAGTAGAAGTAAGAAAAGACCAAGTTAACGACGAGGTTCTGCAGTGGGTAACGTTTCAGCTAGAAGATGAGACCTACGGTATCAACGTAATGCAAGTTCGTGAAGTTTTGCGCTACACGGAAATTGCTCCTGTTCCAGGTGCACCAGATTACGTGTTAGGTATTATCAATTTGCGTGGTAACGTTGTTACTGTTATCGACACTCGTTCTCGTTTTGGTTTAATGCAAGGTGAGATCACTGACAATACACGTATTATTGTTATCGAATCTGAGCGTCAGGTTATCGGTATTCTTGTCGATAGTGTGGCTGAAGTTGTTTATCTACGTTCTTCTGAAATCGACACTACTCCAAGTGTTGGTACTGACGAAAGTGCTAAATTTATCCAAGGTGTGAGCAACCGCGATGGCAAGCTTCTAATCTTGGTTGATTTGAACAAGCTTCTTTCTGATGAAGAATGGGAAGAAATGGCTCACCTATAATGAGCGATGAGTTGTATTCTGTTTTACCTTTTGTAGCAGGTGGCTCCGTTTTAGTTGCCTTGTTACTGGTATTGTTTTTCCTCAGAATTCGGAAAAGTGGTCGTAAAAAAGTAGATCAGCAGCGCCAACAGGTTCGAGCTTTAGAGAAAGAGCTTCAAAAGACGAACAAACAATTGCTTGAAGTGAGATCCGTAATGGTCGGGCTTGGGCAGAAAGTGGCAGAGCAGCAGGATATAATTCAGCACTTAAACGAGCGCATTACCGAGATTGAACATACTGATAATGATGGTCGATTGTATACCCGAGCGAGCAAAATGGTTCAACTGGGTGCAGGTATAAACGAACTTATTGAAGAGTGCGAGTTACCTAAAGCCGAAGCTGAACTAATGATGTCTTTGCAAAATAAGATAGCAGGCAAAGAAAAAGTTCCTCCCCTTAGTGGTCGAACCGCTCCGCGTCGAAGACAAGATCAAAGGCGTCCTCAAAAAAACGTAAAATGATCAAAAAGATACTTCTACATAATTGAAAGGAGCCAATGGCTCCTTTTTTTATGACGTCTCCCATTCTGTATATCCCCATTTACCCCAGCAAATAACGCCTCTCTATTCTGAAAATTATATGATCTAGCAGGCATATTTATAAAAATATGACTTTTGATTAATGTTTTTTTACGCTCTTTCATGAATCTTGGTGGAGCATCCTGTTTAGTGTATTTAGCATTGTGCTAAGATATACCCTTAATAAAATCAAGACATTTACCATGTTAGACGTATCCAATCTTACTGCTGTCCGTGATGAAAGAGTGCTGTTCGAAGCGCTTTCTTTTGAGGTTAACCCAGGTGATTTAATCCAGGTTGAAGGGCGAAATGGAACCGGAAAGACAACACTGTTGCGCATTATCGCCGGTCTTGGAGATTCTGAAGAAGGCTCTATATGCTGGAAAGGTGAAAGCATTTTTTCTTCAAGGGAAGAGTACCACTCCGATCTTCTCTTTTTAGGGCACCAAACGGGTGTTAAAAAAGAGCTCAGTGCACAAGAAAACCTTGAATTCTATATGAACGTCCATCAAGGATTGAAAGACAAAAATGCATTATGGGAAGCGTTAGCTCAAGTCGGTCTTGCAGGAAGGGAAGACATACCCGTTGGTAAATTGTCTGCAGGGCAACAAAGGCGAGTAGCATTAGCAAGATTATGGCTTAGCGAGCACCCTCTTTGGATATTGGATGAACCGCTAACTGCAATCGATAAACAGGGTGTTAAAGTTCTAGAATCACTATTTGTCTCTCATGCGCAAAAAGGAGGAATGGTGCTCTTAACCACTCACCAAGATATGTTCGCAGACAACCCTCTTCTCAGAAAAATTAAATTGGGCGAGTAGTTAATGACCGGAGCAATGATATCAATAATAAGGCGTGAACTACTCATTGCCTTTCGTCGTCAGGCAGACATTCTTAATCCACTTTGGTTTTTCATTATCGTCGTTACTTTATTTCCTTTAAGTATCGGTCCCGAGCCAAATTTACTTGCAAGAATATCGTCCGGCGTCGTCTGGGTTGCAGCGTTATTGTCTGCTTTGCTGTCATTAGAAAGGCTCTTTCGAGATGATTTTCAGGATGGAGCACTGGAACAGATGATGTTGATGCCTGTTCCTTTACCGTTGGCGGTAATGGCAAAAGTTATCGCGCATTGGATTTTGACCGGAGTACCACTGATACTCATTAGCCCGTTGTTGGCAATCTTATTGTCTCTAGACTTTAATACTTGGAGTGCCGTGGTTTTAACACTTCTAGTTGGGACACCAACATTAAGTTTCATTGGCGCAATAGGTGTTGCTCTTACTGTTGGATTGCAGAAAGGTGGCGTTCTTTTGAGTTTACTCGTATTGCCTCTGTATATCCCGATACTGATTTTTGCGACCTCAGCGATAGATGCAGCTGGTCTAGGGGTCGCGTACAACGGTCAAATTGCCATACTGGGGGCAATGCTGGCTGGTGCAGCAACGCTAACGCCTTTTGCGATAAGTGCATCATTGCGCATAAGCGTCAATTGATATTGAACAAGTTTTTTTAGTTAACATTCCGTTAAAGTGTTAGGAATGTGCTACAGCTTTTTAAGTAACACATATAAATAATTAATATTACAACTTCCAAAGACCTAACCGTCTTAAAAAAGGAAGCCCTAGAAGTAAGAGTGAGACCTTAACCATGTGGAAATGGCTACATCCCTATGCCAAGCCCGAGAAAGCCTACCGGCTAAGCGATAAGCTTCTGCCCTGGTTTTCCATCTTGGCCGCCGTCTTTTTAGTCTCTGGTACCATCTGGGGGTTAGCGTATGCGCCTTCTGATTATCAACAAGGAGACAGTTTCCGGATCATCTATATTCACGTTCCTTCGGCAATTTGGTCGATGGGGGTGTATATGTCGATGGCAATCGCAGCCTTTATTGGTCTTGTTTGGCAATTACGTTTGTCGGACATGGCAGCAGCGGCAATGGCACCTATCGGCGCTGTTTACACTTTTATTGCACTGGTTACTGGTGCAGTATGGGGTAAGCCAATGTGGGGCACGTGGTGGGTATGGGATGCACGATTAACTTCCGAATTAATTCTTCTATTTTTATACCTTGGTGTAATCGCACTTTATCACGCATTTGATGACCAAAAGACAGGCGCTAAAGCGGCCGGTATTCTGGCTATTGTGGGCGTAATTAACCTTCCTATCATTCACTTTTCTGTTGAATGGTGGAATACCTTGCACCAAGGCGCAACGATAACAAAATTCGCCAAACCGTCGATATCTAACGATATGCTTTGGCCGTTGCTGTTGAATATTTTGGGGTTCGCTTTTTTCTTCGGTGCAGTCACAATGATCCGATTCAAAAACGAAATTATTAGCAAAGAAAGCCATCGTCCTTGGGTACAAGCGTTGGCGTCATCTCCAGCCAGTAGTAAGGAGTAGACAATGCATTTTGAATCTATCAGTGATTTTTTCGCCATGGGTGGCTACGCGTCCTATGTATGGGGTGCATTTGGTATTACGTTTCTTTCCATGTTGATACTGCTGTTTAGCAGCATCAAGCGCGGTAGGAATCTAATGAATGAAGTGAATGCCAAGATCGATCGCCAAGCGCGAATTGATGCCGCTAAGAATTTGGAGAACACCCTATGAATCCAAGACGCAAAAAAAGGCTCGGTCTTGTTCTTGCCCTAGTATTTGGCTTAAGTGCCACTGTTGGTTTGATGCTGTACGCCTTGAACCAAAATATGGATCTATTTTACACGCCAACTGAACTTGTTAATGGTAAGCCAGATGGTTCCAAACCTGAAGTTGGTCAGCGCCTAAGAATTGGCGGAATGGTCGTAAAAGGTTCTGTATCTCGCGATTCTCAATCGCTTAGAGTGCAGTTTGATCTGGCTGACGTCGGTCCCAAAGTCACGATTCTGTACGACGGAATTCTTCCGGATCTTTTCCGTGAAGGTCAGGGTATCGTTGCGCAAGGTGTCTTAAAAGATGCCACGACGATCGAAGCTTTTGAAGTCCTAGCGAAACACGACGAAGAGTACATGCCACCGGAAATTGCAGAAGCGATGAAAAAAGTGCATGAACCCTTAGAATATACAGATGCACAAAAATCGGAGAGCAAGCAATGATCGCTGAATTTGGGCATTTTGCTCTGATAGTGTCTCTTGGCTTTGCTGTCTTGCTAAGCTTACTGCCTCTGGTTGGTGCAACTAAAAACAACATCACGCTAATGAACACCGCAAGGCCGCTGTCTTGGGGAATGTTCTTACTCATTCTTGTCTCCTTTTTTGTGCTTCTTTGGGCATTTTATACCAACGACTTTACCCTTACGTATGTTGCAACTAACTCAAATAGTTTGCTTCCTTGGTACTACCGCCTAACCGCTGTATGGGGAGCTCATGAAGGTTCACTACTTTTATGGGTATTGATTCAAGCCGCTTGGACGGTTGCGGTTGCGACATTTAGCCGAGGAATGCCTCAAGAATCGGTTGCACGTGTTTTAGCCGTAATGGGAATGATCACTGTAGGATTTCTACTGTTTATCATCGTTACTTCTAACCCGTTTCTTCGCACGTTGCCATTCTTTCCTGTTGATGGACGTGATTTAAACCCTCTACTTCAAGATCCAGGTTTAATCATTCACCCGCCAATGCTTTACATGGGATATGTAGGCTTTTCTGTCGCGTTTTCATTCGCAATTGCTTCTTTGATGACTGGACGGTTAGATACCGCTTGGGCGCGTTGGTCTAGACCATGGACAACAGCCGCATGGCTATTTTTAACGTTAGGTATCGCATTGGGTTCTTGGTGGGCTTACTACGAACTCGGCTGGGGTGGCTGGTGGTTCTGGGATCCAGTAGAAAATGCCTCTTTCATGCCTTGGTTAGCGGGAACAGCGTTGATGCATTCACTGGCAGTAACAGAAAAGCGCGGAACATTTAAAGCGTGGACGGTGCTTTTAGCGATTTCTGCATTTTCACTCAGTTTATTAGGCACATTCCTTGTTCGCTCCGGTATTTTGGTCTCGGTGCATGCGTTTGCATCGGATCCTGCTCGCGGTATGTTTATTTTAGGGTTCTTGGTGTTCATTATCGGTGGTTCGTTACTGCTGTTTGCGTTGAAAGGTTCATCAGTTCGTGTGCGTGGCAGTTTCGCTCTATTTTCCCGCGAGAATGTCCTACTTGCCAATAACGTAATTCTTGTTGCAGCTTTGGTGGTAGTTCTAGTCGGTACTTTGCTGCCCTTGGTCCACAAGCAATTGGGGTTAGGGTCAGTTTCTATCGGTGCGCCTTTTTTCAATATGTTGTTCACGTGGTTGATGGTGCCTTTTGCTTTCTTGTTGGGTATCGGTCCTTTAATACGATGGAAGCGTGACGATCTTAGTAGTCTTAAAAAGCCGATGGCAGTGTCAGTTGTGATTTCTCTAGTACTTGGCGCGGTTTTCGTCTTCCTACTTGCTGACTCGTTTGAGGCGCTAGCCTATCTAGGGTGGGTAATGGCGATTTGGATCATCGCTATGCATGGTTTCGAACTGCATCAAAGAGCGACTCACCGACACAGCTTTAGTGTGGGAATTAAAAAGCTACAACGCAGCCATTG
This sequence comes from Vibrio penaeicida, assembly GCF_019977755.1. Classification (NCBI taxonomy): domain Bacteria; kingdom Pseudomonadati; phylum Pseudomonadota; class Gammaproteobacteria; order Vibrionales; family Vibrionaceae; genus Vibrio; species Vibrio penaeicida. The sequence goes on along the minus strand of NZ_AP025144.1, from coordinate 2,926,872 downwards.
GGCGATGATGCTTGGGCATATTGGCATGGCGATCACCGTGATCGGTATTGCTATGGTACAGAACTACAGCATCGAGCGTGATGTGCGCTTAGCACCTGGAGAAAACTTCCAAATCCAAGGGTATAACTTCTATTTCCAAGGATTACGCGACAACGACGGACCAAACTACGATGGTTATATCGCGGATTTTGAAATCACGAAAGATGGCCAGTTTGTTAACGTTCTTCATGCAGAAAAGCGTTTCTACAACACGGCAAAATCCATGATGACAGAAGCAGCGATAGATCGTGGCGTCACACGTGATTTGTATATTGCAATGGGTGAGAGACTGGACGATGGCGATGCGTGGGCGGTACGCATTTATTACAAACCTTTTGTTCGGTGGATTTGGCTTGGCAGTTTATTCATGACCTTTGGTGGCATCGTGGCAATCAGTGATAAGCGATATCGATTCCGAAAGCCTTCTAAACGAGCAACAGAGCTGAAAGAGAAGGAAGCCTAAATGAATCGGAATATACTTTTTGCTCCACTGGCTTTCTTTATGATACTGGTCGCGGTTTTTGCAACTCAGTTAAGCCGCAATGCGGGTGGGGATGACCCAACAAAATTAGAGTCAGTATTGATTGGTCAGCCTGTACCCAAGTTTAAGCTTGAAGACTTAGCTGAACCCGGTCGATTATATGAACAAGACATATTTGTCGGTGAACCATTACTTATCAACGTATGGGCAACTTGGTGTCCGACATGCTATGCCGAGCATAAATACTTAAATGAGCTATCGGCTAACGGCGTGAAGATTATTGGTCTTAACTACAAAGATAACCGCGAAAAAGCAGTGCAGTGGCTTAATGAATTGGGCAACCCTTACTTGATCAGTTTGTTTGATGGTAACGGTATGCTTGGTTTGGACCTAGGCGTATACGGGGCACCTGAAACTTACATCGTTGATGCGAATGGTGTTATTCAGTATCGACACGTTGGTGATGTAAACGTGAAAAATTGGAAAGAAACATTGCAGCCAATTTATCAACGGTTAGTGGAGGAGTCTGCGAAATGATTAAGCAATTACGCAGTGTATTCCTTGCTATCGCTTTGTTCGCTTTACCTACATTGGCTAGCATAGAAATATACGAATTTGATTCTGTTGAGCAGGAACAGCTATTCAAAGAGCTGGGGCACACGCTACGTTGCCCTAAGTGTCAAAACAACTCCATTGGCGATTCTAACGCCGCCCTAGCGCAAGATCTCCGCCTCAAAGTCTATGAGATGTTGAAAGAAGGCAAAACGGAGCAGGAAATCATCGACTACATGATCGCCCGCTATGGAAACTTTGTTACCTATAATCCGCCGATAACCGTGGTTACCTCTATATTGTGGGTCGGACCCATTGGTGTATTGGTCATTGGTTTTGGGTTTATCGTTTTGAGAAGCCGTCGTAAGCACTCCCGTCAAGATTCCGTGAAATCTGAAGACTGGGACGCAGAAAAAGAAGCACAGCTACAAGCTTTACTCAAAGAAGAATCGGAAACGGGAGATGAGCGAAAATGACTTTTTTCTGGATAGCTACAGCCGTTATCATTGCTATCTCTAGCGTGCTTATTGCTTTTCCGTTAGTCCAGCGACGTGCTGTTGATGACGACGCGCGACGTGACGAACTTAATAAAGCGTTCTACAAAGATCGTTTAGATGAGCTAGAAGAAGAAGCAAAAGAAGGGTTAGTCGAAAATCAAGAAGATTTGATTGCAGATCTGAAGCAAACGTTGCTAGACGACGTTCCTAAAGCCAAGAAAAATGAAGCGACAACTCAGATTTCGACAATGGCTGTCGCCATTCCGTCGGTATTATTTGTTGCTGCGTTGTCTTACGGGATGTATTACCAATTTGGCGGTTCTCAGAAAGTGGTGGATTGGCATCAAGCTGAGAGCAACCTTCCTGCTCTTACCAAGAAGCTGATGTCGCCAGAAGGTCAAGCGCTCACAGAAGATGAGATGCAGGATTTGACACTCGCTCTTCGCACTCGCTTACATCATCAACCAGACGACTCAACTGGGTGGATGCTTTTAGGGCGTATTGCATTGGCAAATAGAGATGTGACCACAGCGATAGGCGCTATGAAAAAAGCGTATCGTATTGAACCTAAAGATTCCGATATTCAGTTGGGCTATGCGCAAGCTTTAATGCTTTCATCTGACGAAGTGGATCAGAATAAGGCACGCTCCTTGTTACACCTATTAGTTAAACAAGATCGAGTCGATTTACGAGTTCTTTCACTGCTCGCGTTTGATTCTTTTGAGCGTAGTGATTACGCGGCAGCCATACGTTATTGGGGAGCAATGCAACAAATGATTGGTCCACAAGATAACCGTTATGAAATGTTGGGTCGCAGTATTCAAAACGCAAAACTTAAATTGGGAGAAACCGCTGCGGTAGCAGGTAAATCAGTTCAAGTCAGTATTGCGTTAGCCGATGAAGTGAACCCTGATCCTAATGCTGTCTTGATCGTTTCAGTGCACAGAGCCGATGGTAGCCCTATGCCAGTCGCTGCTGCGCGTTACCCACTAGGGTCTTTTCCTAGAACAGTCGTACTTGATGACGGAAATAGCATGATACAAGGCATTAAACTATCGAGCTTAGATGAGCTTGTAGTGAAAGCCAGAATTGATGCGGATGGCAATGTTGCTAGCAGAGACGGTGATTGGCATGGTCAAAGCGACATTGCTAAATTAGGTGATAATGTTGCTTTAACTATAGATAAACGTTATTAATGGTATTGTTTTGTGTTTGGCGTCGTTATCAATTCAAGTTGATGAATGATATGAAATCATTAGAATAAAGAAAATTACTTGAGTGCGCTAAGAATTGATAATATACCCAAGTGACCTCAAGATGCTGAATTCAGAGCCTCATATTCTGTTCCAGTTCAAGGAGAAGAACGCAGTGGAATGACCAGTCCTTTCCAAGTTATTTGACGATGAAATGGGAAAGAATATGGGCTCCCAAGGGCGAGTTTAACTGGCTTTCATACTTCGTTACCGATTTTTGATTTAGAATGACTAGATCTTCAAATCGGTGTCTTGTCTGGAAGCCAGTTAATTCTCGCTGAACCAAGCACCTTGAGGTGACTTGGGTATTAGACCGGCAGAAGCCGGTCTTTGTTTTTGGTAAAGGACTATGTTGTTGAATAAAGTTAGTTCCTGGCTATTAGTGTTATTAGCCTCTTTTTTAGTCGGTTGCTCCTCTGTACCGGAGGAAGAACATGCCAGTCTTTCTCATCCGAATGACCCGTTTGAAAGCTTTAACCGGACAATGTTTGATATCAACTATGATTATCTGGATCCTTACATTGTTCGCCCAGTGTCAGTCGCCTATGTTGAAACAGTGCCTGAACCAGTTCGTGGTGGTATTGGTAACTTTCTGGCAAACCTTGATGAGCCAGCCAGTATGATCAATAACCTTTTAATGGGCGAAGGTGAACAAGCGCTTACAAACTTTAATCGCTTTTGGATCAACTCTACATTGGGCCTATTAGGGTTCATTGATGTCGCATCCGCTGCTGGTATCACACAGCAAGATGACCGTGCGTTCAGTGATATGCTTGGTTACCACGGCGTGGGTCATGGTCCCTATTTTATGGTTCCCGGATACGGACCGATAACGTTACGGAAAACAACGGATACTGTTGATGGCATGTATGTTCCGTTGTCTTATTTGAATTTTTGGGCAGGCCTTGGAAAGTGGGCTCTAGAAGGCTTGGAAAAACGTTACTTGTTGATTCCACAAGAAGGTACGTTGGAGTCGTCACCGGATCCGTACGCATTGTCTCGTGACGTTTACCTACAACGACGCGATTTTAAAGCGGGAATTGCCGAAACAGTAGAAGAAGAGGAAGAAGATTTCCTAGACGACTACTTAGATGAAGAATTTGACTAGGTGCCTGATTGGATGAATAGTTTGATTAGGCGAAAAGCTTAGGTAAAACATACAGACTTCACAAATTTGAAAGCCTGACGATAAATCGTCAGGCTTTTTTCTTTCTGAACCGTCGTATACCAAGGAATCTCATTGTCGGATCAAAAACCTCTCTATACTCACCTAAAAAGTAGAATAAACCTCGGGTACAGATCTTTGATCATATAAAAGTTAGATAACCCAACAACAGGAAGCGTATGTCAGAAACTAGCGATGTCGGAAAACCAGATCAAGCCAATCAAAATAATCGAGAATTAGAAAGCCAAGCGCGTGAAAGCGGTTGGAATACGATTCAGAAAATTTCGCCTTATTTGTGGCCGAAGGATAAACTTTGGGTGAAACGCAGAGTTGTCATAGCGATGGTTGCGCTGGGTTTATCCAAGTTGGTAGCCGTATTCACTCCGTTTTTGTACAAAGCGGTCGTCGATATAATGGCGACCGAAAATGATTCCCCCGAGTGGTTGTTGGCCTTGGGGGCTGCTGGGTTAGTCGTTGCGTATGGAATGAACCAAGTTTTGAAAATCGGTTTTGAAGAAATACGTAATGTCGTTTTTGCTAAAGTTGGGCAACACGCTCTTCGCTCCGTCGCGTTAGAAACCATATCGCATATTCACCGCCTTTCTCTTCGCTACCACCTTACGCGAAAAACAGGGGGATTAAGCCGAGTCATGGAGCGTGGCGTAAAAGGCATAGAGTTTTTGCTTAGATTTATGCTCTTTAGCATCGGTCCGCTCATTCTTGAACTGTTGCTCATTTCTCTTATTTTATTGTTTGCTTTTGATTTCTGGTACTTGCTGGTGGTGAGCTTAACCGTTGTTATTTATATCGTGTTTACTGCGAAGGTGACGGAATGGCGAGTACGTATTCGTAAAGAAATGAACGACAAAGACAAAGACGCGAACCAGAAAGCGATCGATAGCTTACTTAATTTTGAAACAGTTAAGTATTTTGGAGCGGAGAAGCGAGAGGCGAATCGTTACGACCAATCGATGGAGGGCTTTGAAGCCGCATCGATAAAAACGGTGAACTCACTTGCCTTACTCAACCTAGGGCAAGCCCTTTTGTTAAATGGCGGTATGGTACTCGCGTTGCTGCTTGCCGTTAGGGATGTTAATTCGGGTGTGTTAACTGTGGGTGGTTTCGTCATGGTGAACGCGTACATGATGCAAGTCATGATGCCGTTAAACTTCCTTGGGTTTGTGTATCGAGAGATTCGCCAGTCATTGATAGATATGGGAGAGATGTTTGATCTACTTCGCCAAGAGCCGGATGTGAAAGATAAAGAAAATGCACCCGATTTAGCGGTGTCAGCTGGAAAGTTAAGTTTTAAAAACATCGATTTCTTTTATGAATCTCAGCGCCAAATTTTAAATGACGTGAGCGTCTCGGTAGGCGCTGGAATGACTGTCGCTATAGTAGGTTCTTCCGGGTCAGGTAAATCGACCCTAGGAAGGCTTCTGTTTCGATTTTACGACGTAAGCGGCGGTAACATACTAATAGATGGTCAAGACATACGATATGTGACACAGGAAAGTCTACATAATGCGATTGGCGTTGTCCCCCAAGATACCGTGCTATTCAACGATACCATTCAATACAATATTGCCTATGGCAGACCTGACGCCTCACAGAATGAAATTATTGAAGCGGCAAAAGCGGCTAAAATTCACCATTTCATTGAACAGCTGCCAGATGGCTATCAAACCCAAGTGGGCGAACGAGGGTTAAAGCTGTCTGGTGGTGAAAAGCAGCGCGTAGGCATTGCCAGAACATTGTTAAAGAACCCGCCTATCTTGTTACTTGATGAAGCGACCTCGGCTCTGGATACAGAAACAGAAAGAGAAATCCAGGAGAGCTTGAAACTGATGTCGAAAGGGAGAACAGTGATAACAATCGCGCATCGTCTTTCGACCATAGTAGATGCAGATACCATCGTTGTGCTATCACAGGGGAAGGTTTTGGAGCAAGGAACACATCAGGCATTACTCGATTTGAAAGGGCAGTACGCGCAAATGTGGCAAAGCCAGCTTAAAGAAGTCTAATAAATTCCTGTAACTTCAAAACAAACAAAAAGAGTTGGCGCAATGCCAACTCTTTTATTTCCGCTTAGCTAATCCGTTTGGATTAGAACGTACGGCTGTACTGTACGCCTAGCAGGATTGCATCTGCACGTGTTGTACCTTCAATTTTGCTCAAAGGTAAGTTACTTTCTGATACTTTAACATCTTGACCTAAAAGGTAAGTGGCACCGAAATCTACGTTAGATTGGCTGTCGAGGTTATAAGTAAAGCCAGCGGAGAGCCAGTTGCGGTTTGAGTCAGGCACAGAAATTGAAGTTAACTCGTCTTGGGCACTCGTGTCGTGCATATAACCGGCACGAACAGTCCAGTCTTGACTTACAAAGTACGTACCACCGATAGAGTAGTGCATACCATTCTGCCACTTGTATTCGTTAAGAACGCCTGCTTTTTCAGCTTCTAGTTTTTCAAATACAGACCAGCCGATCCACTGCACGCTGTAGTGAACCGCGAAATCAGTGCCATCTAAGCGATGGTAACCAGAAAACTCTGCCATATCAGGTAGAGGCATGAGAAGTGTGTCGTCTTTAGATACCCCTTTGCTTGCAGTTACATCACCTTTTGCTTTTAAGGTAGGGCTATTTCGATAAGACAAACCAAAGCGGTTGTTTTCATCTAGCTCATATACTGTACCTAGGTTAAAACCTAGTGCCCAACCAGAAGCATCTACATCTAATGCTGTTTGTCCAGATAAATCACGAATAACAACTGGCGATGTGCTGACAGGAACATGTGTCAATTTGTCGCTCAGTTTGCGCTGCATTTTTCCTGAACCATAGATAATATCTAAGCCAGCACCAATACTTAGTTGTTCATTAATACGGTAAGAACCAGCAAGACCAATGTTCATGCTCTTAACATCAGTTAGGCCGCCGTATTCTGCGCCAACAAATGTGTCGTCAAATTGGGTTTTTGTACCAAAGTTAGAGTATACGTTAGCGCCTACAGCAAATTTTTCGTTCAAAGGAACAATAACGTGTAGGTTAGGTACTACGGAAGTATCGCCCGCATTACTGAAGTTGGAATCGACAGTAGACATGTAACCAGCAGTTGGACCTGCAAGTGCATTGGCGTAGGTGTACTTAGCGTCTTTAACTTCGATCATAGATGTAATCGTTGTTACACCAACTGACAGTGAAGTTTCTTCAAACAGCGCCATTGCAGCGGCGTTACGTGCCATTACAGAAGCGTTATCTGCAATTACAGCGTCGCCTGCAAACGCTCGACCAAGACCGGTCGCGGATTGTGCGTTAAGTTGGAAACCTGCAGCGATAGCTTGCTGAGATGCGAGAGCGATTGTGGTAGCGATGACCGTTTTTTTAAACAGACGCGACTTGTTCATAGGATTAACCTTATTATTGTATTCCCAGACATTAATTGTCGGGTGATATGTGTATCTACCCAGAAGGGCAGACAACCCTGCTTTATGTACTGATATAACTTTTAAGCTTGATTGAGTAGTTACTCAACGGCGGAGATAGTAATTCTGCGATTGATTAAATGAAATCCGACCATTGTTTAAATAAGCAGATAACAGTCAATAAAGCAAAATTTGGGGTGAGTAAGCACTCGTGAACTGTGAAGAAGTCTTGTTTATTCTTGATAGGGATTCTATGAGAAGAATTTTGAGCAATGTGAAAATAAAAAGGTCCGCTATAAGTCGCGGACCTCGATTAATTAATGAGTAGCTGGATTAAACACTTAGCCAGCAGGGTGTATAATGGGTTTTAATGTTTCAGCGATTTTCGCTACATCTTCATCCATACTTCCTACAATTACCATGCTTGCATCCATTAATGGCATGACAATGCCAGACATTCCATCTTTGACAAATGCCTGAGATTCAGGGGCAGGGATATTAGTAACAAAAAGTGTCACTCGTCCATGCTCCCCTTCAAATACCATATGCATCGCATTTGAAGCACCAAAACCACAGTGGTTTAAGTAATACACGTGATAAGGGAAGTTTTGCGAAAAGTGATACGCAAAAGGTTTCATTTTCACGTTAATTTGGCTAGATGAAACATTTTCATCAATTGGGTTGATGAATGGTTTCTCAGCCGTTACATGAGCCAAGGCCGTATTTGCCAACGTTGCGTAAGCTGGCGTAACCACAAGTCCACCCCAATTGACTTGTCCTGCTAAAAGCCCAAAAGCAAAGGCTACCGATGCCGCCATAGCGAGTGCTTTTCTAGCAAACCTAGGCCTTTCCGTTTCTGCGCTTTGGTTAAACAACACACGATCGGCCAACCCATCTGGCACATCGACTTTCATTGCTTTTTCTAGTTGTGCATCTAGACCTAAAATGTCATCGACAAATTTGGCATTTGCACTGTTTTGAGAAATCGCTAATTCGATTTCGTCGTCTCTGCCCTTTGGATCTGACATAATGCGACGGCGAAATTCTAAATCATCCATTATGCACCCCCATATCCGATTGAGAATCTTCAAGCATCTCTTTGAGCTGGTTTCTGGCTCTGAACAAACGTGTCATTACCGTGTTCTTATTTAATTCCAGAATTTGCCCAATTTCTTCACCGCTGAATCCCCCTACAACTTGGAGAAACAGAGGCTCTCGATACTCGACCTCTAATTTCATAATTTGATTTTGAAGCCACTGTTGCTGGTGATGCGGGTCGTCAGAAACCTTTGCATCGTTGCCGTGGTCATCAATATCCACCAATTCTAACTGTTTTCGTTCGAAGCGACGTGCGTTTTCACGGCGTAGAATGGTAATTAGCCAAGATTTTGCTGCTTTTTCGTCTAGCAGGCTATCTATTGCCCGCCAAGCACGTAAACAGGTTTCTTGTACCAAGTCTTCCGCAACATGACTGTCTTTACACAACCAGTACGCATAGCGATATAGGTCGGTGTGATAAGCGCGCACGAGCGCTTCGTATCTTTTTTGCTTGTCCATATCAGAATTGACCGGACGCTTCTCTTTTTTCTTTCCAAAAAAATCGATAATCGACACTTGAGCCTCCGTTTGCTCTCGCTGTGTCTATGGAAGGTCAACACCCGAGAGTTCTAACTCACTGAAAGTAAGCGAACTTCTAATTAAGAGGATGGTTTGGCATAAAAAGCCGAGCTTAGAAATTTCATTTCGGATCTTTCTTAAGCGATTATCCACTAGGCAGCATTGCATAAACTACAAATAAATTGATCTAATTCAAAATCCATATATGGAATCTGGTTATAGTACGTCTTGTCATCTGGTTAACCATTCGTGGTTAACACGTTGAGCAAGATGACACTTCCTTTTGAAGGCTGACTTTACTTTCTCCTAATCAGGAAACTGATTTTTTAATTTTAGCGATACGCTATATATCGATTCATGCCACACTTTATGTGTGGTTTTTTTTATCTAAAATTCCTGATTCACAGTTTTAATGTAACGCAATCTGATTATTTATCACAGTTATTACCCCGTCTTTTCTGCACTACACTTACGATTTCTTACGTGTAACTCTCTACATTTTAGTTCTAGATCACGCTATAAAATAAAAAGCGATTCAAACATGCGTTTTAATCTGATAACATTTTTGTTACATGACAGGTCTGACCTCTTTAAGGAGATATAATGGGCATTCAGGATTTAAGGACGCGTTCCGGAGAAAGGATTGCGGTTGTTGCTGGGCTAAGAACGCCGTTCGCAAGACAAAGCACCGAGTTTTCTCAGGTACCCGCTGTAGACTTGGGTAAAATGGTCGTCAGTGAAATGCTGACACGCGCCGATATTGATCCAGCCCTAATCGATCAAGTGGTATTTGGACAGGTTGTGCAAATGCCAGAAGCGCCAAATATTGCCCGTGAAATCGTATTAGGTACAGGTATGAATATTCATACCGACGCGTACAGTGTAACGCGAGCTTGTGCGACGAGTTTTCAGTCTGCGGTGAACGTGGCAGAAAGCATTATTTCTGGTTCGATTGATATTGGTGTCGCTGGTGGCGCTGATTCCTCTTCTGTACTGCCGATCGGTGTATCCAAAAAACTGGCTGCCTCTTTACTTGCTCTGAGTAAGGCAAAAAAAGCGGGGCAGAAGCTTTCTATTATGCGCAAGCTCTCCTTCAAAGACTTGATGCCAGTGCCTCCAGCAGTAGCCGAATATTCGACAGGGCTGTCCATGGGACAAACGGCAGAGCAAATGGCAAAAACACACGGAATTACTCGCCAAGCCCAAGATGAATTAGCTCATCGCTCTCATACTTTAGCTGCGCAAGCTTGGAAAGAAGGAAAAATTCGAGACGAAGTGATGACCGCTTTTCCCGAACCTTACAAGCAATGGATCGATACCGACAATAATATTCGTCAGGACTCAACCATTGAAGGGTACGCAAAATTGCGCCCAGCGTTTGATAGGCAATATGGCAGCGTAACGGCTGCGAATGCAACACCACTGACAGACGGAGCAGCGTCGCTGCTTATTATGCGTGAAGGTCGAGCCAAAGAGCTAGGGCTCGACATCATGGGCTTCATACGCTCTTATGCATTTTCGGCCATTGACGTAAAAGAGGATATGTTGATGGGACCTTCGCATGCGACGCCAATGGCACTCGATCGTGCAGGTATTAGTTTGTCGGATCTTACACTTATTGATATGCACGAAGCCTTTGCAGCACAAACGTTGGCTAACGTGAAGATGTTCGCCAGCGATAAGTTCGCTAAAGAAATACTAGGAAGAGACAAAGCCATAGGCGAAATCGATATGGATAAATTCAACGTTCTTGGTGGTTCTATCGCTTATGGACACCCATTTGCAGCAACTGGTGCGCGAATGATTACTCAAACACTGCGTGAGCTTAAACGCCGTGGAGGGGGATTAGCGTTGAATACTGCATGTGCCGCGGGTGGTTTAGGTGCAGCGATGATTTTGGAGGTGGAATAATGGCGGGTCAAAGTGCATTTACATTATCAATAGACGATCAAAATCTCGCGTGGCTAGCCATTGATGTTCCTGGCGAGAAAATGAATACGCTTCAAGCAGAGTTTTCGGATGAAATGCAGGCGATTTTGCTTGAACTGGAAGCTAAAAAGAACGAACTCACCGGATTAGTGATTTACTCGCTTAAACCCGATAATTTTGTGGCGGGTGCTGACGTAAGAATGCTGGATGCATGCACCACTGCGGAAGAAGCAGAAGGGTTAGCCAAACAAGGGCAGCAAATGTTCGCGCGTTTGGAAGCCTTACCTTTTCCATCCGTGGCTGCCATTCACGGACCTTGTTTAGGTGGTGGTTTGGAGTTAGCGCTTGCCTGTGACTATCGAGTGTGTACGGATTCAGATAAAACCCGATTGGGGCTACCAGAAGTACAATTAGGTTTGTTGCCTGGTTCAGGTGGAACTCAGAGACTTCCTCGCTTAATAGGGCTGCTGGGTTCTTTGGACTTGATTTTGACAGGCAAACAGCTTCGTGCAAAAAAAGCGAAGAAATTGGGCGTTGTTGATGCCAGTGTGCCCCAATCCATTTTATTGGATGTCGCCAAGACATTTGCGGGTAAAAAGAAAGCTAAGCGTTCGGCGGACACGAAAGAGAAGCTTATGTCTGGCAATCGCCTTGGTCGTAAATTCATCTTTGACCAAGCAATTAAGAAGACATTAGCGAAAACCCGTGGAAACTACCCTGCTGCCGAGGCGATTCTTGAAGTCATTGCTGAAGGCTTAGAAAAAGGCGCACAAGCCGGCTTGGCGATAGAAGCCAAAAAATTTGGTGAGATGTGCATGACGACTGAGTCTAAAGCGCTTCGTTCCATCTTTTTTGCAACCACTGAGATGAAAAAAGAGAACGGCAGTGAAGCTAAACCAAGAAACATATCGAAAGTAGGTGTGTTAGGTGGTGGGCTAATGGGAGCGGGGATAAGCCACGTATCGGTTGCGAAAGCGAACGTCCCAGTTCGTGTTAAAGACGTGTCTAACGATGGCATCTTGAATGCGATCAACTACAACCACAAATTGTTTGCTAAGCAGAAGAAACGTCGAATTCTAACCAAAGCGGGTGTGCAATATAATATGTCACAGCTGACGGGGGGAACCGATTATGTTGGATACCGCGATACTGATATTGTCATTGAAGCCGTATTCGAAGACTTGGCTCTAAAACAATCGATGGTGAAAGAAATAGAGCAACACGCGAAAGATACCACCATATTTGCTACCAATACGTCGTCTCTACCTATTCACCAAATAGCGGCAGAATGTGAACGCCCTGAAAATGTGGTCGGTCTGCATTACTTCAGCCCCGCTGAAAAAATGCCACTGGTTGAGGTCATTCCTCATGAAGGTACGTCTGATGAGGTGATATCCACCGCTGTCAACTTTGCGCGTAAACAAGGCAAAACTCCCATTGTGGTTGCCGATAAAGCGGGCTTTTTTGTTAACCGAATCCTTGCGCCTTACATGAATGAAGCTGCTCATGTTTTATTGAGTGGTGAGCCGATTGAAACTCTGGACGAAGCATTGCTCAACTTTGGTTTCCCTGTTGGTCCTATTACCCTGCTGGATGAAGTGGGAGTGGATGTGGGCGCTAAAATCATGCCCATCTTAATCGAGGAGTTGGGTGCTCGATTTAAGGCACCCGATGTGTTTGATACGTTGTTAAACGACGGTCGCAAAGGGCGTAAGAGTGGAAAAGGCTTCTATACGTATAAAGGCAAGAAGAAAGAGGTGGATAAGAGTGTTTATAAGCTGCTCAAGCTTACGCCTGAATCCAAACTTCCAGAGAAAGACATCGCGCTTCGCTGTGTTCTCCCAATGCTGAATGAAGCCGTAAGGTGTTTGGACGAAGGTATTATTCGCAGTGCTCGTGACGGTGACATTGGTGCGATCTTCGGGATCGGGTTCCCACCGTTTTTGGGGGGACCTTTCCGTTATATGGACCAGATTGGTTTGAAAGAACTGGTCGCGATCATGAACGAATACGCACAGAAATACGGCGATCGTTTTGCTCCATGCGATGGTTTGTTAACCAGAGCAGGTAACGAAGAAAATTTCTATACCGCTTCTTAACAATAAGAATAAAGACGAAGTTCATAGGCCAGCGTATAGCTGGCTTATTTTTTATCTGGCACGGGTGGCATTTTGATTACTTAGTGCGCGTGACAAAAGTATGACGATCTGAAGTATTGCTTCCCAAATTTGCACTAACTGCCGAAACGAGAATATTCCCTAAGTCGCGGAGAGAGTAGACTTCTATACCCAAGTGACCTCAAAGTGCCTGAATCCTGCACCTTGAGGTCACTTGGGTATAACTTAAAGATAGATATCAGGAGTGGCTATGCTAGGTAACACAATAAATTCCGACATTTATGTCGGCAGCGTAGTTGAAACGCTTGTCAATGAAATGGCTATTGATGCGCAAGCGCTTGCAACAACGAAATTTGCGCAGTATTTGGATAAGTTTGGAGTTGATCAAAACCCGTCTTTGAAGACTCTTCAAGGAGAGGGAGTGCTGAAGGAAGGGGCGTTAACACTAAGTTCTCAGCATAAATGGATAAACGGTGAAAGCAAGTCCGTCACTGATGTTTCCGTGTATAAGTGGAATACGGATGGTCTGAAAGAAGCGTTAGTTGAGACCGATACAGATTTCATCAACGTGAAAAACTTTGTAGATGTAAATGTAAACGCCTTGTCTGATACGGGAACGACGGTGAACGTTTATGGTGCCAAGCGCGGAGACATCTCTACGGGTAACGGTAACGATGTAGTAAACGTGCATGTGCAGTCGAACGGCGCCGCTTGGAGTAACCACTTCGAGATCGATACCGGAGACGGCAATGATACGATCAGTTTTTTTGAAATAGCAGGCGGTGATTACACAGAATTTAATATCTCCGCAGGCAAAGGTAATGATGTGGTTAATGTTGCTGGGTTGTCAGAAGCGGATTGTAATACTCATCGAATTGTCCACGGAGGAGAAGGCATAGATGCGCTCTACTTAAGTGGCAACAATGCGCTGGAATTTACAGGCTTTGAAGTTGTCATTGGCGATGGTGCTTCTGACTTACACATTACCCAAGAACTTCTGGATAACAACGTAGCAGGCTCGTGGGAAGATAATCCAGACGGCAGTGCCAATGTTATGGTTTTTACCGATGTGAACCTAACGATAGATGCTGGGTTGGTTGAATATGCGAGTTATTTTTCAACGTATACTGCTGAGGATTTGACTGGTGCTATGACTCAACGGCTTGCAGACTTTGGTGTGGATTACACAGCGCAGTACACAATAGCTGAATTTTATACGGAAAGTGGCGATTACTTGATCGTTACAGATACAAATGCCAGTGACTTGATCGATTCAGTGATCGATTATGTATAACTGGATGAGATGTGTCTTGCTCTACCTAATGAGCTGACCAAGGTAAAATGAAGTGTTCGGAGCAAGTTACCGAAAACTTCATTGTTACCTTAATGAATTACCGGATTTTTTTGTATCTGGTTAAGGTGTGCCTTCAATGAGTTTTTTGTAGGCTGTTATATAAGGTTCATAGGCCTCATGTAACTCACGTCTAGGTTTGTATACTTTTTTGGGCGTACAAATATCAGAAGTAGCCTGTTCAAAGTTTTCAAATAGTCCAATCGAAACGCCTGCAGTTATTGCGGTACCCAGTGCTGTTGCCTCTTTATTATCCATTTCTACGTAGGGTAAGTTGAGGATGTCTGCCTTCATTTGATTCCAAAGTGAATTGTTAGCCATTCCACTCACGCCTCTTATCTCTTTTACTTGTTCGCCCAGATCGTTTGAAAGCTGATTGAATGTAAGGGACAAGTCATATGCCAAAGCTTCCAAAAAGGAACGATACAGATGCGCTCTTTTGTGTCCCCAATTTAAGCCGACGAAGGCGCCCGAGTTTATATGGGCATCTGGAGGGCATGCACGACCTCCGAAGTGAGGGTTACAGAGCAAACCATCGGAACCTGGAGCGATAGACTCAGCCTCTTTTGATAGGGCTTCATAGTGGCTAATTTGGTCACCATCATCACCAAACATGATATCCACAAGCCATTTCTGAGTCAGCCCCCCACCATTGATGAATACCGAAGGGTGGCAGATATTAGGCAAAGGTGACCCAAATATTTCGCCCACTTTTTCAATGCGATCATAAGATGTAAAGGGCGTCGACATCGAGAGAATGGGATAGGTGCCGGCGATATCAACAGCGACGGTGTTAGAAAACCCTCCAGCACCAACAATACTGGCTGGTGTATCACCAAGCCCTGCCAGTATCGGTGTGCCACTCGGTATAGAGGTGAGCGTAGACAGCTTACGGGTTGTATGTCCAACAATATCGGTAGACTCAGCAATGTAGGGCAGCAGATTCAGATCAATACCGAGCTTGGAAGCGATGTTTTGATCCCACTGCTGGCTAGATTTGTTTGAAAGACCTGTCATCCAGAGTAGAGACTTATCAATCGCCCACTTTTCGGGTGGAAGCTCGGCAAGGTGCCCAACGATATAGCTAGTGACTGGCACAACTTTGACTGTTTTTGCAAAGTTTTCTTTTGATTGGCTTTCCATCCATTTCATTTTGGGTGCGAGTATGGGATACCAAGTACCGGTTACCTCACGAATCTCGGTGCCGTGCTCACGTGTTATGTTTTCATAATGGGGAAGAAAACGCGTGTCTAGCGACGTGGTATAGGGAAACGTTGGGGAGCCGTATTTATCGACCCCCAATACTCCTCCCATCATCCCTGATACACCAATGACGCAGACATCTTCGGCAGAAAAAGAGCCAGTTGCAAAGAGCTGATTTATTGACGACAACACGGAATCATACATCCGGTTTATATCGTAAGTTGCTTTGCCGCTGGTGTCTGTTTCAGGTGTATAGGTTTGTTTTTGTTCGTTTAGCAGTTTCCCTTTATTGCTGAAAACAGATAAAAGCATTCCACTAGAGCCCAAATCAATGGTCAATATCAGTTTCTTAGTCATAACTACCACCTTGTTTTAAATTTGCTTGATTCATTGATTGGTATTGAGGTACTGAGGAACCAAACTCACGATTAATGGTCACTTCTTCTTGGTACGCAATGATTTCGTTATTTAGCCTTTCTGGAGACCAATTAAGCTCACTGGCAGCGAGTTTTCCAATCGCGTGAAGTTGAGACAATCCGGCATCTTTCAATTGAAAGAAGATATTAGTTCGTCTTATCAAAATGTCAGTTAGATGAACGACGTGCTCGTTGCGCGCTATATAGCGAATTTCTGCCGCAGTGAGAGGAAAGTTAGACCCGAACATTTCTTTTCTGTCTTCTTGATACGAAGCCAGCTCAAACACTTGATGTGCGTTGCTACCAAAATTGCGTTGTATCCTCGCGACATCTTGGTCTGATAAAACGTCAACACTGGGAAGAGGTAAATGAGAGAAATCTTCGCCGCCGGAAATCGGTGTAACATGACTTAAACTTTTTGTTTTGCAAAGCTTTTCTTGGTTTTCGATAAAATCAATGGTTTCTTCTGCCATGAGCCGACAAGTACTCAGCTTTCCACCAGCCAAAGTATACAACCCTGAAGAACTTTGAGTGATTAGATGACGCCGAGATACTTTACTGGCATCCGGTATCGACTCTGTTTTAACTAAGGGTCTTAATCCTGACCATGCAGAAATAATGTCTTGTTCTGTCAATTCAGCGTTGGGAAACATTTCATTTGTCGCATTCAATACATGTGTAACATCGGATTCGGTTATCGTCGGGTTATCAATATCACCCTCGTAATAGGAATCGGTCGCACCTGCAAAGACATACCCTTCATCATTTTTAGGTAATACCCAATTCATGCGACCGTTATCGCTTGCCACGTGCATGAATACACCATGGTTAACTTTGAGTCTCTTATTGCTGAACGCTAGGTGGACGCCCTTGGACGGAGACATCAATCGGTGGGCAGTAGGGTCATCGATTAAGCGGATGGAGTCGACACCTGGACCACATGCGTTGATCACGTAGGACGCCGATATTTCATAGCTTTCATTGGATATTTGATTTGTCGCTTTGACGCCGCAGACTTTGCCTTTCTTATACAGTAAATCGGTCACTTGAGTGTAGTTCATGGCAACAGCCCCAAGAGATATCGCGCTTTTTAAGGTGTCTATAGTCAATCTGGCATCATTTGTCGCTAAATCATGGAACAGCCCAGCCCCATTGAGCCCATTTGAATTTAAATGAGGTTCTTTGTCTTTCAGCTTCTTCTTATTAAAGATTCGGCTCTTCCTATTTTTAGGGTTGCCCGAGACAAAGTCGTAAAAAGAGAGCGCTATCTTTAGCTGCCAAGGGGCGTATTTGCCTTGTGAATTTGATACGAACAGAATGGGCTGGGTTTTCGCTAGGTGAGGCGCTATGTTTAACTGGGTTTCTCTTTCTTTGCAGGATTCACGAACGACCTTGAGGTCAAGCGTTTCCAAATATCGTGCTCCCCCATGTATGAGTTTCCCTGAACGACTACTCGTTCCTGAAGAGAAGTCATTCTTCTCCAACAGCGCGACGGAGTATCCCCTTAATACGGCCTCACGGGCAAGAGAGACCCCAGAAATACCTCCACCGATTATCAAAACATCATAGGCTTTAGATGCAATATTGTTATGTAATTCCATTTCCTCTCCTTGGAAAATGACGGCTCAATATAACCTTGTGTAGTTTTTTATAGCATTATGGTGTTTTTGTGTAAAGGTGGATGTTGCTTTTTGTGTTTTTAAGATGTAAAAAAACCGAATCACTATGATTCGGTTTTGCAATGTGGAGTTGAAGAGCTCCAAGTAGACTAACTAAATGACTTCAATGCCATTTTCTTCTGCCCAACGTCGATACTCCAAAGGGAAGTCATCATCAACAATAAAGGCATCGAATACCGTTAAATCTGACACTTTGCTGAAGTTAATTCTTCCCAGTTTTGAAGAGTCACACACAAGGTATTTCTTTCTTGCTTGACGAAGCATCATTTGGTTTGACGGAACTTCAGCATGTGCTGGATGTGTCCAACCCGCGTTGAGATCGATAGCGGATGCACCGAAAAAGCCTCGGTCTAAATTGATAGACGCTAATGCTTGCTCCGTAACCGTGCCAGACAGTGCGTGAGATGTGTTCCTGTAATGCCCGCCAGGGACAAATAAGTCTACAATAGGTAAACGGACGGCTTTCTCGGCAATGTTTAGCGCCAATGTCGTCACGGATAAATGCTGAACATCATCAGATAAGTAATCTAGAATCATAGGGACAGTACTACCTGCATTGAGACCTATGCTTTCGTTAGACTTAATGAGCGCTGCGGCTTTTTGAGCGATAGTTTGCTTTGTCGTTAAATGAATGTTTTGTTTTTCTTCTAACGTGATTTCACTTTCATAGGGAGAAGGCGCAATGGATTCACTTTTAAGTTTAGCGCCTCCATAGACAACCGTGACTAACCCTTGTTTTTCAAAAGTAGTGAAGTCACGACGAATCGTCGCAATGTTGACGCCAAATTGTTTAGCCAATTGCGCGTTTTTTGCTACCCCATTTTTTCGGATTATTTGTAAAATCCGACTTTGACGTTGTTCAGGCAGCATGGTTTCTTCTGAAACGTCTCCTCTACTCATAAATGTTCCTTTGAGTTTAGTGAGCTGTAGGTTGTGAAATATCATAACATCGTACTGTTCTCAAGCTTCACGCCGTGCTTATGTGCTCGCGCGCTCTATTTATTTCTTTTTTTACTTTTATGTAGCTCTATGGTTGACATTATACTACATAAAGCTACATATTGTTTGGTGTGATAAATTCAGAAAAACATAGGGAAGTGTTATGGAAGGGAAAACAATTCGTCTCAACAGAATGTTTGATAACAAAAAAGCGGTCTTCGCTGCACTAGTGAACAGTATGTATTTGGGACCACAGCCAGGCATTACGTCGGATAGCGAGTTCAGGAGAATTCTACTTGAGCTATCGAACAATGGCTTAACGGGGGCAATGCTCTCGCCAGGGTATATAAAGCAGTACTCTAGCTTACTAGGACATCGACATTCCCCCGCCGTTATTATGTCGGTTGGTTGGACGGATAAGTGGCGCAATGCCGATTTATTAGGACACGATGGCTTCAAAGGGCAGCATGACTTTATTGCAACGGCTGAGCAAGCCGCTGCCTATGGGGCTGATGCTGTGCACGATTATGTCTTTCTTGGGTCGAGTAACCCTGCCGATGATGTCGCTGAAATGAAACGTTTAGGAACGTTAGTCAGGGAATCGGAGCGCCTTGGGCTTCCTGTTTTATGTGAGCCTTTGGCTCGTGGAACAAACGTTGCAGAGGGTGAGCAAAACAGACCGGAGTTTGTTGCGCTCGCCGCCAGAATGGCCGCCGAAGCAGGGGCTGATATCGTCAAAGTCGAATATACAGGGGACCCTGTAACATTTAAGACGGTCGTCGACTCAACACCGGTTCCTACGGTGATGATGGGTGGGGCAACGCGAAGTAGTTTCTTAGACTTTCTTGTGAGTTTGGAAAGTGCGATGACGGCAGGATGTTCAGGGGTGGCTGTAGGACGAAACCTCTATTTGCACGAGCGTCCAGCCGATGCAATCCGCGCTATTACCGATGTTATTTGTAAGGGGAGAGCGGCTCAGGACGCGGCTAAAGAGTATAATTTGTAGGGCACTTTGCTTCCTCATTTATGAGGGCTTTGGCGTCTTGTGGCGCCTTTTTTGATCGTATGATTCCCTCTTTTCCAGTGCAGTGTCTCGGAAGGTGAATCCAATGATGACAACTGCCATCCCCTCAAATAAAAATCCACCCGATACAAAGGTGGATTTAATGTGATGAGCGTTTTTTCGGTTAGCGCTTCTTAACCAAGAAGCATTCGGCAAAACAGAATGTTGTTCGGGTCCAACTTTTCTTTAATTTGTTTATGGATAAAGCCGACATCCGTTTGTATATAATGAGCTGAACGTTCCGCGCCAACCCCATGGTGATGAGCCAACGTACCATTATGTTCTTTTACAATCGCCGCCATAGTATCTTGGCAGTAGCGCCAAGTTTCCATTGCTTTCGCGTCGCTACCTTCCTCAATAAAGAAAAGTGCGTACATGCATGCGCCTGTTTGATAGGCATGAGAGAAGTGTGTATAAAACTGATCTACTTTATCGTTAAACGCTTCTTCTAAAGCTAGTGCACAATCTGCAGCGTGATTCCAAGGCAATGTCACTTCGACTGTGTCAAACATCTTCCCGTTGACGACATTACGATCTTTCATCATCGTTTCGCACTGGTAACGGTTAATAAACCAAGTGTCTGAAATATCGTCTGATAGTATTGTTCCCCCAACATTAATTACTTTTTTTCTTGCTTCGATGGTGAGCGCTGAGAGAGATTCCTCCGGTGCGATAAGGGAGAAGGTTAGCAGAGCAAAATCGCCTTTCGGCACCCCTTTAGAAATCGACTCTGTTATATGGTTTGTTTCCGCGATGTTGTATGCGCGAAGTAAACCCACAGGGAACCCACCATGTACCAGTTGACGTTGTGCATCAATCGCGTCTTGGTAATCGTTAAAGGCTACTGACGTAAACGAAGTCGGCAGTTTTCTGTGAACTTCGAGAGTCACGGATGTAATAACAGCAAAACTGCCTTCCGATCCAATAAGGAGTTTAATTAAATCTAGCCCGCCGGGTGTTCTAGCACTGGGAGTAGCCGTAATGATTTCGCCAGTTGCAAGAACCGCTTCGAGACCGATAACCGCATGCTCAATACCACCATAGTAGGTAGACGATGAGCCTGTTGCTCGAGTATTAATCCAGCCTCCAACCGTTGATATAAAGAGTGATTGAGGATACTGACCCAGTTCAAAGCCCCACTGTTCCATCGTTTTGAGAAGATCACCGCCGTAGACACCAGCACCGACTGTTATTTGGTTAGTTAAACGCTCTACGGATTCGATAGCATTAAGGTTTTCCGTTGATAGATATACTTCGGGACCGCCTTCAAAACTGCCAACTACGTTAGAGTGCCCCCCTAAAACAGAAATTTGGATCTTAAGTTTGTTCGCGAGTTTAAGAATAGTAGAAACATCATTGGAATTATCTGGCTTGAAAATCAAAATGTTTGAACGTTGTTTTTTTTGTTTAAAGTACCTAGGCCAATGTTCTTCAGGGTCCAAATCCTTGGTGTTTAGAACGTCATAATCAATCTTTTCGATTTGATTCGTTTCTAAAGCATTTAGAACCTCTTCAATTGTTTTCTCCATACTTTTTTACTCCACTTCATTTATGTCCATATATGAGGGTTGTATACCCGCACCTCTAACTCATCTAGAGTCCCTGTTTTATTTTTTAGCATTATGTAGTTTTGTGTTCAAGTTCTTTTGGCTTTATTGAGTTTTAAATACTAGTCTAGCGACGGTTATCAATGCATTGTATGGTGTGTTATACCTGTTTTTCATTTATTACCAGAATTATAATCTATTTATTTGTATTTATTATGGCTATATATTTCACTTGTTATCGATATGTTGGATTTGTAATTCTTTTTTCACTTCTTGTGCGATTTGAACTTGTAAAACGACATTATGCTAATTATTGTGGTGTTTATATGTTGGGTTGTGTGGTTTGGTGTTTAGTTAGTGCACTTCCATATAGCTAAATCAAGGAAGACGATGTTCAAGGAGAACTGAAATGAGGTTTACAAGAGAAAAAGAAAGTCTATTCAAGCGAGGGGTAAAGAGAGCAGCAGTCTCTGTTCTTACGGCTTGTATCGCATTTTCGACGGTTGCAGCAGAGAAAGAAGCCAACGGTTTTGTAGGTGATCCCGAAGAAACTTACTACATGAATGTTTTCGTATCAGGGGTTGAATATTGGTTCCCCGTATATGAAATGATGAAACAAGCAGGGAAAAAGCTGGGCGTGAAAACCGTTTACACCGGGACGCCAGAATATGATGTAAACAAACAGCTCGCGTCTTTTGAGCAAATCCTTGCGCGCAAACCAGCTGGGATTCTGCTCGCACCGATTAATCCAGACCCTTTCGTTGAGCCTATTAAGCGAGCCAGAGAAATGGGCATTCCGGTTGTAACTTTTGGTGCCGACTCTCCAAATAGCGAACGTACTGCTTATGTTACTTCAGATAATGAACGTGAAGGGATCTATGCAGCGGATGCGATTGCTGAAGATATGGGAGGAAAAGGTGAGTATGCCGTTTTAGAAAACCCTGGGCAAGATAATCACGATAAACGTGTAGCTGCATTTATTGGTCGAATGGAAGAAAAGTGGCCTGGCATGAAACTCGTTACGCGCGCCGCAAGTAATCAAGATCCAACCAAAGCTTACAACGCCTTGCTAACGATGTCTCAAGCACACCCAAATCTTGGTGCTGTATTTATGCCAGAAGCGAATTCGGCAATGGGGGCAGCGCAAGCAGCAAAAGAGCTAGGAAAAGGCATTCGAGTCTTTAATTGCGATATCAATGCAAAAGTTTTAGACATGATCAAAAACGAAGAAATCTTCGGTGCTCTTAACCCGAACCAGGGGGTTCAAGGGTTTATGGGAATGACATTGCTCTTCTTAGCGAAACACTCTGAGCTCATCGATCCGATGAATGACCATGTAGCCAAAGGCATCAACCCAATGCAAGTGCCTTATGTCGACAATGGATTCTCTATTGTAACAAAAGAAAATGCAGAACATTTTTATTGGGATACGTACATGAAGCGAAGAGAGTCCAAGGGTGTAAGAGACTAGCTCGCGTCAGCTTAAGAGGAAAGGGGGCGGAGCGGCGTGCTCCCTTATTCCAACCTTTGGCTTACGACAATAATAAAGACGAAGATCTATCTGTTTGCTGTAGGAGAGTTGTTGTGGATGGAAATGAAGTCCTAGAATTGAAAAATATCACCAAGAGATTCGGACCAACCGTAGCTTTATCAAACGTTAACTTTTCGTTAGCTAAGGGCGAAGTTCATGCGTTGTGCGGTGAGAATGGCGCTGGCAAGTCCACGTTAATGAAAGTGATCAATGGCATCTATCAACCTGATAGTGGGACCATTCTAGTAAAAAACAAAAGCGTTCATATTGATAGCCCACGAAAAGCCAAAGCGTTAGGCGTGAATTTCGTTCATCAAGAAATTGCACTCTGCCCTGACGTCACGGTGGCTGAGAATGTATTCATGTGTGGTGCTGAAAAAGGTGAAAAGTGGCGAATTAATTATTCAGAAATAAATAAAAAAACGCTCGATATCTTATCACAATTGATGCCCATTCAACCCGACATTAAAGTAAAAGATCTGGGTATATCGACACAACAAATCATTGAAATCGCTAAAGCACTCACAGAAGAGTGTGATGTTTTAATTTTAGATGAGCCTACCGCAGCACTGACTGAAAAAGAATCGGAAGCACTATCTAATATTATTCTGGATTTAAAAAATCGTGGTGTAAGTATTATCTACATTAGTCATAGAATGGCTGAAGTATTCGATTTTTGTGATCGAGTGACTGTATTAAGAGATGGAGAATACATTTGTACTAAGGAAATTAAAAATACCTCACCAGAAGATATCGTAAATAATATGGTAGGAAGGAAAATAAATGATCTCTACCCACCTAAAAGTAATGAAATCAAATCAAATGACACACCCATTCTGTCGGTAGAAAACCTTTGTGATAAAGAGCGGTTCAATAATGTTAGCTTTCAGCTTTATGAAGGTGAAATATTAGGAGTGGCAGGGCTGATTGGTTCGGGGCGCAGTGAGCTTATACAAACCTTATGTGGCTTGCGCCCTAAACAGTCAGCGAATATAACATTGGAAGGGAAAAAGACTCAGTTTAAATCTTATGATGACAGCTTGAATAACAAAGTAGTTTATTTGTCTGAAGACCGTAAGCAAGAAGGTGTGTTTCTCGATATGTCTATTCGAGAAAATATCTCTGTTTTGGGGCTCAATAATTTAAGAAAGAGTTTCGGAAGAATAGATAAACAAAAAGAAATAAAACAAGCTGAATTACTATCAAAAGTACTTACCGTAAAATATAGAGATATTGAGCAGCTGACAAGAGAACTCAGCGGTGGCAACCAGCAAAAAATTGCCATTGCTCGAATGTTAGCAATAGAACCGAAAATAATTATTATGGATGAGCCAACAAGAGGAATTGATGTTGGCGCAAAACATGAAATTCACGCATTACTTCGAAAACTAGCCAATCAAGGCGTCGGTATTATTATTATTTCTTCTGAATTGCCAGAAATAATCGGAGTGAGTGACCGAGTCATAGTTATGTATGAGAATTGTATATCGGGTGAATTAAATAGTGACGACGTTACAGAAGAAAATATCATTCGGTTGGCATCTGGATTAAATATTGAAAGTGAGGTGAAAGTCGGATGATGGTATTAAAATTTGACGGCTTTAACCGCAAGGATTGAATCAGGATAAAAATATGAAAACGGAATTTGTAAATAACTCAGGAATGACTGAGAAAGTAGAACATAAAGGATTACTTCCACTGATCTCAAGGTTTGCTGGGGCGCGTGAAGCAGCACTGGTTGCCATTATCGTTATTCTATTCGTGGTGATGAGTTTTGCTTCTCCTTACTTCCTCACATGGGCGAACATGCGTGCCATGCTTCTTTCTTTTTCAACGGAAGGCTTGGTCGTTGTCGGAATGACCATACTGCTTATCGTTGGCGGGTTCGACTTATCTGTCGGTGCCGTGATGTGCTTATCTATGGTGATAGCCGGTAAGCTTTTCCTCTTAGGCATGGACCCATGGGTTGCGAGTTTGGTTGCGATTGCAGCCTGTGCTGGCATCGGGAGCATTATGGGTGTTTGTGTGACAAAGGTAGGATTGAGCCACTTTATGACGACTCTCGCCTTTTTGGGGATAGCACGAGGGTTGTGCTTTGTTATCACTGAAGGGTCCCCTTTGTCGCTGTATAGCCTACCGCCAGAGTTCAAGTTTATTGGTCAAGGAGATGTGTTTGGTTTGCCATTTTCGGTGATCATATTCATCGCGGTTATATTTTTATCCGACTACATGCTTAGAAACCTATTGATGTTCCGACGTGTTTATTACACCGGAAGTAATGAAAAAGCAGCATTGTATTCTGGTATTCGAACTGACCGAATCAAATTTTGGACGACCGTATTGTGCTCCTCAATGGCAGGTCTTGCGGGCATTATCTTTATGTCTAAATTTGGTGGCGCGACGCCAACATTCGGTGTGGGGCTTGAATTAAACGTTATCGCTGCCGCTGTTATAGGTGGGGCAAGTTTGAACGGTGGTGCAGGAACGATTTTTGGCGCTATTTTGGGTATCGCGCTTCTTTCTATTGTGTCTTCGTCTCTTATTTTGCTCAACGTTCCCGTGTACTGGCAGGAGCTGATTAGAGGATTGATTTTATTATCAGCGATTGCGATTGACCACGTCATTCAATCTAAAAAATAAGGAGCCCGTGATGCAGTACAGGAAAATTGGTCGTTCAGACATCTCTGCTTCCGCGGTTGTCCTTGGTACCTGGGGGATTGGTGGCGGTTCTATATGGGGGAAAGAAGCGGATGAAAAGGAGCTGATTAATACGATTCATGCTGCGTTGTCTTCAGGGATCAACTTTATTGACACGGCTCCAGGTTATGGATTTGGTGAGTCAGAAAGGATTATTGGAAAAGCCATTAGAAAGCGTCGAGATGACGTTGTCGTGGCAACAAAATGTGGTTTGGTATGGGATTGGGAAGGAACCGAGCACTTTTCTACCGATGGGCAAACACTAAGGCGTAACTTGTCGCCACAGAGTATTCGTCTCGAAGTAGAAGAAAGCTTAAAGCGTTTGCAAATCGATTACATCGACCTTTATCAAGTGCATTGGCCGTCTCTATCACCTCATCACACGCCAATTTCAGAGACACTTGAATGCCTGATTGAGTTAAAGAGAGAAGGAAAAATACGGGCAATTGGGGTGAGTAATCTATCCGAAGAAGAAACATTGGCGTATTGCGAAGGCAATCATATTGATACGAATCAGATTCGCTACAGCATGCTTTGGGAGAAAGAAGCGAGAGCTACCGTAAACCAAAACCAGCGCTTGGGAGTCTCCATAATGGCGTATCAGGCGATGGAGCAAGGATTGCTTTCTGGAAAAGTGACGATGGACACCCAATTTGATGCCAATGATATTCGCAATGTAGACGCTTGGAACCCTTGGTTCGTCAAGGAAAAGCGCGCGCAAGTGTTACAGCAAATGGAAGCATGGAAACCGTTGCTAGATAAGTACAGTTGCACCATGGCACAGCTTATTGTCGCTGCTACTAGTCAGGTATCGGGAATTGATTTTGTGTTGTGTGGCGCGCGATCGGTTGGGCATGCCGAGCAAAATGCGAAGGCAGGATCGCTGAATATTGATAAGGAAGATGCAAATACCATGTTGTCACAATTGAATGCATTGAGTTGAAATTTCGAAGGGGCACTTTAACTGGTTGTATTTACGAAAATAGTAAAAAACTATTGTAAGAACACGTGTCCCTAAAAGTTTCAATTCACCAAATTTAAGACGTCTTGGCTGGGTAAATGTCGCACATAGATTCGAAACACTTGGTTGGAGTGTTCAATTAAATATATGTGTATTTTAGTTTTAGACACAAGGACGCAGTCATGAAAACACAGGGACATTTAAAGCGTTTACTTATAGCTACAAAGCACGTTCAAAAAGGTGCAGTCGCAGCTTTGTCATCCTTTTTTATCTTAAACCCGGTCCAGGCTAATGGACCGGGTTTAGGCAATCCAAATTTTTCATCTAATGATGTCTATACACATGTATCGCCGTTAATTGATGATACGACGGGGTTTATCCCACCTGATTATCCTGGTCGGGCTCATTATGGGCTCAATATGTTAACGATGGTCAATGGATATGCGGTTGGCGTATTTGCGCCAGATCATGGTCAAAATCCAGGAGGGTGGATTGCCCTTGATGTTTCTGACCCAATAAATCCCGTGAAGGTTAAACAAGTTTACGAGCCTGATGGTACAAATATTCATCGCACAGGTGACGCGATTCGAACTCGAGATTTTACAGAGGCTCATTCTTTAGGTTTGTCTGAAGGCCACCTTATCGTCACTCACAATTCCCGTAGCATTGAAATCTGGGATTGGTCAGATGTAAATAATCCTGTGCGGCGCTCGAAGTTAACATTCCCAGATATCATATTAGGCGGATACAGCAATATACCTTGGAATGTTTTCTGGCAGGCTCCTTACCTTTATGTCGCTCGAGGTACTTCGGGTATCTCCATTGTGGATACAACGGATGTCGATAATCCAACGTTGGTAAAAACCATCCCGCGTTCGGAACTGGGTGGTTTTGTTGTTGGCTCTGTATTGGCGTTAGGTAATGAACTGCATTTGGCGAGCCGTGAAGACCGAGGTGGTTTTTCAATTCTTAATATTGATGATCCACTTAACCCAGAATTAAAAAAGGTCGTGAACAATCTTCCTTATAACTTCTACATCAGTTGTTGGGATGGAAAATACGCGAATTTTGGACCTCGATCTTCCGCGAATAATTTAGTGACGTACGATACCACGACTACGCCAATGGCCTTGGTTAATGAACATGAAGGTGAATACGTTAATCTGTATTGTAACGGGCAAGACAATAAATTGTTTCTTGGGAACCAAGAAGATGTTGCTGTCATTGATGTTTCAGACAAACAGAATTTTGTCGATTTAGGTAAAGGTAGTTTAAATGCGAGCGGAAGTGACACGGATCATGGTCAAGTTTTCCCTTTTGGTAACATGGTGTGGGTAGGGAATGATCACGGGAGCGGAAGCGGATTTTTGGCTCACAGCGAGGGAAGGGATTTAACGCCACCTCAAATTATTAGAACGTTACCAGCACACGACGACACCAATGTATCTCCCACTACTCGTATTGGGCTAGCGCTTTCAGACAGCGTTTTGATGGACTCTGTGACTGATTTAACCTTTCAAGTTATTCCGGCAGGCTCTGTGACACCTATTGATGGCACGTACAGCGTCAATTTGGGTTTTGTGCATTTTTCGCCAAGCGCACCGCTGGGAGGGAATCAAATCTATCAAGTCGTTGTAAATGGCATTAAAGACTTTACTGGCAATGCTATGCCTGAAGTTCGCTATAGTTTCTCCACAGGTAATGTGGCATCGCACAATGTGTCTGTTTCTTTTCCTAATACTGTCGAAGTAGGTAGTTACGTAAATGCGACTGCCAATGCCAGTCCGATTTTTGGAGGCACCCTAGAATATTCGTGGAATTTGGGCGACGGAACCCCTCCGACTCCATTCAGTTCAAGCAACACAATTTCTCATCAGTATGATAAAGCCGGGCATTGGTCTCCAATTGTCACTGTGCGGGAAAGTGGTTTTACTTCGAGCGAAAGTGAAAGTTTAACGGTTCATTACCCCATATCAGCAAATCCCCCGAGTCATTCATCGACCATTGTGGGGTCTGCAAATCGGGTTTTCGTCGTGAATCCTGATAACGATACCGTATCCGCGGTTTCGGCTGTTGCGCCTTTTCAAAAACTCTGGGAAAGAGCGGTAATGCAAGGGCCAAAATCGCTCGCTACTGCGCCAAATGGCAATATATGGGTCGTAAGTGAAAAGAGCGACACGATTCATGTTTTGTCGGCTTCTAATGGCTCCGTCGTAGACATCATAAGATTGAACCGCGGTGCTCGCCCTAATGGAATAGCGTTTACGCCGGATGGGACGAGTGCGTTAGTTTCTCTCTATGGCTTAGGGGAGCTCATTAAAATTGATCCGAATACTCGAAATGTTATTGGTCGAATTGATATCGGTCACTCGGCTCGTGGCATTGCGATAACGTCTGATTCAAATAAGGCTCTGGTTACTCGATTTATATCTCTTCAAGAGAAGGCTGACGTCGCCGAAATTGATGTCAATTCGATGACTTTGGTTCAGAACATCTCGTTAAACAAAGATACCTCGACGATTGATGGACCCGACCGTAGCCGCGGAATTGCCAACTATCTTAACAGCGTAACAATATCACCAGACGAGAAATACGCTTGGCTTCCATCTAACAAGGCGAACGTAGACAGAGGGACATTTAAGGAGTCCGACCCAAATAAAGGGTTAACGTTCGAAACCACAGTACGAGCAATCGTTTCCCAAATTGACATGGCGACGCTGAATGAGGTGCCAGCTAGACAACTTGATATCGACAATAACGCACAACCAAAGGCAGCTGTTTTCAGCCCGCTGGGTGATTATTCTTATGTTGCAATGGAAGGGCGAAGCAACATAGAAGTATTGGATGCATACACGGGAGACGTGGTATCTCAGCTGGGTGGTTATGGTCTCGCACCGAATGGTTTGGTGAGAGTAGGCAATTATCTTTTTGTTCATAACTTCTTGTCTCGTTCGGTTTCAGTTTGGGATGTGAACGCGTTGGAGACTATCCAAGGTGATGCGCGACACATTGCGGAAGTTGATGTGGTTGCGACAGAGAAATTGTCACCGAGGACCTTAGCAGGTAAACAACTATTCCACGATGCAGCGAACCCACGCATGAATAAGGATGGGTACCTGTCATGTGCAAGTTGCCATGCGGATGGCGGATCGGATGGTAGAAACTGGGATTTCACTGATCGAGGGGAAGGCGTTCGTAATACTATTCCGTTGACGGGGCGAGCAGGGATGAACCATGGCAATGTTCATTGGACCGCTAACTTTGATGAAATTCAGGACTTTGAGAACGATATTCGCTTTGCATTTGAAGGGCGTGGGTTTATTCCTGATGCATTATTTGAGGACGTTAAGAACCCTCTAGGTCTCGCCAAATCTGGTATCAGTACCGACTTAGATAACTTAGCGATTTATGTTTCAAGCTTAACGACATTTAATAAAAGCCCCTATCGAAACGCCGATGGAACTCTTACTGCAAGTGCACAGACTGGGCGCTCTCTCTTCGTAAGCAAAAGCTGTGGTACCTGCCACTTTGGGAGCAACTTTACAGACAATAAACGCCATGATGTGGGCACCATTGATGCTTCTTCGGGTACAGGAATAGGAACATCACTAAACGGCGTTGGGTTTGATACACCAACACTTCTTGGGTTGGTGGATTCAGCTCCCTATTTTCATAACGGTAAAGCGGAAAGTTTAGGTGATGTATTACAAAGTACGGGTGTGCATTACATTGGGAACCAAACGGAACGAAACCATCTGATCTCGTATTTGTTAGAACTAGAATACGAAGGGTTAACCGTTGTTCCTTCAAGCAGTGAAGATTTTGAATATGGCAGTGATTTGCCCATTAAGTCTTCGAGTAATGGATGGGGACCAATTGAAATTGATCAAAGTGTCGGAGGTCAGGGAAGTAATGATGGAGGCACGTTAAGTATTGGTGGCGTGTCATTTGATAAAGGGTTTGGTACTCACGCTAACTCGGAAATTGTCTTAGATATATCCGGTAAACCTTATGATCAGTTTAGTAGCTTCATCGGTATAGATGGCGGCGCAGGTTCGTCAGGTTCTGCGATATTTGAAGTCTGGGTTGATGGTGATCTTAAGTATAGAAGTACTGTCTTAAGAGGCGGTGATCCTATTGAGTTTGTCGTGGTTCCTCTTTCTGTTACAGCAGAAGAAATAAAGCTGATCGCAACGGATGCTGGTGATGGCATAGGGTTTGATCATACTAATTGGGCTGATGTGAAACTGCGTTTGAATACCCCTTCGTATGTTTTCGCGTCTGATTTAAATGAGGAAAGTGCCACAAATGGGTGGGGTCCCCTAGAGAAAGACATGAGTGTCGGTTGGACAGAACTTGGAGATGGAGATGTTTTGTCCGTTGGCGGAACTCGCTATGCCAGAGGGCTTGGAGCTCATGCGAACTCATCGATTGTGTATGACATTTCAGAATACGATTTTGAAGAGTTCAGCGCTGTTATTGGTATCGATGATAAGGCTGGTAATCGAGGCAGCGTCGTCTATAAAGTGTTCGTTGATGGCGTATTGAGCTATGAAAGCGGCGTGGTTAGAGGGAGTGATGATGGCATTCGAATCAGCGTACCTCTTTATGATTTGAATAATGAAGTGCGCCTTGAAGCAACAGATGCCGGTGATGGTAACGGATATGACCACGCTAACTGGGCTGATGCTAAGTTTCGAGTTCGACAGGTAAGGCATGTTTATGCCGGTGACCTTCAAGCGACGGAGTCAATAAACGGTTGGGGACCTGTAGAAAAGGACATGAATGTTGGCCAGCAAGCGCTGGGAGATGGTCAGCCTATGTACATCGACGGTGAGTACTTTGCCAAAGGGTTGGGAGCACACGCAAACTCCCGAATAACCTACGATCTTACCAGCCAGCCTTTTAGCGCATTTTCCGCAACGGTCGGTGTTGATGATGGAACGGGTAATGCTGGATCTGTTGTGTTTAAGGTGCTTGTGGATGGGAATGTTAGGTTTGATAGTGGACTCGTGAGAGGAAGTGACGAAAGCCTTGAGGTATTTGTTCCAATTGGCGACCAAGATACAAATATAGAGCTTATAGTGGAAGATGGTGGCGATGGAAATGGCTACGACTGGGCGGATTGGGGTAATGCCAAGTTTGTTCTTAGTGACCGAACTTACAGTTACGCAAGTGATTTAGCTGAAGTGTCTTCTACTAATGGCTGGGGGCCGATAGAAAAAGACATGAATGTAGGTCAGCAAGCGCAAGGAGATGGTCAACCAATATCCGTGGGAGGAGTACAATATCCAAAAGGGCTTGGGCTACATGCTGACTCTGAAGTGGTTTACAGCCTGACGGGTACAAACTTTGATAGATTCAGTGCGGTCGTAGGCGTGGATGATGGGACTGGCACGGGAGGCTCTGTTATTTTCCAAGTGTTTG
Source organism: Vibrio penaeicida (assembly GCF_019977755.1). Taxonomy (NCBI): domain Bacteria; kingdom Pseudomonadati; phylum Pseudomonadota; class Gammaproteobacteria; order Vibrionales; family Vibrionaceae; genus Vibrio; species Vibrio penaeicida. The sequence goes on along the minus strand of NZ_AP025144.1, from coordinate 2,894,988 downwards.
TCGATGATGAATTGCGCTATCAAAGTGCAATTCTTACTGGCGGAAGCGTGCCTGAGAACGTCGACATCCCGATTAGCCCTGAAAGCAGTGTCATCCGTTTAGTTTCCGGTTCGGGAGGTGATGGCATTGGTTATGATTGGGCGGATTGGGCCGATGCGAAATTCCGTCATGCGCAGTAAAGCCAACAAGAGTACTCGTCTGATTTACATGCTTGGTAGGTGAATTTTGGTAATTAGACGATTTTGGGACCGCAAGGGCGCGGTCCCCTTTTTGTTGTGCGAACTAACCGAGTTCCACGTCTTTTGGTCTCAACTGGAATTCTTCCACAGAGCCAATTTCTAACCCTTCATTCAAACAAGGATCATCTTGGTGTTCATTGCCTTTGCTATGCATAATCAAGCGGTTCGAGGTGCGAGGTTTTAATACGCTGACGACGAAGCGAATCATTTCACTGCGAGTCAGTGTTTTTAGCTCTTCGAGTACTTTGTCTCTTTGACTGAATTGATGATCTTTGTTACCAATCGCTACCCATAAACGCTGAGCTCGACCTCTTAAATTATTATCAGGTGTTGCGATTTGGCTCCAGAGCCCTTTCTTACTGCTTTGCCATTGGTATTCGTTGAGCTCAAGCAGCACCATGTAAAACGCATTTAAGAATTCATCTATTGCTGAAAGCAAATCAATCGGTGCAGCATTGGGCGATTGTACGTACAGCACTAAACCGGGATGGCGGTTTAGGGGTAAATTCCCCGTTCCTACCATATAACCAAGCTGTTGCTTCGTCCGAATTTCATGAAAGAAAGTCGCCGACATCAAATGGTTGGCTAAGGAATGCAGCGCAATGCTTCTCGGGTCAATTTCGGGTGATTGGTAGTAAATAACAATCGCAGAATCCGCTTGGTTACACTGAACTTCACGTTGAAATGTGCCATTACTTCCTAGCATGACAAGAGGGCGTAGTGATTCTTCATAGCGTTGGTCTTTTACACGCAGTGCATTTTTAATGGTCTCGGCAAGCTCAATCGACTGAGATTGATTCCAGTCACCATAGACAAACAGCTCCACATGTAATTCGTTCAAAATGGTGTCGACAAATTCAGGTAGCTCGTCCAATTCAATGGATTCTAACGCCTCAATTAGCTCCGGATAAGGGGGGTTATTCGGTTGAAGAAGCCCCGTCATCGCATTAAACAACTGAGACACTGGGCGATCTTTTGCGGCGTTTTTCCAATTGCGTAGCATTTGTTGTTTGATTGTATCGAAACGGCTAGAACGGAAATCTCGGTTTGCGAAACGGGTTAAAATAACATTGAGTAATTGAGGCTGCTTCTGGCTAAAGCCACTGAGCGTTAACGTTACACCGCCCTGATGCGCGTACATATTGTAGCCCATGCCTGCTATTTCAGCTTGGTAAGTTTCTTTTACTAAAGCGTCGAGAAACAGCTCAACGCATAACCGCGTTTGAACAATTTTTCGTGGGGTAGAAACGGCATGAGGGCTATCAATGGCAAGATAGAGCACCCCTTTAGGAACTCTAAAATCTTTCTCTTGAAGGTGCCACAAACGAAAACCGGGAAGATCTTGTATCAACTTGGGTTTGGTTTCATTCCCTTCCAAAGGCTGTGGCGTCAGGTCATAGCAAATGTATGGGTTGACCTCAGGCAGTGTTAGTTCAGGGTTAAGAGCAACTTCTTTCCAGCGGCTGGTTTGCTCGTCTGTAAAGCGCTTCACAGAATAGGGTGTGTCATACCATTTTGCGACTTTGTTGCATTCCACACCTTTGGCGATCAACGTCAATCGCATATTGTCTACCGTGAAATATTCGGTAACCTTGCTAAGCAAAGCGGTATCAAAATGAGCCATTTTGTAATCACCATACACCACGTCTTCTTCAGGGTAGTGGTGAAGGTTCATGACTAGATGGCTGACTAAATCGAGCGGTCTGGCTGCTTCTTGAAACTGAAAAGCAGATTCTAATACGGCTTGCTTTTCTTTATAACGCCATTCATCAAAACCAGAATCAGTGATTAATTTTATGTACGCAAAAGTGGCTTCAACAATATCATCGACGTGATCTAAGCCTTCCTGAGTTAAGGTGCAACTTACGGAGAACTCGCGGAAATTGCTGCCGCTCATTCCGCCGCCCGCAGCCAATCCATTGATCCAGCCAAGCTCTTTGAGATAAAGCATTAAACTCCCTTCTCCTTCATAACCCAATAGGTGGGCAAAGTAGGAAAGAGGTTTAGATGAGTAATGCTCGTCCATACAAGGTAAAGTGAAAGCGAGCACTAACTTACGAGAATCCTTCTCAGGTTCAACTTGGACGTAACACGAGGGTAATTCAGGGTTAGTAAGAGGAACCGTCACTTTCTTGCCAAACAAACGGCGGTTTTGAATAGGGGAGAACAAGTCTTCGACCCATCGCTCTAATTCATCCAACTCTTGTGGGCCGACTATGGCAAGCGTCATCAAATCGGCAGAGTAGTGGGTGCCATAAAATTCGATGATTTCTTCACGAATAGAACTTCCTTCTCTATCAGACAAGGTTTCAACGTTACCAACCGAAAACTTGGAAAAAGGATGTTCCGGGTTGACCACTTCTTTGTGTACTTGAAATAGCCGACGCATATCGTCTTTTAGCTTTAAACGGTATTCAGACTCAACTGCCTGACGCTCTTTTTCTAGGGCATCAGGGTTAAATAGAGGAGCAATGAAGAACTGGCTGAATCGTTTTAAACTGCGCTCAAATGCATTCGGTGACACATCGAAAAAGTAACAAGTGTGTTCAGTTCCCGTCCATGCGTTATTATTTCCGCCATGTTGGCTAATAAAAGCTTGAAATTCGCCTGTCTTCGGGTATTTTTCTGTGCCCAAAAACAGCATATGCTCAAGATAATGAGCCAGACCTTCTCTGTCTGAAGGATCGTCGAAATGCCCTACATTGACAGCTAGAGCAGCTGCCGATTTTTGAGCATGTTCATCGCGGACAATGAGAACTCTTAAGCCGTTGTTTAATTTAATATAACGATATTGGTTGCTGTCGTTGGGGCTCAGGTACACAAGTGTGTCTCCGTTATAGCTATTGAGTTAATTATGACTGCCTAAATGCGTGCTGCAAACCAAAAGCTGTCATTTTTTAATAGATTGTTAACGAAGTCAGAGTCTTTGGGCATTGACTTGATATAATTAAAGAGCAGTTCGGTTCAATTCATTGATGCGTGCTGCCCCGTAGATCGAAACAAAAACAAAGAAGCCGATAAAAGTGGTTCGGCATACAAACGGGTACAACCGAATGAAAATATTTATTATGCGTCACGGAGAGGCAGAAACGTTTGCCAACAGTGATGCTGAAAGAGCCCTGACTTCTCGTGGAGTCAATCAATCTGTTTTGGTCGCTAAGGCTTGTGCCGAGCAGGGTGAAGCAGAATTTAGTAAAGTCTTGGTTAGCCCTTATTTGCGTGCTCAGCAAACATGGAACGCCATCAAACAATATCTAACCACATCCGATCAAGAAACGAGTGACGACATTACGCCTTATGGCAAATCAGATTATGTCTTCGAGTACATTTGCGCTGCCGCACAAGTGCAGAATCTTGAATCCGTTTTGTTAGTATCACATTTACCGCTGGTCGGTTACCTAACGGCTGAGTTCGTGTCTGACATGACACCGCCTATGTTTCCAACGTCGGGTTTAGTGTGCATCGATTTTGATTTAGAAAAGAGAAAGGGTGAAATGCTTTGGCATATTCACCCTTAAATTTTTTTGAAGCGACTTGACTTGAACTCTGGGTAAGAGGTTATTTATCCGGAATACTGAGTAAGACTAACAGTGCGCCATCGCCGCCAAATTCCAATGGAGCTTGGTGGTATGCCATTACATCTGGGTGTTGTGCCAGCCAGACAGGCACTTTTTGCTTCAATATATGCTTACCGATTCCGTGCATGACACAAGCACAATGCACGCTTTCCTTTATACAATGAGAAATCATTGCGCCCAGTTCGCGTTTGGCTTCTTGTTGAGTCATACCATGCATATCCAAATACACATCCGGCACATAGACGCCGCGTCGTAACCTTTTCACCTCAAACTTCGATACATCAGAACGCGCATAACGAGTCGGTCCATCTTCATCTAGGTGAGGGATAAACTCATCCGAGAAGAAAAATTCATTGTCGGATGCTTCTCGCTTTACTCTTACGGCTTCTTTCTGTTTTGAGTTTCTGTTTGGTTGCTGGACTATGGTATCCTGTTGCAACTTTTTTACGCCCTTTACTGCGTCTCGAAACAGGTCAAAGCCGTCATCCTTATCGTTGTCGTTCTGGCTCATGAGATTCTTAAAAATTTGAAATATGCAGTATTGTAGCGCTTTTCGGAGGCAAATTTGGATAAGATTTTTGTAGATGAAGCGGTTTCTGAACTTCATTCGCTTCAAGATATGATTCGTTGGACAGTCAGTCGCTTTAACGCCGCCGGTCTTTTTTATGGTCACGGCACGGATAACGCTTGGGATGAAGCAGTTCAATTGATATTACCGACACTCTACTTGCCAATCGATGTGCCTTCTCATGTACTGAATTCCCGCTTAACCAGCAGCGAACGATTACGTATCGTTGAGCGAGTGGTAAAACGCATAAATGATCGAACGCCAACTGCTTATTTAACCAATAAAGCTTGGTTCTGCGGGTTGGAGTTCTTTGTTGATGAGCGTGTATTAGTGCCTCGTTCTCCTATTGGCGAGTTGATCGAAGCTCAGTTCCAACCTTGGTTGGTGGAAGAGCCAACACGCATTATGGATTTGTGCACGGGTAGCGGGTGCATTGCGATTGCTTGTGCTCATGCGTTCCCTGATGCGGAAGTGGATGCGATTGATATCTCTTCTGATGCGTTAGAAGTCGCAGAGCAAAATGTTCAAGACCATGGAATGGAACAGCAGGTTTTCCCAATCCGCTCTGACTTATTCCGTGACCTACCAAAAGACAAATACAACCTTATTGTTTCGAATCCTCCTTATGTGGATGAAGAAGACATGAATAGCTTGCCTGAAGAGTTTACTCACGAACCGGAGCTTGGCTTGGCAGCAGGAACGGATGGGTTGAAGTTGGTTCGACGTATTCTAGCGAATGCACCAGATTACCTAACCGACGATGGCATTCTGATTTGTGAAGTTGGTAATTCCATGATTCACATGATAAACCAGTACCCAGACATGCCATTCACATGGATTGATTTTGAAAATGGTGGTCATGGCGTATTTATGATTACCCGAGCACAAATGCTAGAGCATGCAGAAGAGTTCGCTATCTATAAAGATTAGTCGTAACGGTTAACTTATTGATTTAATATTTAAAACGCCAGTTTGATACTGGTGTTTTTTTTATTTTTGCTAGCAAGGGGTTTACAACGCCTGCCTATAAAGCGACTATGAAATCACGAAAAATGACAGGTTTGAACGAAAGACAGGGATGAAGCCTTTAAAAAGAGGTGAAATGTCTTTCAAAACAGAGGAAGTAAATGGCAGGAAACAGCATTGGACAACATTTTCGTGTAACGACATTCGGTGAAAGCCATGGTTTGGCACTGGGTTGTGTCATCGACGGATGCCCTCCGGGTCTAGAGCTAAGTGAAGCCGACCTGCAGGTGGATTTAGATCGTCGCCGTCCTGGCACGTCTCGCTATACCACGCAAAGACGTGAACCGGATGAAGTGAAAATTTTGTCGGGCGTATTTGAAGGTCAAACAACGGGCACATCCATTGGCTTGTTGATTGAAAATACTGACCAACGCTCAAAAGATTACTCCGAAATCAAAGACAAGTTCCGCCCGGGTCACGCCGATTATACTTACCACCAAAAGTACGGTGTTCGCGATTACAGAGGCGGAGGCCGTTCCTCTGCTCGTGAAACTGCGATGCGTGTTGCGGCGGGTGCTGTGGCTAAAAAGTACCTTAAGAAAGAGTTTGGTGTTGAAGTCCGTGCCTACCTTTCCCAAATGGGTGATGTGAAGATCGATAAGGTTGATTGGAACGAAATTGAAAACAATCCATTCTTCTGCCCTGACGTCGATAAAATTGAAGAGTTTGATCAACTGATCCGAGACCTCAAGAAAGAAGGTGATTCAATTGGTGCTAAGATCCAAGTGGTTGCAACGCAAGTACCTGTTGGGTTAGGTGAGCCAATATTTGACCGCTTAGACGCCGATATCGCTCATGCGTTGATGAGCATTAACGCTGTAAAGGGCGTTGAAATTGGTGATGGGTTCGAGGTAGTAAACCAGAAAGGCAGCGAACACCGTGATCCACTTACACCGGAAGGGTTTTCCAGTAATCATGCTGGTGGCATTTTAGGTGGGATTTCGACAGGACAAGATGTGGTTGCGAATATTGCACTTAAGCCGACATCAAGCATTACCGTTCCGGGTGAAACCATTACTCGGAAAGGTGAGCCTACTCAACTGATTACTAAGGGGCGTCATGACCCTTGTGTTGGTATCCGTGCCGTACCTATTGCAGAAGCTATGCTAGCCATCGTTTTGCTGGACCACTTGCTTCGTCATCGTGGACAAAACCACGGGGTGACAACGGAAACGCCTCAGATTTAGTCGCTAGTAGTGACCTAGTCTAATATAGGTTGATATTTGATTAGTTAAAGCGCTCTGATGAGCGCTTTTTTATTGTCTGAATTTTACTGAAAGTGCGACGGCAGTATATTCGCCAGTTCTTCCCAAATAACTTTAGCGGCTTTAGAACGAGTGGCTCTGCCTAAACACAATAGTTGAACGGGTTGAGTACAGGTAACATTGAATGGCTCCAGAATTTGGATAAGTTCTCCCGTACTCATTTCATTTCGAATTAGATTGGGGTCAACCATCGTGATGCCTAATCCTGATTTCACCATATCAATCAGTGCTCGGGCATCATCACAAATCAGAGTTTCGCGAATCGGAATAGGGTGTGTACTTCCTTCCGAATTCTGAAAGTGCCAGTAGCTGTGGTTGCTGCTTTTGCTCTTAAACACTAAGCACTGGTGTACATCCAGCTCTTCAGGGGAAGAAGGCGTTCCATGAGTAAGTAAATAGTCTGGACTGGCTACGCAAACCAAGCTCTTATCACCTATTTTCCTTGCCAGCATAGGAGAGTCTGGTAGGTTGCCAACACGAATTGCAATGTCTACCCGTTCCTCAACCAAATCGACATAGCTGTCGTTAAAGCTCAGCTCAAGCGTTATTTTGGGGTACTTATCTCTGAGCAATTTTATGTGCGGAAGCAGGTATTGATGACCAATTAAGGTTGAGCAACTTACTTTTACTTTCCCGACAGGTGCTTCTTGGAAATCAGACACAAACTCTTCTATGTCATTGAGAATATTTGGTATCCCTTCAGACAACTTCAGTAGCTTGTTTCCACTTTCGGTCAGCACGAGTTTGCGGGTGGTTCTTTGTATTAACCGTTGTTCAACTAATGACTCTAGCTGCGAGATCTTTTTACTGACTGATGATCTCGGCAGGTTAAGATCATTGGCGGCGCCTTGAAAGCTGCCTTTTATGGCAACCAAGCGAAAAATGGGAAGATAGGGAAGCAGCTTGTGTGTATTCATTTATTGGTATCCAAATGGAAACAAAATGATGAGTAATTGGTATCTAATCATGCTTATTACCATGAGGTAGTCTGAGTTTGTGTTCAACCGCAAGGAAAGAAAATCATGAGCTCTAACACAATTTTGATTACAGGTGCAACGGCTGGCATTGGTTTAGCAACAGCAAAATCGTTAAGTGAAAAGGGTCATCGCTTGGTCGTGACCGGGAGAAACTCAGAAAAACTAGAAGCGACTGTGAAATGCTTACAAGGAGAAGTAATCCCAGTTCTATGTGACAGCGAGAAAATGTCGGATATTCAAACTCTAGGGGAAAAGCTAAAGACGGATAACATCCGCTTAGATGGCGTGGTGCTAAATGCTGGCGTGTATTTTCCAAACGAATTGGAGACAACAACGTTAGAAGCCTTTGAGCTAACGATGAATGTTAATTTCAAGGCACCATACTTTACTCTTCAGGCATTGCTGCCTGTTCTAAATAACCCCACAAGCGTTGTTATGGTGTCGAGTCTTGTGGTGAAAAAGGCATTCCCCAGTTCGTCTTTGTATTCGGCGAGCAAAGCCGCGTTAGAAGGCGTTGTTGGGTGCCTGAATGTGGATCTCGCGGAGAAGGGGATTCGTATTAACAGTGTTAGACCGGGTGTAACCGCAACAGAGATTCAAGGAAAAGCGGGTATGAATGATGAAGCATTCGAAGGGCTTAAATCGTTCATGAATACAACGCCTCTTGGGCGTATTCTTGAAACCAGTGACATTGTTCCTGCCATTGAGTATTTGCTCTCTCCTGTATCTGAAGGCATGCGAGGTGGGAGTTTAGATGTGGATGCGGGGCATGCACTATAACGTGATTTCTCTGGCGTGCCATACGCCAGAGATAATTGATTGATATCACAATGCTTTAGTGCAGGGGCTCTTCGGTTTCCAATTGGAAGGAGGGCAGCTTCCATTTGAACCTTACGGCAGCCATTCTTAACAAATAACCCGCGATTAATGTTGCAATGGTGCTTGTAACTTCGTTGATACCAAAATACATCAGCGTTAAATAGAGCACAGAGGCAAGCAGGGCGACAGATGCGTAAAGTTCCTCATGCAAAACGAGAGGAGATTGGCGGCAGATCAAATCCCGAAGTAAGCCACCAAATACCCCTGTCACTACCGCAGATACGATACAAATAATGGGGTGCAATCCCATATTCAGCGCAACTTTTGTCCCGATGATACTGAAAACGATCAAGCCAAGAGCATCTAATCTTATGAACAGCCCTTTTAGTTTGATTACCCACTTTGCAATGCCTGTTGTAACAACACCAGCAACGCATGTAATCACCAGGAACTGAGGGTTTTCAACCCAAGTAAGGGGGTAATGTCCAAGCAAAATATCGCGCACAGTCCCACCGCCAATAGCGGTTGCGCTCGCAACAAACATAACACCGAACCAATCCATGTTCTTTCGACCAGCACTGAGTGCGCCAGTCATCGCTTCCGCTGTGATACCTAAAACATAGAGCGTGCTTAAAAGCATGGTTCCAGACCCAGCAAGTAGAGGAAAAAAAGAGCGGCAATTCTAGTGTGAAATGGCAGAGCTGGCGAGTAAAAATTAGTATGGCATGTGGTTATTTGGATTAGAAAACCTAATGTTGGAGGCATGATATAAGGACAGGACGTAAATTGGGTTTACAAATGAGAAAATCCAAGGAAAATATGCGCTAGAAAGTGACAACATCAAAGCCTTATGTCTCATCAATACACAGATCTTATCGATATATTTAATCGCACCTTCTATGAAGACTTTAATACAAGGTTGGAACTAGGAGGGGATGAACCTATTTACCTGCCTGCAGATCAAGAAAAAGACTACCACCGAATAGTATTTGCACGCGGCTTTTACGCCTCTGCAATGCATGAAATTGCTCATTGGATGGTGGCGGGACCGGAACGCCGGCTTAAAGAAGATTTTGGCTATTGGTATGAGCCCGATGGTCGAACTGAAGCAATACAAGCAGAGTTTGAACGAGTCGAACTTCGCCCTCAAGCGTATGAGTGGATTTTGTCGAAAAGCGCAGGCTTTCCTTTTACGGTCAGTTGTGACAATCTACACGGCGATTTTGAGCCAGATAGACTGAGCTTTATGAGCACAGTGCATAAAGAGGTTTTAGAGATCCTCGAAAGTGGGCTATCACCCCGAATGAGAAGCCTATCTGACGCACTGCGCCACTTCTATAAAACCGATTCTCTTCACCCTGACCAGTTTCAAGTGAAGTAACAGTGAAATAAGAGACCAGAATGATCCTAGAGTACGAAGAAAAAATGCTGGAATTGATTGATTCCAAAGTAGAAACTGCATCAGACGATGAGCTATTTGCTGGTGGCTACTTAAGAGGTCATATTTCATTGTCTGCAGCAGCATGTGAAGCTGCAGGGGAAACGGAAATTACGGATCTTAAAGTCCGAATCGAAGAAAGCTTAGAGGGAGCAAAATCTGAACTGACTCCTGCGGATCGCATTATTGTCAGTGAGCTTTGGCATCAGCTACATAAGTTACTGCTGAATTAGACCTCGCGTTATTCAGAATATTTTTCAAAAACGCATTGAGTTTTACAGGTCGTAAATCCTACATTTTCGTAAAACTGGTGCGTTTCCTTTCTCGTTTCACTGCACCTTACTCGCCACTTTCCTGAATGGCTAGACATCGCATGATCAACGAGTAACTTTCCAATGCCTAATCGCCTCGCTGACGGACATACTACCATTCCTCCGATTTCATAAAAGCTCTCGGACGCCAGCCTCAAAGCATGAAAACAATGAAGCCAACCAACCATATCCTTCTTTTGTTCTGAGTTTACTGATTCTGCGACGTATACCCAATGGTCACTGCTTTCAATGAGTTTGTTAAGCCGTAAACGTGCTTCGCTTTGGCTGGAATTTTTGTATTGTAGATGTTGAGAAAGTGGCATGATGGCATCCACGTCATCCGCTCTCGCTTTTCGTATAGTGAGCAAAGATTTTTCCTTATCTGAGTGAAGATTTACTGTTTCCACAAAACATTAATCGAATCCGCGCAGAGGTAGCAGAATGGTTTGCAGCCAGTTCTCTTTGGCGTAGTGGGTACTCCCATCTGTGACATGCAAAGTGAAAGCCTGCCTCGATTTTGCAGAGCGGTTAGGCGCACTGTAATGGGGAAGCAGCCCTTGAAAAATAACTAAACTACCCGCTTTGACTTCCACAGGAATACCGCTTTTTTCAGTTGGCCATGGTGTATCGTCAAGCTTAACCATTTCGATGTTATCCCCATCTCGATTAAACCGCTCTCGAAGAGGTCCTGTGTGACCTTTTGGCTCTACCCACAAACAGCCGTTTTCCAAGGTGGCATCCTCTATGGCAAACCAATACGTAACAACGCTTTGCGGTGTGGTGAAGAAAAACGTCGCGTCTTGGTGCCAATTCACGACACCACCAATTTTGGGTTGCTTGAAAATGTACATGGATTGACGAATTTCAGGTTCATCTACACCGATATCATTGGCTATGTCTCCAAGAACTGGTAGATGGCTGAACTCACGAAATACAGGGTCGAGTTCATGTAATGCATGACCGATTTTATTGATGCACAAAGCTTTTTGCTCAATCAGTTGACCGTTCTTATCGAATGCTTCCTCTTCAAAGAAGCAACGAACTTTTTCCGCCGAATCGAGAAAATAGCTGTCCCCAGTTCGATCATTGTCATTGGTAGTGAATATAGAAGTGGTGATATCTGGTTTCCATTCGTCAACAATCTTCGCCGCTCGTTGCTTCAATTCGTTCAACGTTTCTACGGGAATCATTTGATCAAGAACCAAATAGCCCTGCTCGTGATACTGCAAAACTTGTTGCTGACTTAGCATGGGTAAACTCTAAAATTTTGCCTGTTTGACGTCTAATATAGGGGGTATGTGGTTAATTGTAAAAGAAATGTTAACTTATGTGTGATGTTGATGGGCAATAAAATAAGGCGCTTAAAGCGCCTTATTTTCGATTATGGGAGGATTACAATCCCGTAATGGTTTTCCCCTTACGCAGCCTTCTAACCCACATTCGAGAGGGGTGCAGTTCATTTAACGTATCCACAGCGAATGGCATGGGGTCTTGGCAAATTTGAGAAGCCAATAGTTCACCTAATAACGGGGCAGAGCTTAACCCTCTGGAGCCCAAACCAACCATACAAAAGAGATCGGAATACACGGGGAGGTCAATGACATCTGCTTCGGTTTGATCGCGCAGGTTTGCATATTCGGTCACGATTCTGTCGTAGCGACCAACGGGACCGACAAAGGGTAAGTGGTCCCGTGAAACGCAGCGAATGCTTTGGCGTGAATCCCCTTCGGACACGTCGACATCTTGAGTCCAAGCTTGATTAGGTACGCAGTTGCGCAGCTTTTCTGCATTCTCATTCTGTGCGATTTGATCAAATTCCTTGTCTATGTTGTCTCGGTCATAACTCGCACCAATGCAGTGCTGCATATTGTTTGGGTTATGCGGTGTCAGATATCCGTCGTAGCAAAGAACCGTTTTGAGCTTCTGAAGGTTGTCCGTTGTCGGTATGTGGCTAACTTGCCCTTTTACAGGTGAGGCTGGGATTGTTTTTGAATGTTCGAACTGGCTGAATAAGTGCCCATTCGCAATAACGGCGACTTGATGAGTGAATGTCCCTTGCTCGGATAGTAGGCTCCAACCCCCCTCTACTTCCTCGACACTCTGTATTTCTGTGTCATACATACAGGTTAGGTGACCGCTTTCTTCCAATTCTCTAAGGATTTCATTTGTGAGCTGTTGAGGGCATAACCAACCTCCTAGCGGGTAGTGAACACTTCCCATATCAAAAGTCAGCCCCGTTTTTTCGCATGTCTGGTTTTGATCTAATTTTTGAACTAACTGCTCTGCAAAATCACCCTGTAGCATTTTGCTGAGTTTAGCTTCTGCTTTTTCATTCCATGCTAATTGGGTAACGCCGCACCATTCATGATCAAACTGAAGTGTTGCACTCATTTGCTCCACAAACTGCCTGGCGTACAAAAAGGCAGGAGCAAAAACACGGGAAACGCCTGAGTGAGTACCATTGAGCAACGGGTAGACCGCACCTTGGCGGTTTCCAGACGCTTGCTGTGCAGGTGACGAATCTTTGCAATACAGCGTGGTTTTAATGCCACGACGCGCTAAGCTTTTCGCCAAAGTAGCGCTGGCAATACCACCGCCAATAATCGCGACGTCTTGCACATTGCAGGTCCCCGAGCGATGAAACCATGGCTTAATGTTGGTTGTTGGCACCTTTTGCTCAATGGTACCCACAATCATGTCGCGCTTGGTTCCAAAGCCTTTGACCTTCTTCATAGAGAATCCGGCTTCAATCAGCCCACGACGCACAAACCCAGCAGCCGTGAAGGTGGCACAGGTACAATCTTGTTTCGCTAGCTTGGCCATGCCGTTAAACAGGTCTTGATTCCACATCTCGGGGTTTTTACTGGGTGCAAACCCATCAAGAAACCATGCATCGACAAAGCCTGTTTTAGGCGTTGGCACACTAGGCATGCAGTCTTTAATATCACCAAACCACAAATCCAGCGTTACAGCACCATCTGCAAGCACAATTCTGTGGCAGTCTGGCACGGCTATTGGGTAGTGCCTTTGAAGCTGCTCGGCGTATTCAGCAAGTTCTGGCCAAGATTGATGCGCTTTTTTGAGGTCGTCTTGCGTTACAGGAAACTTTTCGAAGCTGATAAAATGCAGCTCTTTTAGTGGCGTATTCGGATTGGTTTTTCTGAAAGCATCAAACCATTGCCACAGAGCCAAAAAGTTTAAGCCTGTGCCAAAGCCCGTTTCAGCGACAACAAATCGTCTATCGGAGTATTCGTTCCAACGTTCAGGCAATCGATTTTGTGACAAGAAGACATAACGAGTTTCTTCCAGCCCGTTTACATTAGAAAAATAAACATCATCGAATTGATCAGACACAGGGGTTCCGGCTTCATTCCAGCCTAGAACTGCGTTCTTAATGGTCGTCATAGTGGTATGATCTTGGGTAAATGTGCGAGACTATCGCGGATTGTACGTATTTCTGGGAAAGCTGACCACTTTTGTGTGGCAACTTGGTTATTATTCTACGGATTTTTGAATTATAGGAATGTCTCATGAAACGAGCCGTAATCACCGGTATGGGTATTGTTTCCAGTATCGGTAACAACGTCGAAGAAGTATTAGCGTCATTGAAAGCGGGTAAATCAGGCATTAACGCATCTGAGCAGTTCAAAGAAAAAGGGCTGCGTTCACAGGTGTGGGGTGATCTGAAAATTAACCCAGCTGAGCACATCGACCGCAAAAAAATGCGTTTTATGGGTGATGCTGCTGCTTACGCATACCTTTCGATGGAACAGGCTATTGCTGACGCAGGTTTAACTGAAGAGCAGGTTTCTAACGATCGCACAGGTATCGTTGCAGGTTCAGGTGGTGCTTCCTCTCTGAACCAAGCTGTGGCAGTGGATACGCTACGTGAAAAAGGCGTGAAGCGTATTGGCCCTTACATGGTACCTCGTACTATGTCTTCAACTGTGTCTGCTTGTTTGGCTACGCCATTCAAGATTCGCGGTGTGAACTACTCTATGAGCTCAGCTTGTGCAACTTCTGCACACTGTATTGGGCACGCTGTTGAGTTGATTCAACTTGGCAAACAAGATGTCGTATTCGCAGGTGGTGGTGAAGAGCTAGATTGGACTCTAACCATGATGTTTGATGCGATGGGCGCACTTTCAACGAAATACAACGACACACCTGAAAAAGCATCACGTACTTACGATGCGGATCGTGATGGTTTCATCATCTCAGGTGGTGGCGGTATGTTGGTTATCGAAGAGCTAGAACATGCTCTGGCTCGTGGTGCAACTATCTACGGCGAAGTTGTCGGTTACGGTGCAACGTCTGACGGCTTCGACATGGTTGCTCCGTCTGGTGAAGGCGCAATCCGCTGTATGAAGATGGCAATGCAAGATGTCGATGGCGTTGATTACATCAACACACACGGCACTTCAACGCCAGTAGGCGACGTGAAAGAGCTAGGAGCTATCCAAGAAGTATTTGGTGGCAACAGCCCAGCGATTTCAGCGACTAAAGCGATGACTGGTCACGCTTTGGGTGCCGCAGGTGTACACGAAGCGATCTACTCCACGCTAATGCTTCACCACAACTTTGTTGCACCTAGCATTAACGTTGACAACTTAGATGAAGCTGCAGAAGGTCTAGACATTGTGACTGAGACACGTGAGCAAGAGCTGACAACAGTGATGTCTAACAGCTTCGGCTTCGGCGGAACCAACGCGACTTTGGTAATGAAAAAATACCAAGGCTAAACAGCGGTAATATTATTGAAAGTTTCCAGAGCTGATCAGCCTAGCTGATCACACAGACGCGGAAAGTTCCCCAAGGAGAGCGGGGTTCAGTCCTTTTGTTCTGGATTTTACCGGTCTCGTTTGAGACCGGTTTTTTTATTCTGGTTCTCTTACCAACATGTAACCTTTCCCTCGCGATGTAACGATGTATTGAGGCATTTTGGGGTTGTCATCAATCTTTCTTCTCAATCGCCCAATTAACATGTCTACAGACCGGCTAGACATTGGGTGGCGCTTCTTTCCTAATGCCAATGAAAGTTCTTCTCTAGAAGAGTATTTACCCTTGTTACCAATTAAATGAAGAAGCAGCATATGTTCTCCGTCGGTTAGGCTTTTATTGATGTCTTGAGTTTTGAGTTCACGCGTTTCTAGGTGAAGAGAGTATTTTCCGAAGCTGACATGACTTTCAGAATGAAGGTGAGGCATGTGCTTTCGTTGGGATACGTTAATAATCCGTAGAGTCAGCTCTTCTGCGGTATATGGAGGAACTAGAAAATCATCGGCACCTGAATTAATAATTGAGAAAGCACGTTTTTTATCTCTACAAATAATAATTGAACTTAACTCTGAATTTCTTATGAAATGCCTTGTTCTATAGAAATCCGTTTCAGATGTTATATTCCTGTCTATGACAATAGTACTAAAGTTAATATTTTTATCTAATGTTAAGTATGAAGCATTATTTGAGAGACCACAGCTGTCTGAATAAAAGAATATATTGACCTTTATGTCTTTAAAAAAACGTGAAATGGGTTCCTTATAAACGTGCCTGTCGGTGATATAAGCTACATTATATTGTACCGTATTTATGCTTTTATTCATGTATTTCTCCCCAAAGTGGTTTTAGCAATCATTACTAATATTTTTAGGTGTTTTGCTTATCCTACGGTAATTTTTTGTATGTTCTAAAGTAACCGAATGTAACATGTAAGGATAATGCTAAAAAACTGAGCGATATCTAATTGCATTCCAATTTGTTGTGTTTTTTTCATGAAAGTAAATAGTTCTAAGTAACATATTGTAAATAATGTTAGTAACACATTGTAAATAGAAAATAATTTTCATTGTTTATGCGTATATATTTCTCGTTGCTGTTTTTAATAAAGCCATAACTATATTTGGCTTATCTTTTAACATAATTGAGAAGATTAATATGAAGCGCAAAGGAATATTGCAATTTATTTATGCATTGATGATTTCTATCGTCGTCACTGCATGCGGAGGAGGTGGAGGTGACAGTAGCAATCAATCTGTCAGTGACACTTCAGCCAAAGGTACGTTGAATTTAGTTTTGAAAGATGAAACGAATTCAAGACAATTTGAATCTTCCCCTGTGGAAGTAACCCAAGGGCTTTCTCGTTCTTCAAATGGTGTGTTTAAAAACACGACTGCATCATCTCTTGATTACGCCGAAGGTCAGTCTCGAAATGGTGATTTATCTCCTAAAGGGGCAACAACCAATGAACCGGCGTTAGACTTAAAGCTTGATAAGTTCACGATATCCGGTGTAGGTCCAGAAGGCGCGACGTTTACCGTAGACGTAAACGGTCGGGGTGGAAGGCAAATTCAAGGTCTTCTTAATGGTGAGTGGACTATTACAGTTTCAGCAAAAGATGGGAGTGGAAAGGAGTTTGCTCGGGGACAGCAAAATGTATTTGTTCGAGCTGATGAAACGACAGCTGCCATTATCAATTTGTCCTTAGAAGAAGGGAACGGTAGTTTTGATTTTGAAGTGTCTTGGCCGAAAAATATTGCATTAAATCCGGTAGTAACGGCTGAATTGCAATCTAGTAATGGCGTTTCTCTTTCAGGTTTTGACATTACTATTTCTGAAAAAGATGAGAATAACTGGGTAGCGAGAGCATCACTTAACGATCAAGTCGCTTCAGGTTATTACGCATTAGTTTTTACTGTACATGATGGAAATTCTTCTGGTGAGAAAGTACATCTTGCAGCGGGTTTCGCAGAAACGGTTCGAGTAATCAAAGGAAATCAAACGTCAGTATCTCAAGCTCTAAAAGGTGTTAAAGGTATTGGCAGTATTGATCTTGGGATTGAACTCGACATCAATGATAACTTACCTCTTGCAATTCTAGATTCTGAAACTTATCCGCAGCATTTTGCGTTTGACTCAATAACAGAGTTCACTGTTTCTGCTGATGTATCAGAAGACGATGCTGACTTTGGAAATATCATCAAAACTTGGTATTTGAACGGTCAGATGGTGGAAGTTGGACCGACGTTTACGATTAACGCGGCTACGTCACCTTTATCTACAACATACAACGGTCGCTACATCTCGGGTCATTATCGTCTAGATGTTGCTGGTGTTACGCCAACGGGTGAGCGAAGCGGTTCTGCAAGTTACGAGTTTTTGGTAACAGGTGACCAAGTTGCTGCGGTTCAACAAGGCTCTATAAATGGTCAGGTATTCCTTAACTTTGCTACTACAAAGCCTTCTTCGTACCAGTTGAGTGCTTTGGAAGTGAAGCTCAAAAACGTTGACGGAACCGAAGTCCAAGGTGCTGTTTTACTTCAAAATGACACGGGTTTATTTGGAGGTGAAAACATTGCTATAGGTGATTATGTCTTAGAAATATCTCTGGGTAATGGATACCTACCGTATTCAACTCCTATCAAGATTGAAGCAGGGCAGCTAAACGATTTGGGTATCGTGCAGCTAATGAATGGCACACAGACTAATATTTCGTCTACACAAGCTTCAACCGTTACGTTAGATGAAAAAGCCTCGATCAAATTTCCTATCAACGCATTTAAAAAGG
Source organism: Vibrio penaeicida (assembly GCF_019977755.1). NCBI lineage: Bacteria > Pseudomonadati > Pseudomonadota > Gammaproteobacteria > Vibrionales > Vibrionaceae > Vibrio > Vibrio penaeicida. Next base: position 2,877,203 of record NZ_AP025144.1, on the reverse strand, counting down.
CTGATGGCTCAGTTTATACGGGGAATGTAAATGTTTCCCACCGAGCGATGAATCCATCGGATGCTGCTTTTGTTGAGGCATTCCCTGGCGGATTTACAGGGATATCGACTGACGCGGATGGTCAACCTTTAGAAGTGGACATTATTTCATTTGGTGTGATTGGCGCGAAGTTGACAGATGACAATGGTAACCCACTAAACATAGCAGATGGCAAAACCGCTACTATCAGTATTGATGTTGCGAATCCAGAAACCGCTCCTCTAACCATGCCTTTGTGGCACCTAGATCCTGTTACCGGAAAATGGGTTGAAGAAGGCGAAGCGACGTTGCAGGGCGACAAATATGTTGGTGAAGTTTCCCACTTTAGTTGGTGGAACTTTGATTACTCCTGTGGAGTCACTGATTCTGGCCGTTGTCCTTGGATTCGAGTTCAATTCGAAGCCATCGATTTGCAAGGAAATGGAGTACCTTATGCCAAGATAAAACTTGAAGGTTCAACTAACTTTGCATATAGCAAAACAGTGACAACGGATTACTTGGGTAGAGTGAATACCAAAGTGCCTTTCTCGCCTCAAGCGACAGAGGATGAGTGGGAGTTCATTTCGTATACTGTTTCTGCACAACAAGCTAAACCAAACGCAAATGGTAGTTTGCTAAGCAGCAAGCCGACATCTATGCAGTTCTACCTTGATCATACCGACGGTGTTGCTGGGTATGGAAAACGTTATGCGAAGACCATTGTATTAGGGGAAGACGCACCTTACCTGACGGTTAAGGCTCTCGATGACGCGGAATGGCGTGCCGTTGAAAATTCAAGCGCACCTGTCAAAGTTCGTCGTCCAAACGATAGTGCTGCAAGCGCAGAAACCTCTGTGCTCATTAAAAACCCAGGAAAAGCAGACCTTAATATTTCGAGCTACGACTTTAAGAATACGGATGGTTCGCAAGCATCAGGTTGGTCGATTTCGGGTTATCAGCCTAATTTCTTGACAGCTTCAGGTAGTCAGCAAATTCAAGTTAAATATCAAGGGAGTAATTGGGAACTAGACCGAGCAGAACTTGTTATTGTAAGCGATGACCCAACGGGTGATACTAAAATACCTCTTGTGACTGTCGCTCCAAATCAAGCTGGTGTGGTTGAAACGATTACTTTGAATCCAATGCAAACGTTCTCAGGTCAAGTCGGGTACAGCACAATCAGAGATCCATACTCACCCACAGACCCATATGCGCCAACGGACCCGTATGCACCAACCGATCCTTACGCACCGACCGACCCGTACGCGCCAACGGATCCATACGCTCCGGTACCAACCGTTAAGTCTTACCACGCGTACAACAGCACTTGGGGTGCGTCAGTATACAAAGGCAATAACGCAAACGGTCCTTATGAATACCGTGCTTACTTTGCTTTTGACCTCAGTACAGTGCCTGAAGGTGTTCGAATTATTAACGCCAAACTGGTGAACAAATACAGAATAAACTCTGCAGTGAAATTATACGAAGGGAAACAATCTGAATCGCTGAATACAGACAATGCGGAAGAGGAATTCCGTTTGGCTTGTCAATTTGGAGATACGACTTGTTTGCTAGGTCAATTGAGCAGTGGTAATGCACCACTAGAGTTGAACTTCAACAAGATTGGGTTAGATGAAGTCAGAGAAGCGGTACTTGATGGATCTATTCTGAAATTTGCTGCCGTGGCAGAAAGCAATTCTGGTTCTAGCTACATCCGTTTTAGAGATTTGGAGCTGGTTGTCGAATTCGGCTACTAACAATGGGAATGCATAGGGAGCTAATCGCTCCCTATTTTTTACTGTATGACAATAAAATCTTTTAAAATATACGCTGATAACAAACTGAAAGAGTTTTGGCTGGTTTTTATTCCAATCGCTCTCGCTTTGTTATCCAACTTGCATTGGAGTGGCTTCTATTACAGCCATGATGTTCCCAAATGGTTGTTCATTGACCTTCTTCTTTCTGTTTTTGTGTTTGCTCATAGAGAGAGAGTGGGTTTTGTTAGGGCATATATAAGTACTGTTTTTTTGCTGACCGTTTACTGGATTGCTATTACGTTATTGTGGGCAAGCCACGTCTATGCCGGGTTGGAGTTTTTATTTCGTTTCGCATTATTTGGTGTCGCTTTTTCTCTGCTAATTTCATGCTACACAAGTGATCAAAGATGCAAACTTTTACTTCATAGCTCTGTTGTATCAGCGAGTCTATTTGTTTTCGTATTCTGCATTGAACGTTGGATAGGAGTTCCTGTTAGTAACGGAGCTTTTACTCCTATAGGCTTTACCAACAATGCAGGGCATGTATTTAATATCTGGATACCAGCTCTTTGTTATTTGACTTGGAAATCAAAATCGAATTACCTTCTTTGCTTTGTTGCTCTTTGCACCTTGATTGGCATTCTTTATGTTTTGAATATTTCACATATTAGAACAACGGTAATCGCAATTGCTATAGGTGTATTTTTATTATTATTAATTCGAAGTCGCAGATATATTCATCAAATACCATTTGCCCATAAGCGTGTTGTAATAACTATTATTGCGCTGAGCATTCTGGGCTTACTCGCAATGCAAACCAAAGTGCCGCTACCAAGAACAATTAGCCAATCACTAACGACGATTGAAAATCCAATAGAAAACTATCGACCAAGACTAAATATGGTAGTGAACAGTTGGGATATGCTGAGAGATAACCCTTTCGGTGTTGGTGCCAATAATTTTGAATTTATCCACCCTGAATACGCTAGGGCAGGGACAAAACACGGGTCAGACTATGTTAACGAGCGACAGATTCTAAAAACACCGCACAACTTTCTTACAAAAGTGTCAACAGAGTTAGGGTGGGTAGGCACGGCGTTGTTTTTAGCCATTTACATTTGGTTAGTCAGTAAAACGCTATCTTTGGCATTGTATAGGGAAAAGCAGGGGTGGATATTTGTAGCGTCCATTGCCTTTTTGCTGCACTCCTTAATGAGTCAAGTGTTTTTGTCTCCAATGAGCTATGTATTTGCAATCCTCCTTTTCTCGAGTTTAGTGAATACGACACGTCGATCTCCTGAGCATACAACAAGCAAACTAGCTTCTAAGTTATCTATTGTAGTTTTAATTTTACCCGCACTGAGCATCATGACAGTGGTATCTCACTTCTATCATTACCAAGGCGTACACCAGCGAGATATATCGAAAATTGAAAAAGCGGTTTCCATATACCCAGGGAATGAAGTGGCATGGTTTGATTTATCGAGATCGTATTTTCGCGATCCTCAAGACCTAGATAGTGCGATATGGGCGTCGGAGAAATTTTTGGCACTCAATCCGAATCATATTTATGGACGGTATTTTTATAGTGAGCTCCTAGTCTATAGGCGCAATTGTTCAGGGGCGGTTAAAACCCTTACGGAACTTCTTAGTCATTACCCTAGCTACTTGGCTGCTCAGTCATTGATGACAAAAGCACTGGATTGCCGCGCAAGAGAACAAAACAAACTTTTAACTCAGCGCTGATTGGGGCAGAATCAGTGCATCTTTTCTAACGTAACCTTGCTCAATTGAAATGAAAATCCTTATTGATGAAAACATGCCTTATGCTGAAAAGCTTTTTAGCCAGCTAGGTGAAGTGGTTTTGAAACCAGGACGTACCATGACTGCCGAAGATTTGGTCGATGTGGATGGCTTGATGATTCGCTCAGTAACAAAAGTGAATAAAGAACTGATTTCCAAAGCCAACAAATTAAAGTTTGTTGGGACCGCAACAGCAGGAATGGATCATGTTGATCAAGCGCTGCTTAAAGAGAAAGGCATTTTCTTTACGGCTGCGCCTGGCTGCAACAAAGTCGGTGTTGCTGAATACGCGTTTAGCGTGATGATGATTCTAGGGCAGCAGCAAGGTTTCTCTGTATTCGATAAAACCGTCGGTATTATTGGGGCGGGTCAGGTAGGCTCTTATCTCGCTAAATGCCTTCAGGGAATGGGTATTAAGGTTCTATTGAATGACCCTATTAAACAAGCAGAAGGCGATGAGCGTACTTTTACCGCGCTTGAAACATTGCTTGAACAGTCAGATATCATCACTTTACATACCCCAATCACACGTGATGGAGAGTACCCAACTCATCATATTCTCAATGAAACGCGTCTAGAAGCATTAAGAGCGAATCAAATCCTCATTAATGCTGCGCGTGGTCCTGTCGTTGATAATGCAGCGCTGAAGAAGCGTTTGCAACGCAATGACGGCTTTACGGCTGCATTGGATGTCTTTGAATTTGAACCAGAAGTCGACATGGATCTACTTCCATTGCTTGCATTTGCTACCCCTCATGTGGCTGGCTATGGTTTAGAGGGTAAAGCGCGCGGTACTACCATGATCTTTAACTCTTTTTGCGAGTTTCTCGGCAAGGAAAATCGGGTTTACGCATCTGAGTTGCTGCCAATAGCACCTGTGCCGCGTGTTCAGCTGGACAGAGCCTGGGACAACGCAACACTGCACAATCTTACTCAATTGATTTATGATGTCCGTCACGATGACGCCATATTCCGTCGTAATATTGCCCGAGCAGGTGCGTTTGATGAAATGCGCAAAAATTATTGGGATAGACGAGAATACAGTGCCGTCACTTTAGTGGGGAATCACGAGTGTAATCTCGAACCACTCGCTAAACTAGGTTTTAAAATTGAGGTAACAAATGAGCCAAGAATTTAATGTTGCAATATTAGGTGCAACAGGTGCCGTGGGTGAAACCATTCTTGAAGTGCTAAAAGAGCGTGAATTTCCAGTTGGAGAGTTACACTTATTGGCAAGCGAACGCAGTGAAGGTAAGACGTATCGCTTCAATGGGAAAACCATTCGCGTACAAAATGTGGAAGATTTTGACTGGTCACAAGTACACATCGCGTTATTTTCGGCAGGTGGCAGTCTTTCTGAAAAATGGGCGCCAATTGCGGCGGATGAAGGGGTTGTTGTTATCGATAACACGTCCCAATTCCGCTACGACTACGATGTGCCTCTAGTCATACCAGAAGTGAACCCAGAAGCGATTGCAGAGTTTCGTAATCGTAATATCATCGCGAACCCAAACTGCTCAACCATTCAAATGCTTGTTGCGCTTAAGCCAATCCACGATCAAGCTGGTATCGAGCGCATTAACGTATCTACTTATCAGTCTGTATCCGGTGCGGGTAAGTCTGGGGTAGACGAACTGGCGGGTCAAACTGCACATTTGTTGAATGGTAAGCCAGTGGAAGAGAAAGCATTCAGTCAACAGATTGCTTTTAACTGTATTCCACAAATTGACAAGTTTATGGATAACGGTTACACCAAAGAAGAGATGAAGATGGTTTGGGAAACTCAAAAAATCTTCAACGATGCTTCTATCATGGTGAACCCAACTTGCGTTCGAGTGCCAGTGTTTTACGGGCATGCAGAAGCCGTTCATGTCGAGACCAGAACACCTATCGATGCAGACCAAGTTGCTCAGCTTTTAGAGCAAACAGATGGTATCGAAGTATTTTATGGTGAAGAATTCCCAACCCAAGTTCGTGATGCTGGTGGTAAAGACCACGTTATGGTTGGTCGTATTCGAAACGACATCAGCCATCACAGCGGTATAAACCTCTGGGTTGTTGCAGACAATGTACGAAAAGGTGCGGCTACAAACGCTGTTCAAATCGCCGAAGTGCTAATTCGGGACTATTTCTAAGTATAACTATTTTAAAAGCCTCACATTGTGAGGCTTTTTTCTTGCTCCTATTTTGTTCAAAAAATGCAAAATTGAGTAAGAATGGTACGAATATCAACTCGGACACACATTTTTTCGTGCGGCCGCTATAGTTTTACGACATTTATCCGATATATTTAGCAGATCACATTATTATTCAAGATAAGAAAGCAAGAAAGCTGAGCCTTATATGCATCATTTTTTCAAGCGTTTGTTAACGCCCTTGCTTCTGATGGTCTCGACTCAAATTCCAGTGGCTACCGCTGATACCATCAGAGTTATTGGTTCCAACGGAGAGGTTTCAGACTCCCCACGCTTTGCTGAGCAGATCCGACAACCTGCCGCTCAGGGGCAACCCTCTTTGTTCTATGGTCCAACACGGGGAAACGAAACCCTGTGGGGTATCGCTACGGCTTTAAGACCAGCAAATAGCCTTACAGTTCAACAAACTTTGCTTGCGATTTATCGTCTTAATCCCCAAGCGTTTGAAGACCAAAATATCCATAGCCTGATTCCAGGTAGTACTCTTCGTATACCTTCGTTACAGCAAGTCCAATCTGAAAGCACTGCCAATGCAGTAAGAATTATGTCTGCTCACCAAGCTCGACTTGATGGGCAAAATAATAATCAAACAGCACAGCCTGTTGTAAGGCCTCGACCAGCGGCGGCACAGCCAAAGCCTGCTGAGCCGAAAATAGAAGTGCCGAAAGAAACCGTATCGACTCAGCCCAAACCTGAAATGGTGAAGGAAGAACCAAAAGCTGAGCCGATGGTTGATCCTAAACCTGCGATGAAAGATAACGGTCAAGTGAATGAGCTGAAAGAACAGCTCGATATGTCCGAAAGTGAACTTTCGTCGCTCGAAGAAAAGAACCACCAACTTCGCTTAATGCTTTCTGAAGTTCAAAATGAGGTAGAAACTCTCAAAGATGAACTAGGCGATGAAAATCGCATTAGAGATGAAGTTCAAAAGCTGCTTGATGCTGAAAAAATGAAGCAGCTAGAAAGCCAGCAAAATGCGCCGACGTTGATGGAAAGAATTGTCGGCAACCCATTATTGCTAGGCGCATTGGCGTTGGTCCCAGGCCTATTGATTGGTTTACTGGTCGTTATGCTTCTTAGCAGGCGAAAAGAACCTGAAGCGGAAGAAGAAGTTCAAGAACAAACTCAAGCAGAAATCCCACCAGTTCCTGCTAATGAAGACGAAGAAATTGATGAGATAAATCTGGATGATGACCTCATTGGTGATATTGAAGATGAAGAGCTATCTCTGGACGACGAGTTGTTTGGGGATGAGTCTGAAGTCGCGTTCTCTGACGAATCATTGGAAGAAGGCGACAAAGACAAAGAATCCGATGATGTCTTTGGCGACCTGAATGATGAAGACCTTGATTTTAATCTTGACGATGAAGGTGATGACCCATTCGCGAGTATCGGAGAAGATGGTGAGCTCGATACCGACTTAACGGATATTGAATCCAGCGCCACAGGAATCAGCGTTGATGCTGACGAACAAGCGCTCGGTCTCGAGGAAATGGAGCGAGCTCTTGATGAGATCGAACCTGAAATCGAAGAAGATACCTCAGGGGATGAGACAGAAGAGTTCGACCTCTCAGGCGATGACGAGCTATCCAATGATGATATTGATGCGCTGTTTAGTTCCGATGGACCAGAAGAGGACTTAGGTGCTGACGAGCTTGATCAGTCCACGTTAGACGATTTGTTTTCCGGTATAGATGACACCGAAACCGACGATGACTTGGATTTTGGAACTCTACTATCTACTAGTGAAAGCAGCGAAGATTCAGGCGATGCAGCGACCGATGGAATCGATCTTGAATCGGAACTGGGTGAAGATGCGTTTAACGAATTATTGAGTGAGGGAACCGACGATATTGGCGATGGAGACTCTGACCTTCTCGATGATATGTTGGAAGCAGGCACTGACTTAGATTCAAGTAGCACAGATTTACTAGATGACGTTTTAGATGCCGATGATTCCGAACTGAATTTAGAACCTGATGCACTCCTCGATGAAGCGCTAGAACAAGATGAAATAAGCAGCGATGCTGCTGACGATATCCTTGCTGAGTTCGATTTAAGTGCAGACAGCACTGACTTACTTGATGACGTTATTGATGGTCCGTCAGAAGACACAGAGCAATTGGATCCTGAGTCAACAGATCTATTAGACACTTTGTTGGACGAGTCGGATTCAAGTGACACCCCCGAATCGCTAGATGAAAATAGTACAGACCTTCTAGATGATTTTATTGACGACGACTCTAAAACCTCTATTGATGCGGATAGCACAGATCTTCTTGATAGCGTGCTTGAAGAATCAGATGAAGATGACTTTGATCTCGATATTCCGGAGTCGTTGGATGAAGACAGTACAGACCTGTTAGACGATGTTTTAGAGGAATCAAAGGCAAGCGTTGATCCAGAAAGTACCGATCTACTCGATGAATTAGTTGAAGAAGATTCATCCGTAGAAAGCGAGTTTGATGCGGATGATTTCGACCTAGGTTCTGATACACCAGATGACACAATTGCTCCATCTGAAACTCAGGGTGGCGACTTTGATTTTGATTTCGAGTCTGAAAGCCATCTAGATGATGACGAAGCTGAGCAGGCTGAGGTCGAAGATCCGGCAACAGAAGCACCAGAAGAGAACGCATTTGAGCAGGAACTTGAAAATGCGTTCGAACAAGAACCGTTAGAACAGGAATCCTCAGAACATACGAGTACTGATGAAATAGCGACCGCTGATACTATTGATGAAGTATCGGAAGAGGACGAATCAAAGGTAGCTCTGGAACAGATCGAGCCTGAAATTGATGACCAAGAGCCAGTTGATCAAGAGCTAGCTGATCCAGAGATTGAAGCCACTGATACAACTTCAGCTGACGAAACGGAGTCAAACACAGAATCAGCAACTCCTGAAGAATTTCCTGCTCAGCCAATACAAGACGCAGAAACAGCGTTTTCATTGAAAGGCCACGATGACGAGCCCCTCGATGTTTTAATGGGTGAAACTCGTGAAGAACCTGAATTCACCGATGCAAATATTGGTGAACTCGATGAAAGTGCACTGAAATCGGATGTCGATTCAATATCTGAAGACGGTGAACCTGTTGAAGATTGGCAAGAAGAAGCATTCTCAGGCGAAGTCAGTAATGACGAAGATGCACCAGATTTACCTGATATTGGCGAACTCCCTCAGAACGAAAGTGCACCTGAAGATAACGTTTCAAACACTTCTGAAGAAGAGATTGAGTCAGAAGAACCTTTACTAGAAGAGCCGTCGTTAGAAGAATCTTCTATAGATACCGAAGAAACTTCAAATGAAGAACTTTCGATTGACGAATCGACCATAGAACCAGGGCTGGAACCTGATATAAGCCAAGCTCAAAGTGAAGATATTGATATAACTTCTGATGAAAGCGTTGACAGTAGCGAGACGGACTTATCATCTGAAGAGCCAGAGCCAGAGCCAGAGCCAGAGCCAGAGCCAGAGCCAGAGCCAGAGCCAGAGCCAGAGCCAGAGCCAGAGCCAGAGCCAGAGCCAGAGCCAGAGCCAGAGCCAGAGCCAGAGCCAGAGCCAGAGCCAGAGCCAGAGCCAGAGCCAGAGCCAGAGCCAGAGCCAGAGCCAGAGCCAGAGCCAGAGCCAGAGCCAGAGCCAGAGCCAGAGCCAGAGCCAGAGCCAGAGCCAGAGCCAGAGCCAGAGCCAGAGCCAGAGCCAGAGCCAGAGCCAGAGCTCGATATGCCAAAGTCAGTGCCAAACGAGTTCGGTACACCACAAAATGAAGACTGGGATTTTGATGATACTGACCTTAGTGGTCTTGAGGAATTGTCAGATACGCCAGATTCAACAGATGATCTCGGCTTAAATGAATTGGACGATAACGACTTAGTCGCAGATCTCGACACTACAGAGTCAGAACCCTCCGTACCAGACGCAGCAGAACCTGAAGTTGCAGACGTTGAAGCTTCGGAGCCAGAAATTTCTGAGTCAGAAGATGCGGAATCAGTAGAAAGTGAAATCGCTGAAGAACTGGATGAACCGGACGCCATTGAACTTGACGATGCGGATTTAGGTGAGTTCGATGAATCTGCCGCATTGGATGCGATGGCAGATGAGCCAGCGCCACTGCCAGAAGATTTGGATGCTACCGAGCCAGTATTAGAAACCGCGGAACCTGAAGCTGCAGACGTTGAAACTTCAGAGCTGGAAATTGCTGAGTCAGAAGCGATTGAACCGGTAGCAAGTGAAATCGCTGAAGAGCTTGATGAACCTGACGCCATTGAGCTTGACGATGCGGATTTAGGTGAATTCGATGAGTCTGCTGCATTGGATGCGATGGCAGAAGAGCCAGCGCCACTGCCAGAAGATTTGGATGCTACCGAGCCAGTATTAGAAACCGCGGAGCCTGAAGGCGCAGACGTTGAAGCTTCAGAACCAGAAATTACTGAGCCAGAAGCGATTGAACCAGTAGAAAGTGAAATCGCTGAGGAGCTGGATGAGCCTGACGCCATTGAACTTGACGATGCGGATTTAGGTGAATTCGATGAATCAGCTGCATTGGATGCGATGGCAGATGAGCCAGAGCCACTGACAGAAGATCTGGATGCTACTGAGCCAGTATTAGAAACCGTGGAGCCTGAAGTTGCAGACGATGAAACTTCAGAGCCAGAAATTTCTGAGCCAGAAGCGGCTGAACCAGTAGAAAGCGAAGTTGCTGAAGAGCTAGAAGAGCCTGACGCAATTGAACTGGACGATGCGGATTTAGGTGAGTTCGATGAGTCTGCCGCATTGGATGCGATGGCAGATGAGCCAGAACCACTACCAGAAGATCTGGATGCTTCTGAGCCAGTATTAGAAACCGCGGAGCCTGAAGTTGCAGACGATGAAACTTCAGAGCCAGAAATTTCTGAGCCAGAAGCGGCTGAACCAGTAGAAAGCGAAGTTGCTGAAGAGCTAGAAGAGCCTGACGCCATTGAGCTTGACGATGCGGATTTAGGTGAGTTCGATGAGTCTGCCGCATTGGATGCGATGGCAGATGAGCCAGAAGCGATTGAACCAGTAGAAAGTGAAATCGCTGAAGAGCTGGATGAGCCTGACGCCATTGAACTTGACGATGCGGATTTAGGTGAGTTCGATGAATCAGCCGCATTGGACGCGATGACTGGTGAGCCAGCGCCACTGCCAGAAGATTTAGATGTTTCGGATATAGCTGGTGATACGGTAGACAGTGCTGATTCGATAGAGCTGGACGATGCGGATCTTGGGGAGTTTGACGAATCAGCGGCTATGGAAGCGTTGACGGACGAACCTCTCTCCATACAAGAAGCTCTTAATCCTGTTGACGATGATATTGCCGCCGAAATTGAAGCTGAAGAAGCCGCTCGTGTAGAAGAGGCTTCTGCTAGCGACCATGAGTTAGAAGAGCCTAATTCTCAAAATCAGCTGGATGTAAGTCCACCCACTGACACTTCGATTGAATTGGACGACTCAGAGTTTGAGGGTTTGGATGAATCCTCGGTTTCGGAAACACAGCCTGATGAAGCACGATCACTGCAAGAGGCTCTCAATCCTGTAGATGACGATATCGCTGCAGAAATTGATGCTGAAGAAGCAGCTCGAGTAGAAGACGTTTCTTTGACTGATGAAGAGTTAGGTGAGTTTGACGAGTCTGCAGCATTTGATGCGATGGAAGATGAGCTTGAGCCTCTTGATTCATTGGAGCCAGAACCTGTTTCCGAAGATTCGATTGAATTGGATGATTCTGATCTCGGTGAGTACGACGAAGCTGCTGCGCTGCAAGACGCATTTGACCTTTCTTCCTCCGAAGATAGCAGTACACCACTTGCTGATGAAGACCTAGCTCAATTTGATGAGTCAGCGACAATGGCTACGCTATTGAGTGAGCCAGAAGGTGATTTGGTTGAAAGGTTTGATCAGCCATTAGACAGTAAAGTGGTTGATAGTGCTGGCATGGATATCGACGCCATGCTGGATACAGGTGAAGACTGGAATGGTTTCAATCTCACGCCAGAACAGCAAGCTTCAATTTCAGAAGATGTTCCCGAAGAAGAAAAGGAAGTTTGGGGAACAGCTGAAGCGTTACAAGACCCTGAGGTTCGCGAAGAAGATTGGGAAAATCAACCAGATCTTTCTAGCGAAAAAGAAGCGGACCAGAAGTTCATGAGTGTAGATGAACTTATGGCACAGGTGGAGAAGGAAGAAGCCGAATCTGGTGACAAGCCAGATCCCGATGCTGAAGCTCTAGAGTTAAGTGTTGGGTTAGATGAATTCCCAGATGTGCTCGGTGAGGTAGAACCTTTTGATGTCGACGATAACAGTGAAGCCGCTGGCAAACTGGATTTAGCCAAGATTTATGTTGAAATGAACGATAATGAAGGTGCGATCAAGTTGCTCGAAGAAGCCATTGTTTATGGCGACGATGATGTACGACGAGAAGCCAAGTCCCTTATCGATAAATTGAATGAATAGTAGCGCATAGAGCAATTCTAACAGGCAGCCAATGGTTGCCTGTTTTTTTATTGAATAGATGACGCTGCGCTAAGCTTAGATGGCTTGGAGAACCTAGCACCATTGGGTTGTTTGGGTATATACTCTCCGCCCCCGTAAGACAGAGAAGTAAACGATTATGCGAATAGCGTTAGGCATTGAGTACGATGGTGCAAAATACTATGGTTGGCAACGTCAAAGAGACGTAACCAGCGTTCAAGAAAAATTGGAAAAGTCACTTTCCATCGTGGCAAATCACCCTGTAGAAGTCCAGTGTGCCGGAAGAACTGATGCGGGAGTTCATGGCACAGGGCAGGTGGTCCATTTTGACACGACCTCAGTACGGAAGATGGCGGCATGGACCATGGGAGTCAATGCCAATATGCCAAAAGATATCGCAGTTCGCTGGGCAAAAGAGGTTCCCGAAGAGTTTCATGCTCGTTTCACTGCAACAGCTAGACGCTATCGTTATGTGATCTACAACCACGCTTATCGTCCTGGAATTTTATCTTCAGGCATTAGCCATTATCATGGTGAGTTGGACGAAAAGAAGATGCATTTAGCTGGTCAGTTCTTGCTTGGCGAGAACGATTTTACTTCTTTTCGTGCGGTGCAGTGCCAGTCTCGTAGCCCTTGGCGAAATATCATGCATTTAAATGTGAGTAGACATGGTCATTACGTTGTCATAGACATTAAGGCAAATGCTTTTGTCCACCACATGGTGAGAAATATCACTGGAAGTTTGATTGAAGTAGGGCGTGGTAATCAAAACCCGGAATGGATTCAAAGGTTGTTGGAAGCAAAAGACAGAAGGCTTGCGGGAGCCACAGCTAAAGCGGAAGGGCTCTATCTTGTTGATGTGGATTACCCCGAAAATTTTGAGTTGCCAAGAGAACCATTAGGACCGATATTTTTACCTGACAACCTTTAAACGCTATCGTTGCGTTGATAGCGTAAATTGTTGATGCTTTTCTGTTGAATTAAAACCAGTTAGCGTCGCTTTAAACGGCAGAAAATATAAAATTAGTGTCGCATGATTTTGGTTCTTTTGTGGTCACCAAAAGTATTGAAAAGTTGTGAGTTATCGCACTTTGTTGTTGCTTTAAAATAGGTACAACCAGTTTTTGATCCACAGTGTGAGAATATTATGTTTTAATCCTCACGCATCATTCAGAATTTGTATCTTTCGCAATTAGGCGAAAGAGTTAATAGAAAAAGGTCTTCCATGAGTTGGCTTGAAAAGATTTTAAATAAAAGCAGTATCGTAAGCTCACGTAAAGCGTCCATCCCAGAAGGGGTTTGGACCAAATGTACTTCCTGTGAGCAAGTTCTGTATCATGCAGAACTAGAGCGTAACTTAGAAGTATGTCCAAAATGTGACCATCACATGCGTATGGGCGCACGTCGTCGCCTTGAGTCATTCCTCGATGAGGGTGAGCGCGAAGAATTAGCAACTGAGTTAGAGCCTCAAGACAAACTAAAATTCAAAGATTCGAAGCGTTACAAAGAACGTATTTCGACGGCTCAGAAAAACAGTGGCGAAAAAGACGCACTTGTTGTTATGAAAGGCGAATTGCTTGGATTGCCTGTTGTAACTTGTGCCTTTGAATTCAAATTTATGGGCGGCTCGATGGGTTCTGTTGTCGGTGCTCGCTTTGTCCGTGCTGTTGAAGCCGCAATTGAAAACAACTGTGGCTTGGTTTGTTTCTCTGCTAGTGGCGGTGCCCGTATGCAAGAGGCTTTAATGTCTCTTATGCAAATGGCTAAAACCAGCGCTGCCTTAGAACGACTATCCGCCAAAGGATTGCCTTTCTTCTCAGTAATGACTGACCCAACTATGGGTGGTGTTTCTGCAAGTTTGGCGATGTTAGGCGACATCAATATTGGTGAACCTAAAGCATTGATCGGTTTTGCTGGTCGTCGTGTTATTGAACAAACTGTACGTGAAGATCTTCCAGAGGGCTTCCAACGCAGTGAATTCCTTCTTGAGCACGGTGCGATTGATATGATTGTTGATCGTCGTGAAATGCGACAGCGCATAGGCGGTTTGTTGGCAAAACTGACTAACCAGACTTCTCCAATGGTGGTATCGGTTAACGATTCTCCAAATGAAGAGCAATACGAAGTACCAGTCGCGGACGAAAAAGAGTAAAGTATTCATTAAACAGCCGCTTAAGAATTAGTTAAGAGTTTAATGAGTCATATTCAAGTACCTAAAGCCACATCACCCTTATCGATGTGGCTTCATTATTTAGAAAACATCCACACTAGCGCCATAGACCTCGGTTTGGAGCGCGTACAGGCAGTCGCCGAAAAAGCCCAGCTAACCAAACCTGCTCCTAAAGTGATTACCGTTGCCGGAACGAATGGTAAGGGATCTACCTGTGCCCTTATGGAAGCGATCTTGCTTGATGCAGGCTATTCTGTTGGCGTATACAGCTCTCCTCACCTTATTCGTTACACTGAGCGAGTGCGTATAAATGGTAGTGAGTTGGAAGAGGCTAAACATGCGCAAGCATTCGATTTCGTCGAGAAAAAACGTGGCGACATCAGCCTTAGCTTTTTTGAATACGGAACATTAGCCGCTCTTCGCCTATTTCAAACAGAGAGCGTTGACGTAGTCTTGCTTGAAGTCGGCTTAGGCGGAAGACTGGATGCGACCAATGTAGTGGACCATGACGTATCCGTCATTACTAGCCTTGCGGTTGACCATGTTGACTGGTTGGGTGACGACATCAACGTCATCGGTTACGAGAAAGCAGGTATATTCCGCAGCAACCGACCTGCGGTATGTGGTCAGCCAAAGGCTCCTGCAACGGTTGCGGCACACGCTGATGATATTGGTGCTAAGCTACACCAAGTAGGGATTCAGTTTAGTTACTCCACGGAAGGCGACATATGGAAGTGGCGTTCAGGTCAGTTCGCTTTGGATGATCTTCCCCTTCCAGATCTCCCGCTACCTAATGCTGCAACGTCTTTAATGGCGCTTGGGTGTGCAGAGTTAGATATTTCAGACGTTAATATCGTAAAAGGTTTGAAAAGCGCAAAACTTGCAGGTCGAATGCAAAAGCTGTCTCAATCCCCTATGATTTTGCTCGATGTTGCCCACAATCCGCATTCAGCTGAGTATTTGGTTGAGCAGCTAAATAAACATTACCCCAATACGTCAATCCATATGGTCGTAGCAATGTTGCATGACAAAGACATTGCCGAAACACTGAAGGTACTCGCACCCGTTGCCACAAAATGGTATCCAGCTTCGCTGGAAGGTGAAAGAGCGGCTAAGGCGGAAGAGCTTATCATGCACTTGCCATCGAACACGGGTAAGTTTGATACGCCAACAGAGGCATTTGACGCAGCAAGAACACAGGCAGAATCAAATGAACTTATTGTCGTTGTAGGTTCGTTCCATACTGTTGGAGCCGTATTGGAGCACTGGGAATCAGAAAGGAGCCATGATGGCGAGTAGGTTTCAAAGTAGGCTGGTTGGGACCATTTTATTGGTCTCTGTTGGCGTAATTGTGTTACCCGATCTTTTAGATGGGAAGAAAGAGCACTTCAAAGAAGAGCTTGCCACTATTCCAATTAAGCCAGAGCTTGAGGGAACGGTAGAAGTATTTGAAGTGTTGGAGCCTGTTGAAGACGATTTAGTGTTACCAGATAGCCCAGTATCAGTCACTGTTTCAGAAGAACCTGAGCTTGAAAAGATAGAAGTATCACCAAGAGCTGTCGCCGAGAAAAATGATTATGCTGACAGTGCATGGATCATACAGTTAATGGCACTTAAAAATGTCGATAACGCGAAAAAGCTAGTGAAAGACCTTCAGAAACGGGGTTATCAAGCGCATATCAAGCAGGAGAACGCATTTTCAAGAGTTATCATAGGTCCCGATGTTTCCAAGCCTAAATTGGAAAAGCAAATCAAGGAATTGGAAAAAATCACAGGGGCGAAAGGTCAACTGTTGAAATTTAAACCACTAAATCCATAAGAAAACGTTTGCGTCGCGATTTTTTCTGTTAAAATGCGCGCCAACTTAAGATGTAGAACAGAATGAACTGGATAGATTTTGTCATTTTAGGGGTAATCGGGCTGTCCGCAGTGATCAGTTTGATTCGAGGCTTCGTGAAGGAAGCATTGTCTCTTGTTATTTGGTTTGGCGCGTTTTTTATCGCCAGTCATTATTACGCCAAATTAGCGGTGTATTTTACCAATATACAAGATGATATGTTTCGGAATGGAGCCGCCATTGCAGCTTTGTTTATAGCGACATTGGTTGTTGGCTCATTAGTCAACTATGTTATTGGACAACTGGTGCAAAAAACGGGTCTGTCTGGAACCGATAGAATTTTAGGAATCGTCTTCGGAGGGTTACGTGGAATTCTTATCGTGTCTGCAGTGCTGTTTTTCATTGATGCATTTACTGCATTGCCAAATTCAGAGTGGTGGATTAACTCGCAATTGATTCCTGAATTCAGCCGAATCATTGCTCCGTTTTTCGAGCACCTAAAAGAAACTTCAAGCTTTTTGTCTGGCACCGTGTAGTGCCAGCCTACTGTCAAAACCGAGGATTATGACATGTGTGGTATTGTTGGAATCGTGGGTACAACACCTGTAAACCAGTCAATTTATGATGCGCTGACTGTATTACAGCATCGTGGCCAGGATGCCGCTGGTATTATTACCATAGAAAGCAATCGTTTTCGTCTGAGAAAAGCGAACGGTCTAGTTAAAGATGTATTTGAAGCCAAACACATGCAGCGTTTACAAGGTACTGTCGGTATCGGTCATGCGCGTTACCCAACTGCAGGTAGTTCAAGTGCTTCAGAGGCACAGCCTTTCTACGTAAACTCCCCTTACGGTATTACCCTTGCTCACAACGGCAACCTAACTAACGCACATGAATTGCGTGAAAGCCTATTGGAAACAGCTCGTCGTCATGTAAACACGACTTCTGACTCCGAGGTACTTCTTAATATCCTCGCACATGAAATTGACTTGTCGAAAGACGTAACCAAAGACACTGTATTCTCTGCGATTTCAAATGTTCATAAGCAAATTCGTGGTGCTTATGCGGTTGCAGCGATGATCATCGGACACGGTATGGTTGCATTTCGTGACCCACATGGCATTCGCCCGTTGTGTTTGGGTAAGCGAGAGCTAGAGTCAGGTCGTACCGAGTACATGGTTGCATCTGAATCTGTTGCTTTAGATGCGGTTGGGTTTGATTTTGTTCGCGATGTCGCACCAGGTGAAGCGATTTATGCCACCTTTGACGGTGAGCTATTTACTCAACAGTGTGCTGAAAATCCTCAGTCAAATCCGTGTATCTTCGAGTTTGTATACTTTGCTCGTCCTGATTCGTTTATCGATAAAATTTCGGTTTACAGTGCTCGTGTTGAAATGGGCAAAAAGCTTGGCGAAAAAATTAAACGTGAATGGGAAGATTTGGATATCGATGTGGTTATCCCAATTCCAGAAACGTCTTGTGATATCGCATTGGAAATTGCACAGATAATTGACAAGCCATACCGCCAAGGCTTTGTAAAGAATCGTTATGTTGGTCGTACCTTTATCATGCCTGGTCAGCAACAGCGTAAGAAATCAGTTCGCCGTAAGCTCAACGCTATTCGTTCTGAATTTAAAGGTAAGAACGTATTGCTTGTTGATGATTCGATTGTTCGTGGTACCACTTCTGAGCAAATCATTGAGATGGCTCGTGACTCCGGCGCTAAGAACGTGTACATGGTTTCAGCTGCACCAGAAGTTCGTTTCCCTAACGTTTATGGCATCGATATGCCTAGTGCAAATGAGCTTATTGCGCACGGTCGTGATAACGAAGAAATCTGCCAAATGATTGGCGCTGATGCATTGATTTTCCAAACGCTGGAAGATTTGGTTTCTGCAGTTGGTCTTGGCAACCAAGATATCGCCCGTTTTGAAAGTTCGGTATTCAACGGTGAATACGTGACTGGCGATGTTGACCAGAAGTATTTAGATTTTCTTGATTCACTACGCAATGACGATGCGAAAGTGCAGCGCGAAATTCAACAAGATCTTGCGAATTTGGAACTTCACAACGAAGGCGCATAATAGTCTCATTAAGAAGTGAGTTCGTAAGACAGATTAAGAACGAAAATGCCAGAGTATATGATGCTCTGGCATTTTTTATTGTTTGGAGTAAACGTCAACTATTCTGGATGAAGTGTATTAAGTGAGTGCTGACTGAAAAAGTCGATGAGGAGGCGGACCTTTTCTGGTTGATGGTCTTTATGATTGTAAAGCATGTATACGTCTCTTGGGTTTGCGCTCCAGCCCTCCAAAACTTGAACTAAGCTTCCATCAGCAATGTACGTATCCAGCATCACGTTTGGCATTAATGTGATTCCCAACCCAGCGGAACAAGCACGCCTAACCACATTGAGTTCGCTTGCTTCAAGCCGACCGCGTTCATTAATAATTACGGTTTCATCTTCACTATTGGTTAGCTGCCACCGCATCAACGGGTGACCTTTCAATAACGCGTGTTCTCGTAAATCCTCAGCGTGTAAAAGTGGACGATGTTTGCTTAGGTACTCAGGGCTTGCGACCAAAATATCCTTTACTGAATTAATCTTCCGGACTATCAAACTGGAATCACGTTGGGGACCAACTCTGAAAATGATATCCCATTCGGTCGGATCAAGTTGGTCTGCCATATTGGTTGTCGTCAACTCAACTCGGATATCTGGGTATTCCGTCATAAATTGATTGAGCAAAGGCATGATCATTCGTTTTGTAATATTGGCTGGCGCAGAAATTTTTAGCTTTCCTGCAGCGCCTCGGCAGTCATCGGAAATATGTTCAGCCGCAGAAGCCAGCTGCTTTAGCAGAGGTGAGCATTCCACATAAAACCGTTCACCGGCTTCCGTAAGCGCCAATTTCCTTGCATGGCGGTTGAGCAATCTAAGATTGAGAGAGTCTTCAAGCGCTTGAATGCGGCGAGTGATCGTGGCAACGGGAATCATGGTTTTACGGGACGTTGCAGTGTAGCTGCCGTTCTCGACAACTAGACGAAAAAGGTTGAGATCATCAAGTTTCATTTGTAAGACACACAAAAAATGCAAGAGAAACAGTGTAACGTAACTTTTCAAAAGAAGGTTGTTTTAAGTCAACGATTTCTTGCAGAAGAAAGTACAGTCGTCAACGCAAATTGCGGCATGGGTAACATTTGCAAAGTTGTGGAAGTGGTGTTTTCTGACTACTTTTTATATTACTGAGCAAAAAAATAATAAGAACTATTTCGGAAGTATTTATTTTTTGAGGTTAGATCCATGATTAAATCAAGCGTATTGCAACATCAGGTGGCTGGAGGGGTTGCACTAGACAAGCCCACAGTTATGATCGTCGATGACGACGCCATATTTCGTCGTATGCTCACGAGCTATCTAGAGTCCAACGGTTATCGGATACTAGAAGCGGAAGATGGGCTCGATGGATTGAAACAACTTCGTTCTGAAGTCCCCGACTTGGTCATATGTGACATATCGATGCCCGTGTTGAACGGTATCGAATTTGTTGAAGAAGTGTGCTGGGAGTACCCATCCCTTCCTATGATTGTCGTTTCTGCAACCGAAGAAATGTCCGATGTAGCCAGAGCGCTCCGTTTTGGCATTAAAGATTTTCTTTCAAAACCCATCCCAAACATGGACCATTTGGAAAAAGCGATCAGTAATACTTTGGAAGACGCTGAATCCAATGATTCCGACCAACGAGACTTTGCAAGCCAGTGGTTTCGTGTGGACGAATCAGGTGACTTGCCAGAAGAACAAGAGCTTCATTGGCACCTGGACCATCTGCAAAATAACCCAAATATGGCTCGAGATCTGCTCGAAGCACTTCTACCTGAGAGAGACACAAAAACAGGCGGTTGGAAATGCACGTATCGTCTTCTCCAATCTTCAGAATCATTACCTTTAGTTTTTGATTATGCATGGGTGATGGACGGACATTTTGTTTTTTACTTGGTCGATGCAGCATCGGGTGGCGATCAATCAGTAGCGACCACTTTGCTGATTCGAGCGTTGTTTAACGACCAATTACGTAACAATAAGAGCGATACTGTTGACCTAAATCAGCTGATCGATGCGGTAGAGAAGGGGATTACATGCTCCGAATACGCATCTTCCATTAGCGCATTGTTTGGTGTGGTAGACATGACCGACAGCTCATTGATCGTGCACTCTGCTGGATTGGACAGTGTTTGGTCTAGTGGGGGGCAAAATAAGCATCTGCCCGAAGGTGTAAGGCTAGGAGAGGGATGTTTACGTAATAAATCTGAGTCGCCTCTCATTGTTCATAATGGTGGGCAGCTTACTATGAGTAAGTTAGGGGCAAGCAGTTTTTGTTTGGATATTTACCAAGGTAATTTGCAGTAAGGTTAACCCCTAATTTGTTAAGGAAAAGTGAGATCGTTGTTGCGAAGGTTAAATAACCTTTCATTTGTAGGTTTATTGAAAGTACTACGTCCTATATAGTCAGTCGTCTAATAACGAGGAGATAGTGAGCACCATGTCGGAACAAGATAACTACAAAGATCCATACAACTTTCTTTACTTTTTAGGTTTTATTGCTGTGTTACTTATACCTACGCTGCCTGCAACACTTACTTGGATTCGGGTATTTACCGGTTACCAGTAAATATGGTTTGGTATCGATGGATAAAAACGGCTTCTCAATAGAAGCCGTTTTTTATTGGCGCCTGCCTGAAAGCCCCTAGTCTTTGGTAGAGAGGTCTCTGAACCTAGTACCTTGATTGGGACCACTTAGGTATAATACTCCTTTGCAAAGGGTGCAGGAGAATCAGGTTATTAGTATTCGTCGTACAGCTTGGAATGTTTTAGGTTGGATCTCGTTGCTACTTGGCTTATTGGGGATCGTATTGCCATTGTTACCAACAACGCCTTTCCTATTGCTGACAAGCGCATGCTTTTTACGTGGAAGCCCGAGATTTTACGAGTGGCTGCACTCCCACCCTAAACTAGGTCCTGTACTAAATGACTGGCAACGACACAAATCGCTTAGAGCAAAAGTAAAGCGGCGTGCGTATGCCTTTATCATAATCAGTTTTTCGGTCTCCATATATGTTGCCCCAATTATGTGGGTAAAGGCTATGCTATTGGTGTTACTTTGCGTTTTATTGGCATGGTTTTCGCGAATACCTGTCCTCGACCCTGTTGCTGATAAAGAAGAAAATCACTAACATTAAGCGCCGCTGGAAAGCGGATTTCATTTTTCTTTTTCCAGTTCGCAGACTAAAGCGAATTGGAGTATTACAATGTGCGTTTATTGTTTAACGCCTAAGATTAAAAGATTGAGCCTATGACTACTGAAACCATCGCCCAAATCCAAGCGAGCATTAAAAGCATCCCAGATTACCCAAAACCAGGGATACTTTTTCGCGATGTAACCAGTTTGATGGAAGATGCTGCCGCGTACCGTGCGACGATTGCATTGCTTGTTGAAAAATACAAAGACATGGGATTCACAAAGATTGTGGGAACGGAAGCTCGTGGCTTTTTGTTTGGTGCGCCTTTGGCATTGGAGCTTGGTGTCGGGTTTGTACCTGTGCGTAAGCCAGGAAAATTACCACGCAAAACTATTGGTCAGTCTTATGAGTTAGAGTACGGAACCGATACTCTCGAGATCCATACCGATGCTATTGCTAAAGGCGATAAAGTGCTTGTGGTCGACGACTTACTTGCCACGGGTGGAACCATTGAAGCGACAGTGAAATTGATTCGACAACTTGGTGGCGATGTTGAACACGCAGCGTTCGTAATTAACCTGCCAGAAATTGGCGGTGAAACTCGCTTGAAAGAATTTGGTCTGAATGTATACAGCATCTGTGAATTTGAAGGGCACTAAGCCTTTTTGGTATTCATTCGTAATTGGAAAGCGTGAATGAGTTATTTAGCGTTAGCACGTAAGTGGCGACCACACCAGTTCAGCGAAGTCGTTGGGCAAGGTCACGTTCTCACTGCGTTGGAAAATGCACTAAGCCAGAACCGATTGCATCATGCCTATCTGTTCAGTGGAACGCGTGGTGTCGGCAAAACGACAATAGGTCGCTTGTTTGCCAAAGGGTTAAATTGTGAAACCGGAATTACGGCTAAACCGTGTGGTGAGTGTTCTACATGCAAAGAGATTGATGAAGGTCGATTTGTAGATTTACTCGAAATCGATGCTGCTTCTCGCACAAAGGTGGAAGATACACGCGAGTTATTGGATAACGTTCAGTACAAGCCTGCTCGTGGTCGGTTTAAAGTCTATCTTATAGATGAAGTTCACATGCTTTCTCGCCATAGCTTCAATGCGCTTCTGAAAACACTGGAAGAACCGCCTGAATATGTGAAGTTCTTGCTTGCCACAACGGATCCGCAAAAGCTCCCAGTTACGATCCTTTCCCGCTGTCTTCAGTTTCATTTGAAACCAATAAGTGTTGATAATATTCATCAGCAACTGGATCATATTCTTGGGCATGAGCAAATCACGGCTGAACCACGCGCATTAGGGATGATTTCTCATGCAGCTGATGGCAGTATGCGAGACGCGTTAAGCTTAACCGATCAAGCTATCGCGCTCGGAAACGGTGCCATTGATACCAGTACCGTGTCGAACATGCTGGGTACATTGGATACCGACCAAGCCATTCACCTGCTAGAGGCGATCAGCGCCCATAGAGCTCAAACGGCACTGGATGCACTGACTCGGCTCGCGCAAAATGGTGTGGATTGGGATGGGTTGCTCCAAGAACTTGCTACTCAGCTTCACCGAATTGCTATGTATCAGGCTTTACCTGCAACCTTGGATAAAGGGCAGCCGGATGCGGAGAAAATCGAGTTATTGGCTAAAGCACTTTCCCCAGAGGAAATACAGCTTTACTACCAGATCGTGATTAAAGGTCGCGAAGACATCGCTATTGCACCATCAGTTAAAATGGGTGCGGAGATGATTGTCTTACGTTTAATTGCCTTTAAACCAGCTGGTGCAAAAGCGTTACCTTTGAATGCTCAGCCAGAAGAAAACAAACCTAAAGAAGAAACTCCTACAAACAATAGTTCAACACTTGAACGACCATCTTCTGCTAGTGCTAACTCAGGTGTTCAATCGCCAGTTGATAATAAGCAGCACGTAAGTGGAGCATCTACAGCGCTAGAACCAACTTCGCCTGCGGATGCTGCGCGTGAAAAGCTTAAAGAAGTACGAAACCCTGCTCAGCAACAGCAACCAGCTTCGCAGTTTGTTTCGAATGAGCCTGCTCCAGATTATGGTGATATGCCAAACTACGGTGACTACGAGCAAGACACAATGCCACCGCAGTATGATGATCCGGCTTATGCTCAACCTTCCGCTTCGGCTCCAAATCCTTCGATTTCAAAATCATCGGTTTCAAATCAAAGGAATCAGCCTGTATCTCAAAGCAGCGCACCGGTACAGCAACAATCAGCACCTGCAAATCCTATATCGGGGCTCCGTCACCAATTAAGAAGCCGCCGTAATCAAGCAGGAAGCGAAAGCAAAGCGAACACTGAAAACCGAGGCATTGGCGCGTCGCCAAAAAAGGCTAGCGCGACACCCGCAAACAAAAAGCAGACGGCAGCAGAGCGCATAGCGCAATTTGCATCCGCTGGGCAGGTGTCGCCAGCTAATTCGTCAACTATTCGTTCTTCAAATACGAGTGCTGAAGAAAAAAAGGCGGTCAATGAACCTTATCAGTGGAAGCCTTCCAAGCCAGTAGAAAAACCGAAAAAGACCGAACTGACACCTACTCAGATAAAGCAAGCGCTAGAGCACACTAAAACACCTGAAATGGCCGCCAAATTGGTTGATGAATCGGTCGCCGCCGATCATTGGTCTGCCTTGATTCAAAAATTGAATACCGCAAAGTTGGTGGAACAATTGGCATTGAACTCTTCTTATCATAAAGAGGGGAATGCTATCCATCTGACATTGAGAGCTGCTCAAGCGCACCTAAATACCGAAAAAGCGCAAAAAGATTTAGCGGAAGCGTTGGCAACAGCGCTGGAAGAGCCTTGTGAGCTTATTGTCAAAATTGGCGAAGAAGGGGAATCTCCATTGGAATTAAGAGACAAACTGTATCAGAGCAAACTGCAACAAGCTCACGATAGTCTGGCTCAGGATCCTCACATACAGTTTATTACTGCTCGTTTTGCAGCCGAAATAGACGCCGATAGCGTGAGGCCAATCTGATTTACAGATGACAAATTGGAATGGGCGTTGAAAGCATGGTCTTTTACCCCCATAAAGAATTCATAACCTAAGATAAACCAGAGAGAAAAGAAATGTTTGGTAAAGGCGGTATGGGCAACCTAATGAAGCAAGCCCAACAGATGCAAGAGCGCATGCAAAAGCTTCAAGAAGAAATCGCGAACATGGAAGTAACTGGTGAGTCCGGTGCTGGTTTAGTTAAAGTAACCATTACTGGCAGCCACAGTGTTCGCCGCGTTGACATCGACGAAAGCTTGATGGAAGACGACAAAGAAATGCTTGAAGACCTGATTGCAGCAGCATTTAACGATGCCGCTCGTCGTGTTGAAGAAACTCAAAAAGAGAAAATGGCGTCAGTCACTGGTGGAATGCAAATGCCTCCAGGCATGAAAATGCCTTTCTAATTGACGCAGTAGATACAATTTATGCGAACCAGCCATATGCTGGAACAATTGATGGAAGCCTTACGTTGCCTACCTGGGGTTGGTCCCAAATCGGCGCAGCGTATGGCTTTTCATTTGTTACAGCGCGATAGAAAAGGCGGCCTTCAATTAGCGGATGCACTTTCTCAAGCAATGACAGAAATTGGTCATTGCAGCGAATGTAGAACGTTTACCGAAGAAGAAACCTGCCATATTTGTCTTAACCCTAAGCGCCAAGAAAATGGTCAGCTGTGTGTGGTGGAAAGCCCATCCGATATTGCTGCGGTTGAAGCGACAGGTCAGTATTCAGGTCGTTATTTCGTGTTAATGGGGCATTTGTCTCCGTTAGATGGAATCGGACCAAGTGATATTGGGCTTGATGTGCTCGATTTTCGGTTAAGGCGCAAAGATATTACTGAAGTGATACTGGCAACCAACCCCACTGTAGAAGGCGAAGCGACAGCCCATTACATCGCAGAGCTTTGTCATGCACACGACGTGGACGTGACTCGAATTGCTCACGGCGTGCCCATGGGAGGCGAGCTGGATCTGGTTGATGGGACTACACTGTCCCATTCAATATTGGGAAGACACAAATTGTAAAGGCTTCTTATACCGAAACATCCAGTCTCGACAGTTTTATAAAAATGCCGCAATTCTGCGGCATTTTTGTCTTAGAAGGCAACATCAAACTTTAGAAAGTAATATGAAATTGATAGCTTCTCGTCGTCTCAAGTAAACTTGCTCGTTCACTCACAAGACTTTTTCGCTCAGCATCCAATCGCTTGCGCTCATCCGGATCTAGACCATTTTTATCAAGTAGCTTTCTTTCAATGTCTAGGAGCTCTGTTTCAATATCTTTAAGTCGAGTTTCCTTAAGGTAGGCTTGACGACCAAGTTCATAATTCTCATTAAACTGATCGTTATCACACACACCGTAGTAATGTTGACCATTGCGCCCAACTTGATACCCATTTCTTGGCGAACAATACAGAATAAGGCCTTGTTCAAAACCCTCACTCCATCCCACTTTATCTACCTTTACGCCACCTTCTGAGCAATCTTTAGCGTAATCGTAAATAATGTTCGGGTTCACTCCCGTTTTACCTTGGTGGTATCCTAAGTCTCGCCAATGTGTGGTTTGGCATTCCTCAATGGACATAGAACTGCAGCCAGTTAGGAAGAAAACGGCCAGCAAAATTGAAAAGAAAATATTTCTTGTCGTCATTTTATTTATTATACCTGTTATGCAAATGTGAAACCCTCAGTATAAGTGACAATATTAACAATAAAAAGTTCGAGGAATATATCGCCATTTATTTTAACAGGCTGTAAAACGACCGAAATTAGGTTGAATGGTAATCAATGATGCCAAAAAGAATGCAGAAAACTAGGTCAGACGTTCCAATTCCGCAATGTTAGCCAGCGCGCCCGCATTGGTTGACCCGCACACAATTGGGCAAGGTTTAAATTGATGGCACACCTTAGGACGTTCTGGTTTTCCAAATAACTTACAGAGGTTGTCGTCGTTTAGCTGAATGCATCGCACACCAGCAGGCTTGCCATTCATCATTCCCGGAATAGGGGAAGAAATGCTTGGAGCAATACAACACGCCCCGCAACCTAATCGACAGTCCATAATAATCAACCTCTGAAAAATAGGGCGCGATATTAGCAGAAAAATTGGTCGATAACATCTTCATCAATTACTATTGCATCATGGCAACAATGTGTAGGTAAAGTGCTCTAATGATAAACAATGTGAATCTCGCGGATATTCGTTCTTTTGTATTGATTGCCCAACTAGGCAACTTTACCAAGGCAGCACATGCGCTTTCCGTATCGCGATCGCATGTTTCAAGGCAGATTAGCGCATTGGAAAATCAGATGGGAGTGACGTTACTGACTCGTACTACCAGAACATTAAAGCTCACTCAGGCGGGTGAACGTTTTTTCAAGCAATGTGAAAGCGCTTTAGAAAAGATTGACCAAGCATTAGTGGCCGCCGTGGATGATACTGAAGACGTGAGGGGGCTTATTCGGGTTAACTGTGTCGGTGGGCTGATTGGTGAAGACATCATTGCAGTTTACGTAAGTGAATTTATGGCCACCTATCCAGATACACAGGTTCATTTGGACTTCACCAGCCACAGAGTTGACTTGATAGATGATGATTTTGATGTTGCCTTTCGAATGGGCGATCTGCAAGATGCGGGGTTTGTCGCGCGTAAGTTATTGAACATTGAGATAGTAACGCTGGCTAGTCCTCAATATCTCGCCAAAACCGGAGCGCCGATTCATCCGAAAGATCTCATAGAACATCGTTGTTTAACCGGGTCGGTTAATCGATGGAGTTTTCAGTCTACGGAAAGCTGCAGTGATGAAATCGATGTGACTGTAGAGGGGCATTTAGTTTGCAAAAATGGTCGAGCGCTGATTCAAGGAGCGTTGCTTGGTAATGGCATTATTCGGGTGCCTGCAATGTATTGCCAAGACATGATTGATGCTGGAAAATTGGTCCCTGTATTGACCGAATGGCGCATACCTCATATCCCGCTTTCTGCCATATATCATAAAGATAAATATCAGCCCAAAAGGCTAAGAACCTTCATTGAATTCATAAAAAACAAATTTGATGCCGCTTAAGCGCCGTGCATATTTACACGGGCGCTTTGCCAATTTCAAATCAGTATTGGTAAACTAGCACTTCGCCTTCTAAAGCCATTGGCACCATAAGCGTTTTTTGCTTTTTGGAGTAATAGATATCGCCCGATCCCCTTGGTAAATCAATGGTTTTTTGAATCTCTCCTTGGGTTGAAACGGTAAATATAACCCCTTGTTTCCAGTCGGATACGATCAGATTTCCATCCTCATTAATTTGAATACCGTCTAAATTCCCAAACGGCTTTTCGGTCACACGTTTTATGGATTTAGTCTCGGGATTGATCTTTAGCAAACGTCCAAAAGGAGCATTAAGTGGGTCGCCATCGTTAAAAGAACCCCACGCAGCGATATATAAATCATCATCTATGAACTTAAGCCCGTTAGGATTTTCTAGTTCCGGTGTATCCATCCAAACCGACAAGGTGTTGTTTGCCAGCTTATAGATAGCTGATGTAAACATATCAGACACATAGACGTTTCCATCAGCGTCAATCTCGACGTCGTTAAGAAATTCGGCATTCTCAGCGTGGTGCGTGACCACCTTTCCGGTTGCTAAATCTATTTCTAGAAGGGCTTTCATATCGCTGACAAACAGAAGGTTGCCTTGTAGTGCGATCCCTTTTGGATTGTCTAAGCCGCTGGCGATTGTAGCGATAAATTGATAATCCGCATTCAGGGCGACGATGGATCCATCTCCAGGTTCGTTACCAGATTGAAGAGAAACAAAGTACACCCCTTTGTTTTCATTGAACACAACTGACTCTGCACCTGGCAAATTGGGGAGCCTTTCACTCAAAGTTGGTGCAGCCATTGCTTGTTGGCTTAAAATTAGAGAGGCAGTAGCCGCGAGTAATAGCTTTTTCATTTGAACTCCTATTTGTTGATTTAATTGTCAGGAGGGATAATAAAGCGTGCTCATTTGTTGATATATAGGGATTTAATCAAATGACTGTTGCCATATGGAAACAAAGGGTAATAAGTTTCGGCGGTTAAAGAGAGGGGCGTGTTAGACAGAGATTTAAATCACTTGCACTACTGGTGCTGAACAGATATAACGACGCCTCCTTAACGTACTTGGTTAAGGCGTGAACATTAAGCAGGAAAAATCATGGCACAATTTTGGGAAACAAAATCACTGGAAGTAATGACAGAAAAAGAGTGGGAATCTCTTTGTGACGGTTGCGGAAAGTGTTGCCTGCATAAGCTGATGGATGAAGATACCGATGAGGTTTACTACACCAATGTTGCATGCAGCTGGCTAAATGATAAGACCTGCGGCTGCAAAGATTACCCTAACCGTTTCCAATCTGGCGAAGAGTGCCTAAAACTGACTCGCGACAAAATTGACGAATTCCACTGGCTACCTGAAACCTGCTCGTATCGTGTTCTTGCTGAAGGCCAATCCCTGCCGGAATGGCACCCGTTAATCACTGGATCCAAATCTGCCATGCATGCAGCAGGTGAAAGCGTACGCAACAAAGTGGTCTATGAAATTGATGTGGTGGACTGGGAAGACCATATTTTGAATCATCCTAACACCAGATAAGAAATTTAATTCGATTATGTATTGTTAAAGAAAAAAAGCCTCATTGATTAATCCCATGAGGCTTTTTTGAGTCATTAGGTTTTTAATCGCTATACCATTTGGCTTTTTAGAAAGTCAACCAATCGTGTTCTATCTGCATTTTTAAAGCCACTCGGTGGTGTAAGAGTGTCGGCTTTTTTTATTAACTCCACCAATTCTTTTTCATCGAATGCTGGGTATACACCTACAAGCTCAGCAAACGAATTGATTGTGTCTAGCTGGTGGTCGTTGCGGTGTTCACCTAGTTTACTTAGCCTCGGGAAAAGAATAACGGGTTTACGGAGGTTGATGCATTTAATGATAGTACCCATACCTGCATGTGATATAACGACTTTTGACTCGTCCATTAATTTATCGAGTTCGTCTGGCTCCATAAATTTATCTGCTTTGATGTTTTTGGCTTCGTATTCCGTCTCACCAATTTGTGCATGGATTTCCATGGGCGAAGAGTCCGCATTGTCATCAATGATAGACACTAAGCGATCGAAAGGAAGTTGCGTTCCTACCGTTAATAAAATCATATCAATCTTCCGTAATAGTTAACGTCACATTTTTCGGCAACTTTTTCCCACTGAGATAGTACTTGTACACCCAGTTTCTTGGCTATTTTACCGGATAGAGACAATGTTTGAGAGTTGGCAACGCTATCAATCCAAATGGACTTTATACCCAAAAATTTACTTAGAAATAGCATGACAAGCCCTGGAGCTGCGCCTGTTGTAATGACAAGTTTGGGCTTTTCTTTCCTAAGGAGTTTCAAACATTGGAACAGTACTTTTACCGATTTGTATGCATCATCTCGACTAAAGTCGTCTACCTTGTAATAACGGTCTGCAACGATGAAGGATGGTTTTTTGTCGTATGTGCCCGCTACGATAACGTCATATTCGTCCAGCATTTCAGCGAGTAGACTCAGTTGTACGAAATGCCCACCGGGGGACGATATGAGAAGTACTTTGTTTTTCATTTTTGCTTACCTACTGACGGTTTTAACTGCTGGCTATTTTTAATTGCTTAGCGCGCGCTTCTTTAATTTAGTATCAATAATATTGGAAAGGTTGATTGGGAATACAGTGAGCTTTCGAGTTAGACTCATATTAAATATTCTCTTAATCATTGCACCATTGAGCACACGCTTGTACTTAAGGAGGACAAAGATAACGGAGTTTCTATATTCTTTTAAGCCGTGTTCACAACAGTATTCGTTTCTCTTTAACTCGATCAGCAAGCGTGATGTCATCACTGCAGAGTTGAACTGCTTAGTTAGCGAACCTTGCCCACTTGTCACACAATATACGGTGCTTTTCGACACGGAGAATGTTCTCAAATTCACGCCAACACGAAGCGAAAACATCAGGTCATTTGAAGCAATGACTTCATCGAAACGGATGTTGCTCTCTTTGATTAAAGACATTTTTATGACCTTACTCCAAGGCACATAAAACTTGTATCGAATGGATAGGTCGCCATTATTTAGGTAATCCGAAATCAGTTTTTCATATTCGATATGTCGATTAGAGAGCTGGTTGTTATGTAGATATATGCTGGTTGGACTGAAAAAGACCACATCAATATCATCAGCAGTTTCTTGATCCATTGAATCAAATGCTTGTTTAGTAAAGTAATCATCCGAGTCTGCGAAGACCGCCCAATGACCCGTTGCTATATCCAATGCTATGTTACGAGCCGCGCCTGCCCCTTTTACTCCAGAGTCGTTTACTTTAGTAAGGAGCTTTGCATTCTTGAATTGTTTTTGAATGTTCAACGGTTGGTGACTGTTGTCATCCACCACGATGATTTCAACATCATGTCGATCTGGGATACTTTCTAGAAGGATTTCAAGTGCTTGTTGGCTATTATAATGTGGCACGATGACTGAGTACTTTATCGTTTCCATCTTATTGTGTTTTCCCTAGCGTTGTTTGTACTTTCATCTCTATCTGAATATTAACGGTTGTCTAAAGTGATTAGTATGCCGTTGCCACTGACTCTCAAATATTTTCATGTGCAGGCAACAATTGTTGGGTATCTGTCTTAACTTTCAGACAGTAACGCTCCTAGAGCGGCGATATACCAAAGACACTGTATTTACGAACCTTTGTGGAATTTAGTTGTTTGAATAGCTCACATAATTAACCGAGCAAAATCCTATCACGCAGTCTACTAGTTGGGTACTCAATGAGGTCAAAACCATGAAAACTTACTACTCATTGGAGGTGCCAAGCCTCTGTGGTTGGTAATCAAGTCATACTATTGGTGGGAATCTAACGTTGGGAATTTGAGGAAGACGGCTTTAAAGGTGTGACCAAATTATGCAGGATACAAATGTAGGTGCAGTTATTTCATCAATTGAACATGAAGCTCGAACCGCAGGAGTACGAGCTTAAATTGCCTTTATTCAAAAGAGTTCAGCTTACTGCCTGATTAAATTCCATCCTTGCTTCTTGTGCTTGCTGAGACAAAAGTTCTTTGTTTTCCTTGGCTTTTGTCATAAGGCTCTGCAAAGTCTGAAACTCTTCTTGCATCTCAGCTGGTAGTTGATGGTCAGCTACATTTTCATCGTCACAATGTTCAAGCACATAGGCGCGAATACGTTTTTTCATCGCGATTAACTGATTGAACGCATCTCGCTCTTGCTCTGCCGCTTCTTGGGCGGCGTCTTTACTGCGTTCAAATCTCGCAAGTGCCATCCCTTCTGAAGACCAAGGATCCATATCGGGCAAGTCTTCGATATTGATGGTCGGCTCCACGTAATCTTCTTGGTGGCGAATATCCAAGCTGGTAGCTCGTACCGCGGATACCATTAACATAACGGAGATGACCAAAAGCGGTAATCCGCCCACAATTGCAGCGGTTTGTAACGTGCTTAATCCACCCAGAAACATCAATACTGTGGGCAGAAAAGACAAGGTAAATGCCCAAAACATTCGGTTCCAACGCATGGGCTCTTCCGACACATTGTTTTGAACTACTGATGCCAAAATGTAAGAAATGGAATCGAATGTGGTCGCGGTAAAAATGATGCAGAGTAGAGTGAACACTGCAATCACGACTTTGTTAAATGGCAGTGCGTTTAACATGGCAAAGATGGCTTTGGTCGCGCCCTCTGCATTTAATATAGCGACTACATCCAATTCTCCCGAGAGCTGGAGCGATAGCCCGTAGTTCCCCAAAATCATAAAGAACAAGAAACAACCTAGGGAGCCAAAGAATATCGAGCCAGTAACCATTTGTTTGATGGTTCTTCCGCGTGAAATACGGGCAACGAATAGCCCCATGCTTGGTGCGAAAACCAACCACCATGCCCAATAGAAAATGGTCCAATCCTGTGGGAAGTGCGTGTTATCAAAGCTGCCGTAACCGCCAAAGGGCTCTGCCCACGTTGCCATCGTAAAGAAATTAGACAGCATTCTACCAAGTGAATCTAACCCTGTTTCCAGCATGAAAATGGTAGGCCCTACCGCGAGTACAAAGGCCAGTAACCCCATGGCACCCCAAAAGTTGATGTTACTGAGAATCTTTATGCCTTTTTCCATGCCCGCATATGAGGAATAGGCGAAAATAGCGGTGCAGACCAAAAGTACGCCAATTTGGCTGTAGGTATTTTGAGGAATACCAAATAGTTGGTTGAGCCCCTCGCCAATCAACGGTGCCGCTAGCCCTAAGGTTGTTGCGGCTCCACCTAACAATCCAAAGATGAAAAGCACATCGATGATTTTTCCGGGGGCTTTTTTGGTTCGAGCTTCACCAAGTACCGGCATTAGTGCACTAGAAACCTTTAGCACTGGCTGTTTACGTACATAGAAAAAGTAAGCAATGGGCAATGCGGGGATCAAATAGATCGACCAAGCAATCGGCCCCCAATGAAAAATGCCATAGGTGGCCGCCCATCGTACCGCTTCTTCACTGCCGGCTTCTAGCTGGAACGGGGGAGATTGGTAGTAATATGCCCACTCAATACAGCCCCAATATAAGATACTGGCACCTATCCCTCCGCAAAAAAGCATGGCTGCCCAAGATGCAGTAGCGAATTCAGGTTTTTCATCCGCTTCTCCCAACTTGATTTGCCCCATGTCGCTGAACACAACATAAATCATAAAGAAAAAAGCACTAATTCCGAGAGTAAGGTAAAGAAACCCTAGTTTGTCTGTCATAAAGCTTTTGGCTATCGATATCCAGTGTGCCCCTTCAATAGGGAACAGAATGAGTGGAATCGTTATCAGCGTCAGCAGTGCGATCGCGCCAAAAAAAGTGGGTTTGTCGATAAGAGAAAAGGGGTTATTCACAAGAGATTTCCACAAAAAAATGAGTGGGTTATTATGAATTTGTGATTGAGATTTGGACAAACAAAGATATTTGTCCTGAGGATAAATTTTAGTGAGCAAATGTTGATTGTAAGTGAATAATTAATCCTAGCCTCTGTACTTGAAGAGGCTAGGGAATAAACTGTAATTTAAGCCGCGTTGTGGTGGTGCTTGCCCAATAACCCCGCGTAAAAATCACTGTCGTCGAGCACGCCAATCAGCTCATTGTTTTCGACCAGCAGAATCGGTAGACCGCTATGTTGTTTTAGGGCAATGGCTTCACGCATACCGATATCTGGGCTGGCTATGACAACGGAGTCTCTTTTTATATCACTGAGTGTGACAGATTCTTCACGCCAATCGACCAGTTTCAAATTCACTTTATTTTCTTGTGCCGATGAATTCCCCGAATAGGCAGAGCTGTCTAAGCAAAGTTGATTATTGCGTTCTTCAACCCAAACGTGTTGCGTCGGACAAATCTGCCATTTCGCACCATTTTGTTTTAAATCACTCACTGGCTGCATTAAAGAGCGACCTTTAAGCACGTTCAGCGGGTTGGTATGGGAGACAAAATCCTTCACATAATCGTTTTCAGGAGATAGGACAATCTGCTCTGGCTTACCATGCTGAATAAGTTTTCCTGACTCCATTATTGCAATGTTGTTGCCAATTTTTAATGCTTCATCAAGGTCATGGCTGACAAATAAAATGGTCTTGTTGAGCTTCTTTTGGAGTTGGATTAATTCGTCTTGCAGTTGCGCTCGAATTAATGGGTCTAAAGCCGAAAAGGGCTCATCCATCAACAAAATGTCGGTATCCATAGCGAATGCTCTCGCGAGCCCAACGCGTTGTTGCATACCGCCAGAAAGTTCATGCGGGTACTTACTTTCCCAATCCGCCAGTTCTACCATTTCAAGTTGTTCTCTGGCTTTTGCTCGGCGTTGCGTCTTTGACATGCCTTGCATCTCTAGCCCAAACGCGACGTTGTCGAGAACCGTTAACCAAGGCATTAAGGCAAACTTTTGGAATACCATCGATACGCGGTGAGTACGCAGCCGTTGCAGCGTATTTTCATCGCAAGACGATAGCTCCACTTGATTACCTTCGTCTTTAATTTGAAGCGAACCGCGAGTAATGCTGTTCAAACCATTCACTGCTCGTAACAGACTGGATTTACCAGACCCAGATAACCCCATAAGAACGCAAATCTCACCTTCCTTTACGGTCATCGTTACGTTATCGACGCCCACGACTTGCTGGGTCTGATCGATGATCTCTTGACGCGTTTTACCTTCATCCAGTAAATCCAAGGCAAGTTGAGGCTTATCACCAAAGACAACATCAAGGTTTTGAATCTTAATCGCATCCATGATTACACTTCCTTTTGATTCGGTGATTTGCAAAGTCGATCAAGAATGATGGCGACAAGCACAATGGCGAGACCTGCTTCAAAACCCTGAGAAATATTCACGGTGTTGAGCGCTCGTACCACGGGTTTCCCTAAGCCATCAGCGCCGACCAGCGCGGCGATCACCACCATTGAAAGCGATAACATAATGCACTGAGTGATACCTGCCATAATGCTTGGTAGTGCTGCTGGCAGCTCGACTTTGAAAAGCAGCTTCATTTTGCTGGCGCCAAATGCTTTTCCAGCCTCGATAAGTTCTTCTGGAACCTTTGTAATGCCTAAGTACGTCAGGCGAATTGGAGCTGCTATAGCGAAGATAATGGTAGAAATAAGCCCCGGAACAATGCCCAAACCAAACAATACCAGCGTCGGAATCAGGTAAACGAACGTTGGAACAGTTTGCATAAGATCCAATATGGGTCGAAGCAGGGTATAGAGCCATGGTCGGTGTGCTGCCATTACGCCCACTGGAATACCAATTAATACGGAAATCGTTGTCGCAGCAAATACCAAGACAAAGGTTTCCAGCATTTCTTGCCAGTAGCCTAGATTAAGAATGGTTAGCAAGGCCCCGATGATAAATATCACTAGGGGAATACTTCGGTGTAGATACCACGCCAATGCAGCGGTTAGAACAATTGGAATAGCGGGAGGCATCCACTTAAAGATGTCGACAACAAAAAGGATGACGGTTTCAAGGAGGATTGAAATGGCATCAAAAAAACCAGCACCGTTCATGGTGAGCCAATCAACGCCTGTTTCCATCCACTCACCAACAGGAATTTTGTTGTTAGTTATAAAGTCCACAATAAAACCTTGTTTAAGGATAAAACCCAAGTTAAGAATAAAATCTAAGTTAATAGAGGAAATTAACGCTAACAGGGGGCGAACACCCCCCAATTAATATTATGCGTTTGAATTAACGTAGCTATTTACGGCTTTAGCAGCATCGCTACCGGAAAGGGTTTTTACACCTTTAAGCCAAGCTTCAACTTGTTTTGGGTTGTCTTTCAGCCATTGAAGTGCTGCTTTTGAAGGTTTGACATTCTGGTTAAGAATCGCTTCCATCAAAGCATTTTCCATTTCGAGGCTGAACGCTAGGTTCTGCAAAAGTTGACCGACGTTCTTACACTCATTTAGGTAGTTTGCACGCACATTGGTGTAGACATTGGCTCCACCATAGTTAGGACCGAAGAAATCATCACCACCGTCGAGGTATTCCATATCGACGTTGCTGTTCATTGGGTGAGGAGCCCAACCTAAGTAGACGATCCACTGGTTGCGACGTACCGACCTTGCTACTTGAGAAACCATGCCCGCTTCGCTTGATTCAACAAGGCTGAAGTCTTTTAACCCAAATGCATTGCTGTCGATCATGGATTGAATAAGACGGTTTCCATCATTACCAGGTTCAATGCCGTAAATACGATCTTTAAATTTGTCAGCGTGTTTTGCTAAATCGGCAAAATTCTTTACGCCCGCATCGTAAACGTATTTAGGAACGGCAAGGGTGTATTTTGCCCCTTCTAAGTTGGCACGAACAGTTTCGACTGTACCAGCTTCACGGTATTTAGCGATATCTCCCTCCATGGTTGGCATCCAGTTGCCAAGGAAGATATCGATATCACCGTTCGCCATTGAGGAATATGTGACAGGCACAGACAGCAGATCGATTTTGGTTGTATAACCCAGACCTTTCAGAAGCTCAGACGTGACAGCCGTGGTTGCGGTAATGTCTGTCCAGCCCACATCTGAAAAACGTACTGTCTCACATTGGTTGGCATAGGCATTAGCCGCTATCGTGCTAAGTGCGAGTGTCGACAGGGTTTTTGTCATCATAGACATAGTAATTTCCTTGTAATAATTACTGACTTTAATCAATAGACCTTACGTCTCTTTTTGGTGTCTCTGTTCTTTGTTTCTCTTCCCAATTTGGTGCTATCCAAACGGGTAAATCTTTTCTTGCTAATAGTGGGTTGCCCAAAATAATGTCGGCTGCTCTTTCTGCCACCATAATGGTAGGCGCATTCAGGTTGCCATTTGGAATGGTTGGGAAAATGGAAGAGTCAACTACGCGCAGTCCTTGAATTCCACGTACGCGGCAGGCTTCATCCAATACCGCCATTACATCGCCATCGGCACCCATTTTGCAGCTGCATGAAGGGTGATAAGCACTCTCGACATTCTGCTTTACCCATTCATCAATCGCTTCGTCGCTGGTGATGGAAAGCCCTGGTTGAATTTCTTCACCGCGGTAATCATCCATCGCAGGTTGAGACAGAATCTCTCGAGTCAATCGAATGCAGTCTCGCCAGTCTTGTTGATCTTGTGAGGTTGAAATGTAGTTAAACTCGATTTTAGGCTTGTCTAAAGGGTTACTAGATACAATGGCAACTGTGCCTCGGCTTTCGGGTTTATTAGGGCCTACATGTACTTGAAAACCGTGATCTTCGAATGCGGCTTGTCCGTCGTAACGCATGGCAGCGGGTAAAAAATGGTATTGAATGTTTGGCCATTTCAACCCTTTCCGTGACCGGATAAACGCGCAAGATTCGAAGTGGTTAGTTGCGCCTAACCCTTTGCGAGTCAAAATCCACTCTGCGCCGATCAACCCTTTACTTACCAGTCCGAGTTTACTGTTAAGCGTGATGGGTTCTTTGCATCGATATTGGAAATAAACCTCTAGATGGTCTTGCAGATTTTCTCCCACACCGGGTAATTCATGTTTCAATTCCACACCGGCTTGTTCAAGCACGTGAGATGGACCAATTCCCGACAGCTGCAATAATTGAACGGAGCCGATTGAGCCAGCGCTCGAAATGATTTCTTTGTTCACATAGCATTTGGTTCGCTTGCCTGAACGTTCGAATTCAATACCAATGGCTTTTTTATCTTCCAGAAGAACGTTATGAACGACGACCCCTTTTAACAGTGTTAGGTTTGAGCGTTTAAGCGCACGCCTAAGGTAGGCGTTGGAAGTCGAAGCTCGTACGCCTTTGTCAACCGTCATGTGCATGGGGCCAAAGCCCTCTTGCTGATAACCGTTGTAATCCGAAGTCTCTGGGTAGCCAGCGTCTTTTCCGGCTTCTATAAAGGCTTGATACAACGGGTTCAGAGCCATGTCGTTACCGTTGCATGTGCCAACGGGACCCTCGCCACCACGGTATTCGTCCGCACCGCCCGACCAAGACTCTGCACGCTGGAAGTAGGGCAAGCAAGAGGGGTAATCCCACCCTTTAGCGCCTTGTTCTTCCCATTCATTAAAGTCACAAGCGTGACCGCGGACGTACACCATACCGTTGATAGAGGAGCTTCCACCTAAAACTCGTCCCCTTGGGCAATGAAGCTTTCTACCACCAAGCCCTTTCTCTTCAACGGTTTCGAATTGCCAGGCGTATTTTTCCGTGTTCATCGGATAAGAAAGAGCAGTGGGCATTTGAATAAAGATACTTTTATCCGTGCCACCCGCTTCAAGCAGCAGAACCTGATGTTCACCGCTTTCAGAGAGCCTATCTGCCAACACACAACCCGCTGAACCGGCACCAACGATAATATAATCGTAGCGTTGCTCCATTTCTTTATCTCCGTTTGGTTGCCGTTTAAGCGTATGGGCTTTCATAATCGCCAAGTTCAATCAGCACACTTTTGGTCTGAGTGTAATGACGTAACGTTTCCGGCCCGTTCTCGCGACCAATACCGGAATGTTTGTAGCCTCCAACTGGCATTTCTGCTGGTGAATCACCCCAAGTGTTTACCCAGCAAATGCCCGCTTGAAGCTGGTGGATGACTCTATGCGCTCGGGATAGGTCTTGAGTAAACACACCAGCTGCTAATCCGTAAGTGGTGTCGTTGGCTCTTTTGATAACGTCTTGTTCGTCTGAAAACTTCAGCACAGACATAACAGGACCAAAAATTTCACTTTGAACGTGTGGCATCCCATCTTCACAATTCACAAATACTGTCGGTGCAACAAAGTTACCGTTTTCCAACCCGTTGTCGGTAACCTGATAACCGCCAGTGAGTAGCGTGGCGCCACTTTGTTTTGCCGCTTCAATTGCGCCTAGCACTTTGCCCAAATGTTCTTTGGAAATCAGAGCACCGATTTGAGTCTGCATTTCGGTTGGGTCACCGACGATCAGTTTTTCAGTTCTTTCTTTTAATTGGTCAATGAATGCATCGTAAATGCCTTCGTGAACGTAAACGCGTGTACCGTGGGTACAAACCTCACCCTGCGTGTAGAAATTGGCAACCATAGCAGCAGAAACAGCGCCATCGAGCTTGGCATCATCAAAGATCACCATTGGTGACTTACCGCCTAGTTCCATGGTGACTTGTTTTAAGGTTTTCGCGCTGTCTGCCATGACTTGTTTTCCGGTTCCGGATTCGCCAGTGAAGGAGACTTTGGCAATGTCTGGATGTGCGGTAAGCATTTGACCGACCCGATGATCACCCTGCACGACATTAAATACGCCGTCTGGAAGCCCAGCTTGAGTAAAGATTTCAGCCAGCTTTAATACGGATAACGGTGTTTCTTCCGAAGGCTTAAAGATCATTGCATTTCCGGCAGCCAGAGCAGGAGCAGATTTCCACATAGCAATTTGAATAGGGTAGTTCCATGCTCCTATACCTGCACAAATGCCTAAAGGCTCGCGACGTGTATAGAAGAATTGGTTTTCACTCAAGGGTTGTTGCTCACCCTGCATACCGGGTGCTAGACCTGCGAAGTACTCAATCACATCAGCGCCAGTCACAATATCAACATCTATGGCTTCTTGGATGGGTTTACCCGTATCCGATACTTCCAATTTAGCCAGTTCGTCATTTTGTTCACGTAACAGAGCCACCGCTTTCAGTAAGATCCGGCTGCGCTCGGTTGGCGACATGGCGGACCAAACGCTAAATCCTTGCTTGGCAGATTGAATGGCACGTTCCAGATCTTGTTGGCTAGCCTGACCAATTTCAGCTAATGGCTGTCCTGTCGCAGGGTTATAGGTTGTGAAGCTTTCTTGCGAAGTTGCGTCACATGCGTGACCGTCGATATAAAGTGATTTCATATTCATTTAAAAGTACTGGCTGTCGTTATTTTGTGTTTAGTTGCTGCGTATAGAAAGTCAGTTGTTTGTCTAAGTAATCATTGATAATGAGGCGTGCTTTTTCCGCATCAATCCCTTTAGGGTTCAATGTTCCTCTTAACCAAACACCGTCGATTAAAGCGGCAATACCGTGGGCAATAATTTCTGCCTGTTCCTTCTCAAACAAAGCTTTTAGCTCAATTTTCAAATGCGAGAGAAGGCGTTTTTCGTTTACACGTTGAAGTCGTTTTAGTTCTGGGTCGTGGACTGAATAAGACCAAAATGCTAACCAAGTCTTTGCGACTTTGTTTTCTGCTTGGTAGCCCACAAAGTTGCCATCAATAATGGCGTTGATACGTTGTTGATGAGCGTCTTTAGGCAACTGACTTAATTGTTCAGTAATTGTTGAAGAGAGCTGACGAAGAATCTCTTTCATGGTTTCTTTTAGAAGACCATGTTTACCGCCAAAGTAGTGGTTAATGATCCCACTCGATACACCAGCTTCTTTGCTGATCAGTGAAATGCTTGCAGCATGCAACCCAACTCGATCGATAACGGTCATCGTTGCTTGAACAAGCTGTGGTTTCCTGATTTCTGGCATCCCAACCTTGGGCATGACGGCTTCCTTATTTTTAATTGAACGATCAATTAATAAAAATAATGCCCTAAAAATGCTTAGTACTCAAAACATTTTTTTTTAAAACGTCGCTCAGGATTTGACTAAAAGTAGGGAGATTAGAACCTTTTTTGTCTAAGAAATGTTAAATACCTCACCTTGAATAACATAGCGGGGAGTGAAGTGATTTTTACTTATCTTTTTGTATTTTATATTTATTTTTGATTTTCATTTAAAGGGGAGTTCAAGTTTGTAACGAAAGAGCACATATTTAGTACTGTTTAATTACATCGCTCATTTTGGTATGAAT
Organism: Vibrio penaeicida; assembly: GCF_019977755.1. NCBI lineage: Bacteria > Pseudomonadati > Pseudomonadota > Gammaproteobacteria > Vibrionales > Vibrionaceae > Vibrio > Vibrio penaeicida. The sequence goes on along the minus strand of NZ_AP025144.1, from coordinate 2,836,288 downwards.
ATTTTTTTATTTTTTAGCCAGATACTTTGCGTATTCAATAAGAATGATAAATACAAAGTGGTCTAATGAAAGTGAGTGAGCATACTTAGGTATGTTTGTAGGTGCTAAGATAGGTTGTCTAATAGTCTGAGTGGGAAATAGAAAGCCGTAAAAGAATGCCATAACGCAAGAAATTAGCATTACGGTTGTTGAGCGAAAGTTTCGCTTATTTAGTTAAGCACGTTAGCTATAAGAAGAAGGCAATGTCGGTAAAGGCTAATTTATACTGGCTTTAAGCTATACCAACAGTGCCAAGATTCCACCTATGGTTGCCGCTGCGGATAAATATTGCCCCGCGGAATAGGAAGTATCATCTTCTTCTTTAAACTTGTCAGGGTGATCCATTCCTAATGCACCATGAGCAAAGGATTCAACTTTGTCACCCACACCTTTATCTTCTGGATTTGCCGCGGCATCTTTTTCAATCTGCTGAAGTGCGGCAAGTAAGGCTTTGCCCTCATTGGACAACGTGACTTTGTTCTGCTCGACTTTGACAGCTGAACCGGGAACGGTATCTTCTACCGCTTTTGATTTTGCGCTGTTTGTCGCTGTGGCTGTAGGGGTAACCCTAACTGGCTCCGCTCCAATCGAAGTCATATTGTTCTCCTCAATATGGTCTGAATACTTTATCGGCAGATCTGCAAATAACTTTGACTATTTTTTCTGCCTAGCCTGATTATTTTTCCTACCCAATCTGATAGTTTTTTAAGCAAGAATCAGTCCATAAATTGAGGGTTACTCTTTTTCGCAGTTTAACCCTGAGTTTCGCTTACCTATTTGATGGTAAGCTTTCATTCTATTTTCTTGTTTTATGTATCTTGGTGGCAGCTCTGCAACCAACACTTGATAGCCTTTTTTGTCTGCAGTGATTTCCGTTACGGGCTCAATAATGGCAATGTTGAGATCTGGGTTTCTACGCTGGATAGACGCAGCAGTTCCAAGACCGTCGGACACATGAAATTTGCCAGCAGTGAGCAAGACTTTTTTATCGTAATTCTTGTTTAGATAGTGAACAATACTTTCCGCCATTGTTTCGTCCCAAGTAACTTGTGCAGCGTATTGGTTGGCGGTTTGTTCTGGTTTTCCGTGGTGCATAGAAGCCATGAATTTTTGTTTGTAGGGTGAATCGCTGGTGTCTATGTTTTCCGCAATAAATCCACGTTCTTCCTTGCTTAGGTTTTGAGTCCAACCGAGTCCTTTTCGGCCGATGCACTTAACGGTTTTCTTCGGCGCGTTTGCGGCTATAACATCCAGTTTATTCAAACGTGCATACTCAACCAGCGGGCGATAATCACTGGTGTAATTTGGCCAAGCATTACCCTGTTGAATTAGGGTTTGTTCGCCTATTTCTCCGTTCAAATAGTCGTTAATAAGACCTTGCTTGTCTCTAGAAAACTGTTCCATCGCAAGTGCGGTTGATAACCCTGATTGGTTCATGGCCGCGAACAAATCCGTTTGAAATTTATGAGTGCCAGCATGGCTGTGCCACTCACCGACTAAAATCACATCTGCGTTCTTTAATTCTTTGACTAATTGCTGCAAAGGCAACGCAGTTTCGGAGGAATAAATTTTATAATCGTAAAAGTTGGAAACAATCGCCGATGTTGGCGAAGTTACGGTTGATTGCGAAGTAGTAACGGCAGAGCAGCCTGCCAAAAGAAGCATGGGTAAAGGAATTATTTTTTTCATAGTCATCTCCGAAAGAGCGGGCAGTGTAGACCAGCCCTTATCATTATTCAACGAGTGAGAATGATTTTCATTAAGGGCTGGTGAGGTGACCCATTCTGATTCGTTTATACTTAGGGTCTGTTGATTTTTCGCGGTTAAATTTTGTTCGAGTTCTATGCATTTTAATCGCGGCGCAAGGTGTGTGGCCTAGTCATTCTAAGTAAATACCTTGCAACAAAGAGTAAAGTGCATAGAGCGGGGACGCCTAGTCGAACCCTTCGGGCAGCATTTGTGGTCTATTTCTACTACGTTATCGCCTATTGATGTAGAGCGACTACACCGAATAAGCTCTGCCTTGTATAAATAACCCACAAATTGCTGCAAAAATCATCTCGAAAGATCAACAGACCCTAATCACCCAGTGGCAAAGCGGTTTAAGTTACTTCTCATCAGAAGCAATAGGAAATAAGTACCACCAATGATAGAAACGACAATGCCAGCAGAGACTTGTCCCGGATAGACCACATTTTGCCCAAGCCAGTCAGCGAACATCAGCAGAGAAGCGCCTGTGAAGCCTGCGACCCACATTTGATCTTTTGCGCGCTTTGCTCCCAGCATAACCGCGACATGTGGAGCGAGTAAGCCAATAAACGATACTGGTCCCATCGTTGCCGTTACGGCAGAGCAAAGCATCGCAACCAAAATCAGCAGTAGCTTAAACTTAGCCGGAACATTTAACCCTCTTGCTTGAGCAAAACCTCGTCCTCCCGAGATTAGCGTTAGCCATCGATGGAGAGACAGCGCCAGCCCAGAAAGAACCACCGTACAGCCAAATAATGCAATGGCAGAGCCTGCTTCTACACGATAAGTTGACCCAGATAGCCAAGTTAGCAACAAATACGCAGTTTCACTGCCTTGTGCTAGCACGAAATGGATCAATGATTCTATTAGAGCTGTGAGTGCTATTCCCGTAAGAATGAGCATTCCGGGCGAGTATTCATGTTTTCTGCCAAGCAGCAGTAACAACCCTAGAACCGCGAGGCAACCAATAAACGCTAATGTGAATTGGAGTTCGAATAAGGTTGTTCCTAACAACATCATTCCTACAACCAAAAACAAACTAGCACCTGCTGAAATGCCAAGAATATCGGGGCTAGCCAACGGGTTATATATGATTCGCTGTAAAATGACACCAGCAATGGCTAGCCCAAATCCTGCGCTAAAGGCGGTGAGCATTCTTGGATATTGCTGGCTCCAAACAAATTCGGTGGGTACTTGCCATACCCAACTAGAGGCGTCGCCAGTGTTATAGAAAAATGCGCCTAGTATGACGAGTAATCCCGTACTGAACACGGCACTGTACAACGTTTTTGGTCGGTAACGGGCAGTTGAATTGGGTAAAGAAAGACTCATTTGGTCATGAGCTTTTAACTTACTGCGAGCAAACCAAACCAGTACAGGCGCACCAATGAGGGCTGTTGTGGTACCAGATGGAATGACGCTAATGGATACATAATTGATAGCGATGGTGAGCGTATCGGTAAACAGCAATAAACATGCGCCCAGCACCATACTCACCCAAAGTTCGCTTTTGGGAGTTCTGGCACCAGCAAAGCGAGCAATATTTGGTGCGATAAGCCCGATGAAACTTATAATGCCCACACTCGCAATAGCTGAAGAAACCAACCAAAGACCAAGCACAATGAGCCCAAAGAAAGCAGGAACTAGGTTAAGACCGCGAGCTTCAGCATTGGTATGCCCGAGCCTCAACAGTGCAAGGATTCTAGGGGAAATCAATAAGATGACGAGCCCAAGTAACAGTTGAGGGAAGAGCCAATCTACCTGTTGCCAGCCGTTCTGCGCGAGGTCGCCTGCGCCCCATATGAAAATGTCTTTTGCAAATTGGTCGTGAAAAAGAGCAATTCCCGTTGCGATCGCGCCAAAGAGTATATTAACCGCCATTCCTGCAAGCACGACTCGAAGACCAGATAGATCTTTCAAGCCGACAATACACATCACAACAGCCAGGCTGACCATTGCGCCAATGAAGGGCACCAATGTGGAAGTAAACGCACTCAATGTGGGTAGCCACACCGTGGCGCACATAAGTGCCAACCATGCTCCGGCAGATGTGCCTAACGTTAGCGGTGAGACTAGGTGATTTTGTGTCAGTTGCTGGAGAAGGCTACCAACCAACCCAAGAACAGCACCGGTCATGATAGCCATCAGTAATCGAGGAAGGTGGGCTTCTACAAAAAGTATTTCTTCAAATTCAACAGGTGAAAACTCTAAGCCGTAGAACTTTGACATAACCATGTCAGAAACGATGTGCCACTGCTGGTTAAGCGTGAGTTCACTGCCAATATAGCCAGACGCCAGTATTAGGGGGATTAACAATAAACCTATCCGTAGAATCGCCATTACTCACCTGCACTCGGTGCAACCGACTCTAAGCTTTCAGCGAGCGCTTCTGCTACATACAATAGAGACATGGCTCCACCATAGTTCCAAACAGGAGAAACCGAAGCGACTTTGTTATTTTTAACAAAAGGCATCGCGTTCCACATTACGGATTTCTCCAACTCGGATTCCTGTTTAAACGGCTTAAAGTACAGCGCGACACCATCACCAATGGAGTACAGTTTTTTCAAGCGCTTTTGAGTGACTCCCCACTGAGTGGTTGGCTGTGGTAGGGCAGGTTCAAATCCCAAAAGTTGAAGTGCTTCTTGGGTACTAGAGTTATCGCCGTAAAGGTAGACCGTCGTGGTACTAGCAAAACGAAATGCCGCTACCTTCGGTTTCTGACCGGCATAGGTTTTATCGAGTTTGATCTTTAGCGCATCAATCTTAGAGTACATTTGCTTGAGTCTACGTTCGGCGACATCGGATTTACCCAGAGCATGAGCAATTTGGCGAAAGTGTTTTATGGAGCGCTCTACATTGCCTGGTTCTTGTTTGTATGTGTGGTAATACAATACGGGTGCAATTTTTTCTAGGCGCTCGGTTAAGTCAATTTGTGGTGAACCAATAATGATGACATCGGGTTTTAGCTGTTCTAAGCGAGCGAGGTTTGGTTCCATACGCGTCCCAATATCTTCAACCGATTCTGGGACTTCAGGCTTAACCACCCAAGCTCTGTATTCAGGGATATTTGGTATGGCGACAGGTGCTACACCGAGTTCTAGAACTTGTTCGGCTATGTCCCAATTGAGAGCAGCAATCCTAACGGGAGTTTTGGGAAGAATCTGTTCGCCACGGCTATCTTCAGCGATGATTTGTGCCTGCAAAGTGAAGCTGAAAAAGAATAGGGTAAACAATGCTTTCTTTAACATATTATGGCTACCTTGTGGTCGTTGTTAGGGTGGTCTATCAGTGATACAGGAGTGTTATAGAGACTGGCTAATCGCTCTTCATCAAACAAAAGTTCACGTTTTCCTTCAAACAGGATATTCCCTTTTTTCAATGCGATAACGTGAGTGGCGTAGTGTAACGCTAAGTTCAAATCGTGAAGAATTACCAAGACACCTCTACCAGAATGTTGATTGAGTTGTTGGAGTAGATCCATCACTTGATATTGATGCTGGACATCCAAAGCGGAGGTGGGCTCATCAAGGATCAAAAAGTTAGATTGCTGCGCTAATAACATGGCGATCCAAGCACGCTGTTTCTCGCCACCAGATAGCTGGTCTGCCAGTTCATTGCTCATTGAGTGGACTTCTGTTTGAAGCATGGATGTTTCGATAATTTGATTGTCTTCACTATTCCATTGTCCAAAGACACCACGCCAAGGGTAGCGACCTAATCGAACTAACTCTTTTACATTCAACCCTGCAACTTCGGGCAACTTTTGTGGAAGATAAGCGACTTCCTTAGCCAATGATTTTGCAGAAAACTTTTCGAGTGGCTGCTGACCGAGCTGAATATGACCTTCTTCTGGACTGAATTGTTTAGCGAGCAGGTTAACTAATGTGGATTTTCCCGAGCCGTTATGACCCAAAACCACAGTAAAACCTTTGGGGTCAATGGAAAGTTCATCGATGTCCAATATGGTTTTTTCTTCACGAATGACTTTGATTTGATTGAGTTGATACATACGCTTTCGTTCTTAGTTTTGAATCGGGGACGAGTTCTTGAATCGAGGACAGTCTTCGCAAAGTGTCCCTTGAGTTGTCTTGTATACTAAACAACAGCTTTTTCTCACGTAGGAGAGGGCACCTTGTTTTTCTTCAATTCGACTGATTTGATCCAGAGGTAATTGAAATGCACTGAGCCACATGGCGGCATTGTTTCTTATGTCATCCAGAGTTAATTGAGGGTCAAATTCTTTCAGTCTTAAGCAACAATTTACGATAGCGTCAGCCAGCAAGTGCTTCACAAAACCTGGCCGACAACGATACTGTTGATCGAGTTGGGTTCTGTATTTTTCAAATAATACATTCAGTTGCAATGCAGCTTCGGGCACTAACTCTTGCACTTCACCATGTCGATGTTTTTGGTTTGAAAAGCAAAATCCCGTGACAAAAGAACCCATTTGGGACTGCCCGAAAGAATTGAAATCGGGCAGTGTTTTGAAGCCATATACGCTGATAAAGGCAATATATAGAGGTTGCCAAGTGGCCAAGTCCCAACATCGAGTTATCCAATAGCTTTTTCCTGCTTCAGGGTGCAAAACTTGCAGTTGAGAATACAGCTGATTGAAGAATGCCTCGCCGCTATGGTGCGAACGGAGCATTGATTCGTCTGGCTCCGTTATTTTACCTGATAGATAAGGCGTAATTTGTTCGCATGCACTGAAAAGTTGTTGGTGAAATGACTCTTGCACGGCTATTCGCTTTCCATGTTTTAAAATAGTTACATATACCCATGCATCTTGAGGTGACTTGGGTATGATCTTAAAACGCGAAAACAGGTGATGTTTACACACCACCTGTTTTGCGCTTTTTTACGGTTGATTAAAAATCAATTTTGACATTTAACTCCACCGTCCTTTCCTGACCGTACCAGCAGTAGCTTTCGTTCCAGCAGGTGTAGTATTCGGTGTTGAAAAGGTTATTTGCCACAACATTTGCCGAAGCCCCATTTAGGGAATCGCTGAATCGACTTAAATCGTATCCGAGCGACATATCGACGAGCGTGTAACTTTCCACTTTCCCAAGATTCTTATCAGTACTGTCATTTAATACAGCTTCACCAACGTAGCGAACACCGCCGCCTACACGTAACCCTTGCATAGCACCGTCGTTAACGTAGTAGTTTGACCAAAGGTTTGCAGCTTGCTCAGGCACAAATACTGGGACTTGACCGATGTTGTCTGGATTGTCATCTTTTGTGGTTTCGATATCGGTGTAGGTGTAGTTAGCGATGACATCTAGGTTTTCAGAGAGCAGTGTTCTGGCTTCAAGTTCAAGACCACGAGATCGTACTTCACCAATTGCGGTGTAAGGTGACGCTCCATCCTTACGAACACCGACATTTTTCTTCTTGATTTCAAACAGGGCAGCCGAAGCGGTAGATAAGCCATCTGCTGACGCATATTTAACACCAACTTCAATTTGCTCACCTACTTCAGGCTCAAGATTGTTGCCATCTTTATCCAGCTTCGCATTCGGTTCGAAACTGGTTGCAAAGTTTAGGAATGGCGAGAATCCATTTTCGAATTGATACATCGTACCAAGGCGATATGAGAACTTCGAGTCATTGTTGTCTGCGGTTGTTGTCGGTGGAGCGGCATAGGTCGTGCTAACTTCACTCTTCACATCATCGAAGCGACCACCTGCAATGAACACCCAATCATTCCAAAGAACCTGATCTTGGAAATAAGCGCCAAGTTGCTTCATTCTGACGTTTTGAGTCTGTGTCCAAGTTTTAGCAAAGGCACTTGGGTTTGCTGTGTTATTGTTTGGCGCATACAGATTAATGTCTGAAACATTGGCGAATGACTCGTATAAAGCCGAACCTTCAATTTCGCGATAATCGACACCAAATAGAAGGTAATGTTCAGACTCACCTACATTCGCAAAGCCGGATAATTGGTTATCAACACTGAACCCTTTTGACTTTTCGTCGGTAAGGTAGGCTGTTCTTTTCAATGTCCCTGTTGCAGCATCAAACGCACCACTCGCCGTCCCTTCTTGATAGAACTTTGAATCCATATAACGGAAGTTTTGCAGGAATGCCCAATCGTTGTTGAATTCGTGGTTAAACTTGTAGCCAGCTAACCAGAAATCACGTTTCATGGTGTTGTAATTTACGTCACCTGCATACGTTGAACGCGCAATTTTTTTACTTGGGTCCGTTGCTGTAATGCCTTCTAGAGGGATCGTAACATTGTGACCAAGGGCTGGGTCGTTTTGATAGTACAGATTAAAATTGACGAACGTCTTGTCAGACACGTACCAGTCAATAGATGGGGCGATCATGTATCGCTCTTCTTTAACATGATCGATCTGAGTATCCGATTTTCTTGCTAGAGCAATAAGGCGATAAGCCACGTTGTCACTTAGTGAGCCCGTTGTATCCACAGAGGCTTCAAGCAAGCTATTTGAACCAGTCGCCAAGTTAACCTGTGTGCTCTTTTCTAGCTGAGGTGCTTTCGCGATAACATTCACCATCCCACCCGGAGGCATGGTTCCATAAAGAACCGATGTTGGTCCCTTAAAAATCTCTAGTCGCTCAATGGCAACAGGATCAATTTGAGGTTGTACATTCCAACCCGGTAGCATTGGAAGCATTAAGCCATCGTAGTAATTGTCCGAAGAACTGAAACCGCGAATGTTTACCCAGTTCGATAAGACGACTGCGCCACCTTTGTTTTCTGTAGAGACACCAGGCGCGTATCGCAATGCCTGCATCACGGATTTTACGCCTCGTTGCTCAAGCTGCTCGCTTTCAATAACGTTAAGTGTTTGCGGCGTTTCTTCCGGCTCTAATACCGTTTTTGTCGCGGTATTTCGGTAGGCTTTACCAAAGACTTCAATGGTTTCTGTCTCTCCCGAATCCGCATTTACAAAAGGTGCGTAAGAAAAAGTAGCGGCAACAGCCAGTGCAATCACGGAGCGGCGCATTGTCGGGGTGTGGGATGGTTGGTTCATTAATACCTCAGCTATGTCCTTTTTAATCAGCGAGATGTTTACGCTGTAGTGACGTGTTCACGTTGTTTTATCAAGGAGAAGCGAGAGCATAACCATGGTTTACCTTATGGATAGGTTACCTTATGGTGGTTCTCTTTCAGCGGAGCCCGCCGTTTATGCCTTTTTTATTGTGAACACAAATGATAATGATTATCAGGTAGGAATCATATAGCTAATGATGAAGTGAAAATTAACAATTTGGTGCAACTCTCATTTTAATGATTAATTACTCATTAATTTTTAATGACAGGGAACCAGTACTCCATATAAGAGGTGTCGCTAGTGGCATTGAACCTGTGATCATAGACCTCAATTTCATAGCCATCTACACCCTGATATCCAGAATCAGGGAGCCAGAATAGAATGAACCATTCCACTAAGTCGGCTAACTTTTCTATTGGACCATGAACGGGTAACACCGCGTAATCGTGTTCAGGAATGTCTAGAGAGGAAAGTTTTGCTTTCGTCCGCTCACTTAACTGTTCGGCGTTTAGCCCTGACCAATATTCCAAGCCTTCTTCACCCATTACACTATGGGTAGCGTCAATGACACCAAGCTGGGGGGAAAGTCCCCGAACTTCTTTACACTTCGAATGAAGTTCTTCCCAGATTTGAGGAACCTTTTGCTTGAAATTAGGGATTTGGGCAAACAAGCCTTTTATTGGTTCACGGATGCCATATAAGGTCGAGGCTGCTCTGTGCTCTATTCGAATCTGGAAGTAGTCGGTATCGGGTTGAAATCTGGGAGCACTAGCGCTCGGACGCACGAGTGGGATTTTGATTCGGTTTCGATTGCCTTGTTGGCGGTATGCTCGAGGACTTAAGCCAAAGTATTGTTTGAATGCACGGCTGAAGCTGATTTCAGAATTGAACCCAAATGCGACTGAGATATCCACCATACGATCGTGAGAGGTGAGAATTTGTTCTGCGGCCAGACTGAGCTTAATTTCTCTGACGTACTGCGCAACGTTCAGCCCAGTCTTTGAGTGGAAAACCCTTTGAAGCTGCCAGCGCGACCAACAACTCTGCTTGGAAAGATCTTCCAAAGTAAGTGGCAAATCGACGTTGCTGTGGATATAGGACAGTAATTTTTCTATCCGATTTAATGAAGGGTCAGTAACGCTCAAAATATAGCTCAATCCGATTAACGATATCGTCTTACCATACCATGGTTTGTATTGATTCTAACCCTTCAAAACACGAGGGATTAGACTCTCTGGTAGGCTCTGATAATGAAGTCTGCCTCGCATTCAAACGTCGAAGAATTAGACAAAGATTGCCTGAATTCGTCCGTCGCTTTCCAAGCAAACGGCGTCATTTGAAGCAGGTCTAGCGCTTCGTTTCCATTTAAGGGCATCGTGTAATTCAACTTTTCTTCGCCCAATAAACTGAAGCCATCGATAGTTTCATGGGCTTCGTCATGTAGCCTGACGTCGTCGTATATGCCTTCACGAAGTTGATATAGGTGACGAGCAGCGGGTGTAACTGTAACAACGACGCCTTGGGGGCGAATAGCACGCTTGAGTTCATCTGCTTTGCAGGGCGCATAAATTCTCAGTACGGCGTCAAGAGATTGATCCGCAAAAGGCAAGCGATGGCTTGACGCCACACTGAATTGGCAACCTCTGTAACGCTTTGCAGCATAACGGATAGCGACTTTTGAAATATCGAGTCCAAACACCTTGGCGTGGGGGTTCGATGCGCGCAATGTGCTCTCTACTTGGTTGGTGTAATACCCTTCACCACAGCCTATATCGAGCAATTGCGCTGACGTATTGTCGAGCCACTTTCGACATGTATCCGCAACCGTATCGCGAAGCTTATCGTAGTGACCACTATCGAGAAAACGGCGCCGAGCCTGAGTCATCTCTTTATTGTCACCGGGATCTTTTGAGCGCTTATGATGTGCGGGCATAAGGTTAACGTAGCCTTCTTTTGCAACATCAAACTGATGGTTATTTTCACATCGATAATGATGCTGAACGAAATCAAGTTTCGTTTGGCAAAGTGGGCATTGATAAGACATGTTCAACTCGCAGAGACAATTGGGTCGCAAATTTTAGCGGTATAGGTCGACCATTGCAAAGATTCAAAGGCGTTGAACATCAATCCCGGTATTCGTCTAATAGGTGTTCCCATCGAGCATATTGTTGATGAGGAGAGGGCAGCCGCGCTGTCATGACATACAAACTGATTTTTGTGATGACGTTTTTAGCGACCGCTTCCGATAGACTGTCTGATTCGATCGAGTGAAAGGGGCTTTGCTCAATCTGCATATCGGAAGAATTCATTTCTCTGAACAATACCCATTCACCCGGTGGTGTCACTTGTTCTAATGAGGGAAGGGGCATCCATTTCATAATGTCGTTATGAGGAAATCGAGAGCAACCCGACAGAGTGAATAGTGCTGTAATGGCCAAAATGACTGTGATACGCATTGATTTCCTCCTTGAAACTCATTTGAATCGAAGTAAGTGAGCGATACCCAAGAAACGATGCGCTGCTTGGGTATTTGCTAATCATTCTAAAAGAAGTAGTTAACACCTGCTGAAATGTAATTGGATTTAGTGTCATGGAAATTGATGTCTGAATCTTCATTGCCAATACCACCAATGACACTAATACTTGCTCTTTCCCAACCAAATGGTTGCGCATAGGAATAAAGTGCGAATAAGTTGGTTATTGAGGTGTCTTGTTTTTTGTTAAACACGGGGTTTTTAGCATCAAAACCACGTTGTGCGATACCAGCGTGAACAACAAAGCTGTGCTTTCCTAGAGAATACTGCAGGCCTAAATCACCACCAAACTCTTTGAAGCTGTTGGCTTTGCCATCGGCATCACGAACGGTGTAGTTTAGAGCAGGCAAAAGTGCCATGTTGTCGGTTAGAGGGAAAACCGTTTCAACTGCCACTCTTTGGTATAGGCTGTTTCTTTCCAGCTTTTTCATATTTTCAGCGGACAAATTTTGCCCTTTACCAGATTTGTCGTTTTCTACGTCGTACTTAACAAAAGCGTAGCGGAACGTTAAAGGCAAAGTGGTTTCTGGTGAGTAGGCGATACGTCCACCTTGAGCGTTAGAATTTGTTGTTTTACGGGCAGATCCAATCAAATAGGCATCTTCCCAAACTTCATTGACTCCAGGGATTTTCGGGAAGTACGCAGCATTAATTAAGCCCACGCCATTCAGGTAGTGGTTCACACCAATTTCCGCTTGAAACTGTTCGTTAGTTACCTGATCTTCACTTTGACCTAAGTAAAATTGTGTATAGCCGCTATCTAATGTGTACTCCACTCGTACAAAAGGGAAGGCACCAATTCCAGATGTTGATTTTCCGCTGCTTTGTAGCGAGTCTGTTGTTTTGTTGTCATCGTGAGTATTAAGTTGAGATTGCTCGGTTCCAACTCCAACGTTCGCTGATAAAACAAATTGCCAGCCTGGATCAAATGGTGTTTCTTGCTCCGCAATTTCTGAGTTTGCGATTAGAGGAGTGCTCATCATCAAGCAAGTGATACCAACCGTTCTGTGTAGATATTTCATCCCTGTACCTTTTTAAATGTTGAGATTGAGTAGCTATTGTGTTCAATAATTGAACGCTACTCCATGCCAAAATAAAGACTAACTGTGACCGTTTGTGACAACTTTCGCTCGGCTTCCCTGTTGATCCTCTTCTGGTTTTGCGTTCCAAGATAAGATGAACTTTGCTCCACCAAGAGAAGACTGCGAAATCAGTACGTCACCTTCATGCCAAATGGCAATTTGTTTAACAATGGCTAAACCCAGCCCATGACCTGTTGTGGTGTCTCTTTCTTCATTGTCTACCTGTGTAAATGGGTCAAATATTGATTCCCATAACTCCTGAGGGATACCAATGCCGTCATCTTCAATGGTGAGCTGCCAAGTTTTTGGGTGGCGTTCAAAGGTGACAACAATGGTGCTTTTCGCAAATCTAGCGGCATTCGAAAGTAAGTTGTTCATTGCGCGGACCATGGCTCTTTGATCGACCATGATTTCTTCTTCCTGAAGTAAGGATGAGCAATTGAATTCGATATGAAGATCGGCGTGTTCCAATTGAAAGTGATGAATTTCAGCGCGCAATATAGGTTCAAGCACGCATGGAACGATTTGTTTCGCATTAGGAACACGGCGAGAATAACGTGAAAGAATTAATGTTTGATTGATGAGATGATCGAGGTCATCAATACTCTTTTCAACGACGTTGTTGTACTTTTCCCTTTGTTCCTTGGTGATGTCACCATTGAGCATTTCAAAAGCAAAGCGCAGGCGGTAAAGAGGGGTTCTTAAATCGTGTGCAATCGCGTTGGTGAGCTCACGATGCCCCAATATCAATTTCTCAACACTATCAGCCATGTTATTGAACGATGTGCTTAACTGCGCTACCACTGACATTCTAGATGTTTTTGCGCGTGCTTGAAGATCGCCTTTACCGTATTGATTCGTTGTTGCTACTAATCGTTTTAAATCGCGCCAAAGGGGGATAGCCCAAAGCACAATAACGGCGGCAATACAGAGCATGATCCCCATGATGATCGCGCCCATGAACTGAATTTGGATAGTGCTCGATTGGCTGTCCATTACTCGTAAAATATCGCTACCTTCAATTTGAGCGAACAAAACAAGCCCTCCTTCTTCACTCAGTTCAGAAGTGATTTCACCGGATAAAAGCAGGCTTACATTTTCTTCCGAGAGTTCGAGTGAATCCAAAGGCTCAATGGTCGCGTAAACGGGCATTTGTTGGGTAATCTTTTCCAGTTCGACTTCGCGCTGATCTTTGGGCGTTTTCTTGATTTCTCGTGCCAAAATATACATCGGCCCCTTAGCTTGCATCCTTCCATAATCGTTACTGGCTAAATCTGTAGCAAAATAAATGGCTTGTTCACTTTGATGAATTCGCATGAGTAACGCGGGAGGATCGGAAATCTGGTAAACAATTTCCCCTGCTTTTAGGCTTGATAATAAATCGGCGTCGTTTAATGGGAAGTCCGCGATCTCAATAATCTTCAAGTCCACACCAAAATGCGGTTGCAGCTCTTTTATGTATTGCGACCAGTTTTCCGACGGAATAGCGTCTAAGTCGTCTTGAAGGGTATAGAGCGTCGGACCGTAAATATTTTCATAAAAGTCTTTTGTTAATATATTGCTGATATGGTTGAGTGGGTTGGCGGAAAACGGGCTGAAAAATAATGCAATCGGGATAAGAATTACCAGCCAAAGAACAGAAAATGCCTTAATCATAGAAGCTCCGTTAGCGCTTATCTGCGCAGAGCTGATAGCCCTTACCGCGAACAGTTTTAATGATTTGAGGTTGGTTAGGATCGTCCAAGAGTGTTCTCCTTAACCGAGAAATCCTTCGATCGATTGACCGGTCCAGACCATCGTATTCATAACCCCTTATCTGCTGGACAATGTCGTCTCGTGATACGACTTTTCCGGGGTTTTGGGCAAGAAGGTGTAAAAGCTCGAATTCGGCCGTGGTTAACTGGATTTCATTGTTATTCATAGAAACTTGTCGTTTTTGCAAGTCAATCTTTAACGCGCCAAACGTCAGTACCGTTTGAGTATCTGCGGGCGTGTTGGTGCGTTTATTTCTTCGAAGTAATGCGCGAACGCGCGAAAGTAAAAGCCTTGGTTGTACTTGCTTTACAATGTAATCATCGGCACCCAACTCCAACCCCATCATTTGATCAATGTCGTCATCAAGCGCGGTTTGCATCAAAATCATGCCAAGGTAGTCGGTTCTCACTTGTCGGCAAACGTCCATACCCGATTGCCCAGGAAGCATGACATCCAATATGACAATATCAGGTTGCTCTGCCACAATTCGTTGTGCTGCATCTATTCCGTTGCTCACGTGTGTTACGTCGAACTCATGACCTTTTAAATAATCACAGATCAGCTCAGCCAGTTCCATATCATCTTCAACAAGCATTAAGCTGTATTGATTAGTAGGATCCATTAGATACATTTCCTCTCCTTGGGTATTGTGCCAATTTTATTTCAATCTCATTGACTGGACTGTGACGATTTGTGACTAGTAATCTGAACTCTGAACTGTCTCCAGAAAGGTTGTTTTGAATCATATCAGTAATGATGCGAACTAAAGATTAACAAATACTAATAGAGTAAGTTATTTGGGAGTTGAATGTGTAAAAAGATGTAAACAGCGGCTAATGAGTTAGCCGCTTGAAAATATGCCAATTGAATTGTGGCCAGTTGGAATTTTCTGGCCGAACTTAAACGCGCACTTCAGTGCCCAACAATGGCTTTGAAAGGTCTGTTAACGTTTAAGCGTTGTAAGAGAGCTTGGTAACAAGCTGATGACTTTCACCTGGCTGTAATGTCTTTCCTTCCTCAATAGTAGGGGCATGAAGAGTTGATTCCACACAAAGCATGGTTAGATAGCCATCGTCTTGCATGTCTCCCATACCTTCCGCTCCGTCTTTCCATGGATTCCAAAGTACGGCGGAATTGTGACCTTTATTTTCAACAACTAATGAGCGATTTAGGGATGCGTCAGCGACTTTAATTTGTCCTTCAGGCTGAGTGTAAACACGATCAATACTTTCAGTGAGTGTCAGTGTGCTACCACCTTGAGTCACTTGATTGCCGTTTAACCCGTCAATGAATTCTGACCCCATTCCTGTTGTTTCTGTATCGTGGATGTTGCCAACATTGAGGTAAGTATGAAGAGCACCGGAGAATGTCCATTCAGATGTATCTGTGTTTTTTACATCCAACGTAATAGTAAGATCGTCCGAGATTTCTACATTCAAAATGGCTTCAAACTGATGGTTCCACACCGCGAGTGTTTCGTTGCTTGTTTTCAAGCCAAGACTAACAATAACACCTTCGGCATTTTCTCTATGTTCAACCAATTCCCACAGGCTAGTACGTGCAAAGCCATGTGCTGGTGCGGCAATACGGCCAAACCATGGCCAACAAACCGGTACACCACCACGTAGTGCAGCTTTCCCATCAAAATTCGCTTCTTTACTCATCCAAATAAGGTCTTCTTGACCCGTTGGTTTGAAAGAAACAACGTGTCCGCCATGAAGTGAAATACCCGCGGTAGCTTTTTCATGCATCACTCGAACTATTTTAAGACCTTCATATTCTACGATTGTGACGTTATCTGAAAGTACGGTCAGAGCAGGGAGAGTTTTTAGTTCCATCTTCTTATCCTGATGTGTTATACCAATCGTAGTAAGTAATCACTCATTCTAGCTTGTTAAAACACTCGATAACTGCGTTAAAAAATTTGATTGTAGAATAACTACTTATCGAAATTTTTTGCCTTGTTCTCAAGCGTTTTTCCTTCGCTATTTATGAACACTTACTTACTTTGATTGGTGTTAATCTAATTTTGTTGATCTGCAGATAAACAAAAAGGCGACACAATGGTCGCCTTTTTTAATCTTTCATCAAAGAAAGTCTTTTACTAATGCTTACTTAGAGATGTGAGCAACTAGGTCAAGAACTTTGTTTGAGTAACCGATTTCGTTGTCGTACCAAGATACAACTTTAACGAAGTTTTCAGTTAGTGCGATACCAGCTTTAGCATCGAATACTGAAGTTTGAACTTCGCCAATGAAGTCTTGAGAAACAACTTGGTCTTCAGTGTAACCTAGAACGCCCTTTAGAGGACCTTCAGAAGCTTCTTTCATAGTTGCACAGATTTGCTCGTATGAAGCGCCTTTCTCTAGGTTAACAGTTAGGTCAACTACAGAAACGTTAGCAGTTGGTACGCGGAAAGCCATACCAGTTAGTTTGCCGTTTAGTTCTGGAAGAACAACGCCTACAGCTTTAGCTGCACCAGTTGATGATGGGATGATGTTCTGAGAAGCACCACGACCACCACGCCAGTCTTTAGCAGAAGGACCGTCAACAGTCTTCTGAGTAGCAGTAGTTGCGTGTACTGTAGTCATAAGACCAGAAACGATACCGAAGTTGTCGTTTAGAACTTTAGCGATAGGCGCTAGACAGTTAGTAGTACAAGAAGCGTTAGAAACGATGTCTTGGCCTGCGTAAGTGTCTTGGTTAACACCCATAACGAACATTGGAGTTGCGTCTTTAGAAGGACCAGTTAGAACAACTTTCTTCGCGCCCGCAGTGATGTGCTTACGTGCAGTCTCGTCAGTTAGGAAAAGACCAGTTGCTTCAGCAACTACGTCTACACCGATTGCATCCCACTTAAGATCTTCAGGGTTACGCTCAGCAGTTACACGTACAGTTTTGCCGTTAACGATTAGGTTTCCGCCTTCAACTTCAACAGTACCGTTGAAACGACCGTGAGTTGAGTCGTACTTAAGCATGTAAGCCATGTACTCTACGTCGATAAGGTCATTGATACCTACTACTTCGATGTCTGCACGCTCTTGAGCAGCGCGGAATACGAAACGACCGATACGGCCAAAACCGTTAATACCTACTTTGATAGTCATTATAGTTGCTCCACAACTTAATTTCTGATTAAAGATAACTGGTAGTAAAATTACAGAATCCAGTAAAAATCTGCAACAGATAATCAAGGTTAACTTGTCTAAAGTCAAAAAAAAGCGATGCTTTTTTTAACATATCTTTGCAAATGTATATTTTTTACACATGACTGGGTGGATCTAACGCCAACAATCATGCGTAGAAGTATTCAGTCAATATCTGTGTGTCAAAAATGACGCACAAGTCATATTTCGGTTAAGAAGTATGTGCTACAACCCCAGTCTTAGGCAAGACTTTGTTTAATAAAATGAATAAAAAACAAAAAAAATGGAGGAATATAAACGTGAACCAAAAGGCGCAACCAGTTGAAAAAACGGAAAAAGAGTGGAAAGAACAACTAACTGACGAAGAATATCGTGTTTGTAGGGCACACGGAACAGAAGCTCCTTTTTCTGGAAAATTACTTCATAATAAACAAAGCGGCGAATATCAGTGCACCTGTTGTCATACCCCTCTTTTTCACTCGGAAAACAAGTACGATTCTGGGTGTGGCTGGCCAAGTTTTGATGCACCGATTAACGAGGCTGCAGTTCGTTATATTGAGGATCTGAGTCACGGAATGAAGAGGGTCGAAATCCGTTGTTCAGCGTGTGATAGCCATTTGGGTCACGTTTTTCCTGATGGTCCTAAAACCACTGGCGAACGGTTTTGTGTTAACTCAGTGTCGTTAATTTTCAACAATACGAAAAAAGGTGACGTGTAACACATCACCTTTGAAAATTAATTTCACATATACCCAAGTAACCTCAAGATGCTTGATTCAGCGAGAATTAACTGTTTTTCAGACAAGACACCGATTTGAAGATTTAGTGGGTCTAAATCAAGAATCGGTAACGCAGTATGAAGGGCAGTTAAACCTCGCCCTTGGGAGCCCATATTCTGTCCTATTTCATCGTCAAAGAACTAGGAAAGGACTTATCATTCCGCTGCGTTCTCTTCCTTGAACTGAAACAGAATATGAGGCTCTGAATCCTGCATCTTGAGGTCACTTGGGTATGGTCTTTACCATTTTCTGAGTGTGTCTATTTCCGGAATCAAAGACGGTTTGTAAAGCCCACTTTTGACGGAATCAGCCACATCATCAGCCAAGTCGTTTAGCTTATCTAGCTTTTCCTCTGGGTATGGATACATTCTTCTAAGGTTTCTATCTGAGGCAATAGGTAGCTCAAACTCTTTGCCTACCATTGCCCAAATATATGCGTATTCCAAGTTCCCGAGCGATTGATTAGTACTGGCTAATGACTTAATCACCTCGTTATTTAGCTCACCTTTTTTGGTGAGCGTTAAGGCATTTTCAAGAAGAATGAGTGTCTTATTGCGATCTCGGTTCGCGTAGTAGGTAGCTAACGCATATTGAAGTTTGGCGGTATTGAGTTTCTCCGTTCCTTCCAATTGCAAGAACTCACGTTGGGCGTCATCATCGCCTTGTGTCCAGCGGAAGTACAACGCGTAAGGATCGGTTGACGACTTTAAGTCGTTTAATATGCGTTTCTGTTCATCATAGGTATGAACCAGCGCATTGAATCGACGTTCTTTAAGATCACTTTGGTCTATGGGTTGTATCTGAGCCGCTAACTCAAGACATTGTTGATATTCATGTAAGATCTCAAATTCTTTCAGTATCTTGTCAACGTTATTGTTTCTCAGCGCGTCATATCGGTGCCAGATGAGATTTGTTCTTGGTATGCGACATTGCCCGTCGCGCATGTTGAGTTTTTCACACCTAAGTGTCGGATTTGCTTCACACAATTCCCCTGTGTTTTGATGAGCTTCAAAACATCCAGAAAGCGTTGCTACAGAAGCGATACAAATAAGAAGTCGAGTTTTTATCATTGGCATCCCGCTTGTGATCTAATGCTCTAATTTGTTGTCCATTACTTGACTAAGCATAGTAGCCGGATATGGTCTTATTCAAAACCTATTTACTTAAAATTAGGAAAGAAAGTGAATGTAGAGCAACTTATTGAAGCAATGACCCCAGAGGTGTACGAGCGCTTAAATTATGCTGTAGAAACGGGTAAGTGGCCGGATGGTACTCCGTTAAACCAAGAGCAGCGAGACTCTTGTATGCAAGCCGTTATGCTGTATCAATCCAAGCACAATACTGAAGCGCAGCATATGTCTGTTGCAGCGGGCGGTGAAATTGAGTTCAAATCCAAAGTTGAGCTGAAGAAAGAATTTTCTAAAGGCGAAGAAGAGATTGCTCGAATCAAAATTGATAAAGAATAAATCAACAGCACATCGATAAAGAACGTCAAATACAAAGAGAGGAGGCAATTGCCTCCTCTCTTGTTTTTTCTAATGATCAATATTTCTCGTAGTGAGAAATGCATCATTCTACAGGCTCATTTCACCACGCAGGATTTTTTGCATTTGGCTTTTTATCTCTTCGTAGCCGAGGTTTTGACTCAGCAAGTAGTGCAATTTAGCAAGTGCTGCCTCTGGCGTCATATCGTACCCGCTGATAACACCAGCTTCTGCTAAAGCACACCCTGTGGCATAGCCTCCCATGTTTACCTTGCCAGCGAGACATTGCGTTAGGTTCACGACAATTACACCGCGTTCAGAGGCTTCTTTGAGATGACCCAATAGCTCAGGATTTTGTGGAGCATTTCCGACACCAAAGGTCAGAAGAATCATTGCGTTCACAGGTTGGCGCAGCGTATTTCGAATGACCTCGTGTGAAATGCCAGGGTACATAGTAATGACACCTATTGGCTGGGGGGTAATGCTATGCACTTTAAAATCGCCTGCAGGCTTTTTATCCACTTCAATGTAATTACTTACTTGAATGTTAATACCCGCTTCCAGCAGAGCTGGCAGGTTAGGGGACGTAAACGCATTAAACCCATCAGCATGCGATTTGGTACTGCGATTTCCCCTCATCAACTGGTTATTGAAAAATAGCGTGACTTCATTAATCGGGTAATTCGCCGCGATGTGTAATGCATTAAGTAGATTGGCTTGCCCATCGGATCTCAGCTCTGCTAGAGGGATTTGCGACCCCGTAACGATGACTGGCTTACCAAGGTTTTCAAGCATAAACGAAAGCGCCGAAGCAGTATAAGCCATGGTGTCGGTGCCATGAAGAATAACGAAACCATCGTAGTTGTTATAGTTGTCACGAATGTCATCAGCGATTTGCTGCCAATCCATAGGCGTCATATCGGATGAATCGATGAGTGGATCGTATTCGTGAATGGTGTAATCGGGCATTTCAGAGCGATGAAATTCTGGCATGCTTTGAAGTTGTTTTTCCATAAACCCAGCAACTGGAATGTAACCTTGATCAGATTTTTGCATTCCAATAGTGCCGCCAGTATAAGCGATGTATATGTGTTTTTTTTGCATAGGGCTATGTTTCTATTCGTTACACGTTGTAATTATGGCGGGATTATAGCGAATTCTGCTCAAAACCCCAGAAGGAAATACTGGAAGAGTGCATCCCAATTAACAAAAGTGTAATTGCGATAATAAAGCCCCCTTCACTGAACAAGACGAGCTTATCTAAACGGTTTCAAAGTTTGAGTTTGTTTATGGATAAGTTGTGTTTACAGATAAGTTTAGCAGCATAAAAAAATAGACGCCGAAGCGTCTATTTAAAAGGTTGTTGCTAACGTTTAAGTGTCAGAACTATTGAACTTGGCAATTTAAGCAAAATGCATAGTGCCCTTTAGGATCGTTAAAGCTCTGCATCACACTTAGGTCTTGCTTAAGTTGGTTGGCAACAGGCTGTAGCGATTGAGGTAACACGCTATTCATATCGATGCCTAGCTTCACAGAGATATTTTGCATCAACTCCTGAATGATCTGTTCGGTTGAAGATAGAGGCTCTTCTACCCAGTAAATGTTGTATGAATCCAGTTCTGCCAATTCAGCAGCCAGCTTAACGGCATCATCAAAGTCGCCCATTTGGTCGACTAACCCGAATTCCATAGCATCTTTCGCTGTCCAAACACGCCCTTGGGCGACTTTATCAACGTCTGAAATACTCATATCGCGGTTTTCGCCAACGAGACCAATAAAGCGCTGGTAGCCGTGCTCAATACCCAGTTGAATCGCTTCCGATGCTGCAGGAGTTAGCCCGCGTGTAACGCCAATACCAGAGAAAGGAGAAGTGCCGATACCATCGTTATAAATACCAAGGTTGTTCAGGCCTTTCTCAAACGTTGTAATCACGCTGAATATGCCAATGGAGCCAGTAAGGGTAGTCGGTTGTGCAACGATTTTGTCGGCACTCATCGAAATCCAGTAGCCACCAGAAGCCGCCAAGCTTGACATAGATACAACGACGGGCTTTCCAGCATTACGCAAAGCTTGTACTTCGTTACGAATGACTTCAGAAGCAAACGCACTGCCGCCTGGGCTATCCACTCGAAGTACAACAGCTTTAATTTTGTCGTCAATTCTTGCGTCGCGCATCAGTGATGCAATCGTATCACCGCCCACCGTTCCACGAGGTTGGAAACCATCCATAATCGCGCCACTGGCCACAATTACGCCGACGTCGTCAGCAGCAAAATTCAACTTCGGAGTCATTGTTGCCAGGTATTCGTAGTATCCGATGTGATTAAAGCTGTCGTTGCCATTACTACCAAACTCTTCAACCAATGCTTTTCTGACTTGCTGTCTGGTCGCCAGTTCATCAACTAAGCCAATGTTTTTGGAAAGCTGTGCTAAATCGCCTTTAGCTTCGTTGAGCAACTTCAACATGTCATCTTCACTAGGCGCAAGCGTGGAGGCTTCAATTTGGCGGTTTAGTGCAACATCATGAATGAACGCATCCCAAAGTTGTGTCAGCCAGCGAGACGCCGACTCTTTGGCTTCCTCAGACATGTCGTTACGAGTGAATGGCTCAATCGCAGATTTGTAGGTGCCGACTCGGAACACGTGCGTATTAACATCCAGCTTTTCTAACATGTCTTTGTAGTAAAGATTGTATGCGCCATAGCCTTGCATCAGTACTGCACCATCTGGTGCCAAGTAGACTTTATCAGCGTAACTGGCCAAGTAATACTGGCTTTGGTTGTAAAAGTCACCAATGGCATAAACAGGTTTGCCAGAGGTTTTAAATTCGTTCAGCGCTTTAGCAATGTAGCGAAGTTTGGTCAGATTGGTTTCTGGCATTTCACGCAGCGCTAAAACCAAACCCGTCACGTTGTCGTCGTTTTGCGCGTGTCTAATCGCTTCGACAATATCAAACAAAACGTTCTCTTTTGGCAGTTCACTGCCGAGTAACGATCCAGTGAAAGAATCCATAGGAGCAACGTAGCTGCTTTGCTCCACTATCGGACCGGACAAATTCATGACAAGCGCCGATTTTTCTTGCACAACAGGTGCAGTGGTATCGGCTTGGGTGTAAACGAAATAGATGATCGCTAAAGAAAATAAAAAGAATAGGTTGATGATGGCAACACGTAGGAAAGAAATCGCTTTCCATATCCACTTAAAAATCAATCCTATAACTCGAAATATCTTTTTCATGTCTTTCCAATACAAGTACTTAGCTAATCGCTCCATCCTACGTGATCTTAGCGAAGAAAAACACAGAAGATTGATCGTTGTTGTAAAAATGTAAACAGGTGTTTGATTTTTTGTTTTCTGGCTTTTAGAGTGGTCATACCATTACTATAAAATTAAAGTGAGCTCTCCCTATGTATTCTAATTTACTTTCGCCGCTGGACTTGGGTTTTACCCAGTTACGCAACCGGGTATTAATGGGTTCCATGCACACCGGTTTAGAAGAAGATAAGCAAGGTCTACACAAACTTGCTGCTTTTTATGCAGAGCGCGCGAAGGGGGGAGTGGGGCTAATAGTAACAGGCGGTTTTTCACCAAATTTACGGGGAAGGCTGCATCCGTTCAGTGCTGAGTTTAGTAAACGTAAACATGCTCAAGCCCATAAAGTTGTCACCGATGCCGTGCATGAAAACGGTGGGAAAATTGCGCTTCAATTACTGCATGCGGGTAGATATGCCATGCATCCTTTTTCTCAAAGCGCATCAGAAATCAGAGCCCCAATCGCAAAGTTCACACCCAGTGAAATGAGTGGGCGTCAGATCCGAAAAACCATTGGTGCATTCGCCAATTCTGCCTCCCTCGCGCAAGAAGCGGGGTATGATGGCATCGAAATCATGGGTTCGGAAGGGTACTTGATCAACCAGTTCATTTGTAAACGTACCAACATGCGTTATGACGAATGGGGCGGAGCCTATGAAAATCGCATGCGCTTTCCGATTGAAACGGTAAAAGCAATCCGCGAAAAAGTGGGTAAAGAATTCATCATCATATTCCGTTTATCTATGTTGGATTTGGTGGAAGAAGGCAGCACGTTTGAAGAAGTCGTCTTGCTGGCTAAAGAGCTGGAAAAAGCTGGAGTCACCATCATCAATACCGGTATTGGTTGGCATGAAGCGCGAGTTCCGACTATCGCAACACAAGTTCCGCGCAGTGCTTTTGCATGGGTAACGGAAAAAGTGAAGCCGCACCTTAATGTTCCGGTTATCACGTGCAACCGAATCAATACACCGGATGAAGCCGAGAAGATCATAGCCTCTGGCCAGGCAGACATGGTATCGATGGCGCGCCCTTTCTTAGCCGATCCTGACTTCGTCAATAAAGCTGAAGCACAGCAAAGCCACCTTATTAATACCTGTATTGGCTGTAATCAAGCGTGTTTGGATAACGTGTTCAAAGGCAAACGAGCAAGCTGCCTTGTTAACCCTAGAGCGTGTTACGAATCGGAAATTGTGGTTCAGCCTGCAGTGAAGAAGAAAAAGATTGCTGTTGTTGGCGCAGGACCTGCTGGGTTGTCATTTGCGACCACGGCTTCAGAGCGCGGCCACGATGTGGATTTATATGAACGCAATGATCGTATTGGTGGTCAATTCCGCTTAGCCATGCAAATCCCGGGTAAAGAAGAGTTTCGTGAAACCATCCGCTACTTTGCTAATCGCATTGATACCACAGGCGTTAACCTTAAACTGGAAACAGAAGTCACCTTTGACATGTTGGAGGGGTACGATGAAGTGGTGATGGCTTCTGGGGTGGCTCCTCGTGAAGTGAATATTGAGGGCTTCGATAATGCCGAGAAAGTGGTGGATTACCAGACACTGATCCGTGATAAGACAGCAGTAGGAGAGAAAGTTGCCATTATTGGCGCAGGTGGTATCGGGATTGATGTCGCCACCATGTTAACGGAACCAAATGGTCATGACTTGGATGACTGGCTGCATGAATGGGGCATCGATAAGAACATTGATCACCCTGGCGGTCTATACCCTTACCCCGACTCTGTCAGCGACAAAACCGTTTGGGTGTTGCAGCGTCGAAATGGACGAGTAGGGAAAGGGCCAGGCAAAACAACGGGCTGGATCCACAAGCGCACGTTAGAAAAGCGTGGCGTGAATTTAATCGGTGGTGTTCAATACCAGCGACTTAACGGAAAAGGCTTGTACATAGAGCATCAAGGTGATGAAAAGCTGTTAGATGCCGATACGGTAGTGGTTTGCGCAGGGCAAGAATCAGTAAGGCCATTTGAGTCAGATTGGAGCAAGCTTGGTGACAAGCTCCATATTATTGGTGGAGCCGATCATGCAGGCGAGCTGGATGCCGTTCGAGCTATTCGCCAAGGTGTGAAGTTAGCGGTAGCACTGTAAACACAGAAATAGCCCCTGAAAAACGGGGGCTAAATTTGAGTAGGTTTATGCTACATTTGAAAAAAACAAACAAGGACTTCAAATGGAAGCGTTAGACCTTTTATTGAATCGTCGTTCAATCGCTAAGCTTTCGGCGCCCGCGCCAGAAGGGGAAGCACTTCAAAATATCATCAAAGCTGGGCTTCGCGCCCCTGACCATGCTGGGTTAACCCCTTGGCGTTTTGTGATTTCACAAGGTGAAGGGTTGGCAAAGCTTGCAGATATTTTGGTATCAGCCGCTGAAGCGGAAAACAGTGAAGAAGCGGTGATAGAAAAACTGAAAAACGCCCCTTTTCGTGCCCCTATGGTGATTACCGTTATCGCCAAAGTTACTGAGCACGAAAAAGTGCCCGCACTGGAACAATACCTTTCTGCCGGATGTGCTGTTCAAGCCATGCAAATGGCCGCTGTCGCGCAAGGTTTCCAAGCGTTTTGGCGCTCAGGAGCCTGGATGTTCCACCCGAAGGTACACGAAGCATTTGGCTTAGAAGGCAAAGACGAAATCGTCGGCTTCCTTTACGTGGGTACTCCGGGCTGCACGCCAATGAAAGTGCCAGAGCGTGATTTAAGCCAATTTATCGAATTTCTATAGCGACCTAGATTCGGTATTAACACCAAACGACTGTATAAAAAAACAGTTTTTCTTGCATTCTGAAAGCCACATTAGATAATGTGGCTTTTGTTTTATCTGAATCTTTTCACATTTATGTCTCGACTCATCATTGCCGAAAAACCCAGCTTAGGGCGCGCGATTGCTGCAGCTCTACCCAAGCCTCAAAAAAACGAAAATGGTTTTATTCGTTGTGGGAATGGTGACATCGTTACTTGGTGTATCGGTCACTTGTTGGAACAGGTGGAGCCCGATGTCTACGATGAACGTTACAAAAAATGGAACATGAATGACCTGCCAATTGTTCCAGACCAATGGCAGCTCAGACCTCGTAAGACGTCAAGCAAACAGCTCACGGTGATCCGTAAGCTATTAAAAGAAAGTAGCCACCTTGTTCATGCTGGCGACCCAGATCGTGAAGGGCAACTGCTGGTGGACGAAGTGATTGATTACTGCAAAGTCCCCAAAGGCAAAAAAGAGAACATGGAAAGGTTGCTGATCAGTGACTTAAACTTACCTGCGGTCAAGCGTGCACTTTCTCAGCTTCGCAGTAACCGTGATTTCATTCCTCTTTCTGTATCGGCGCTCGCTCGTTCCCGTGCCGATTGGCTGTATGGCATGAACATGTCGCGGGCGTATACCTTGCTTGGTCAAAAAGCCGGTTATCAAGGCGTATTATCGGTAGGGCGTGTTCAAACCCCTGTGCTGGGTTTGGTGGTTCGTCGAGACGAAGAAATCGAGAATTTTGTCCCGCGAGACTATTTTACCCTTCATGCGCTGATCCCTTACCAAGATCAAAATAGCAGCTTTGATATTCGTGCTCGCTGGAAACCGAGCGAAGCCTGTAAGCCTTGGCAAGATGAAGAGGGCAGAGTACTCAACCGAAAACTGGTAGAGAACGTCGCCTCACGTATCGCTAATCAGCCTGCTACGGTAACGAAGTCGGAACAAAAACAAACCAAGCAAGCCGCGCCGCTCCCGTATTCACTTTCCGCATTACAAATCGATGCTGCAAAACGTTTTGGTATGAGTGCGCAAGATGTGCTGAATGTTTGCCAATCGCTGTATGAAAAACACAAACTGATTACCTACCCACGTTCAGATAGCCGATATTTACCGGTGGAGCATTTTGGGCAAGCTGCGTCGGTAACCGATGCTATTAGCAATAACGCTAAAGAGCTTGCTCAGGCGGTTCAAGGTGCAGACTTGTCCCGTAAATCAAAAGCGTGGAACGACAGCAAAGTCGATGCCCACCATGCCATCATTCCAACACCCAAAAAAGCATCGGTAAACGGGCTTTCTGGTAATGAAATGAAGATTTACCAACAGATTGCCCGTCAGTATCTTATGCAATTCTACCCACCAGCCGTATTTGCAGAAGCTAAGCTGATCTTTGATATCGCTGGTGGAACATTTGTTGCGTCTGGTAAGCAGTTGATTGATCCAGGATGGAAAATACTGATGGGGAAAGACAAAGCAGAGAAAGAAGAAGGTGTCGATACAGTTCCTCCCTTACCAGAAGGAACGGTACTTACTTGCCGTGAAGGTGAAATAAAAGACAGAAAAACAGAACCGCCCAAGCATTTCACCGAAGCCACATTACTTCAAGCCATGACGGGTATTTCCCGATTTGTGGAAGACAAAGAGCTCAAAAAAATCCTACGTGAAACCGATGGGTTAGGAACAGAAGCCACACGAGCTGGCATTCTAGACACTCTATTCAAGCGCCAATTGCTTACCCGCCAAGGCAAATCTATTTTAAGTTCTCCGGCCGGTAGAGGTTTGATTCATGCTCTGCCGAACGAGTCCACCTACCCAGACATGACCGCCAATTGGGAGCATCAACTTCAAGGTATGGCAGAGCGCAACCAAGCCTACCAACCTTTTATGCAAGCATTGGAATCCAAAATTACGGGTTTAATGGAAACAGTAAAACTTGGTCCTGTTCCAGAATCGCTCAGGCACTTACCCAAAGTAGAGCGACCAGCCTACAAAAAGCGCCGCAGCACTGGAAAAAGCACAGCGAAAAAGTCAGGGACTACGAGAAAGCGCGGAACTTCCACCAAAAAGAGTTAGTCAAACTCAACAAGAAAATTCCGTTAACCCGCTTTTGATTGCCGCAATAGATGTTCAATAAACATGGCGGTTTTCTTTGCCAAATGTTTTCTAGAGGCATAAAACGCATACAGAACCAAATCTTCAGGTTCATATTCAAGTTCAATGGTATTGAGAAGACCTGAATTGATTTCATCACAGCAAAATTCCGTTGGAAGTATGGCAAACCCAAGACCAGCCAATGCCCCTGATTTAGCAAGATGCCCACTGTTTACCCTAAATGAAGAGTTCACTTTCTGTGTGATAAGTTCGCCTTTTTTATTTTTGAAGATCCAAGGTGTGCCATTCAAAACGGAGAAACTGCTAATACAAGGTACATGATTTAAATCGGTAATCCGAAAAGGGGAAGGGTGAGCTTGAATGAGTTTCGGTGCTGCCACCACCACACTTGGCCAGCGTTTAATCTCTTTTGCAATCCAATTGCTGTCGGCAAGTTTCCCGCGGTGGAAACTCAAAACAACGTCAAACCCATCCAGCAAATCCTCTTTCGGGTGAATGCTGGTATCGCAACACAAGGAAATGGAAGGGTACTGAGAACAGAAAGACACAACAGCCTCAGCTAATGTAGGAGAGTCGGGCATCAGAATCCTAAGTTGTCCCATGGCTTCACTCGTGTGTTGAGTGATGTCTTCAAGCGCATCATTGAGTTTATTGAGCAGTGGTTGTGTGCGAGTGTAAAGCTGCTCGCCGGCTTCCGTTGGGGCTATCTTGCGCGTCGTTCTATCGAAAAGTCGTGTGCTTAGCTTCTCTTCCAATAATGCAACATGGCGACTCACGTTGGAGGTCGGTAAGTCGAGAAATTCAGAAGCTCTTTTAAAACTGTTGTTTTCATAGACACAATGAAAGCTCTTGAGCCATACCTGATCAATCTTCTCTAGCATTCTAACTGTCCCATATTGTTGGATTATGAATCCTATTTACGCCACTTTATTACCAAAAGTAGGCTTATACAATGCAATACCATGAAAGGTTTATCTGGAGAGTGCTCACAGATAGGTATGGTATTTGAATAAGGTTGCCCAATGAGTTGGTTAGAAAAGCTGTTAGATACAAAGAACATAATCAGAACACGAAAATCCACAATTCCGGATGGGGTCTGGACCCAATGCCCTTCGTGTGAACACACGCTCTATCGCGCTGCGGTAGCGGAAAACCTAGAGGTCTGCCCTAAATGCGATTATCACATGAGAATGGCGGCACGACGTAGGTTAGATGTCTTTTTGGACCAAGGAGATCGATGTGAAATTGCGAGTGAACTCCAGCCAAAAGATCTTCTCGGTTTTAAAGATTTAAAGCGCTATCAAGAGCGATTGACGCTTGCTCAAAAAAGCACGGGTGAAAAAGATGCCTTAGTTGCTATGAAAGGTGAACTTTTTGGGTTACCAGTGGTGGCTTGCGCTTTTGAATATTCTTTTATGGTCGGCTCCATGGGATCGGTGGTGGGTGCTCGTTTCGTTAGATCAGTGGAGGCCGCTATTGATGCAGAATGTGGGCTGGTGTGTTTTTCTGCTTGTGGAGGTGCCCGCATGCAGGAATCTTTAATGTCCCTAATGCAAATGTCCAAAACGAGTGCTGCCCTAAAGCGTTTATCTGATGCGGGATTGCCTTATATTTCGGTACTAACAGACCAAACCTTTGGTGGCGTATCGGCAAGTCTAGCGATGCTTGGTGACATAAATATCGGCGAACCTAAGGCCCGAATTGGATTTGCTGGGCGACGAGTCATTGAGCAGACGGTTCGCGAAAAACTTCCAGATGAATTTCAGCGAAGCGAGTTTTTATTGGAACATGGCGCGTTAGATATGATCGTAGATAGACGAGAAATACGTAGTAAAGTGGGTGGGTTATTGGCGAAGCTGACCAACAAAAATACGATTAATGGAAATATAACGGTGAAATCAAATCGTTAACCGAAGGAACGGTCATAGGTACGGTTAGGAGACTCCGCCTGTCGATTCTAAGAGGGAGAGAAATTTTCATTATCGCTGTAACTTTTTTGTGATTACGCCTGTCTTCTTATGTAACTCCATTGATAAAAATGACGTTAAGGAAGTTATGAATACAGTCTCGAAACTATTAGTGGGATTCTCTGTTCCTGTGATGTTCTTCTTGCTCAGTCAAACTGGAACAGCAGATACAATGGAAACCAAAGCTGCATCGGGTAAATCAGAAATAACAACGCTCGCCGGTGGGTGCTTTTGGTGTACCGAATCTGATTTAGAAAAACTGCCAGGCGTGCTGGATGTGGTGTCTGGATATTCTGGAGGAGATCTAGAAAACCCAACCTATCGCCAAGTTGCTTCTGGCGAAACGGGTCATATCGAAGTGATAAGCGTGACGTTCGATTCTAATGTGGTTAGCTATGAAGAAGTGTTGGACCACTTTTTCCGCCATATCGACCCGACAGACAACAAAGGGTCATTCGTCGATCGCGGTGCACATTACCGTCCTGCTGTGTTCTATCACAATGCGGAGCAAAAACAGATTGCCGAGCAATTTATGATGGAAATTGATAAGGCGATGATTTTCCCGAAACCGTTGAAAACCGAATTGATCGAGTTTGACACGTTTTATCCAGCAGAAGCCTACCATCAGGATTACTACAAAAAGAGTAGCCTGAAATACAACTACTACCGCTTTGCTTCTGGTCGCGATCAGTACCTAGATGAAGTGTTTGGTGATGATCGTAAAAAGAATCCGAAAACGTTGCGCCAATTGATCGACGCGAAAACTACCCCCTCAGCGAAGGTGTATGAGAAACCTGCGGATGAGCAAATTAAAGCAAAACTCACAGATCTTCAATATTACGTGACGCAAGAAGACGGTACAGAACGTCCATTCAACAACAAGTATTGGGACAACAAAGAAGCGGGTATTTATGTCGATATAGTCACGGGTGAGCCGCTGTTTTCGTCCACAGATAAGTACAAATCGGGTACGGGCTGGCCAAGTTTTACCAAGCCTATTAGCACGAGCTATGTGGTTGAGAGAACCGATTTTAAACTGGTGTTCCCAAGAACCGAGATTCGCAGTAAGTTTGGCGACTCTCATCTCGGTCATGTGTTTACAGATGGGCCCAAGCCAACCGGTCTGCGTTACTGCATGAACTCAGCAGCGATGAAGTTTGTTCCTGTAGAGCAAATGGATAGCCAAGGTTACGGCGACTACCTGT
This sequence comes from Vibrio penaeicida, assembly GCF_019977755.1. Taxonomy (NCBI): domain Bacteria; kingdom Pseudomonadati; phylum Pseudomonadota; class Gammaproteobacteria; order Vibrionales; family Vibrionaceae; genus Vibrio; species Vibrio penaeicida. The sequence goes on along the minus strand of NZ_AP025144.1, from coordinate 2,805,342 downwards.
ATTTGTTTGAGGCGTAAACAGCACTGAGTTTTTTCTAAAGCTAAGACCAACATACCTAATCCAAAAGAGGCGCTAACGACGCCTCTTACTTTTTACCTATCCCTCATTTATAACAGCCTTCCAGATCCACACAATCCCACGTTGCCAAAATTAGAACAATAAAGTCTCTTTGTTGTCATTCTTCACTTTCTTATCTTTGTCTACTATGACTCTATTGAGTGTTAATGGAATGTGACGAAATGAAAGATCAGCAGACGAAAAATCAAAATACGAAAGCGCAGCAAGCCATCGGTATTGTCGGGTTAGGCAGTATGGGGCATGGCATGGCGATGACACTCCTTCGCGAAGGGTTTACCGTTTATGGGCTGGACCCTTCTTTTGAGCAACAGGAAGCCGCTAAAGCTTTAGGTGTTACGGTAGTACCGGATACCGAATCCCTTTGCCTTTCGGTCGATAACATTCTTCTCTCTCTACCCACAGCAAAACACGTGCAATCCGTTATTGAAGGGGAAGGCGGCATTATCGAGCACGCCAAACCCAACACATTAATTATGGACACCACCACATCGGAGCCCGATGTTACCCGCTGTTTAGCCGAAAAACTTAACAGGCTTGGGCATCAAATGCTGGACTGCCCACTCAGTGGCGGTGCGGCAGGCGCTTCTGCGGGGACCATGGTGATTTTGGTGGGAGGTGAGCCAGAAGCACTTGAAAGAGCAACGCCATATCTAGACGCTTTGAGCGCAAAAACGGTGCACCTTGGCAAATCGGGTAGTGGGCATGTCGCCAAGCTGGTGAATAACCTCTTGTGTGCTGCCCATTTAGTTACCACGGCAGAAGCCATTACCTTGGGTGTGAAAGCGGGGTTGGATCCGGAACTTCTGATTGATGGGCTTAATGCCGGCTCAGGAAGAAGTGCGATCAGCGAGGTGAATTTCCCAAGATGGGTTCTGAATGAAAGCTTCGATTCCGGTTTCACCGCTCAGTTGATGCGAAAAGATTTAGGGTTAGCCAAACAATTAATAGAAGAGTGCCAGCTTTCGCTTCCAGTATCGGAAGATGTCACTCAGATTTGGTCAGACAGTCAATTCACCGTTTTAGGGTCAGAAGACTTTAATCGCATTGTCGATTACGTGCGCAAGGAGGCAAACTCATGAAAGTGAATGTCGAAAACCATGGCGAACAGCAAGTTGAATCATTGTTGAACTCGTTCTTAGGCTCAACCAGGTTCGGAAGTTGGGTAAATGGTCGTCTAGTTGAAGGCGATGGAGAAGAACTTTTTTTAACCAACCCAGCCACAGCAGGACGTTTTCTTAGCTATAAAGACGCAGGAGAATCGTTAGTCGATCAAGCCGCTGAAGCCGCGGTTGCGGCGCAAAAAAACTGGTGGAAAACAACAGCACCAGAAAGAGCGCGAGCCATGTGGAAATGTGGCGATGCCATTCGACAATCAGCAGACGATCTTGCTTGGTTAGAATCGATATCAGCAGGAAAACCAATTCGAGACTGCCGTGTTGAGGTGGCGAAAGTCGCTGAAATGTTTGAGTACTATGCAGGTTGGTGCGACAAGCTAACGGGCGACGTGATTCCGGTTCCGACCAGCCATTTAAACTATACGCGTCATGAACCCTATGGCGTTGTGACTCAAATTACCCCTTGGAATGCCCCCATCTTTACCGGCGGTTGGCAGATCGCCCCTGCGATATGTGCAGGAAATGCGGTCCTAATAAAACCGAGCGAGTTAACGCCATTAAGCACAACGGTTCTCGTGAAGTTAATTGAAAGTGCAGGCATTCCCAAAGGGTTAGTGAACGTTATTAATGGGTTGGGGCGCACAACGGGCGCAGCCGCGATAGCGCACAACGCGACGAAGAAAGTGGTGTTTGTTGGTTCACCCAATACGGGCAGTATTATTGCTTCTGCCGCGGCCCAGCGAGTGATTCCTTGCGTATTAGAACTTGGGGGCAAGTCTGCCAATATTGTGTTTAACGATGCTGACATCGACCGCGCAGTAATAGGGGCGCAAGCGGCAGTATTTTCCGCCGCAGGGCAAAGCTGTGTGTCTGGCTCACGTTTATTGGTGCAAAAAGGCATTTATGAGCAAGTGGTAGAAAGGCTGGCATCCGCCACGAAGAAAATCACGCAAGGGTTGCCGTGGGAAGAAAGCACCATGGTCGGTCCCATCAATAATCAGGCCCAGTTTTCTCACATCCAAAACTTGGTTCAGGCAGGGTTGGCGGATGGTGCGGAAGTCGCCGCTGGTGGCAACCACGCAAAAATTGCAGGCGGAGAGCAAGGATATTTTTATTCTCCGACAATTTTAGCTAATGTAAACAATGATATGTCCGTCGCACAGCAAGAGATATTTGGTCCGGTGGTTTCTGTTATTCCATTTGATGATGAAGAGCAGGCCGTAACCATCGCGAATGACAGCAAGTTTGGCTTAGCGGGGGCAGTGTGGACAAAAGATGTGGGTCTCGCGCACCGCATGGCATCGCAGGTTAACGCTGGCACTTTTTGGGTCAACAGTTATAAGGCAATCAATGTGATGTCGCCATTTGGTGGGTTCGGAGAGAGCGGGTATGGACGTTCTAGCGGATACGATGGATTAAAAGAATACACGCAGACCAAAAGCGTGTGGGTTGAAACCGCAAAGGAACCGAGTATGGCATTCGGGTACTCGGTGGAGTAGCAAAGGAGCAAGCAAATGTACGATTACCAAAGAACAGTAGACAAAGCGCGCCTGTGGCAATCCATTCAAGGAGAAGCGTTCGAAGTTATGCAGCAAATGCCATTGCTCGCGGGCTTTTATCAAAGACATATTCTTGAAAGACGCAGCTTTAATGACGCACTTTGTTCAGTGTTGGCGGAAAAACTCAAGGATGAGCACAGCGGGGCAGAAAAGTGGCACGACTTCCTGAGTGAGCAGATGTTGCGCTCGGGTGATATCGCCCAGTCGGCGATGCAAGATTTACTGTGCCAATTGGAAAGCAACGCCAGCATCAAAGATCACTCCACGCCATTACTCTACTTTGGTGGTTACCAAGCATTGCAGTGCTACCGAATTGCTCATTACTGCTGGCACAACAACATGCAGCCTATGGCGCTCTATATTCAAGCGAAAGTGGCCAGCGTATTTGGCATTGATATTCACCCAGCCGCAAAAATCGGCAGTGGTATTTTTCTTGATCACGCAGTGGGTATCGTAATCGGTGAAACGGCGGTAGTTGAAGACGACGTAACCATATTCCAAAGCGTCACCTTGGGTGGCACAGGTAAAGGCCAAGGAGACAGGCACCCTAAAATCCGAAAAGGCGCGTTTATTGGTGCAGGCGCGGTGATATTTGGGAACATCGAAGTCGGCGAAAATGCCAAAGTGGCAGGTGGCGCGGTAGTTGTAAAACCTGTTGAGCCCAATACAACGGTAGCGAGTTCGTTCTCCACGCCAATCGGTCATCCAAGGAACCAATAATGAGCAACAATCACCTAGGGATCGATCATCCGCTGGTTGCTGTCAAAGACATGGACAAAGCCTGTGAAGATTTCGCTAGGCTAGGATTCTTCATCAACCCCAGGCATCACCACCCTTGGGGAACAGATAACCACTTGTTGATGTTCCCTGAAAACTTCATTGAAGTGATCAGCATTTACGATCGAAGCACGTTGGATATGAAAAACGAACGCGGGTTTGCGTTTGGTCGATTCATCAGTAATTCGATAGAAAGACGTGAAGGGATCTCATTGGTTGCCTTGCACAGTGAAGATGCTCGCCAAGATCACCAATTGATGGAAGAACGTGGCGTTGAGAACAACGGGATAGTCGATTTTAGGCGTGTAGCGCATCGCCCCGACGGCACGGAAGAAGAAGCGGTTGTTTCATTGGTCATGCTGATCAATTCTGAAACGCCCTCTATTTCGCATTTCTTCTGTCACCAACACAAACCAGAGCTGGTGTGGGTAGAAGATTGGATGAACCACCCTAATGGCGCAAATGGCATTACCTGCGTAACGTACATTGCGCATGACCCAAGTGATCTTGAAGCGCGGTTCAGCGGTATTTATGGTGAAGCAGCCACGGATTTACAAGAAGGCTACCTGAAGGTGCAAACCGACAGAGGAATATTTGAAGTCGTGTCTCCAGACTTTGCACGCGCTCGATTCTCTGGTATCGATTTGCCCATCGATGAACAAGAACTCCCCACCGGCGTCGCGATTCGAGTGAGTACCACCTCGATGGATAAAGCGAAAAAACATTTGAACAAAAATGGGGTGGATTACGTCCAAACTGAAGAAGGCGGGGTCAGAATTCCTGCCCACTACGCTGGCAACACAATCATTGAAATCTACCCAGAAGAGGCGAAGTAAATATGAAGTCAGAATTGCCCATTGGAGAGGATTTACAGCAAGACATGCAGGCGTGGAGGCGTGACATACACGCTCACCCTGAAACCGCGTACGAAGAACACAGAACGTCAGAAAAAGTCGCGGCATTGCTAGAAAGCTTTGGTCTTGAGGTACACCGCGGTTTAGCGGGAACAGGGGTTGTTGCAACAGTAAAAGGGAAGCTAGCGAGTTCACAAGCGAACGATTCAGGGGTAAATGAATCAAAAGCAATAGGGCTAAGAGCAGACATGGATGCTTTAAACCTAACCGAACTCAATGACGTTGATTATTGCTCAAAGCACAAAGGAAAAATGCATGCCTGCGGTCACGATGGACACACAGCCATGTTACTCGGTGCCGCGAAATACTTATCTGAAAACCGCGACTTCGCGGGCACGGTCGTTTTGATATTTCAGCCAGCAGAAGAAGGGGAAGCGGGGGGGCGAGCCATGGTCGAACAGGGCTTGTTTGAACAGTTTCCCGTGGATGCGGTGTACGGCATGCACAATTGGCCTGGGCTAGAAAAAGGAAAATTTGCCGTCCATAACAGCGCTGTGATGGCTTCCATGGATTTATTCGATATCTCCATTACCGGTAAAGGCTGTCATGCGGCGATGCCACACCTTGGTGTTGATCCTGTGGTGATTGCCGGCCAGCTTATCTCATCACTACAAAGTATTGTCGGACGTACACTTAGCTCGCTAGAGTCTGGGGTCGTGAGTATTACTAAGATGCAAGGAGGCGAAGCCTACAATGTCATCCCCGACAGTGTAACGCTATCCGGCACCTGTCGAGCTTTCTCACCCGAGGTGCAAGAGCTACTGGAATCCCGCATTCGTACTCAAGTTCATCACATTTGTGAAGCCTATGGGGCGAATGGAAAAGTCGACTATCGCCGTATGTATCCACCAACCATCAATGTGCCCGAGTATGCCGAAAGGTGTTCAAAGGTCGCAGAATCTTTGGTCGGGGCAGAAAACGTGAAGCACTGCATGGCACCGAGCATGGGCGCTGAGGATTTTGCTTTTATGTTGCAGGAAAAGCCAGGCGCGTACATATGGGTAGGTAACGGTGTGGGCGAAGAAAGCGCAGAATTGCACAACCCACATTACGATTTTAATGACGACATCCTTTCGCTTGGGGCAAGCTATTGGGTTGAGCTTGTACACGCTCAGTTGAAACCGGAATAACCGTTTGAACCCAATTAACGAAAAGCGCGTGGCGTATTTTTATGAAGCCGTGATGTTAGGGACGATTCGCGCCGCGGCAGACAAGCTCAATGTTGCTCCTTCTGCGGTGAGCCGTCAGATTTCGATGCTGGAAGAAGAGCTCGGCTGCGTGCTGATAGAGCGCCACCGCAAAGGCGTTGCAACAACCGATGCTGGGGATATTGTCCTAAAATATTACCGTGAATCCATATCAAACCAAGAAGCGTGCCTAACCAGTTTAGAGTCGCTTCATGGTTTGCAAAGTGGCCATATAAAGTTGGCCGTTGGAGAAGGGTTTATTGGCGATTTGATGTCGGGGCCTTTACCTCAATTTCAGGCTCAGTATCCCGAGCTTACCTTTTCCGTCACCTTGGGCGGTTCGAACGATGTGATTCGCAAAGTCGAGCAAGATGAAGTGCATATTGGGTTGTTATTTCACCCCAGCAAACACCCCAATATACGTTCCCAAAGTATTGTGCTTAAGCCCATTTGCGCTATTGTTCCCCCCGATCATCCACTGACAACGGTGGATACTCCCGTCACCTTAGAAACTTTGCTTGAGTACCCAATAGGTCTACAGGATGTGGACTATGGTGTACGTCAGTTAATTGGTATGGCGGAATTTCAGCAACGAATCCGATTTCACCCCAAACTAACCACCGACTCAATTGCAGTGCTTAAACACTTCGTGCGTTCTGGAATGGGGGTAACCTTGTTGCCGGAGTTTGTGGTGGCAAGAGAAGTAGCCGACGGTCAGTTGGTTGCGATACCCATCGCGCACCCCATATTACAGCAAGGTGAGGTGCACTTAATTACGCGGCTCGGTCGCCAGCTCTCAGAAGGACCGCAAAAATTGGTTCAGCACTTAAAACGCTGGCTTGGGTAAATCACCAAGGAATCGTATTACCTTGGTAGTCGTAGAACCCACCACTTTTTTCTGCATCAATAGATTCGATAACTTCGTAAAGCCCCTTTGCAGACTCTTCCGTTGAAATAAGCGCATTTGGTCCGCCCATTTCCGTTTGCACCCAACCAGGGTGAAGAGCAACAACATGGAACCCATGTGGATGAAGATCGTTATGCAGGCTTTTCGCAACAGAGTTTACCGCTGCTTTGGATGAGCGATACAGATAGCCGCCGCCAGAGGTATTTTCAGCCATGCTGCCCACCTTAGACGAAATGCATGCTACGGTTTTTCCCTGACCAGAGTTAAGATTCTCAAAGAACGCTTCCACCAACTTAAGTGGGGCAATACTGTTGATCTCGAACACCTTTCGCCACTCTTCTACATCGGTATTGCCAAACCCATACCCTTTAGGACCGTAGTAACCCGCATTGTTGATCAACAAATCCACGCTTCCTACGTTCTTGATAAACGAGCTTTGGGCAAATTGATTCACGGCAGGGTAGTCGGTGACATCGAGCTCAACCGCCGTTAGAGCCGCTTCATTTTGAGCAAGCTCGATAAGCTCTGCGGAATTCTTTGCGTTACGGTAAGTAGCTGTAACAGTCCAGCTTTGGAGTAAGTAGTGTTTGACGAGCGCTAGGCCAATTCCTCGGTTTGCGCCTGTGATAACGACATGTGGCATGAGTCTATTCCAACGTTTTTCACGAAATAAGAAGAGTAACGGCAAGCCAACTGCTAAAGCAAATCAAAGCGAATAAAATCATAGCAGCGAGCGCACCAAAGAGTGTGCCTGAGATAAGCATCAGATTTTTGTTCATATCCATTCCATAGAAAGTGACAAGACGTAGACGATAGTGGATTCTTTATTTCTTGTAAATGAGAATTATTATCCCTAAAGGGAGAGGCGTATACCGTAAGTTTTGCGTCCACAGAACCTAGTAACTAGAGTGGGCTAAGGTATATACTTCTTCCAAACATCTTCACAACGATTTATTAATGATTCCGGTTATTTATCACCCGATCTATTCAGAGCTCTCTCTTCCACCGAAACATCGATACCCGATCACCAAATACCGCAGGTTGTACAAAAACGTAGTTCAAACATTGGAACACGATGCGCAGTGGCGTGAGACATTAGCGTTTGTGGAGCCACGCGCGCTTAACGCAGACCAAGTGGCGGCGGTGCATGATGAAACGTACATTCAGCTGCTGTTTTCTGGCGAAATGCCCGCAGCAAAAATGCGACGAATTGGGTTTCCGTGGAGTGAACAACTGATCACCCGAACTCTAACCTCCGCAGGGGGCACGGTAGAAACGGCAAAGCAAGCGATTGAACACGGTATCGCGCTGCATTTGAGTGGTGGATACCATCACGCGCACAAAGATTTTGGCAGTGGCTTTTGCCTTATCAACGATTTGGTTTTGGCTGCGCATGAAGCACTGAGCCACGAACACATTGATAAAGTTTTGATTATTGATGCCGACGTTCACCACGGTGATGGCACCGCAACCCTATGTGAAGATAGAAGCGATATCATTACTTTGTCGTTCCACTGTGATAAAAATTTCCCAGCCAGAAAGCCAACATCGGATATGGATGTACCACTTGCCCGTGAAATCGGAGACGAGGAATTTCTTTCAAGTTTTAAGCAAGTGGTTGAGATGGCGATCAATATTCATCAGCCGGATTTGATCATTTATGACGCAGGCGTGGATATTCATACCGATGATGAACTAGGCTATTTATTGGTGAGCACAGAAGGCATTTATCAACGTGATCACTATATGTTTTCAATAGCAAAAAATGCCGGTATTCCCATTGCCTCCGTAGTGGGCGGCGGTTACCGAACCGAGCATCAGGACTTGGTACCTATTCACAGGCAGCTAATTCAAGCTGCCATTAACGTGTTTAAGGATGATTGATGGAACACAGAATCCGAGCTGCAGGTATTCTCATCGAGGATGAAAAAATTCTCTTGGTGAGAGTGAAAGACCACACTGGGGTGTATTGGATCCCACCCGGTGGAGGAATGGAAAATGAAGATTCCACCACCAAAGACGCGTTGCGCAGAGAGTTTCGAGAAGAGACCAACTTACGAGTGAAAGTGGGCGATTTGATATGTGTGCGAGAGTTTCAAGAGCAGCACCCATTGCGATATCACGCCGAGTTTTTTTACTTGATAGAGAGTTATGAGGGAGAGCCAAGCAAGGAAAACCTGATAGGTCTTAACGATCAGGATTACATTCAAGATGTCGAGTGGGTAAGGCTGGATACCATAAAAAACCTGAGAGTTTACCCAGCGGAATTAAAAAGCTCACTGATAGAAGACGCACTCAACAAACGCTTCAGCACTCACCTTGGCAGCTATGTTCAAGGGGAAAACGAATCCAAGAACTGGCTTGAGGCGTAAATAAAACCCCAAGAAATCGATATTTGAAAGACCAAAGCCTCGCTATTGTGAGGCTTCATTTTGTTGACGTAATAATTAGAGATGGCAAGGTAGAAACCGCAAAGGCTTGTTTTCAATAATACAAACTCCTACTCCTGTTAAGCAATCCAAGCTTTTAGAGTTTAAGGACAAGTATAGGAATTACCTGAATGAGTAAATCTAACTACGACACCAACACTGGACGACGGTTTATCACTAAGGCAAAGACTTGTTTTAAGCTCCACATTTACATACCTGACAATTCAATTTATTGGCGTTCTGTGGGATTCATAAAGATAGGTAAGTTTTGAAACTGCGTGACGAGATTGGGCGTAAAGCGTGGGGACGTTTTTTGGATGCGCGTTCTTAACGAACCTGACTTATTTGCGCGTTTGCCACATACCTTAGAGCCTTATGAATCTATCGAACATGGTGGCATTGTAATACGTGCTACGTGGTCAGCAAGCGTAACTACATGAAACGCTCAATTTAAACACACAGACAGAAAGAGGCTTACAGGCAGTGCAAGAAAGTAATGATGGATGCAGCGCTGGAATACATACCTGTTATGAAGTGTATGGAGTGATTCAAGGACATGAAATTTTAATGAACATTAATGATTATTTTGAAGATAGCTTTAGCCAATTAGCAACAAATCCGCACATAAAGGCGGCTTTATTGTTTGAATTCATAAGAGTTTTTAAAACGTGTTAATTTTTTTATTTGAGTCTTTTTTCTGCACGTCTTTTTAGATCATTTTCGTACTGCTTTAGCGGGTATATAAACATATTTGGTTGTACTTTTGATTGAATCATACCCGCTTTCTTGTAAAAATCTAATTTGTCATCACGTGACTGCAAGAACAAGGCGTATACCGCGACATCTAATGATGACACATAGGCTGTTCTTATCGCATGACCTAGTAGTCTCTTTCCGCATCCTGTTCCCTGAATTGATTTACAGACGGCAATCTTGCTCAATAAGATGCAAGGAACCGAACTATACGTCATTTTCTTACGTTCATTGGCAGAAAGGTGAGACCTTTCAAATGAGTTACTACCCAGTGTGTAGTAACCCACTACAACTTTCACATCGCTCTCATCTCTGTAAAAACAGAGGTGAGGAATGCAGATTTTGCGCTCATACTCCTTGTCCATTCGTTTTGTAAGAAAAGAGTTAAAACTCTCTGTTCCACAATCAAATTTTGAGAAGTCATAATTATTTTGAGGGTCGTACCTCTCCATCTCTAACGTTTGACTTGTACCTGCCACGTTTCCTCCAAAGACATATCGATAATTTCTCTCATCAAGTCTGTTGGTTCGGCTGGATTATGTAGAGCATCCATAACCTCATCCCACTGACTTGACCTAATTTGTAGTCTCTTATGTTCTTCGATAACCTCTCTAGCTCTTACTACTGCAGACTCAGACACAAACTTACTTACTGTTGTGTTTGATAGTTCTGCGGCTGTTTCTAAAGAAGATTTCTCATTCTCAGAAATTCGAAACTCAACTCTCTCTTTCTTAATTGCTGTCATGATTTCCTCCCCGTTCACTATCAAACTCTATGGCTATTAAATGCAATGGGTATTCCTTCTTAATGGTTGAAGTCTTAACTTATTGAAAATTAATAAAAATGTTTTTCATCGTGTTGGTGTTTAACACAGGTATACCTCTAACATAGGCTCGGTATATATCTAGTATATTCCTCACATATGTCCGGTATATAACCGTACAAAGAATCTTAACCATGATATCAAGGAAGTCAACATGTTTTTGTACGGTTAATTACCGGTGATATTTAGCAAATACAAAGTGCAAAAGTATGACAACAACCACTCAATCGCGTGGCTTTATTTATATGGTCTAATAGGTTACTAATCTTCTAATGGGGACTTGTTTTGGCTTCCTGATTCATCTTTAGAATCATTGTTATTGCTTACCCAAAGCAGGATGAAAACACTAAAAAGCATTGCGCCTTTATCAAGGGTGTAAACCAAGCCACACCCAAAAATCACCAGTAGCACACCACTTAACTTACGTTTGATTGCGCAATTTGATCTTATCAATCTATAAGCAAAGACAGACGCTCCCAACATCAATATCCATTGCGCATCGAAGTCAGTTTTCAAGCCAAGGATAAATGCCATTGCGAAGGTAATGAAAAGAAGTTTAAGCCTAGAAGAAGGGTTCTTTAACATTGTCACATGCTACTGACTCTATGTTATGAAAGGTCAAAAAATATCAATGCATCAAAAATATCGATAGCTAAATCATCATTCACGCTCGCAAAGTATTCTCGGACATTTATCACCCAATTTAGTATGTGATACGTCGCATACACTTCGACTGACTCAATCATAACAATGAAATACATCTATCTAACTCGCCTTTTTTAATGCCTTTTCCGAGCCCATGTTCGCTTGTTCATCTCTGTACAATTGAGTATCTCGCGGTAGTATAAGCAACATTCAGTCGCGACCAGATCCCGCGCTAATCGATTTTTTCGAGTACGCCCAGAAGACACACTATGGAAAAGAAAAACCAAGGCATTCAGTCCGTTGAGCAAGCGTTCGACATCATTGATTTTTTTGCCGATCAAAAACACGCCATTTCGCTGAGCGATGCCGCAGCGCAACTGGACATGTCGAAAAGCAAGCTGCACAAATATCTGGCGAGCTTGCTAAGAGTTGGCGTAGTGGTGCAAGACGATGCAGGGAATTACCTTCATGGCTCTAAGTTGCTGGAACTGGGCGCAAAAATCCTTGGCAGAACCGACATCATTCAAACCTGTGAACCGTTTCTTCATGCATTAAGGCAAAGCAGCCAGCAAGCGGCGGCACTGGCGGTTTGGACACCCCACGGCCCAATGATTGTTCGTTTTTTCGACCACCCTTCACCTGTGTCGGTGAATTTCAAAATCGGCTTTTACGCCCCTGTCACTAGCAGCGCGGTAGGGCGATGTTTCGCGGCTAACCTGCCGACATCGGCGTATGAAGTTCTCGCTAAGAAAGAGCTGGGCGACAATTCACAGCATTGGCAAGCTTTTACCGAAAGCTGCGAGCAGATTAAAGCCGATTTTGTCTCGGTTCGAGAAGAGGTAAACCCTGTGATCCCCGGTGCCAAAGCGGCGGCGGCTCCTATTTTTGACGCCGTCGGGCAAATTGCAGCCAGCCTAATCCTTATCGGTTTTGACAGCTCTGAAACCGTAGAACAAAGCAGCCTAGATTTGATCAGCAATGCAGCGCGAGACATCTCTAAGCAGTTGGGCTATTTACCGAACTAACGGCGGAGTGCAAACGCTGCGAATGCTCTATTTCGAAGGCTTTCATAAAATGGATTAACGCCTCCACACCTTCATAAGGCATCGCGTTATAGATGGAGGCGCGAATGCCTCCGGTCACTTTATGCCCCTTCAATCCTTTCAGTCCTGCCTGATGAGCGCGATCTAAAAACCGTTGTTCCGTTTTGGGGCAGGTAATCCGAAACGTCACGTTCATGATTGAGCGGTAATCTGGGTGAATGTCATTGATGTACAAGTCGGATTCATCAATACATCGGTATAAGGCGCTGGCTTTTTCCTGATTTCGTAAGAAAAGTGCTGACACGCCACCTTGTTGTTCCACCCACTTCAGTACTTCTCCACATAAATACCACGCAAACGTAGGCGGCGTATTTGCCATCGAAAGCTGCTCTACCTGACGGCGATAATCCAGAATTTTAGGAATGTTGTGGCGATCCGCTCGGATTAAATCCTTTCTGACAATAGTGATCGCCAACCCAGAAGGGCCAATGTTCTTCTGAGTACCAGCATAGATTAAACCGTAACGGGAAACATCGATAGGGCGCGAGAGAATCGAAGACGACATATCCGCCACGATAGGCACGATCGTTTCAGGCAGTGCGTGATATTCGATACCATTGACGGTTTCATTCGGGCAAACAAAGACAAACTGGGCGCTCGGGTCGATGTGCCAGTCTTGCTCTGGTGAAATGGCGCGCAATCCTTCGCGGGTACAGGCGATATTCAGCTTACGAGGCAGACAAAACTTTTTCGCCTCTTCGTAAGCACCGCTTGCCCAATGCCCGTATACCAGAAAGTCGGCGCGTTGTCGGCTCATTGCTTCTCGCTGGTCGATCAAATTCAACGGCACCGCCGAGAACTGGCCACTGCCACCACCGTGAGAAAACAGCACATGGTAGTCGTCGGGAATCGACATTAATGCCCGCAGCCTTGCTTCGGTTTCTTCCCTGATAATGGCGAACTCATCACTTTGGTGGCTGAACTCCATTACAGACATACCCGTTTGTTGCCAGTTCAGTAATTCGCTTTGCGCCTTTAAGAGCACTTCGCTAGGCAGCATCGCCGGTCCCGCCGAGAAACTGTATACCTTTCCCATCTCACCTCTACCTCACAACTTCTGGTGTTTCTTATTCGCTAAAAAATGTTCACGCGTTTCTTAAAATCGTTAGTTGTACACTATTAGTGAATAACATATCCTAATATTAAATATTGGACAATAACATACTAAGAGAATTCTCAACCGTAAGCTCAACCATTTGAGAACACAGCTTTTTGGTAAGAAGCAGGAGAAGCAATGAGATATCGCGTGGACATTTCCCAAAACAACACGGCGCTTTTTTCCATTCACATCGAAGCGTTAAGCCAGGCAGCCTGTAAGGAAAAGCTCGAAATTGCACTGGAAGCGTTCCCCGTGACAGCCGGGTTTGAGCGACAGGTATTCGTATCCGACAGTGAAGAAAGAATCTTAAAAAGCGCGAATTCGCGCATTGAGGTGCTTGCGATCAATCCGGTATATCAGCCGTTAGGTTCAATGTAATTTCGTATTCGCCAGTGAATGGATGGAGGGAAGGGGCATGCGCAAAGTAGGAACGGTCACATCGCTGCTGACGGGTAAGGTCAGTTCAATAACAGAGGGTGTTACCAGCGGCATAGACAAACACCCTGTGGATACTCGCCATTGGGTGAATCTTCTGGGGTTAGTTGGCGATGAACAAGCCGACAAACGCTATCACGGCGGTGTGGAGAAAGCGCTTCACGCCTATGCCAGCGAACATTACGAACGCTGGATAGCCAAACTCGGTGATGCGCCTAGGTTCCATCAAATTGGGGCATTTGGAGAAAACTTAAGTACAAAAGGGCTGGATGAAGACACCATCTGCTTAGGCGACAACTACCAAATTGGTGAATGCTTAGTTCAGGTTTCTCAGGGAAGAATGCCTTGCTGGAAACTCAATATCCGTTTCGGTCGCCCTGATATGTCTCTTCTGCTTCAGGAAACGTTATGGACAGGGTGGTATTTTCGAATCCTGCGCGAGGGCAATATTGGCGCGGGGGACGACATCTATTTATGTGAGCGACCTTTCCCAGAATGGCCGATATCCAGAGTCACGGGCTTGATTTTTACTGGTTGTCTGGAGCAGGAAAAGCTTAAGTTGTTGCTGAATGCTCCTTTGGTGGATTCATGGAGAAAGCTGGTGGAACGCCGTTTATCAACCGGAAAACTCGAAGACTGGAGCTATCGGCTTTACGGAGCACAAAAGTAAGATCATCAGAAGTGCGGGCGCCTCGCACTGCTGTGGTGTCAGGGGATTACTGTTATGGGCTTAATGAGGGATCAGCCTCGCTGCGCTTTTTTTGCTTGGTACATGGCGACAAGCCCATCTAAGAACTGCCCGAGTAAGGCATTCATATGTTGAGTGGGCATAGCTTTGATCTCGCTTGGGGATTGCACAAACGGCTTGCCTTTCAACGTAGTCAGATCTTGTTGGCTGTTTTCAATCAGCGCATCGAATTGCTCCGGCACAAATTCCAGATGGCATTGAAACCCATACACCAAATCGCCATAGCGAACAATTTGCCTTGGGCAACCTTGGCTCGCAGCAAGCACTTTTGCATTGGTGGTAAGCCCCGGCATATCGCCATGCCAGTGCCCGACCTGTTCTTCTAGGCTAAAGCCAGTCAATAATGGGTCTTTAATGCCTTCAGGGGTGAGTTGAATAGGAAAACTGCCGATTTCGGGTTCTGGGCTGGTTTTATGTTTTGCTCCTAACGCTTCGCCAATCAACTGCGCCCCTAAGCATACGCCTACCACAGGCTTGCCCGATTCAATGGTGTGCAGGATAAGCGAACGCTCTTTGTTGGCATCAAAATGGGCGCATTCTTGAGTTGTGGTTTCGGGTTTTTGAGGGCCGCCAAGCACCACTAATAAGTCGAACGCGTCACTGTTCGCGGGCAGCGCGTCGCCAAGGTAAAGCTTGGAATAATGGGTGGTAAATTGGTTGTCTTTGGCCCACGTTCCGAAGTAGCCTTCACTTTCAAAATATTCGTGGATGATAAAATGCACGTTCATAGATTGTCTCCTTTAAGTTACAGGACAATCTTAGTGGTGGTGTAAACATCCCTTTTTTAGTGACACCCTAAATTAGAGTCTTCCGGCAATTTCAACTTAGCAAGATATTCCCAAGGGGTCAGGTCACCCAGCGAGCTGTGGGGACGTTCATCGTTGTATTCTCGAACCCAGTTTTCTGTTAGCTCACGTACCTCTTTTAACGTTCTGAACACATACATGTTGAGTATTTCATCTCGATAGGTCCGGTTGAACCTTTCAACAAACGAGTTTTGTGTGGGCTTGCCTGGCTGTATGAATTCGAGTTGTATGTCATGTTGTTCCGCCCATTCAGCTAAAGCCGTTGAGATAAACTCTGGACCGTTATCCATACGTAACTGACTCGGATAACCTCGCCAGGCGACGATGCGTTCCAACACGCGAACAACTCTTTGAGCGGGAAGATTCAAGTCAATTTCAATGGCCAGCACTTCACGGTTAAAGTCATCGATAACATTGAACGTCCTGAAGCGTCTACCACACATCAGTGAATCGCTCATGAAATCCATTGACCAACATTGATTGAACGTTTCTGGCACACAGAGAGGGGCAGGCTCTCTTGTTGGTAGCCGCTTCTTTCCACGACGGCGCTTATTCAACTTCAGTTCGCAGTAGAGTCGATGCACTCGTTTGTGGTTCCAGCGATACCCCCATCGCTTAAGCACTTTGAATAACATGCCAAAACCATATGCAGGATAACGTTCAACGGCTTCTTGCAAGGCGGCAATCACAGGGGTATCTCGGTGCTTATCTGGTCGATACCGATAGACCGAGTCACTGATGCCGACTAAACGACAAGCCCTACGCAGACTCACACAGTGACAATTATTGACGTAATCCACCCACTCTCGCCGAATCGTGGGCTTTACAGCTTTTTTTCGACGATATCCTTAAGGATTTTATGGTCGAGGCTCAGTTCAGCAAACATTTGCTTCAGGCGTCGGTTTTCATCCTCAAGCTCCTTCAGTCGCTTCACGTCTGAGGCTTCCATGCCGCCGTACTTGGACTTCCAGTTGTAGTAAGTGGCATCTGATATGCCATACTCTCGGCAGACCTCTTTGACCAACCTGCCAGCCTCAACTTCTTTCAGAATCTTGACGATTTGCGTTTCTGTATAGCGTGATTTTTTCATCAGTGTTCTCCATTTGGTTTAGTTTAAACCGAAGAACTCTAATTCTAAATGTCCCTAGTTTAGGGGATGATTACAGTGGAAGACCAAACCCGATAAGGATAGCCAGACACATGATGACGCCAACCCGACAAGACGTTTCCATTAACCAAGTCATAAAGGTTCGGCAGCACAGCGTGGCACTGTTCAAACGCATCTCGATGGAAAAAGGTTACGTGGATTCGTGGCATGGGCACGACTGGCATCAGGTAATTTTTCCGCTAAAAGGCTTACTGCAAACCCAAACCAAACACGCCCGATTTCTGGTTCCTCATACCTCAATTTTGTTTGTGCCAGCAGGGGTTGAGCACGAATCGGTAGCGCTCAGCGACACCCGGTTCATTGGTATTTACCTCAACCCTGCGCAGCTAAACCCAGAGCATTCCGAGTCAGATATAAGATGCCCAACCGAGGTTCAGGCGGTGTCGCTTTCTCCGTTCTTGCGCCACTTGCTGCTTGAGATAGAGCGTTTTTGTGAGAAACCAGAATCGGACGGCATACTGCGCAATTTGATTGCGGTATTAAACGACCAATTTGCCCTAGGAGAGCCCTTTCAGTTTAAAACGATGCTGCCAAGGGACAGACGGCTTAAAACCATATTTGAACGCTTAAGCGAAGCGCCAGCACAAAACCAGACACTGGCAGAGTGGGGGGAAGAAGTTGGCGCGTCGGAAAGAACCTTATCTCGCTTATTCGCCAGCGAATTCAGTATGTCGTTTGCCTTATGGCGTCAGCTCATCCGAATGGTGCACTCCCTTGCGCTGCTCGACAGCGATCTGCCTATCCAAGCAGTAGCGAGCCAAATCGGGTATGAGAACGACTCTTCCTACATCAAAACCTTCAAAGGCATGTTTGGCATTACCCCCAATCAATACAAAAAGCGCGTATTAGATGAAGACCCGCTATTTGCCGAGTAAGCGCCCGCTATTTCGCCTCGCCTTATTTCACCTGAGCAAACTTCAAGTAGGAATGCAGCTCACCGTTTTTGTGCTCAACCGCAGAGTGAACATTGTGATCCTGATTACCGACAATGGTGAACTGATAGGTGTTATCGCCCTTGGTAATGCTGACTTCCAATAACCCATATTCCAGCCGCCATGTGCCTTGGGTTTGGAAACGGTCGAACAATCGAAACTCGTCTAATGTGCCGTTTTCATGGAACATCACCTCGGTAATGTAACCGCCCGTGCAGGTTTTTATCCAGCGGGTATTCGCCACATCTTGGTTCGTGAAACCACGCTTGGATTCAAGCCAGTTTTGGAATGGCTCGCTGTTCAGGGCATCGGCACTGATTTCGGACTGCTCAACCAGCTCACTTTGGCCTTCACGGATAAACAGTTGTTGCAAAACAGGCATCAGGTTCAAGGCTGGCTCGGAATTCAACGTGAGTGGTGAATGAGCCGCACTGCTAGTTTGAGCAAAGAAAGTCTCTTGTTTTTTGTGCCTGCCAGTATTGCCTGCCAATTCCACCAATGCCAGCCCATCTTGATTGAGGAGTGCGCCGACCATTTGGCGATTAAACGGGTAGTTGATTTCGTCTTGCAAAAACTCGTTCACCGAAACCCATTTCGCTTCGGCTATTTCATCGACATCCTGAATGTTGATGGTTTCTTCCGTCGCCGTCAGTTTGCAGACGATGTACATATTCGACTTACCAAACTGAAACGGGTGCTTGGTGGTGATACCCAAAATGGACTCAAATTCTGCTGTAACCCCTGTTTCTTCCCATACTTCTCGCACCACCGATTCACCGATGGGTTCCCCAAGTTCCACATGCCCACCGGGCAGTTTATAACCCTTCATGCCGTGTTCTTTGATCAGCAAAATCTCTTTCTGGTCGTTTTGAATCAGCGCTCCAGCGCCCACGGTGTGAGTAGGAATAAACGGCACAAAAGTATCAGGCTTAGGTTTGTGAATCAGGGTTATGGCGCGTTCTTCACAGTTGTGAAAGGTAAAGCCCTGCGCTGTCGCTTCGCCAATAAGGTGGGATTGCTCAATGGGTAAGGTTAACCAAATCAGGTTTTTGCGGTTGTCTGTGGCATAGCTAAGCACCTCGCGCAGCTCACTGGCAAACGCGGCATTGCTATTAGGAACAGTTTCGGCAGAAAGGATGATGCCATTGAAGTTATCGAGCTCGAAGTCCAAAGAATTTCCTTATTGGGGCAGACGTTATTATTGATATAAGCCATAAAGTGCCTGAAATGGGTGAGAAATCCTAGAGGGGATGGTGAAAAAGCCGCTGAGTTTGAACTGACCCCCAATAGTTGGACAAAAATGAGTTAGTCGTATTACTAAATTAGGGTGTAACAGATTAGTGCATGTATGGAAAAGTAACACAAGGTTGAGGTGCCAAAAAACATGACATATACCTTCACCTAGTGAAAATGCCACGCATTGCGAATCACTCTTAAACAGTTATGTGCAAATGCAGTAATTTGGAAAAGCCGAATATAGGAAGGGGACCCCATAAAGGGTCCCCATTGAGCATTTTACAACCGCAAGTTGAAGAAGCCGCTGCCATTCTTATGTTACTATTTGTTCCCTACGAACTGACTGTAACAAGTGCTGCACGGGTCCACATACTAAGTATGCCTCATATTTAAAGACCAAGGGACGTATGCTTGGTCTGACGTAATAGTAGGCTATATCAAAAGTTTCTTCAACTACTTTCGAGTTGTCAGGTCACTAAGTAAGCAAAATGAGCCTTGAACATTAATACCTTGAACTCTAAGTAACTTTTCTGATGATAACAACGTAGTTCCAGTTGAAAGCAAATCATCTACAATCAGAACATTACCATTTAGAATCGGTCCTGCATAGCTAGTGTTTGGAGCAACAGGCTCGAAATAGTGTCGCACTTTATTCTCAATTTTTTTTAATGAGACCTCTTCACAAGGATCAAGCTTCCTGTATGTAGACAGTACTCTTTTTACAATGTTCTTGTGCCTAGCCTCAACCGCGCCAAGGTTAAAGTTTGCCAGCACAGTACCAACAGTTTGTTTTACAAAATAGTCATCTACATATACTGCGTCTAATTGCCTTGCTACACGATTGCCAAAATGAGTCACAACATTATGTGAGGACGGCATCCCTACAACAAAATCTATATCTAGACCATCACTCATTTGAGAGAGTATTTCTTTAAAACTAGAGCGAAAGCGAAAAAGTTCTCGGTTTGTTATTGAGTACGGTGACTTACGCTTCAAAGCATAAATAAAAGGGTTACCGTCTCTCTTAAAATCACCATGTTTTGTTCGCCTATAAACACATTTAACAGTAAGTGAGCCTTTATCTGAGATCACAGGGTTGCGTTCTACGCTTGTGACTAACCTTAGCTCATGAGCTTCATTCAAGCTAACCGAATGAGCTGTACAAATATCAATCCCCAAGCTATACCCTACGCTGTTATCTATTCATTTGCATATTACATGTTTCCCTGAGGAAGTGAAAGAGACTTGCACATAACGCTTTATAGACGGGCTTTTTCCGTCTTTGCTTTCCGTCTGTGTTGCTACAATTCATTATGAAACTCAACTTGTATCAACCTGTTAAGTGAATCGGCATATAGTTATGTGGGGCGAGGTACGGAAAATTCCGCATAAGAGATCAAAGTACGGATTAGATTAACTTGGTCTATTGATTTATTGGTGAGGAGTTCTGTTCACAAGTCCTGAGAAGGTTTGGGGCAAAAATGATATAACAAAACCACAACTCAAGAATTCCAAAAACGAAAAAAGCCGCTGAAAAAATCAGCGGCTTTTTAGAATGTGGCGGAGAGATAGGGATTTGAACCCTAGATACGCTATTAACGTATGCCGGTTTTCAAGACCGGTGCTTTCAACCACTCAGCCATCTCTCCGTTGTTGAGGCGCATAATATATAGGGTTAGAAATCTTGTAAACCCCTAAGTGGTTTGTTTGATTGAAAAAACGTCAAAACCATCAAAAAAGAAGTTTGGCTGGTTGTGCGGTGATCAGTTTGTGGGTTTTATCGCCGGTTGGGTGGGATCAATCCACAGCGCTTCATTCGTCTGTGTACTGTGCTTCGGTTAACCCCCAAGTAGTTGGCCGTTGCGGTAATGTTCCAGTTCAGGTTATTCAGCAGGGTTTCAAGCTGGGTATCCACGGGCAAGGTGGGTGCGTCCTGTTGGTATTTCGAGAACGAATCGGGCAGGTGTTCGGGGTGAATCTTCTCCCCTTGGCTAAACGCCAGCGCAAACTGCAATACATTGCTCAGCTCGCGAATGTTACCCGGCCAGTGGTGCTTGTTCAGCAGTTGAGTGGTGCCCTGGCTAATGGGAACGGGCTGGTCGGCGTATTCCAATAGAAGCTTGCTCGATAGCCATTTAATGTCCTTTCTTACCCGCAGGGGCGGCATCTCTAATTTGGCACCGGAAATACGGTAGTACAAATCTTCTCGGAATCGCCCTTGCTTCACCAAGTCTTCAAGGTTTTGGTGCGATGCCGCCAGTACCCGAAAGGTAACGGGAACAGGGGTGTGCCCGCCCACAGGGGTCACCTCTTTCTCGGCAATCACGCGCAGCAATCGGGCTTGTAAGGCGAGGGGCATGTCGCCAATTTCATCCAGAAACAGCGTGCCTCCATTGGCGCGTTCGATTAACCCTTTTTTGCCCTTTCTGTCTGCGCCCGTAAATGAGCCCGCGGTGTAGCCGAACAGCTCGCTTTCAATCAGGCTTTCTGGAATTGCGGCGCAGTTGATCGCCACAAAAGGGCGTTTTCCTCTTGATGCATCGTGAATCGCTTTGGCGAGGTACTCTTTGCCTGCACCCGTTTCGCCCGAGATCAATATGGAGATAGAAGAATTGGCAAGGGTTGAAGCCTTTTCTGCCATCGATTTCATGATCGGGTCGCGAAAGAACAGCCTTTCAAGCGGCTTAGCGATGGGGCGTTCTGTCGGAACGGATTTGGGTGTGACCGGAACGGGTTCAATTGCCTGAATGTAGAGCAAGTCACCGGATTGGGTGGTCACGGCAACCGGATTGGGGCAGTAGCGCCTTGAGTATTTCGGCAGGTCGTTGATGTCTAAATCCAGTAGGCTATCTAATGGTACGCCGCCAAGTTGATGGGCGTTTAACGGATTGGCTGTGGCGGAATGCCCTTTCATTAATATGCCGTAAGCCGAATGGGTTAACCCTACGATTTGTCCGTCGTCATTCACCGCGAGGGCGCAATCGGGGTCGAGTTCTAAAAACTCGGGGGTTTTACTCAGTTTCAGCACCCATTGATGGCGAAAGCTGGAGAGTAGGGTGGTCATCTCGATGCGCTTGGTAACGTTGCGAATCAATTGTAACGACAACAATTGGCTGCTTTTGGGTTCTGGCGAGTGCAAGGCTGAAATGTCCAACACCGCAGCGAGGTGCCCATCTACACCATAAATGGGAGAAGCGCTGCAGGTAAGTTGCCCGTGCGTGGCATCGAAGTGATCGGTTTGATGAACCGTAATAGGTTGACCAGTATAAATACACGATCCTACGCCACAGGTGCCTGCCCGTTCTTCCGACCAAGACGACCCCAAATACAATCCTGCGGATTTCAGCTCGTTTTGTTGAGTTGTGTTGCCAATGTAATCGACGGTGACGCCTTCGTGATCCGTCAGCAGCAGCACATAATTTTGGCCTGATATCTGTTTGTACAGCATTTCTAGGGCATGGCGCGCGGTGTGAATGAGTCGATCGGTTCGTTCCTGATGAAGTTTCAGTTCGTAGCTGGGCAGTATGTAGGCTTCTTTTAAGCTGGCTGGCGCTAACTGGTGAGTCTCGACGCAGCGTTTCCACGAATTGAGGATAATAGGGTCGCGCTCCACCTCGTTACCGCTTACGGCATGTTCCACCTCTTTTATGTGAGAGCGGATAAAGGTGTTACTGCGAATGGCATTCACTTCTGAACTTCTCATGATCGATTCCTTTCGATGCATACCCCAGTCACCTTAGGGCTTGAGTACATTAATACAGATCTAGCATTCACCCCACTAATTTGCATCTAAGAACGGCGTTGAAATCGGCTGTTTTGTGTGTTTCTCAATCTTGAAACGCTCTCGTGCAACACCTGTTGCAGCATCCTGTCGCGGTGCTACGAATTCCCTTAATGGCTTTTAAGATTCTCAATAAAAATCAATTGGATAGATTTATTTCAAAGTCGGCATCTTGCTTGCTCTAGTAAAGGAGCTATCAAGGAGAGATGTTGTGAATCAAGGTGTTGTCGGCATGATTGCCAATCCCGTCTCCGCAAGAGACATAAGACGTGTGGTCGCGGCTTCTGGAAGCCTAACGCTGAACGATCGCGTGAGTATCGTATTGAAAATACTGTCCGGTTTGAAAGCGGGCGGCGTGCATCAGGTGTGGATGATGCCTGATAAGACCGGATTATCGGACATGGTGCAGCGAGAGGTGAATCGCGGGCAAGCAGCTTTAGCTAAATCAGCCATATCTAAACAAGCCAGTTCCAAACAGGCTGCGCCTAAAAAAGTGGGCGAGCGACAAGGTTTTCCTGAGCTGAAACTTCTCCCCACCCCGATAACCGGAACCGATCAAGACACCATTAGCGCGGCACGTGAGTGCGAAGAGTACAAAGTTAGCGCAATAGTGGTGTTGGGAGGCGATGGTACGCATCGGCTGGTGGTTAAACATGCGAGAAACACACCCATTACAGGCTATTCCACGGGCACCAATAACGCCTTTCCCGAAACCATAGAGCCGAGCTTGATTGGCTTAGCCACAGCGCTGTACGCCAGTGGCCAAATCTCGAAAGAGACAGCGCTTTCGCCCAATAAGTTGTTACAGCTTCGCATTCAAGAGAAAGCCGACTCCGGCGCAGAAGGCAAAACTGCACTAATAGAAGACATTGCGTTAGTGGATGCGGCGATAACGTCCGATAGGTTTGTCGGCAGCAAAGCCGTTTGGCAACCGGATACGCTACGCGCGGTATACGTGACCTTTGCGTCTGCCATGCAAGTTGGGCTTTCTTCAATCATTGGCTTGAGTGCCCCCGTTGAACGTACGGATCCGTGTGGGCGGTTTGTCGAGCTTTCGAGCGACGCGGACGTTTCTAGTCTGACGAACACTTCTCGCCTAATGGTGCCTCTGATACCCGGAGCGTTTTTGCCTGTTGCGATTCAAACCCTTTCAACCCTTAACCCGAATCAGCCTGTCGGTCTTCGTTATGGCAGCGCTGCGATTGCGCTGGATGGCGAGCGAGAACACATCGTAGAGGCGCTAGATGATGTGACCCTCGAGCTGATTCCCAATGCTTTTTTTACCATCAATGTAGAAGCCTGCATGAACGCATGCGCTGCAAGGATGCTTTTATGTAATCAACAAGGAGAATGTGATGCCTAGTATCAGCGAATCACTGAGCAAAGAGAAATTGCTCGACGCTTATCGAATGATGAAAACCATTCGTGAGTTTGAGGAACGCCTACACGTGGACTTTTCACGGGGTGATATCCCCGGATTTGTGCATTTGTACGCGGGGGAAGAGTCGGTCGCGGTGGGGATCATGATGCATCTTCACGACAAAGACCGGATTGCGTCTACCCACCGTGGTCACGGGCACTGTATTGCCAAAGGGGTGGATGTGCACGCCATGATGGCGGAGATCTATGGAAAAGAAACCGGAGCGTGTAAAGGCAAGGGCGGTTCCATGCACATTGCTGATCTATCGAAAGGCATGATGGGGGCTAATGGCATCTTGGGGGCAGGTTCGCCTTTAGTGTGTGGTGCTGGCTTTGCGGCGAAACATTTGGGGCACGACGGTGTGGGCATCAGTTTTACTGGTGATGGTGCGTCTAACCAAGGCATGTTTTTAGAAAGCTTAAATCTGGCGGCGGTGTGGGAATTACCCGTAATTTTTGTGATTGAGAATAATGGGTACGCCGAATCAACTGCTGTGGATTGGGCGGTTGCGTCCAAGTCTTACATCGACCGAGCAACAGGGTTTGGTTTACCGGGCATTACCGTAGATGGCACTGATTTTTTTGCTGTATATGAAGCGGCAGGCGAAATTGTTCAGAAAGCCAGAAATGGTGATGGTCCGTCTTTGATGGAATGCAAAACGGTGCGTTTTTACGGGCACTTTGAAGGGGACGCGCAGACCTATCGCGCGAAAGGCGAGGTTGAAGACCTGCGAGAAAATCATGATTGCATCAAGAAATTTAAAGCGCAGGTGCTAAAAGCAGGCTTAGCAGAAGAAGGGGATTTTTCTGCCATTGATGGCGAGGTATTGGCGCTGATTGACGATGCAGTTCAGCAAGCGAAAGACGCACCAGAGCCGTCACCAGAAGCACTGCATCGCGATGTTTACGTGAGCTACTAATCGAATTCAAGGAGTGAAAGATGAGCAGACAATTAACCTTTAAAGACGCGATCAACGAAGCGGTCGATCTGGAAATGACGCGAGATGAAAATGTGGTAATGATGGGGGAAGACATCGTCGGCGGTACGGGCGCACCGGGCGAGGATGACGCTTGGGGCGGCGTGCTGGGTGTTACCAAAGGGCTTTACGCCAAACACCCTAAACAGATGATCGATACTCCGTTATCGGAATCCGCTTACGTAGGCGCGGCGATTGGGGCTGCAACCTGTGGGTTAAGACCGATTGCAGAGCTGATGTTTATCGACTTTATTGGCGTATGTTACGACCAGATCCTCAATCAGGCGGCGAAGTTTCGTTATATGTTTGGCGGCCGAGCGGAGACGCCTGTCGTCATCCGCGCCATGTGTGGTGCTGGCTTTCGCGCTGCGGCACAGCACAGCCAAATGTTGACCCCGATGTTTACTAACTTACCGGGGGTGAAGGTGGTGTGCCCTTCAAATGCCTACGATGCTAAGGGGTTGCTGGCGCAATCCATCCGCGACAACGATCCGGTCATCTTTTTGGAACACAAAAGCCTTTATCAAATGGAAGACGATGTGCCGCAAGAGGCTTATGCCATCCCATTTGGTGAAGCCAATGTGTTGCGAGAAGGGAACGACGTTACGCTGGTTTCTTACGGATTAACCGTCCACCGAGCAATGGAAGCGGCGAGCCTAGCAGCGAAAAAGGGCATTTCGTGCGAGGTTATCGACTTGAGAACGCTTTCTCCCATCGATATGGATACGGTGTTGGAAAGTGCAGAAGTTACGGGGCGTATTGTGTGTATTGATGAAGCCAACGAAAGGTGTTCCATTGCCGCCGATGTGTGCGCCAAAGTCTGTGAGCAGGGGTTTTCGTATCTGAAAGCGCCAGCGCAAATGGTCACCGCGCCTCATACGCCAGTACCTTTTTCTCCCAGCCTTGAAGATGCGTATGTGCCAAGTGCCGATACGATTTTGAAACGCATTGAGTACGTGATGAAGGAGGGGCTATGAGTTCAGAGAACACAGCGATCATCCCGATTGTTATGCCGAAATGGGGGCTTTCCATGACGGAGGGAACCCTGAATGAATGGCTGGTGGAAGAGGGGGATTCCATTGAAGTTGGTCAAGTAATCATGGACGTTGAGACCGACAAAATCGCCAGTATGGTGGAAGCGCCGGATGCAGGAGTGCTGAGGCGAAAAGTGGCAGAAGAAGGTGAGCTCTATGATGTGAAAGCCTTGCTGGGCGTTCTAGCAGACGATTCAGTATCGGATGAGGAGATCGACGCTTACATTGAGCAGTTTGAATCCGCCGCAGACGATGCAGAGGAAGAAGCTGAAGAGTCGCTTCGTTCTCAATTCATTGAGCTGAGTACGGGTACTGTTCGCTATGTGCATCGCGACGGCGAAGGTACGCCTTTACTGTTCATTCATGGATTTGGCGGCGATCTCGACAATTGGTTGTTCAACCTTGAAGCATCTAGCAATCCGGTGTATGCGTTGGATTTGCCTGGTCACGGGCAGTCGACAAAAGCACTCAATGGCGACCCGATTGAATGTCTGAGCCAGACTATTTCGGAGTTTGTCAGCACGCAAAACATTGAGTGTTGCCATCTTGTCGGGCATTCTATGGGCGGATTACTGGCAGCGAAGTTTGCGGTTGAAAATGCCAGCTCAGTAGCTTCGCTGACTTTGTTGGCTTCGGCAGGGTTAACGTCTGATATCAATGAAGACTACTTAGTTGGGTTTTCTGAGGCAGATTCACGCAAAGCCATGAAAGAAGCAGTTTTGCATTTGTTCGCCGACCAAAGTTTAGTAAATCGAGCCATGGTGGACGATTTGCTCAAATATAAGCGTCTGGATGGCGTAGATGCCTCGCTTCATCTGCTTCGCAATGCGTTATCAAACAACGGAAAACAGACCATCAATTTGGTGAAACCGCTGTCAGCGTTGGAGGTACCGATTGCCCTAATATGGGGTCAGGAAGATAAGGTGGTGCCAATCACCCCCGAGGTAGAGGATTCGAGCTTAAGTACTCATACCAGAATCGAACTTCTACCAGACGTAGGACATATGCCTCAAATGGAGGCAGTCGATAAGGTTAACGAGGTACTCGCTCGATTGCCTTAGCCTAAACGCAAAAAACCGCTGTAAAAACAGCGGTTTTTTTAACATGGTCGGACTGACTGGATTTGAACCAGCGACCCCTGACACCCCATGTTCATGCGCTTTTTTGGTGTTTTTCCTTTCTTTTACAGATGGTTATCATATGTTTTTTTGCTTTTTTTGCATGAAAATTAGGCGGAAATGGAAAAAATCATAATTGAGGAAAAACAAAGAGTTAGTAAATTGAAAACCACTGTATATTACCACCTAAATTTCGACCTCTTTTGCCGGGATTTCGTGCCACTCAATGTTGTTTGAATCGGTGTAAATTTTTGTGGTTTCAGGTCGGGAATGTGCCATTCTTTGTTGTGGGTTTTCTCCCATTTCTTGTAGCTTTTGAGCGGCTAGTCTGCGGATTTCGTGAAAGGTTGGTCTGAGGGATTTGGGGAGGTCGGAGTATAAATTGAGCTCGTCACGCACTTTTGAAAATGTTCTGCTGATGATTTTACTGGTGCACTGGAATTGGTGATCGCATTCTTTAGCGATGCCATTGGTCAGTTTATTTCTGCGGTGGACGACATAAGGGCAGATGAGTTTATCTTTTCGAGAGCGTTCAACGGTATCCTTTATGGCTTGAGTGACCGGAATAGCCACATAACTCGCTTTGCTGTTTTTGACTTTTTGTCGGTGGATATACAGAGTGCCGTATACCGTGACGCCATTTTGATGTGTGGGAACTTCAAACCACAATATCCCGCATTTGCCTGGTGCCGGCTTTTTTATGCTGTACTTGATCCGGTGCAGTTCTTTCACGGCATGAGTGGATTGAAGCGCAATTTCCATTGCTGTCCTGAGAAACAGCGGGGCTTTTTGATGGATTGCCTTAAAGTCGTCTATGGTCAAATCAAGCCTGTCTTTTGCCTTATCTTCTGGGTTTAACCGGCGGGGTTTCTTTTGCTCAGCAACATTGGTGTTTACTGCCGATTCATCCGCGAGGTAGGCAAAAACTTTTTTCAAAAAAGACACTTTTCGGTTGTAGACGTTTTTTGACTTGCTACCAAAGTAGTGATTCAGCCAATCATTGAGATCCATCAGTTTTATCTGTTTCGATAGCTTATGACCAAGCCGCTCAATAAGGCGATCGCAATCATTCAGAAAAACTGAGTAGGTGTCGGGGCTCATGTTTTCTTCGTCTGAAACCCGATTTTTCACAACCGCAATCCATTCCGATAGAGGTTTATTGAACTTGTCTGTGGGTTTAATGAATTTTTGACTCTCTAAACTGAATGACTCCATGGCTCGATGTTTGGCGTTATAGGCGATAGCAGCCTGTATCGCCTGATATTCTGTTGTCCCAACAGGAAACATTTTCTTTGTTCCATCAACGCAAGTGAATCGATAGCGAACTTTTCCAGCGCGTTTCTCTACATAGAGAAAATCTGGGAAATCTTTTCTGTTTGAGTGTCTTCGTTTTGCCGCCACTATTCCGTCTCCAGAAAGTTCAGTAGCTCCTGCGTGACTGAGTAGTTATCGGCTTCAACAAGTACTAGCCAGCGTCCCGTGGGCGTTTGCTCTCCTCTAAGCTTTCCTTTTTTTATCCAGTTTGTCACCGTTTTCGGACACATACCCGATCCAGGGTAGAACTCTTCAATATAATCTTTAGGTTTCAGCTTTCTCATATTGCTATCCTCTTACCATCCTGTAGTCATTCAAAAACGCCACGTTAGGTTGCATACGCTCAGCAAGAGCAGCCAAAGCGGTTAGGTGTCACTCCTCAATTCAAATCTTGCTCTGAAGATTCGAGCGCCCTGAGTTTAATCAACTGCTCTTTATAGGCTTTTCTTGCCTTAGTTTGCTCGGTATTTTTTAGATGTTTTGCATCAGCCACCACTTCGTTCAGTTCTCTCTCGCTTTGGGCGTGCTCAATCTTGAGCAAAATACCATCTAACGTAACAGTTTCCTCTTCGTCTGAAACCATAGGTGCATCTGCCGTCAGTTTGCTTCGAAGTCGTTCAGTTCGAGAACTGTTTTTCGCTGGAGTAGGATTGATACTTTTTTCTTCAACAGGCTCAAGCTCGTCGGGGGTATACACACCCATAATGACATCCGGAGTGTGTAATCTTGCCCACCGTTTTACTGCTAAATAAGCCAGTTGTTGTTTGGGGTCGGACGCCCAGAGCGTTGAGTTTCTGACTTGTGCCTGGGTTAAAAGTAGCTCGAGCACTCGCGGCTCATCTTCTCCTTTCAGGGTTGCCCAAGCGCGAACACCCAGACCCTGCTCATCTTCCGGTTTCCAGTTAGGTGCCTGATAGGATTTCCCACTTCCGTTTTGCCTAGTGGCGAACTTTCCAATGACCTTGTGCCAATCACCAAACCACTCATAGTTAATTCGGTCTTTGGTTGGCGCCATGGCAGTCACCACAGCGTTAACAAGCTGAGCTTCGTAGCCAAGCGTCCCGTTCACTACATGCGTCTTCTGCGCTACGGCGTGTGGATTCATACGCCATTGCATAGATTGAATCGTTATGGCGAGACAGTCTCCAGGACTGCCTCTGAGATGGGCTGGAATGGTCGATTTACCCGTAGCCATCAGCTCTGCAAAGCGCTCAAGCCTCCCCATTAAATCAGGGTCAAACATCATGGTGCTAACATCAAAGCCGCATGGAGCCGGTCCCGGCATTGCACCCAGTATGGACATTTCCTGGTCAGAAAGTTGTATGCTCATCATGGACTCCTTACGCTCTAAAAACGCGGCTATGTGATTCGGTAGTAAACTGTTTGGCGATAGCCGGCTCTGCCTCTTTCAAAGCTGTCGTATCAACGCGCTTGCTGCTTTGCGATTTCCAGGAGCAGAGCTTTTTACCATTTTCATCAAGTAACACTTCGGCGTTATCGCCCATGAAGTGCTTAATCGCGAAATCCAGTCCGCCAATGTGTTTGCCTCCAACCATTGGACCATATGCCTCTGTTTCCAGCGCTTTGATTTGGTCTTTGATGGTTTTAAATCGTTTGAAGACATCCAGTATTTCATCGGTTACCACGATACTTCGACCGTTATCCTTAGCATGCATGGTATCGAGATCATGAAGATTGAGTGGGGAAGGGGGTATGTCGGCAATGACATGCTCAAACCAGAAGACCTTCAGCTTTTGTGTCACGATGTCAGCCAAGTGATTATCATAAAGCATGGTGTAGATTCGAAAATCGTTGCCACCAATTAACACAGCCAAATCCCAGACTTTTTTGTCACACACCATCATGTAGTGAAGCATTTGCAGCATGTAAGTTTCAGGGACTTCGTCACTTTCTTCCACACATTCGATAACGCCGTTTTTCTCCATATAAGCGTTACCATTTCCCCACAAGTCCCGGCTTGCCCACTTGTCGGCAGTTTTACATTCAAGCCCTTTCTTAGCTCCGACTATATGGCGGTCGATGTTGGCCCGGAGCCAGGGCATAGTCTTGTGAATGTACGGGCTATTGCGTTTTTGTACTTTCAAACCGGTGCGCCTCGTATATTCACGAGCCACTGTTTCTTCCAGTTCAATGCCAAAGTGCACACGGTCATTATTAGAAAGGTCTTCTGGCTCTTCTCGCCCGGTCTTTTCCAACCAAACATCGTGAGGCGTTCGATAGGGACAGATACCGAGAATAGCCGCTACGTCGGAGCCTCCAACACCAAAACGCCTCTGAAAATGAAAGCTCTCAATGTCAGTCTGTTTCATACCATTGCGACGAGCCAGAATAATTAAGGACTTCACATATTCTTTGTGTATAGACGCGAGGGATACAGCGTTAGCGGTAGTCATAAAAACCTCCGTGTTTACGTAGATGAAAAATACGTTCCGCGAGCGTGCTGGCCAGAGCTTCAGCAGCGG
This sequence comes from Vibrio penaeicida, assembly GCF_019977755.1. Lineage (NCBI taxonomy): Bacteria > Pseudomonadati > Pseudomonadota > Gammaproteobacteria > Vibrionales > Vibrionaceae > Vibrio > Vibrio penaeicida. The sequence continues at coordinate 2,774,502 of NZ_AP025144.1, read as the reverse complement.
CTTCGATCATGTATTGATAGCTGGTACGTTGAGCGAGGAAGCGTTCTGGCTCAGTTGTGCTTTGAGCCAGGGCTTTACAGATGTCACAGAATTCTTCGGTTTCAAAGGCGACAGACAATACATCATCAAAAGTCCACCTTTGAGAACCAATGCGAACTTCATTGTAATGAAGTAGATCTTTGGTCACTTCTTTAGTGATGGAATCTAGCGCATCTAAGACGTTATCCAGCCTCTCTTGTTCGACGAGATAACGCTGTAAATCCATAGTTACAATGCATGGGGTAGTCATGGATACACTCCTTAGACAAAGTCCAAAAGCGAATGTGTTCCCATTACTGCTATAAAGTAGAGATATTCGAGGAGCTGCTTATATGTTGCATACAATATGAGTGTCCACGAAAATGAGGTTCTCTATAAATGCGAACTAACAAAATTAGTTTAGAGTTCTAAACTAAAGCTGTCAATAGAAAGTTTAAAAAATTAAACTAGTGTTAAATTCTCTAAACTGTGACAAAAGAAAACCCGCAGATAGCGGGCTTATGGGAAATTATTTGGAATGGTTTAGAAGGTGCGACCACCAAAGATTATCACTCCAAGGATAAAACTCTCTTCTATAGGAACCAATTGCTCAGGCCAATTGGGATTATTAGGCTTTAGGAATAAGCGTTTGCCCTCAATGATAAGCTGCCGAAAGGTTACTTCTTCTTCGCCTTCTATGATTGCAATGACATACTTTCCATTAGTTTTGTCTGCTTCAGGGTCAATAAAAATTAAGTCTCCATCATTAAAGATAGGCTGCATGCTAACCCCCTGAACTTTGAGTACAAACGTACTGTCACTACAGGAAACAGGGCATCTATATCTGGTATTGTCTTCTAAGTTGAAGTCGAAGTCTCCTCCAACCTGTCTGGCTTGAGTCCAACTCAGCAGTGGGTAACTTCCTGCCAAGTCAGATTCGCTCCTAACATTTGATATAGCAAAGTTATTGGGGGCTCCCTTTCCTGAAAGTAACCAATCAGCCTGACAATCAAGTGCTTTTGACAATGCAAGAATGTAACCACCACTGGGTTTAGCAATCCCATTAAGCCACTGACTCACAGTGCCCTTTGATGCCCCTGTTAATTTAGCTACGTCGACTGCACGTAGACCAGAAGCATTCATTCTTTGTTTTATACGATCTGATGTGTCCATAGTTAAGAATTCTAAACCCTTTTCGGTTTGTTTTTATAGACTGATTGGTTTAATATGCTAAACTTTTCGAATGGTATAGGTCTCTCACGGGAGGAACCCATGAAGAAACAAGACACAATTAAGTATTTTGGCAGCGCAACCAATTTAGCTAAGGCACTCGATATTACTCTACCTTCAGTATCTCAATGGAAGAATGTCATTCCTGAGAAACAAGCACTTAAGTTAGAGAAAATCACTAATGGTGCTTTGAGGTACGACGCTACTTTATATGTGAAGACAGCTTAGCGGCTTTCGGAGAAGACGCCATGAAACAGCAATCACGCCTTAGATTGTTGAACTCGGCAATCAACAATTGGCTAGCGTTACCTAAAACTAGCCGCGCGACCATTACCGCTGAAATCATAGAGGCCGTTGAACGAATAGGGCTAACTTCCATCTTGGAAGAGCAGGGCATTACGTTCAACCATAGCGATGACATTTACAATGATATGAGGGTAAATGCTCAGAAGCTTTTTCGGTGGCTTGGACACTATGACGGTATCCATGATTTCAAAGATCGTATCTGGGATATTGAACAAGCCATAGTGGCAGCACTGCCATGTGATATCCGTATCCAATATCTCAATGATGCTTATGCGATACCCGATTTATACATAGGGACGACATCTCAGCAAAAAGAACATCTCAATTGTGACCGGATAGCGGCGTCACTTACGAAAGAAAATATGGAGGCTCAGCTTTCCGTCATTGAACTGCGAGACAACCCTGAGTCATCCCCCTCCATTTACAAAGCCCATCGAGAACTGAAAGAGTCCGTTGCGACTAGTTTGGCTGCCATCGACATTCTTGAACACCATTACCCTGAATTGTCCAACTTACACGATAACCATGGAAGGAGGAGACTATGAATGCTCAAGTTGAAAATATCGTTGTATTCCCCAAAAGTGAACAGGAAACCGCACGCAAAGCATCGCTAAAAGAGGGCTATTATCAGGTCGCGAATCAAATTGGATTGGCCTTGTGCAAAGTCTCATTAAGCAGTCGGGAAAGCCGATTGGTTCAGGCGATCTTGTTTAAGACCTTTGGATACCACAAATCTTCAGATTGGATTTGTTATGACCAACTGAGCGAGCTGACAGGAATCGACAGAAGTAATATCGGTAAGGTGAAAGCCTCATTGATTCACCGCCGGATCTTACTGCGTGATGGTAAGAAAATTGGCATCAATCCCGCGACATCGCAGTGGGTAATGAATATCAGAAATGGCTCAACTCGGTCAGCTCAAAGAGAAACCCAACCTTTAAGCGGGACGTCTGAGGAAGAAAAAAGAGTCAGAATCGACTCATGTCAGAGTCAAAAACGACTCAAAAAGTCTCTCTCGGACAGCGCACAAAAAGAGTCAGAATTGACTTTCGAAAAAGTCGAAATTGACTCACAGAAGAGTCAGTTTCGACCCCCACAAAAGAAAAACACTCTACAAAATACAAATAGAAAAAAAATAAATAAAAAAAAGAACCCCATTCCTCCAGACAAAAAACCGCTCCTTCCACCTGCTGTGGATTTTTCCGTATTCGAAAACATCACTCCAGAGCAGGTTTCTGAAATCAAACGGATCCGAAAATCCAACAAAGGCGGTCCCATTAGCCAACGTGTCGCTAACCAGCTTGCCAAGGAATTCGTTCAAGCCAGACAGTACGGATTCTCTTTGGAGGACTGCCTGACCGAGTGGGAATCTCGAGGGTGGAAGTCTTTCAAAGCAGCATGGGTTGCCCCTAAAGAGCGTTACCACTCAAAACCTTATCCCGACTTTCACAGCGGTGATACCAGCTGGGCGAAAGATCTCGGCTGGTAGTGGAGGCACACATGAAAAATGTTAATCAACTGAGCCAAGCGTATCGCAACAACCCAAAGCGGTTCTCAGACACGTACGCCCCTAAACCTGAGATAAAACAGTCGATTGAAGAAACCGCGGCTCAGATAGTCAATGAGCTGTTTGTTGAGTTGCAATCGATTTTTCCATCGTGGCGACACGCGTTGCCGGACGATGAAACGCTTGCTCGAACTAAGAAAACCTGGACCAAGGCGTTTATCGAAAATCAGATTGTGACCCATACCTTGTTGCAGCAGGGACTCCGAAAAGCCCGAAGTCACAAGAGCCCATTCTTTCCCAGTGCAGGCGAATTTATCGGCTGGTGTCTGGGGAGTCCAGAGCAACACGGTATCCCTGACGTTCGCAGTGCGTATCTGGAAGTGTGCCGAAATGCATCAGATCCACTCGAAGCCACCTGGACGCATCCTGCGCTGTACGTGATGGGGAGAAACACCGACTGGTATGCGCTGAGAACCCGGACGGAGAAAGACACCTATCCGGCTTTCCAAATCCAGTACTACAAAATTTTGGGCTGTCTCGCGCGTGGGGAGTCGTTTGATGATGTCATTCCCAAGGCATTGCCGAGTGTGCCAAAAAACTGTCCAACTCGTCGTGAACAGTCTCTTGAACGGATCCGGAGTCTACAGGACAAGTATGGCTTTCGGCACCAAGGCGGGGAGGCTGACCACGATGAGTAGCCAAAAAACCGTTGACAAGCTGGTACAGGTGAGCAAAACTGATTTCATTGCGGCAAAATCCGCAATCGGGATTTGCACCCCGTTCTTTACTCGGCGCAATGACGCCAGCTTCTTGATGCTGGTTTTTTATTGCGTAAATTCAGCGCACCTGTCGTTTATTCGTTCGAATTATGGTGGGCTGGATGAGGGCGCTTCGGCGCGCCGTTTCCGAGTATACGGTAGTGCAAACCTTGTCCAGCTCGCCGCCAAACGAGATTTGCACCTCCTTGGTGGTGATTTAGTAAAATCATACTCGGAGGTCATCATGCCTAACTCTATTCGCATATTTGATTTTTCTAGTGAACCCGTTCGTATCGTTTTAATCGATGACCAACCTTGGTTTGTCGCCAAAGATATTTGTCGCGTTCTTGGTGTTAAAAACCATAAAGATGTTGTTTTATCACTGGACGATGATGAAACTAAGGGGGTAGATATTACCGACCCCCTTGGTAAGAACAGACAAACCGCAAAAGCTATCAACGAATCAGGCTTGTATGCCCTGATCTTTAAATCTCGCAAACCCATAGCGAAACAATTTCGAAAGTGGGTGACAAACGAAGTCTTACCCCAAATCCGCAAAACGGGCGCGTACATTCCCAACCGCAGTATCGAAACCATTACCCCGGAGCAGTACCAAAGTCTGCGCTATATCGTGTGGTGCATCGGCAATCGGTTCCAAAAAAGCAACGCCGCCGAATTTGCGGCATGGCGAGCACTCAGACAATACGCAGGCGTGAACCGCGTCCAGCTCATCCCCAACGACAAACTCAACGACTGCATCGCCTTCCTTCAGCACCTTCAAGCTTCACTCGAACCTTTCAAAGAAGCGGTAAGCCAAGCCGAAACCCGACTGCTTCAGCGTAACTTTGTTTTGTCGGATCAGGATATTCGGCACATTGAGCAAGAAGCGAATGATGGCGAGTAAACTCGAGGCTGAGTTTGCTCTACAGGTGAGAGCGCTGAAATTGCCAGCGCCTCACCGAGAGTTTCAATTTCATCCCACCCGCAAATGGCGCTTTGATTTCGCCTGGCCAGAGCATGACCTCGCCGTTGAAGTCGAGGGCGGCGGATGGAGCCAGGGGCGACATACGCGCGGGAAGGGCTTCTCTGACGACCTGAAGAAGTACTCTGAGGCGATGAGGCTAGGGTGGCTTGTCTATCGCTGTGATGGCGCGCTGATTCGGTCAGGAGAGGCGATTCAGGTGGTGATGAAGCTGCTTGAAAGTGAAAAAAAGCGAGGGGGATAAATAAGGTCAAATCCTTCAGCTTTTCAGATCGAGTTAATTGAAGTACTCACCCCAGAGACCGGTTATTCCTTACGCGTTGATTAAAATTTGACTAGTGTCCACTTTCACGCCAGATAGTCGACAGAATGAAGTGCATAAGTCTAGATTGTGCAATGAATTGCATGGTATTCTGTCGAAGTGGTCAGAATACTGTGGGACACACTTTGAATGAATTATTCAGACATTTTTGTCCCATAAGAATTGTTAGCTTTCAAGGAAAGATTATGAAATACAAATGTAGACACTGTAACAATGTGTCGGATATACCTGATGGAGAATCACCAGCAAATTATCGCTGTGGGTATTGTAACAATTCATTCAAAGACGCAGTAAAAGTTACTGGTGAAGCTTCAGCGGCGGTAGGCTTAATTGGTGGAGCAGCATTAGGTGCTTCAATTGGTGGACCTGTTGGAGCAATTTTAGGTGGTGTTTTAGGAGCGCTCCTAGGCAAAGAGTCAAAAGGAGTTGGGTGATGTCTTTTGATGGAACTGCTCTAGGTATATTAATCGGGGTTGTATTTAGTTTTACATTTGCTTGTTTAGAGTTTTATAAACGGAAGGACTTCAAAGTTAATAACGTAGCACTCGTATTCCTAGCCGTGTATGCCATATCATCTGGTTTTGAGTTAATAATAGCAGCGCTTCATGGCGATCCAAATAACTTGCCATCCAGCTGGCGAGAGTATATTGGTGTTGCAGGTATGGTTGGTATTGGCTTATCACTGAACTACGTCATTAATGCAGTTAAAGAAGTGCTCGCCTCTAGTCCTGTAAGAAAGTCCGAAGAAACCGCGGAGAATAAAAGCTAACAAAAGCTTTAAACCGACAGCCAACGCATGGCAGTTTTGGTTTGTAGTGATTTTAGAGTTTAAGGTGGTTTGCAGAAATGGCATTTGTAAGTTTTTGGCTACTTAACTGGGTGTTAGAGCACCAGTAATCAAGCATGGATGAAAATATGAAGTTTGGTGAAATTTGGGACAAATTCGAATTATACATAATGTCTCTTTGGTTTCTATTTTTCTTAATCATAGTGATAACAGTAGATATTCCTATGTGTTTTGGAGACAACTGTCAATTCATTGGATTTTTGGAGGTTATTAAGAAGAACATAGTTCCTGCTATTTCTTTGCTATTGGTCTTATTTGGAATTATTTTTTTTTACCGCTTTGATTACAGGGTTTCAGGTAGTAAGAAATTACCTGTTGAAATTACAAAAATTGAAGACCTAAATTACGAACACCTTACATTTCTCACTACTTATATTATCCCCTTAATTTGTTTTAACCTTGCAAGTACAAGATATTTGGTAGCTTTAGCATTTTTGTTAATTGTCATAGGCATTATTTATGTAAAAACAGATAAGTTTTATGCTAACCCGACACTTGCTGTTTTAGGTTTTAGGCTATACAAAGTCACGGTTAAGACAAGGACAGGTATAAAAGAAAATATTGTTGTAATAACAAAAGATAGGTTAAGTGAACTTGATCAATTAAATACGTTGGATTTAGATAAAAAAGTATATTTTGCGAGGAAAGTCGAATGACTATTGAAAACTTAAAGGAAGAAATTTCATCTGTTATAACAGCGAAAGGATGTTCTGCTGAATTTTTCTTTCTTTTAGATAGCGATGAAGGAATGCGTGTTAAATCTGTTGATATTAACGAAGCTGATCAAACTAAATTAGCAGAAATGTTTACTGAATCATTGAGTAATAAAATTCTTCTTAACGATGATCTGTCACTTATTCCTATATCAAGTGCAGACGATCGGAAGAATGCTCTATACGAATATGATTTAGACGATATCCCTGATGAGCTATCTAACTTAAAAAAAATAATTGAAAGTGAAAAGTTTGACCCTTTCTCATTTAGTGATGACTCATTAAAACAACTGGAAGGTGTACTTATCTTAATTGGCAATCAAGACGTTCAACTTGCCATTTATAAGCATCATTATCCAATTACATTATTACAAAAAGATAGTGGTTTTAGCTTAACTAAAATGCGAGGTTCAAATAGGTTTCAGAAACTGGACCAAGACATCCTTAAAATTGATCCCAAGTTTCAGTTTATAAAATTGAATGGCAAATATTATATCCTCGATATTAAAGCACTAGAAAGGTTTTTTGGTTTCCATGATGCCATTAAAAACATTGCAACTCAGGGTGTAGAGAATATTAAAACATCTGACTTAGTAATGGACTGTGGCGTGTTTGAATCTCGTCTTGATGACATAACTTTTTCAAGAAAGTTGGTTAAATCAGCCAGTCAATCGCCTGTTTTATCAGTAATACCTAATCGTGAAATATTGTCTTTTACAAATACTCACCCTGCGTTAAAAGGCAAATTTAAATATAGTGCTGATGGCTCTCAATTCGATTTGAAAACAAAAAAATCTCAAAACTTATTTCTTAAGTTACTAAACGATGACTTCTTACAATCAGAATTGACTAAGAAATATTATGAGAGTGTAGCAAAAGATAATATAGAAGAAGCTGCTGAAAATGCGGCGTAATGGTACTCTAACAAGAGACTATGGCGTCAATAGCTAATTTTTAGCTATATTTTCATCCCACATGGCGCCATCTCTTAGCTTCAAACCGACAGCCAACGTCAGTATTTTTACGGTGCGTTGGTTACAGTCATTAAGGCGGTTTGTGACAGCTTCATTATAGCGTTGCATGCCTCTAATCAGGGTAGTATACCGCCACAAACTCACATGCATCTTTTAAACCATATGCACTTAATGTTGTGGCATAATCGCATGAGTTTAAGAATTAAGCGCTAACCCGTTAGGTGGGAACGTTCTGCTGAGATAGACGGATTGTTTCGGTCTAATAAGTTGTTATGCGAATAAAGAGGAAATATGGCAGATATAGTTACAATAGGAACTGCTTTAACAAGTCTAAAAACAGCTGTGGAACTAGCTAAAGCTGTTCGCACAAGTGCTTCTACTCTTGAGCAAGCAGAGGTAAATCTGCAAATAGCAGATCTCATATCAGCACTTGCAGATGCGCGAATTGAAGTGTCAGAAATTCAAACTCTATTGCTTGAGAAAGATGAATTGATTTCTAAGCTTCAAAAAGAGGTTGAGAACAAAGGAAACACTATATATGAAAAGCCGTATTATTGGTTAGAGACTAATGGTCAAAAAGAAGGTCCTTATTGCCAACGCTGCAAAGATGTAGATGAATTACTTGTTCGTCTTCAACGAGCCAGTTCTAAAGGGCGCTGGGCGTGCAGATCTTGTAAAGAGATATACATTGATAGTTCTTATGTAGCGCCTCCAAAGAGAAAACGTGTTGTTAGCACAGGGTTGGGCAGCCGCTGGTAAATATGCATACAAACAATTCAAGCAGACCAAAAACGCGTGGCATTTTTAGTTTGCGGTGAAATGAGTGTTTACGGTGGTTTGCGGAAACGCCATGGGGGCGCTTTTGGCAGCTTAATTGGCAGTTGTGTAAATCCGAAGTTGACTTTCCGCACGGAACTGACTGGTAGGTGATGGTACACTCGCCTAATATGCAACTCATTTGGTTTAATTATGCGTTATATCTATACTTTAATCTTATCAATACTATCTTTTTCCGCTCTGTCTAGTTCAGAGGTGGATGCTTGGTATACATCAAAAGGCGGAGATTATCTCGTAAAAGAATCTATACATGGCGTGGCTTATGGCTTGATTGGAGTATCTAAAGCGGGTGATATGGCGGTTTATTTCCAGTTTTGGGAAGAGGAATGTTTTTCACTTTTAGGTGATGGAGTGAAAGCTCATGACCCAATCAAGGTTAACGATCAATTAGTTCGGATGCTCCAGAGTTGTAATGGTAATTGGAGAACAATTTTTGCTGCCAGTGATAAGGGTCGTAAATATATAATAAATCAGTTTAAAAAGAAGAAATTCGTCGAGCTTAAGGGATACGATGATAGCTATAGACTGTTATTCTCTGCAAAAAACTTTACAAAGTTATTTAACTTAAAAGTATCTTCATCCGCTGCTATATAAGATTTACATAACACATATGAGCCTTCCGCCTGTCAATAGGCAATAACATTCTATTGGCTGCGATAGCAGCCAATCTTTCTCGAACATCAAAGTCATCTACTTCATTTTGTCATTTCGTTCACGAATGCGCGCCTCCACACACTTCTAAATATATGCGCACGAGTGCATTTCTGGTAAAGTAGTCAGCAATTTAGGGCAAGTTACGGATTTGCGGAGAATGGCTTTCCCGTCGGAGTTGACAACGTAGATGCTAAAGTGATTTCGCTAAGTCGATACCACCACAGTGTGGCAGGTTCTAGGAGAGGAGTCATGTCATTCGTGATGTTTATGAGGATGTATCAGTATGGCAATTAACCAAGTAGAGCGAGCCTATAAAGCTTGGCCTATATTGGCTCAAAGAGCTAGAGCTCGTAAAACGATTACATACAAAGAGTTAGGTGATGCTATAGGCGTCCATCATCGAGCCATAAGGTTCGTCTTAGGTGTCATACAAGACTATTGCTTGGCAGAAAAAATACCGCCTTTAACTATTCTGATAATTAACTCTACAGGAAAGCCTGGAGATGGCTTTATTGCATATGACTTAAGAAATTTTGGAGATGGTCTAGAAGAGGTATATGACTTTAAGTGGGAAGAACATGGCAACCCATTTGGTTTTTCTCTAGAAGGGCTCTCTTATCCAAATATTATTAAGTCATTGGTTGATAACCCTGACTCGTCAGAGGATATTTACAGTAAAGTAAAATCCCGTGGTATCAAGCAAATGTTATTTAGACAAGCTCTACTCAAAGCGTACTCTTATCAATGTGCGTTTACTGGACTTTCATTTGTGCAAGGGCTCGAAGCCGCCCATATAATACCTTGGAAGCATGCAACAGACGCACAAAGAATGGATGTGCGCAATGGTATTCTGTTAAATAGCTTTCATCATCGTCTATTTGATGCTGGTCTTATAACACTATCCAGTGAGTATAAAATTCGCTATCACGACCCAAATGGCAGCGACGGCGATTATTCTAAACTTGATCGCTTAATGTCTACCAATCTGCATGGAAAAACTGTCAACCTTCCACGCAAGATTAAAAATAGACCTTCAAGTAAATTTATAGCTGTCCATAACCGTTTACACGAGTGGGGAGAATAAACATATGAGACTTCCGCCTATCAATAGGCAATAACACTCTCTTGGCTGCGTCAGCAGCCAATCCATTTCGAACAACAAAGTCATCTAATTCGTTTCGTCATTTCGTTCACGAATGTGCGCCTTTACACGCTTTCAACTATATGCATATAGACGAATAACTGTTAAAGTAGTCGCGTTTAGGGTGGGTGACGGATTTGTGTAGAATAGCTTTCCCGTTGGAATCGATGACGTGGATGCTAGAGTGATTTTTCGCCATGTTGATACCGCCAAAAATAAGAACAATTAGACATGGTGCCTCCGCGTTAATCGATACCACCTCAGTGTGGCAGCCTCTAGGGTGGGGGAATCCATGTCATTCGTTATATTCTTATATGGTAATGGAGAGATAAATGGCGATTTTTGGCGCAGGATCAAATTGGGGTGGCACTGAAGTTAAAGAAAATTTTTTTGAAAATAACAAGTTTGTACTTGGCTGGAATGAAGACAACTCTAAAGATCTTTATGAGGCGGTTTCTCAATTAAAAGTCGGCGATATTATCTACTTAAAAAGTGTCAGTCCGAGGTACATTCGCAATATCGAAGTTAAAGGTATCGGTATCGTTACTAAAAGCTTTATTCAGTGCTTACAGTCCGGAGAGTATGGTACGGCTGATATATCTGATTGGAATGCACTGTTTATCAAGGTTAATTGGGTAAAGCAGACGAGCTTCGAAATTAAGGTGCCTGTTGACGAAGGAAAGCTTACAAACGTACGTCCTGCAACATTCTATGAAGAGTACCTCCCTTATGTCCAACAAAGAATCGTAAGCGAACTTACGTCATCGTTAGGACGCGTATAACAATCAACTCAAGCCTACCAAAAACGCGTGGCATTTGTGATTACGGCGAACTGTTTGGATTTATTACATTAGCATCTGCTTAAATTGGGTTGTATGCAAGGCGTGAAAATTTCAAATTTATCAATGGGATGTACTTCTTATAAACCAGCTTTCAGTTTTGCCTAAAGTACAGTCGTCAATAAGATGTCTCCATTTGAAAAGGAGATATCATGAAAGCGACGCATTTAGATGCTGAACAGCGCTATTCTCAAGTTAGGCTTAACACAGTAAAAGCCGCTCAAATTAAGCTGAATAAAATAGCTGAGTACAAGAGTATAGAACTCAAATGTATTGATAGTAAGGCCTTAAAAATGGCTAAATGGTGGGCGAACTCTGAAAAAAGGCAGGTAGATTGGGATTGGGTTGAAGGTTATTCAGCGTTTAAATTTAGGTATCCAAAGAGATTTGAGTTGGCCGTTTGGTCAAAAGGTGAACTGTTAAGTTTATCGTTAGGGCGCCCGACATATTACGGCTCTTCTATGAGGTTGGATTTCATCGAAGCAAACCCTGAAATATCTGGACCTAGGGTATTTCCTGCTACTCTGTTTACAATGATTACGTATGCTGAGTTACTTGGAGCAACCGAAATTCGGGTAATGAAACCTATTAATTCAGATGTAAGAAACTACTATCAGTCGTTTGGGTTAACATACGTGAGTAAAGGCGACTACTTGTTTATGAGGCTGTAAATATGAAGGAAGAGAAAGGAAAATTGATAGACATAAAAGGTGTCAAGGAAAGGAAAGGAGTAAGTAAGAATTTCCTAGATACCCTTGGCAACCAAGAAGAGCCAGAGGCTTTAGCTTCCGGTGGTCAGATGGATAAGATACTTGATGAGAATAACGATGATGAAAAAGACCAATAATCATAAAGACAAAAGTGATGTTGGGGAGAAATCTAAAGATATTGACCCTAATAAAATGACATCAGATCTCGCGAAGGCTCTTCATAAAGCTGCAAGGCGTTGTAAACTGCCAAGTTAGAAAAGTTGCATATGAAAAAGCTTCAACCGACCACCAACGTGTGACACTTTCAGTTTGCTGTGGGTCTAGTGTTTAAGGTGTTGTGCGGTAGTTGTTGTAGTGCGTGGCAGCAGCTTAAGCGGGCGTTATATGCCAATACAGCTAGGAAGTAAAAATGAACTTTGTATATGAATTTTTATATGTGCTTTCATTATCCAAAAGAACTCAATTAGCATTGATTCTTGGTGTCGTTTTTCACGTCGTAATTTTATTGGTCGGCAAATATTACATCGCTGAAATTGAGTTCCAAGGGGTAATGAAACCTTTGGAAGATGCCATAGTTGGGAAGCTATTACATAGATACGACAAGGTAGCTTTGTTTGCCTTGGTTTCGCTCTGGGTCTTGGCTTTTAAGTGTTATCGCAAAGATCGTAAAAGGCTATATAGCTTGTAGTTCTTACTTTGGGTGCAGGCATATAACAATGATTTCATTCAGATTCTCAACGCTTTGGGTTTGAATTGGCTTAAGTGTTTAAAGCGCATTGATGTAGCCGTTGTAGTGCGTTGGCAGCGGCATAAGCTGGCATTATATGCCAGTGATCAAAAAGTCTATTGCAGCAATTATTTCGTTTCTAAACGTACTTATTTCGTTGACTGGGGTCGCAAGAATCCCTACAGGTACACTAGCCATTTGGTGGGTAAGAATCACGAAGTCCCCTTCATCGATATGAATGATTGGACATAAATGACTTGGTACTTTTTTTTCTAGTAGTTCGATAGGCGTTAAAGGTATGACTAAGCGAGTATTAAGTGAATCTACCAACTCGCTTTGGACATCAACAAAATATGGATAAGCGGTAGCGGTGCTCTTGTCGTTGTTTTTATAAAGCGTAAATTGAGGCATTAGAATACTCGGTATGAATCGGAAAATAGTCCGTGTTTTGTTGTCAAATCGTTACAAGCTTCAATCGCTTCAGTGTTTTCCTCTAACCATTCGGCTTTTAATTGTTGTTTGACTTCCTTTTCTAATGCCTTCTCCATAGTAGCGGATAGATTGATGTTTAGGCGCTTAGCTTCGGCTAGTAACTCACTGTTTAAGCTAAGGTTTGTTGCTTTCTTTGGTGCATTCTTGCTATATGTGTTTCCCATAAAATAATCCTATGCGCATTAATAATGCGCATATAGTATAGGCGAAAGTTAAACATATAACAAAAGCATCAAACCGACAAACAATACGTGGCACTTTTATGAAGCCTTTTCTAACCGAAGTGGAGATCATATTGATTTATGGAATAAAGACGAAATCACTAGTGACGGAATGTTTAGACGATCCCTGTATGAGTTCTTTGGTGTTGTGTCTGATTTTAATGATAGTCGTGAAGTTTGGTTTTGGGAGGTGAAGTAAATGAGAAAAATTATCTCCCTTCTTATCAGTGCCCTTCTAGTAGGCGGTCTAAATTTTGGAATGTTTTTAGTTGCATATAGGAAGCTATCGTTCCCATATATGAGTGAAGAGCAAAGAGTCGCTAATGCACCATACATATTTGAGTATGTCTTACCCTGTTTTATAGTTGTTGCCATTTTTTCGGTGCTAGCATATATAGCCGCATCGAAGCTGTCTAATGGCTAACAAAAGCCTCAAACCGACAAACAACGCGTGGTACTTTTGGCTTACGTTGGGTTTTGTGTTTACGGTGGTTTTCGGAAACGCCATGGGGACGCTTTTGGCTACTTAATTAGTTGTTATGTAACAAGAGGATAGAATGAAGTTTTCGTTAGTTGACGGAGTTAGGCAGGAACCGTCTCCGAAGGTAAAAGGTTTATGTCAGTTTTGTGGCAAGCCTACGCTGTCTAAGTGTGGCACTAAAGTACGTTGGCATTGGGCTCATACACGCAAAGATTCATGTGACCCTTGGTGGGATAATGAAAGTCAGTGGCACAGAGACTGGAAAAACCATTGGGCAAATGACTATCAAGAGATTGTCGACTTTGATGAGGTCGGTGAAAAACATATAGCAGACGTTAAATTACCTAATGGTATGGTATTAGAGTTCCAAAACTCATCGATGTCGCATAAGGAATTACAGTCTCGTGAGCAATTCTACGGAGATATGATTTGGGTTGTAAATGGTAGGAACCTAGCCAAAAATATGAAGTTAAGGGCTGCATTACCAGACCCGAACCATGCATCTATGGTGGACATTGGCGTTCAAAATACGAATCATAAAACACACTTTATCTACTTCCATATTTCTGAATACCAACCAGATGAACTAATCGAAATACATTCATCTGATAAAATAGAGAGCTTAATTAAAGATACTCATGTTGGTCATTTTTTCTATGAGTGGAAACGACCAAAACAAGTGTGGTTAAATGCAACGAAACCAGTGTATCTTGACTTTGGCAAGGGCATTCTATGGCAGCTAAAACGCTTCAACGAATTCAGTTCTTTCTGTATTCAAGCGCATCGCAAAGAAGAGTTCTTAAGACGCTATGGAGCAGTTGCATAACAATCTGTTTAAGAGTGATTCGCAACGCGTGGCATTTTTGCTATGCGTTGTGTTTAAGGCGTGTTTTGTGCGTTGTCTGCGGTATAAGCTGAAGTTATAAATGCTCGCTCTTCTTTTGCTCTTTCAGCTTTTCTAGCTTATGGGTGTAATAAGCATTTTGGAAAAAGGCTAGCGTAAATACAAAGAAAAATAACCCAGTCTTTGTTGACTCACTTGAGTCGTTCCAATACCAAGCAACCATGCCGAATAAAAAAATACTGAATAGCACTTTGATAATAATTGATTGTATCATTAGTACATACCCGAAGATTGTAATGTTGTTCTATTCTCTAGCTCGTTGCGTGCTTTATTTAGCTCTTTTTTATTAAAATAGATGCAACCCCATATTACAATCGTTACCCAATGTTTCTTTCCCATCCTCTTAAGAGACCACAAGTCTTTGACCAGGTCTTTCCCACTTAGCACGGAAGCCCCAACACCAACATAGCCTGCGAAAGAGTCGATTGTTGAATGTACCGCAATATCTTTCTTTAACTCATCATTAGATAGCGACCAAATCCCCCATTGAGGGTTAACATACGTTGTATCAAGTGTTTTGGATATGATCTTACCCATTAATGCTCTGTTCGGGACGCTACGAATTAAACGCATGGCTTCAATCCTTTGAAGTCTATCCATATGGCGATACAAGACCATAGATGAAATAGCTTCTACTTCTAGTTCTCCAGCATCTACCAAGAGATTAGATGGGATAGAAGTAATCTTTGAAAGGATTTTAAGTTGCTCTTTTGTGTTTTTCGGTAGTGTGTATGGTAGGTTTTCTTTCATTGAGCTTATGTTATTAGTGACCTTTCAGAACAGAATATGGATTTTGCATTAGAATGCAACTAAGTGCTTAATGGTTGCGTATGAGATCACTTTAGGGTTAGTTGTAAGTGAAATCTGGAAAATCATAACAAAAGTTTTAAACCGACAGCTAACGCGTTGTATTTTTAGTTTTCAATTAATAATTGTGTTTAAGGCGCAATGCGGCAGCAGCGGTTTAAGTGGGCGCTATGTTCACCTAGTACTTTGAATATCCTCACAATTTCCAATGAAAGTATTGAATTATGCTCTATATAAGCTTTAGTTCCTGTTTTGGTATTAGTACTTTAGGCTTAGTTGGTATGAAGTATATAAATGTTAATGTGTTGGAGGTTAAAAATGGAATGGTTAGTGGGCTTAGGCGTTGTTGCTTTAGTCGTATTTTTTATTTCATCAGAATTAAAGGCGCGTAAAAAGCGCGCAGCATTGATAGAAACTCTCAAAAGTGAAGGTTTCTCTGAAGATTATAAAATGGTTGGTAGACCTTATGTTGTATTAGTTGACAAATCTAACCAAATGCTTGCATTTGTAGGTGTGGAGGTTAGTAAAAAAATTGAATTTAGCAAGGTGATCAGTTGGCAGCATACATATACAGAACAGAATAAAACGGTTAACGGGAGACACAAGCACTCATTAATTAACAACAAACTGGAGTTTACGATTAGCGACACTGATACACCTCTAATTCAAGTGTCGGTCGGTAACTACGAATATGCTAAACAGTGGTCAGCAAGATTCTCAGCTTTGTTTCAATCCTAGAAAATGAAGATAAAACATATGAGCCTTACGCCGGTAGATAGGCAATAATCATCTATTGTCTGCATTGACAGTCATTCAAACCGCCCAACACGTTCTCTGTCCCTTTCCTAATTGGTCATTTGCGATTATGGTTATCGCAAAGCAGTTGTGTCAGATGATGAGTGAAACCCTTAAGTGGTCTAAGATTTCATCGCATTATCTGCACGTTCAAAAAAGAGAGGACATTTATGGCGGAGCTTATTACTCATAACACTCCTTGGCTCTTAGAGCAGTGGGGACGATGGGCGAGGGTGAATAGCGACCTGACCGTGGGCTATCCGTCCATCACCACTTTCACGAAGTTACTGGGCTCAACTTTGCCTTCTCCGCTCATCAATGATGACGATGCCATGTTGGTGGACAGTGCCGTCGCCAGGCTCAATCACCGAGATGAAGAGATGGGGCAGGCAGTGGTGTTGTTTTACACCGGTGGCAGTAATGTCTCTCAAGTCGCCAGGTGGCTCGATATTGACCGACGCAGAGCGGATGTTCTGGTGAAATCCGGCACAGCTTGGGTTGATGCGGCGATAGACAACGTGGCTTAGCGCCTTGTCAAAATAGTTGATTTTTTGTACACAACCAACTAGATTAAATCCCATATTATGAAGATATGCGCCCTGAACTCAGTTCGGGGCGTTTTCGTTTGTAAACCCGGTTGCCTTAAGGTGCCGGGTTTTCGCGTTTTAAGGGCTATCAAAATGGCTTATCGACTGGGTAAACGCTCACGCCAACACTTAGTTGGGGTTCACCCTGACCTTGTACGTGTGGTTGAAAGGGCGATTAACATCACCTCCGTTGATTTCACCGTATTGGAAGGTTTGAGAGCTATCGAACGGCAAAGACGCCTGCTCAGTTCCGGTGCGTCAACAACCCTGCGAAGCCGTCACCTTACCGGTCATGCTGTTGACTTGGGGGCGTGGGTAGATGGAACAGTTGATTGGAGTTGGCCACTTTACTACAAGATTGCGGACGCCATGAAACAGGCGGCTGATGAGCTTCGAATTCCGATTGAGTGGGGCGGTGACTGGAGGACATTCAAAGACGGTCCACATTTTCAGCTTCCCTGGGCTCAATACCCAGAAGACGAAAAGGAGAGGGCTTAATGAGCATTTGGAATGTCCTTACCGGATTGGTCAAACCCGTCACCGACGTGATTGATGCGTTGCATACCAGTGATGAAGAACGCCTTCAAATTAAAGCCAAACTGTTTGAGATGCAAAACGTCATGGCCACACAGGTGATGGATTATGAAGCGAGGCTCCTGGAAGCGAAAGCTCAGGTTATCACCGCTGAAGCGCAAGGGGCGAGCTGGTTACAGCGTAACTGGAGACCCGTCACCATGCTGACGTTCTTGGCACTGGTCGTCGCAGATACCTTTGGTCTGACTGAGTTTCGTTTGTCAGATGAAGCCTGGACACTATTGCAGATAGGTCTGGGCGGCTATGTGGTGGGGCGCAGCGCAGAAAAAATCGTTCCTAAAGTCACCGACGTGATGAAAAAGGACTGAGGCATGGTCGAGAGAGCGGCGGTGACGACCACTTACAGCGCCTCTGCCATTACCGTGCTGGCTGGACTCACCATCAATGAATGGGTGGCACTGGGAGGACTTCTTATTGGGTTGGCGGGCTTAGCCATGAACTGGTGGTTTAAAAAAGAACACCTCAAACTGGTTCGAAGAAGGGAGCATGATGAAGATGAATCATAACTGGCTGCGAAATGACGGGGTGTGAGCATGCCGACATGCAAACGCACTCAACGCAGGGACAATCGATTCTTTGATGCCCTGGAAGCGGGCTTTGGCGTCGGAGAATCGGCACGCCGTGCTGGGTATTCCCGAAGAAGCACCTACGATT